>NZ_CP006644.1:4727500-5472500 GCF_000512205.2 Sphingomonas sanxanigenens DSM 19645 = NX02
TTCTTTGCCGACCCCTACGACATGAAGACGCTGATCGCCGGCTTCCGCGAAGCCCGCCGCATCTTCGCGCAACCCGCGCTCGCTGCGATGACCGGCGCGGAGATCGAACCCGGTGCGCAGCATCGGAGCGATGAAGAGATCGACGCCGCGCTGCGCAAGATCGTCAACACCGCCTATCACCCCACCGGAACCTGCAAGATGGGGCCGGACCATGATCCGATGGCGGTGGTCGACGATCGCCTGCGCGTCCGCGGCGTTGCCGGCCTGCGTGTCGTCGACGCATCGGTCATGCCGGAGATCATCAGCGGCAACACCTCCGCCCCCACCATGATGATCGCCGAGCGCGCCGCCCGCTTCATTCTGGATGACGCCGTCACATCCAATATCGCCGCCTGATCGCGGCCCCGGAGACGATCGATGACCATGATGACCATCCCGCCCCGCCCCGCCCTGCTCGACACGCCCGAGCAGGACATGCTGATCGGCGGCCGGCGCGTCCCCGCGCTGTCGGGCAAGCGCTTCGAAACGCGCAACCCCGCCACGGGCGCGCTGCTCGCCACCGTCGCCGAGGGCGGCGCCGAGGATGTCGATCGCGCGGTGAAGGCGGCGCGCGCCGCCTTCGAAGGCCCCTGGCGCCGGATGAAGCCGGTCGAGCGCCAGCGTATCCTCCTGCGCCTCGCCGACCTGGTCGAGGCGCACTACGAAGAACTGGCGATGCTCGATACGCTCGATCTGGGCGCGCCCTACAGCCGCACGATCATGGGCAAGGCGCGCGCCGGCGCGCTGCTGCGCTATTATGCCGGCCAGGCGACGCTCATCACCGGCGACACGATCGACAACAGCGCCCCCGGCGATGTGCTGTCCCACACGCTCAAGGAGCCGATCGGCGTCGTCGCCGCGATCAATCCGTGGAACGGGCCGATCGGCATGTCGGTTTGGAAGGCCGCGCCGGTGCTGGCCTCGGGCTGCACGCTGGTGATGAAGCCGGCCGAACAGACCCCGCTCTCCGCGCTGCGCTTCGGCGACCTCTGCCTGGAAGCGGGCGTGCCGGAAGGCGTGATCAACATCGTCACCGGCCTCGGCGACGCCGGCGCTGCGCTCTCCAGCCATCCGGACGTCGACAAGATCGCCTTCACCGGCTCGACCGGCGTGGGCCAGAAGATCCTCCACGCCGCGGCCGGATCGATGAAGCGCGTGACGGTGGAACTGGGCGGCAAATCGCCCAACATCGTCTTCGCCGACGCCGATCTCGACAAGGCGGTTCCGGCGGCGGCGATGGCGGTGTTCGCCAACAGCGGCCAGATCTGCTCGGCGGGCACCCGCCTGTTCGTCCAGTCATCGATCCACGATGATTTCATGGCGCGCCTCGCTGCGTTCACGCAGGGCATCAGGGTGGGCGATCCGCTGGATCCGGAAACGCAGATCGGCCCGGTCGTTTCGGCCGTCCAGATGGACAAGATCCTCGCCTTCATCGAAGGCGCGCACAGCGAAGGTGCCCGCCCGGTCACCGGTGGCCGCCGCATGTCGGGTGCCGGGTTCGACGCCGGCTATTTCATCGAACCGACGATCTTCAGCCATGTCGGCGACGAGATGACGATCGCGCGCGAAGAGATTTTCGGCCCCGTCCTGTCCGCCTTCGCCTTCGACACCGTCGAGGAGGTGCTCGCCCGTGCCAACGCCACCGACTTCGGCCTGGGAAGCGGGGTGTGGACCCGCGACCTCGCCACCGCGCACCGCATGGCGCGCGGAATCCGCGCCGGTTCGGTGTGGGTGAACTGCTATCAGATGCTCGATCCGGGCGTACCGTTCGGTGGCTACAAGATGAGCGGCTTCGGCCGTGAATCCGGTCCGCACCATATCGAGGATTATCTCGAGACCAAGGCCGTGTGGATCAAGCTGGACTGAGCCCGCCGGCCCCCAGCCGGTCAGACCCAGCCCGACTGGCGCAGGTCGGGCTGGCCGGCCTCCGCCCGCTCGCCCTTCGCGGCGTCGCCCAGCATGTCGAGGAAGCGCCGCTGGGTCGCGGTCGGCCGCCAGCTCCGCCGGGTGGTGATCCCCACCACGCGCTTGGTGCCCTCCAGCGGCGCGCCGATCTGCGTCAGCAATCCGCTGCGGATCTGCAGCGCAACCTGGTCGGGCGAGAGCAACGTCAGGAAATCGCCTTCGGTCAGCAGCCGCCCGATGATCATGACCGAGCCGCATTCGATCGGCGTCGCCGGCATCCTCCCCTGGCCGAACAATTTCTCCCATTGCTCGCGCAAGGGCGAATTGGCGGGCGCGACGATCCAGGGATAGGTGGCGAGCTCCGCCATCGTCGGCTGCGCGGTCTGCGCCAGGGGGTGCTGGCTCCCCGCGGCGATCACCAGCCGGTCCTCCGATAGCGGCATCTGATACAGGTCGGCGATTTCGTGGGGGCGCAGCGCGCCGACGATCATGTCGATCACCCCGTCGCGCAACGGCTCGACCAGTTCGCGCCAGCTCCCTTCCAGCACCTTGAACGCCGCGCGCGGATCGCTGCGCGCCATCCGCGCCATCGCAGCGGGCACCAGATAGGGGCGCGACAGCGGCAGCGCCCCGAACGCGATCAATTCGCTGCCGCTGCCGCTGTCGCGCCCGATATCGGCGAGCGCCGCGACGATCTCGGCCACTGCCAGGCGCGTGCCGCGCGCCAGCCTTTTGCCGGCGGGGTTGAGCCACACCGCCCGCCCGCGCCGTTCGACCAGCTTGCCACCGATCATCTGCTCCAGATCGCCGACCGCGCGATGCACCGCCGTCTGCGACATCGCGCCGGTGCGCGCCGCCGCGGCGAAGCTTCCCGCCTCCGCCAGCGCGAGGAAGGCGCGAAGCTGCGTCATCGTCATCAGCCGCTCGGGATATTGGAACACACCCGACAGCCCCTTCGCCGCCTGCGACAGATGATCGAGCGCGGCGCGCGCACGCTCGATCACGATCTCGCCCATCGGCGTCGGCACCATGCCGCCGGAGCGCCGCTCGAAGAAGGTGTAGCCGAACTGGCGCTCGAGCTTGGCCAGCCCCTGCGTCAAGGCGGGCTGGGAGAGGCTGACGATATCGGCCGCGGCGGTGATGCTGCCATGCTCGTGGATCGCCAGCAGCGCACGCAGGTGTCGCAGGTTCAGGTCGAACGGGTCGGTCGCCATGGCATTTCGCTCGCATCCTCCTCCCGCGCTCTGACGTCATCGGGCGCGATCATCGTAGAGCCGGGCCCGCCAAACGCCAGCCTTCCTCCAAAAAACCCAATGGACCGACCATTATACTTAATGGTAGGACCATTGTAACGGAATGCCGAACGCATCCGAAAGATTCGCATCAGAAGGAGGCTGCAGCGTGGATTTCGAACTGCCCGACGACATCAAGGAATTCTGCGACGTGACGCGCAGCATCGTGCGCGACCTTCTGCCGCACGAGATCGAATTCCAGACCACCGGCAAGGTGCCACCGATCGTCCGCAAGACGCTGGTCGAGAACGGCTATTTCGGCATGGCGCTGCCCGAGCGCTATGGCGGCCTCGGCCTGGGCGCGCTGGCGCAGGCAGCAGTGCAGATCGAACTCGCCCGCCTTCCCCCGCAGTTCTGGACCGAGCTGCGCCCGCTGATGGGGCCCGGCGCAAAGAACATCGTCTATCACGCCTCCGAAGTGCAGCGCGAGCAGCTCATCCCCGGCATGGCATCGGGCGAGATTCCGATCGCTTTCGCGCTCACCGAACCCAATAGCGGGTCCGACCCGGGCTCCATGCGAACGACGGCCGTCCGCAACGCCGATGGCTGGGTGATCAACGGATCGAAGACATATATTTCCAACGGCAAGAACGCGAAATATGTGATCGTTTATGCCTATACCGACAAGGCGGCAGGTCCTCGGGGCGGCATCTCCGCATTTCTGATGCCGGCGGATACGCCGGGCTTCAGCGTCACCGGCACGATCGAACTGATGGGCACCGCGACGCCGGGCGTCTACGAACTGAGCTTCGATGAATGCCAGGTCGGTCCCGACGCGCTGATCGGCGAGGAAGGCCGCGGCTTCCACTATGCGCTCGAAGGGCTCAACGAAGGCCGCATGAACGTCGGCGCGACCGCCGTCGGCATGGGCGAATATGCGCTGGAACTGGCGATCGAGGAATCGAAGGTGCGTCCTGCCTTCGGCGGCGTCATCTCCGACTTCCAGGCCATCCGCCACTATATCGCGACCATGGCGACGGACATGCGCGCTGCGCGCCTGATCCTGCTCGACGCGTGCTGGCGCTATGATCAGGGCGAAAAGCGGCGCGAGCTTGCCTCGATGGCCAAGCTGTTCGCCACCGAGGCGGGCAGCCGTACGGTGGATACGGCGGTCCAGATCTTCGGCGGCAGTGGCTATTGCCGGGGCTTCGCGGTCGAGCGTCTCTATCGCGATATCCGCATCACCCGCATCTATGAGGGGTCGTCGGAAATCCAGCGCAACACGATCGCGCGCGAATTGCTGCGGTGACGCCGATGGCGGGAGGGGACGGCCTCTCCCGCCGCATCCCGTCCGCTAAAGCAGGTCGCCCTTCGCGCGCAGCGCGCCCACCCGGGCATCCTCCACCCCCAGTTCCGCCAGCACCGCACCGCCATCCGCGCCCAGCCCGGCGACATGGTCGCGGGCCTCGGCGCGCGATCCGCTCATCCGGAACGGCGGATTGGGCACGCGGAACCGGCCCGCGCCGTCGCCGATCTCCGCCAGGGCGCCGCGCGCTTCCAGCTGTGGATCGTCCAGCAACTCTCCGATCTCGCGATAGCGCGCGCAGGGAACGCCGTGGCGGGAAAGGATCGCCTCGGCCTCCTCCGCCGTGTGTACGAGCGTCCATTGCTCGGTCAGCGCGAGCAAGGTCGCCCAGTTGGCGTTGCGGTCCGCATTGGTCAGGAAGCGCGGATCCTCGCGCCATTCGGGGCGGCCCACCGCGTCGGACAATTGCTCGAAATTGCGCGGGCTGGTCGGTGCCACCATGATGAAGCCGTCGCTGGTCCTGAGCGGGGTGTAGAGCGGCCGCCGGGCGTCACCCGGGAACTGCGCCTCCTGCGTTTCGAACACCAGCATGCCGACCATCGCCTCCAGCATCGACAGGTCGATATGCTGGCCGAGGCCGGTCTTCTCGCGCTGATAGAGCGCCGCCTGGATCGCGCCGAAGGCATGGGTGCCGCCCAGCACGTCGGCTATGAAGATGCCGGTCGTCGCCGGCCGCTCGGCGCCATCCTGATAGCGCAGGTTGACCATATCGAAGCCGCTTGCGGCATGGATCACCGGGGCATAGGCCGGAAACAGCGCCTTCGGGCCGGTCTGGCCATAGCCCGAGATCGAGCAATAGATCAGCCGCGGATTGATCGCGGCCAGCGCCTCGGGATCGAGGCCGAAGCGCTTCATCACGCCGGGCCGGAAATTCTCCACCAGCACGTCGCAGCTCTCCACCAGCCGCTTCACGAGCGCGATGATGTCGGGCGACTTCAGGTTGCAGGCGATGCTGCGCTTGCCCGCGTTGAGCGTGCCGAAATAGGTGCTGAAGCCGTCGCGCCGCGGCGGCCGCGCGCGGACCTGATCGCCTTCCAGCGATTCCACCTTGATCACCTCGGCGCCGAGGTCCGCGAGCATCCGCGTCGCGAACGGCCCTGCCATCACGCTGGTGAAATCCAGCACGCGCACCCCGTCCAGGGCGCCGCTCATTGCCTTCCCGCTCTCGTCAGCCATGCCTCGCCCGCTTCCATAGGATCATATATTTAATGGTCCTACCTATCGCATGCGCAATGGGGGCGGTCAATCGGCGGCAGCGATCCTCAACGCTTCGCCGCCTTGCTGTTCTTGCGGACGTGGCGATGCACGCGTTCGAGATGCTTGCGCATTTCGGCGACCGCTGCCGCCTCATTCTTCTCGCGCAGATGGCGCACGAGCTTGAAGCGCGATTCGATCAGCGATTGCTGCAGCGTCTCATAATCCGGCCCCTGGACGAATTCGTGCAGGATGGCCGACAGCGAATCGACGAAGATGCCGAAAATGCGGTTCTTGGTCGCGCGCGCGAGCACGCCATAATATTCGACCGCGCACTGATAACGCGCCTCGACGCTGGTTTCCTGCTTGGTCCGCTCGGCGATCGCCTCCAGTTCGGCCAGATCCGACGCGGTCGCGCGCTCGCAGGCCAGGCGGACGATGATGTCCTGCAGCGCCAGCCGCGCCTCGGTCAGTTCGTTGAGCGAGATGTCGCCCAGATGCACATAATCCTGCATCGCCTGCACGATGCGGTCGGGCTCCGCGGTCTGCACGAAGGCGCCGCCCTTCACGCCCTTCACGTTGCGGATGATGCCCGCCACCTCCAAGCTGCGCAGCGCCTCGCGCAGCGCGCTGCGGCTCACCTGGAACTCCACCGCCAGTTCGCGTTCGGCGGGCAGCTTGTCCCCCGCCTTGAGCGTGCCCGCCGCCAGTTGCGCCCGGATCTGTTCGCAGATCACCTCGAACGCGCGCTGCGTCTTGATGGGCGCGAAACTCGGCCTGCCCGGCGATGTCGATACCATGCGATACGCTCCCGAAGATGTGCGCCAGATCTACATCCGCCTCCCCGAGAGGCGCAATGGCCGGACCGAAACGCCATTGACAGCAAAACCTATTGCACTAATGGTCCTACCATTCATGCGATAAGGGAAGCGCCATGAAGATCCTTGTGCCCGTGAAGCGGGTTATCGATTACAACGTGAAGCCGCGGGTGAAGATGGACGGGTCGGGTGTCGACCTGGCCAACGTCAAGATGTCGATGAACCCGTTCGACGAGATCGCGGTGGAAGAGGCGATCCGCCTGAAGGAAAAGGGCGTGGCGACGGAGATCGTCGCAGTCTCGATCGGCGAGGCGAAGGCGCAGGACACGCTGCGCACCGCGCTGGCGATGGGCGCGGACCGCGCGATCCTGGTGACCGCCACCGGTGAGGTCGAGCCGCTTGCGGTCGCCAAGATCCTGGCGAAGATCGTCGAGGACGAGCAGCCGGGTCTGGTGATCCTGGGCAAGCAGGCGATCGACGACGACAGCAACCAGACCGGCCAGATGCTGGCGGCGCTGACGGGCCGGCCGCAGGGCACCTTCGCGTCGAAGGTCGAGGTCGCGGGCGACAGCGTGACGGTCACGCGCGAGGTCGATGGCGGCCTGGAGACGGTGAGCCTCAAGACCCCGGCGATCGTCACCACCGACCTGCGCCTCAACGAGCCGCGCTATGCCTCGCTGCCCAACATCATGAAGGCGAAGTCCAAGCCGCTCGCGCAGAAGACGCCCGAGGATTACGGTGTCGACACGACGCCGCGCCTCAAGACGCTGCACGTCGCCGAGCCGCCGAAGCGGAGCGCGGGGGTGAAGGTGGCCGATGTCGACGAACTGGTCGGCAAGCTCAAGGCGATGGGAGTTGCGGCATGAAGACGCTGGTTTGGGTCGAGCATGAGGGCGGCGCGGTCAAGGACGCGACGCTGTCCGCCGTTACCGCCGCGGCGCAGCTGGGCGAGGTCCATCTGCTGGTCGCAGGCGAAGGCGTCGGTGGCGTTGCCGAGGCCGCCGCGGCGATCGCCGGCGTCGGCAAGGTCCATGTCGCCGACGACGCGGCCTATGCGCACGCGCTGGCCGAGAATGTCGCGCCGCTGATCGTCCAGCTGATGGCCGATCATGACGCGTTCGTGGTGCCTGCCACCTCGATCGGCAAGAATGTCGCGCCGCGCGTCGCCGCGTTGCTCGACGTGATGCAGATCTCGGACATCCTCTCGGTCGAGAGCGAGGATATTTTCACCCGGCCGATCTATGCGGGCAACGCGATCGCCAGGGTGCAGTCGTCGGATGCGAAGAAGGTGATCACGGTGCGCGGCACCGCGTTCGAGAAGGCGTCGCGCGAGGGCGGCAGCGGTGTCGTCGAGGCGGTTTCCGGGGCGGGCGATGCCGGTCTCTCCAGCTTCGTCGGTGCCGAGATCTCGAAGTCGGAGCGTCCCGAACTGACCTCGGCGAAGATCATCGTCTCGGGCGGGCGCGCGCTGCAGAACAGCGAGAACTTCCACGAGATCATCGAGCCGCTCGCCGACAAGCTCGGTGCGGCGGTCGGCGCCAGCCGCGCCGCGGTCGATGCGGGCTATGTCCCCAACGACTATCAGGTCGGCCAGACCGGCAAGATCGTCGCCCCGGAGGTCTATATCGCCATCGGCATCTCCGGCGCGATCCAGCACCTCGCCGGCATGAAGGACAGCAAGACCATCATCGCCATCAACAAGGATGAGGACGCGCCGATCTTCCAGGTCGCAGACCTCGGCCTCGTCGGCGACCTCTTCAAGCTCGTCCCCGAACTGACGGGAAGGCTGTGAGCGACCGGGAACGGCCGCCGCGGGCCTGGATCAGCCGAGGCCGGCTGCCGCGCGCTGTTCGTCGCGGTCGCCGCGCAAGCTGTCGTGGAAGCTGATTTCCGCCGCCGTTCCCGCCCGCCATCCATCGACGTCACGAATGAGCTGGCCGTTGCAGCGCCTGCACGACGTCCAATAATCGCGCCCGTCGTGGCGCGCATGCCCCCGATCGGGCTTGTGACCGAAAATGCTGCACAACAGGGCCATCATTGTCTCGCGGTCCGAAGGAACTCCCCGCCGCGGTGCGACTCATGCGGTTGCTGCGCGGCACCATCGCCGTACCGCATGTGCGAACCGAGGCTGTAAGCCCCGGCCCGACACGATATCGACACGCACGTGCCGACGGGCGGATCGATCCGGCCCGCGGGACTATTTCGTCCCCTTCACCTCGACCGCATAGATATGGTTCGCGCCTTCCATGTTGGAGCGGAACACCATCCACTTGCCGTCCGGCGTGAAGGTGATGTTGGGCTCCAGCCGATAGTCATGCTTGCGCATGTCGACGATCTTCTCCGGCACGAACGTTCCCGGCGAGATCAGCGTCTCGCTGTTCTCGGCATGGATGCCGGCGACATCGGGCACATCCTTGGGCGTGAACAGGTAGAGATATTTCCCGTCCGGCGCGTGCGCCACCATCTCGCTGTCGCCGCCATCGCCCGAGAAGATCTTCCTGTCCGGCGACTGGTTGTAGTGCACCGACCACAGATTGCGATCGAGCGCGAACCATTTGCGCTTGCCCGTGGCGATCTCGTAGCCGGCGAGCCAGAACACCTCGCCGCGCGGCGTTTGAAGATCGTACCAGATCCACTTGCCATCGGGTGAGAAGAACTCGTGGCCGGCAATCTCCATGTTCATCATGCGCTTGTGGACGAGCGTGTTGGCGCTGCCATCGGTCCGCACCGTCCAGATCCGGTCGACCTTATGCCAGGGCCCCTCATGGCAATACATGATGAGGTTGGGGTCGGTCGGCGAGAACTGGACGTGATTGAGCCAGTCGGTGGAGGCGACCACCACCTTGCGCGCGCCGGTGCGGATGTCGATCGTGAAGATCTCCATCGGGATTTTCGCTTCCAGCCGCTCGTTCAGCCGCACTTCCTTTGCCTCGGCGAAGCTCAACGGCTTCCCGTCCGGCCCGTTGGCGGCATAATGCGCCTGGCCGAACGGCTGGCGGATCTCGGGCTGGCCGCCCTGCTTCTGCGTGCCATCGGGCTGCAGCGGCTTTTCGCTCGCCGCCCACTGGCCGAGCAGCAAGGTCTCGTCCGCGTTGATCGAGCCGATCGAGCCGCGCTCCACCGTCGCGATCCTGCGCACCTTGCCAGTGTCGATATCGACGCCGAAGATCGTCTTCGCGCCGCCGCCATCGTTGCGCGGACCGCTGGCATAATAGGCCGTGCGCGTCTTGCGGCCTGTGAAGAGCAGCTGGAGATCCTTGCCCGTCACCAGCGGCTTCACGCCCCAGTCCGCCAATGTGACGACCGCAATGCCGTCCGGCACCGAGATCACCATCTTGTCACCCTGCGGCGTATAGCTGTTCTGGTGGAAATAGAGGCTGGCGCTACCCGCCTCGCGGCTGATCTGCACGATGCGGTGGCCGGTCAGCGCATCCACCCATTCCTTCACCGGCTCGGCTCGTGCGGCGGACGGCAGGGCAGTCGGCGCAAGCGCCAGCGCGAGAGCGAACAGGCCAAAGCGGCGCATTATCTTTCCTTTCGTCATTTGGGGCCCTGCACCGAGGCGAGGGCATCGGGCACCAGCGCGAGATTCTCGATTGCCGCCAGGCCCCATTGCGCGGCCGCGTTGGTCGAGACGTCGGGCCATTCGACCAGCGGCCGGATGAGCCCCGGTGCATCGATCGTCACCCGCGGATCGCCGTCGGAGAGGCCGAGCCCGGCCTCGCCGGACATGAACTCCGCCCATGCACGCGTCCCGAGGGTGGCCTCGCCCGTTTCCTTCGCGACATAGGCGGTCAGCCGCGAATGGCCTTCCTTGAGGTTGCGCGACTTGAACGGCATCTGGAACTTCGCCTCCCAGGAGGCCTTGTCGGCATTGAACCAGCGGCAATAGTCCAGCCATGCCGTGCGGTAGCGCGGCACATCGAGCAGATCGAGGAGCTCGGCATTGATCTCGACCGCGCCGAACACCGCGTTGAGGTGCGACAGCGAGATCGTGTCGCCCGGCCCCATGAAGCGGCCGGACTTGAGGTCATAGGGCGCGCTGCCCGCCAGCCAGCCATATTTGAGCCGGCCGATGCTATCCATGCCGGCAACCAGCCGGTCGCGCCACAGCTTGCTGCCCGTGCGCTCCCATTCGGTGAGCCACGCCGCGGCGACCGAGCACCACATCGTGCCGAAGCTGAAATCGATCACGCCCTTGGGCAGCGGCGTGCGCTTTGCGCCAGGCACCTTGCGGCCGATCTCGACATGCTCGAGCGTCTGGTCGGAGGTCAGCAGCGCGCGCATCAGATCGCCCACCCGCTCGTCGGCGGTCAGATAATAGAAGATGCGGCGATAGGCGGCGTTGCTGACGCGCGGTTGCTTGGAACTGTCGCTCCAATGCTGCACGCCGTGGCGCGTGCCGAGCCCGGCGAAGCGGCCGAGATGATAAACGTCGACCTCGCCGGTGTGCCGGGTCATCGCCTCGGCGAAGCGGAAGATCTTGCCACTGCCGCTGCGCAGCACGGTGTACCACAGCCAGAGGTCGGGCGAGAGTTCGCTATTGTCCCACGCAAAGCCGCCGATGTCGTAGCGCCACTGGTGCCGGTCGCGGTCATAGGTGTGCATCACGTCGCCATGATGCCAGAAGCCATACCAGCCGCGGCGGTCGACCTCGTCCGCGTAGAAATCGGCGAGGTTGGTGATCTGCGCCTCGATCCGCGCCTTCATCGGCGTCGAGCGGTCGGGCAGACCCCACGGGCCGAGCACGCCCGCTTCATGGATCCGCTCCGGCGTGACCATCAGCTGCGGCGGCACCGCATTGGTCTTCGCCATCGCCGACAGCGCCTCCGCGGTCGGCGTCGCCGGGCAAGCCCACAGGGTCAGTTCGTTGGTGCGCGCGATGCCCGAGGCATCGTCCCAGCCGGGCTCATAATCCTCGTAGGTGATCGCGAGCCCTTCGTTCTGGGCGTCATACTCCTCCATCCCGTCGACGTCGCGATAGGAGCGCATGTCCATCGCCGGCGCGTCTGGCGACCACAGCCAGGCGGTGAGCGACGCCTTGTCCTCCGCTGCACCGCGAACGTCGATCTGCGCGGGATGACGCTCCCAGAAATAGCGGGTGGCGAGCGCGACGCCGCCGGTCGGCTGGCCGACATAGCCCAGGCCGAGCGACCGCGTGCCCGAGGTGGCATCGATCCACGCCTGCCCCGCCTTGGTGCGCTTGCGGATCGCGAATCCGTCCGCGGTCGGCTGCTCCAGGGTGAAGTCGCTCCACGACGGGATGCGATCGAGCAGCGAACTGACGCTCTTCGGCATGCCCTCCAGCGGCGGGATCGCGCGGCCGGCGATCTGCGCGTCGCGGAACGGCTTGCCGGGATCGCGGCGCAAGCCCGTCAGCGGCCGCACCGCCTCCACGAACAGATGGCCGTCCGCGGTGGCGAGGCGGACGTGCCGGTCGTGGAAGGGCGCCGCCATCGGCACCGTCGCGCGCAGGCCGAGGCCGCTGAGGAAGTCCTTCTTCGCGTCGCCGTCGAAGATGAAGCTGTGGACGATGCGCAGGTGCCGGCTGTCGGCATAGGCATAGAAGCGCACGACGAAGGGCAGCCAGCGGCGGCCGGCGCCCTCATGCATACCCTCCAGCTTCACCACCGCACGCACCGGCCCGGTCTGCTCGACCGTCGCCTTGTCGATGCGGCCGATGAATTCGGTGCGCGTGCCTTTCTCGGGCGCGCTGTCGACGCTGGCGACCAGCTCGAACGCGTCCATCACCCGGCGGCCGTCGCTGTCGGCGGACTGGATCAGCGCCTGGCCGCTCTTGCCGATCCGCCAGATCGAGCTGCCGACCGCGATCTCGATGCGGTCTGCGGCCTCGCGTACCGTGACCGGCTCCTGCGGTGCGGCGGGCCGGCCGGGGATGACGGCGAGCGTCGCGGGCATGTCTGTTCCGGCGGGCAGTGCGTGCGCGGTCCATTTCGCGGAGCCATCGGGCCAGGTTGCGATCGTCCAGTGCTGAGAAGGGAGCGCGACGCCATCCGCACCGGTCACGCTGAGCGGGCCCTTCGCAGCGAGCACGCCGCGCGGCCACGGCACCCCGAAGGTCTGGCCGGGCGACAGCGCCGGCGCGGCATCGTCGATCCAGCGCACCGGCGTCGCCGGAATGCTGCGCGCACGCTGCGCAGCAAAAGCCGGCGCCCCGCCGAAGCCGACCGCGCCCGCGAGCAGGCTCGCTCCTCCCAATGCTTCGCGGCGGCTGATCCTCATATCCTCTCCTCCCTCGGGTTTATCGACGCGTTCAGGGGCGCGCGACGCGGAAATCGCGCACCTGCAAATGGCTCTGGGTGGTGCGCAGCGCGAAATGGCCGGCGCGATAGGGATCGGCATCGTCCATCGCGAACAGGATCGCGCCATCCCGCTCCACCACGATGCGGTTGCCGTCGGCGATCAGGCGGAGCCGGAACCAGCGATTGGGCTGCAGCATGTCGGCCGCACCCGTCTTGTCATGTTCGGGCAGCAGCGGCCGGTTCGCCGCCTCGCCGACATAGCGGCGCATCCGCGTGGTCGTGTTGCGGTTGCCGCCGATGCCGACATAATAGGTCTTGAGCGTATCATAATCCACGAACACGCCGCTGCGCGGCCGTTCGAGCACCGATCCGCCGGGCACGGCCGCGTCGGTCGCCATCCAGAAGGCGTTGACGTCGCTGACCTGATCGTTCGGCCCGCCGGCGGCGACCGCGCGCACCTCGAAGCTGATCGCCACCGGTCCTTCGAGGCGCGGCAGGAACCACAGGCTGAGCCCGGCGGGGGTATCGATGTCGAGAACGCCGTTCGCCGCGGTCATGCGGGCGGCGGGCGATGCGGCCTCGAGCCGCCATTGGGCGAGGCCGTGGGTGAAATCGTCGGAATAGATTGGAGCGGCGGCGCGATGCGGCACGGAGGCGCAGGCGGCCAGCGCCGTCAGCGCGAGCGTGGCGACCAAGGATCGGCGGCTGAGCACGGGCTGCCTCCTTATATAACCTGCTCCCCCTCCCCTCGGGGGGAGAGGAACAGCGAGGCGCATCTCGGGCGCATCATATTTTGGGGTGGGGCCCGCCCTCCGGCTCCGGCGCCGGCGGACAGCCCCCACCCCCACCCCCTCTCCGACAGGAGAGGGGTGTTTCGCGTCAGAGCTTGAAGCGGATGCCGCCATAGACGCGACGGCCGAAGGTCTCGACGATCGTGCGACGGTAGACGCTGTTCGCATTCTCCTTGCGGGTCGCGTCGAGCAGGTTCACGCCTTCGAGGAACAGCGACACTTCCGGCATCAGGGTGATGTTCAGCGACGCATCGAGCTGGCCATAGGCCTCGCCGAACTCCGGATTGTTGCCGCGACCCTGGGCGACGATCAGATACTTCGAGCGCCAGTTATAGGCGCCGCGGAGGCTGATGACATCGTCTTCGTAATAGGCCGAGATGTTGTAGCTGTTGCGCGACAGGCCCTGGAACGGAAGCGCCGCACCGGTGAAGACGTCACGGCCCTCATAGCCGCTATCCTTCGAATAGGTGTAGTTCGCCAAGACGCCCATGTTCTTGAGAACCGGAACCTCCAGGAAATCGAACGCGACCTGAAGGCCCGCCTCGACGCCGTTGATCGTCACCTTCTGGGTGCCGTTGGTCGGAAAGGTGATGTTGTAAACGACATTGGTCGTCGGATCGGTATAGGGCTCGGTCGTGTTCTGGATGAACGAGCCGATTTCCTTGCGGAAATAGGTTACCGACGCGAAGCTGGTGCGGTTGATGTAATATTCCAGGCCCAGATCATATTGGCGGGCGCGGAACGGCTCCAGCTCGGGATTGCCGCGCGAGCCCGACAGGCCGACGACGTCCAGCGTGAAGCGCGGCGCAAGTTGCTGCGGCAGCGGACGCGCCATCACCTCGGTGGCGGTCGCGCGGGCGAACAGCTTGTTCGGCAGCAGTTCCGCCTTGAGGTTGATCGACGGCAGGAACTCGGTGACTTCGCCGTCAAAGGCGACCGGGCTGACGACCCCGCCTGCGCTCAGGAAGCCCGACGTGTCGGTCTTGGTGTTGACCACACGGGCACCGACCACGCCGGTGAGCGGAACCGAACCCAGATCGATCTCGAACGACGCCTGCGCATAGCCGGCGATGTTCTGCTCGCGCACTTCCCACGTGTCGGTGAAGGTCTGGTTGCCGAACGGATCGGGGATGCCGACGAAGTTGGCGACGCCCTCATTGATGTTCAGCCAGCGCTGATAGCCATCGTCGAAGCCGAGATTGCCGGTGTGGAAGAAGGCGGTGTTGCCGATGTCCGAATAGCCCAGCGCCTCGTCGATGCGCGACTGCACCGCCGGGTTGCTGAAACCGTCCAGCGTGGTCGTGGTATTGAACAGCTTCGAATCCACGGTCAGGCGGCGCCACTGGCCACCGGCCTTGAACGAGGTGAAGAAGCCGCCGTCGGGCTTATACTCGGCATCGAGCTTGCCCATATATTCTTCCTGCTGGTCGTAGCGCGGGCGGCGCTGGACGGTCAGCCGGTTGACCCCGTTGGTCGTGGTCGGGTCGTTCGGAAGAATGATCTGCGGAGACTGCTGCTCGTTGCGATAGTCGACGATCAGGCTGTCCATGCCGAGGACCGACGCGGTCGCGTTGATCTCGTTGTTGTAGGCCTTGGCCTTCGCATAGGAGATCTTCGGCGTCAGCGTCAGCTTGCCCGTGGTCCATTCGGCGCCGATCGCCGAGTTGAAGGTGGTGCGGGTGATGTCGCCAAGGATGTTGCGATAGGCGACGCCGAGCTGGTTGGGCACCGTCTGCGACGGATCGTTGCGATACACCAGGTAGGACACGGTGTCGTCCGGCCCGGTGATCGAGTTTTCGGTGTCGACGATGCCGCCGGTAGTGCCGGTCTGCAGGAATTGCGAGGTCACCGACTGCTTCGAGCGGGTGTAGTTGCCCTCGTAGTAAGCCTTGAAGTCGTCCGATGGGCGCCATTCGAGGATGCCGTTCAGCGCGTAGCGCTGCGTCTCCAGCCGGTTCATCACATAGCGCGGGATGTCCGGGAAGAAGTCGAGCATGCCGTTGTCATCGAGGTCGAAGCCCTGAACGCCCGGCGTCCTGGGATCCATGTCCTGCTTCCAGCCGGTGGTGCGCGCCTGGTGGCTCTCGACGTTGCGGTTCTCGTAGGTGCCCGACAGCAGCACGCCGATCGTACCATCCGCAAAGGTGTCGCTGCCGATGAGCGCGAACTTCGGATCCATATGGTCGCCGATGTCGGCGTAGATCACCTGCGCCGAACCGGCGAGGAACGGATCGCCTCCATTGTCGAACGGACGGCGCGTGATGACGCGCACGGTGCCGCCGACGCCGCCTTCGGTCATGTCGGCGGTGGCCGATTTCACGACTTCGAGGCGGTTGACGAATTCGGAAGGAAGATCGCGGAAATCGACGTCGCGACCGCCGCCGACCGTGGTCGATAGTGCGCTCGTCCCGTTGATCTCGACGCGGTTCAGCGACGGATCGGCGCCACGGATGGTCACACCCGATCCTTCGCCGTCGGAGCGCGTGAGTTGCACGCCGGTCACGCGCTGCAGCGCTTCACCGATATTCTTGTCCGGAAACTTGCCGATATCCTCGGCCGAAATCGCATCGAGCACCTGCGCCGAGTTGCGCTTGGCGTTGAGCGCGCCCTGAAGGCTCGAACGGATGCCGGTGACGACGATGTCCTGCTCGCCCTGCGTCGCGGCATCGGTTTCCGGCTCTGCGGCGGGCTGCTCGGCGGGTGCCGGCTCGGCCGGCGGCGTTTCCTGGGCATAGGCCGGCGCTGCGATCATGGCGGCCAGCACAAGAAGCGACGCGCCGCTCACGGCGACCGTCGAACCAATAAGAGATTTAGACACGCGATCCTCCCGACCCTCAACTTGCTCATGGCAACGGTCCGAGCGACCTCCGGACCATCTTTTTTCGGAACAGAGCGGTTGGGCATGAAGGGGTCTGACGTTCCAGGCCTCCTCTCGTTCCTATATAATGGAACATTGTTGCGGTATGTGGGCGGTGTTTGTCAAGCCCTTCGCATCGGCATGCCGGCGCGGCGGGTTTATTATCCGACAAATGGCCGGCCGGATTGATGCCCGCCGGCTCCCGTTATATGGAGTTAGCGTGCGATAAATGGAACAGTGTGCGCTGCTACAAAAGGTTGCGGCGCGCTTGGGGAGGAACTTCCATGCCGCTGAGCCCGGGGCTCGCGCTTCTCATGCTGGCAGACGCGGCGACGGCGCCCGTCACCTTCATGTTGGCAGATCTGCCTGCACCATCCGGCAGCCAGCCGGTGGCGCCGGATCACGCGTACAGCAAAGGCGGTTACGGCTACGAGCCGGATGCCGCCGATGCCGGCTTCCTGTTCTCGATCGCCATACCGGAGGGCAATTATCGCGTTACCGTGCGGTTTGGCGACAAGCGCGCGGCGAGCCGGACGACCGTGAAAGCCGAGTCGCGCCGGCTGATGCTGCGCAACATCGCGACCCGCGCCGGCCAGTTCCGCGAGGCGAGCTTCCTGGTCAACGTCCGCACCGCAGCGCTGGTGCCGCCGCCGGAGAACGCGCCGGGCGGTGCCTCCGTGCGCCTGAAGCCGCGCGAGGCGGGCAGCTATACGTGGGACGAGAAGCTGACCCTGGAATTTCTCGGGCAGCCGAAGGTCGCCTCGATCACCGTCGCCCCCGCCGACGTGCCGACGATCTATCTGGTCGGCGACTCGACGGTGACCGACCAGCGCGCCGAACCCGCGGCAAGCTGGGGGCAGATGCTGCCGGCGATGCTCGACGACACCGTCGCGGTCGCCAACCATGCCGAGTCGGGCGAGACGCTGAAATCCTTCCTCACCGCGCTGCGCTTCGACAAGGCGCTGTCGCGGATGACAGCAGGAGACTGGCTGTTCATCCAGTTCGGCCACAACGACCAGAAGCAGCAATGGCCGCAGACCTATGTCGATCCGGCCACCACCTACCCCGCCTATCTGCGCACCTACATCGCCGAGGCGCGTCGCCGCGGCGCGCATCCCGTGCTCGTCACCTCGCCCGAGCGGCGCAACTTCGACGCCGCCGGTCGCATCACCGACACGCTGGGCGCCTATGCCGATGCCGTCCGCCGCGTTGCCAAGGAAGAGGGCGTGCCGCTGATCGACCTCAACGCGGACAGCCGCACGATCTACGAGGCGCTGGGCCCCGAGGTGGCGCCGACCGCGTTCAACGACGGCGGCGCGGACAAGACGCACCACAACAATTACGGCGCCTGGCTGCTCGCGAGCGCGGTGGCGGAGCGGATCCGCGCCAATATTCCCACACTGGCGCCGCACATCAGCCTGCCCGCCTTCTCCCCCGCCGCGCCGCCGAGCGCGGAGTCGCTGGCGATCGCGCCCAGCATCGCGCGCAGCGCCGAACGGCCGGCAGGCAATTGAGGTGACGATCCGCATGACCCGCCGCGATGTCGGTCTCGGGCTGCTTGCCGGCCCGGCGCTCCTTCCCTTCCCCGTCCATGCCGCGACGATCATCGATGTGCGCGGCCATGGCGCGAGGGGCGATGGCCGCAGCATCGACAGCCCGGCGATCAACGCCGCGATCGATGCCGCCGCGCAGGCCGGCGGCGCGACGGTGGTGGTGCCGGCGGGCCGCTATCTCTGCTTCTCGATCCGCCTCAAGAGCCGCGTCACCTTGATGCTGGCGAAGGGTGCGGTGATCGTAGCGGCGGATCCGGCGCGTCACGCCGGCCACTATGACATGCCCGAGGACGGCATCGAGCAACTCTACCAGGATTTCGGCCACAGCCACTGGCAGAACAGCCTCATCTGGGGCGACGGTGTGGAAGATGCGGCCATCACCGGCCCCGGCCTGATCGACGGCGCCGGCCTCACCCGCGACGGCCCCGGCGCGCGCTGGAAGAAGCAGGCGGGCGAACGGCCGCTCTCGATGCGGGGCATGACGCAGAAGCAGATCGACGAACTGGAGCCGGCGGCGCAGGCGATGCGCGGCAAGGGCAACAAGGCGATCGCGCTGCGCAACGGGCGCAACATCCGCCTTTCCGGCTTCTCGATCCTCAAGGGCGGCCATTTCGCGATCCTTGCGACCGGCACCCAGGGACTTGAGATCGCCGACCTCAGCATCGACACCGACCGCGACGGCATCGACCTCGATTGCGTGCGCGACGTGCGGGTCGAGCGCTGCCGGGTCAATTCGCCCAATGACGACGCGATCGTCGTCAAGAGCAGCTATGCGCTGGGCAAGGCGATCGCCGCGGAGAACATCGTCATCCGCGACTGCGCGGTCTCCGGCTATGACATGGGCACGATGCTGGACGGCACGAAGCGCACCACGCAGGAGATCGCGCCGGACCGCGACCGCGTCACCGGCCGCATCAAGCTCGGCACCGAAAGCAACGGCGGCTATCGCAACATCATCATCAAGGATTGCAGCTTCACCCGCTGCCGCGGCCTCGCGCTGGAGACGGTGGATGGCGGCGTGATGGAGAATGTCGTCGCCACCGGCCTGACCATGAACGACGTGACCACCGCGCCGATCTTCCTGCGCATCGGCGATCGCCGGCGCGGGCCGGAGGGCACCGGTGTCGGCGCGATCCGCAACGTGGTGATCAGCGAGGTGGAGGCGCGCGGCATCGATCATCGCTTCCCGGCCGCCATCGCCGGCCTGCCAGGCCACCGCGTTGCAGATGTGGTGCTGAAGGATATCGCCCTCATCTATCGCGGCGGCGGCACCGCCGGGGATGCCGCGCGCAAGCCCGCCGAACTGGCGGATGCCTATCCCGAGCCCAGCATGTTCGGCGTGCTGCCGGCCTGGGCGCTGTGGGTGCGCCATGCCGAGCGGTTGCGGATCGAGACATTCCGTGCCGAGACGATGGCGTCCGATGCCCGCCCGCCCTTCCACATCGAGGACGTCCCTGCCCTTTCGGTCACGGATACGCCGCTGTGGACCGCTTAGGATTTGACGCCGCGACGCTGGCTGATTACCATATATCGCAATTCAAACCCATATAATGGAATACGGAGGGGGCATGTCCATCCACGCCTTCAAGATGCAGCTCAAGCCCGGTGTCGTCGAAGAATATCGGCGCCGCCATGACGAGATCTGGCCGGAACTGACCGAGCTGCTGACGCAGACCGGCATCCATGACTATTCGATCTTCCTCGACGAGGACACGCTGTCGCTATTCGCCGTGCTCAAGCTGCGCGACGAGAACAGCCGCGACAGCCTGCCCGAGCATCCGGTGATGAAGCGCTGGTGGGACTATATGGCCCCGCTGATGGAGGTGGAATCGAATAACCGCCCCGTCGAATGGCCGCTCACACCGCTGTTCCATCTCGCATGAGGATGAAGATGCGTCCGATCGCCGCCGCCCTCCTCCTTGCCTCCTCGGCGCTCGCGGCACCGGCCGCGGCGCAGGACGCGAAGGAAACCGTCAACCTCTCCGCGCCCGAACAGCGGTTCGGGCGCGTCTCGTTCGACGGCCGCTCGCTCAAGATCGACGGCAAGCGCACCGTCATCTGGTCGGGCGAATTCCACCCGTTCCGCCTGCCCAGCCCCGATCTGTGGCGCGACATCCTGCAGAAGATGAAGGCGAGCGGCTTCAACACCGTGGCGCTCTATTTCGACTGGGGGTTCCACAGCCCGAAGAAGGGCGTGTACGACTTTTCCGGCATCCGCGACATCGATCGCCTGCTGACCATGGCGGACGAGGAGGGTCTCTATGTGATGACCCGCGCCGGCCCCTATGTGAACGCCGAGCTGACCCGCGGCGGCTTCCCCGGCTGGCTGGTCAACCAGCGCGGCAAGGCGCGCACCGACGATCCCGAATATATGGCCGCGGCCGACGAGTGGCTGACCCGCATCAACGCGATCATCGCCCGCCACCAGATCAATGGCGACGGCAAGGGCAACAAGGGCAGCGTCATTCTCCACCAGATCGAGAATGAGCTGGCGGCGACCACGCCGGCGCAGCGCCGCTACATGGACCATCTCTACGCCAAGGCGCGGGCGGACGGCATCAACGTGCCGATCTTCCACAACGACCAGGGCCGCAACGGCTATTGGGTGCCCGAGAACTCGCCGGTCGAGAAGGTCGTGAAGGGCCCGAACGACATGTATGCGTTCGATGGCTATCCCGGCGGCACCTGCACCGTCCAGGGCAAGCCGACGCGCGGCTCGGCAGCGCCCGACTGGGGCTATTACGGCCCCGGCGGCGCGCGCGGCGGCGCCTCCGCCTCCCCCAACACGCCCGGCTTCGCGGCGGAGTTCGGTGGCGGCTGGTTCGACTATTGGGGCTCCAACGGCGGCTATGAGTGCAACGCGATCCAGCGCGGCAAGCGCTTCCAGCGCGTGTTCTACGGCACCAACCTGGCCAACGGCATCAACATCCAGAGCTTCTACATGCTCTATGGCGGCACCAGCTGGGGCTGGCTGCCGGCACCGGTGGTGTTCACCAGCTATGATTATGGCTCGGCGATCTCCGAGCCGCGCACGATCCGCCCCAAGGCGGAGGAGCTCAAGCAGCTCGGCGGGCTGATCGCCGCGGTGCCCGATCTCGCCGGCATGGTCCCGGCGGGCAGCGTGCAGATCTCATCGCCCAACATTCAGGTCTATCACAACAAGAGCCCGGAAACCGACGCGCGCTTCCTGATGGTGACGCACAAGCCGTCGAACGGGCAGACCAACGACAGCTTCACCATCACCGCCGACCTGCCGGACGGCCGCTACACCCTGCCGCAGGCCGGGCCGATGCAGCTCAACGGCTTCGACGCGAAGTGGCTGGTCGCCGGCGTCAAGCTGGGCGGGCAGAAGCTGGTGTATTCCACCTCCGAGCTGCAGGCGCTGCTCAAGGTCGACGGCAGCGACGTCGCCCTGATCTACGGCCGCGCCGGCGAGCAGGGCGAGACCGTGCTGCGCTACGCGGGCGCGCCGAAGGTGACGGTGGTCGAGGGCAATGTCACCAGCGCGTTCGACGCGTCGAAGGGTGATCTCCGCCTCAACTATGCGCACCAGGGCCGCGCGATCGTGACGATCGAGGGCGCCGATCGCCCGAAGCTGACATTGCTGATCGGCGACGAGGCCGAAGGCGCGCGCTATTGGCGGCAGGACAGCGCCGCCGGCACGGTGCTGGTGCGTGGCCCCGCGCTGGTGCGCACCGCCACCGTCCGCGGCGGCCAGCTCGCGCTGACCGGCGACACCGCGGCCGAGACCCCGCTGGAAATCTGGGCGCCGGCGAAGCTCAGGACGTTGAGCTGGAACGGAGCCCCGGTGGCGCTGCGCGCCGGCAAGGCAGGGAGCCGCGTCGCGAGCAAGCCGCTTGCCGGCCCCGCCGAGATCGCGCTGCCGCGCCTGACCGGCTGGAAGATGGCGGAAGGCTCGCCGGAAGCGAAGCCGGGCTTCGACGACAGCAAGTGGGCGGCGATCGACAACCGGTCGAGCGCCAGCATCACCGCGCGGCCGGATGGCCAGCCCAATATGGGCATGGATAGCTATGGCTTCCATGACGGCGACGTCTGGTATCGCGGCCGCTTCACCGGCACGGCGGATGCGAAGCTGCTCCGCCTGTTCTACGGTGCCGGCGGCTCCGGTCTCGCACAGGTCTGGCTGGACGGCCAGTTCGTCGGCCAGCATGAGCTGCCGAGCGGCCTGCCCCGTCCGATCACCACCGGCGTCGCCGAACTGGCGCTGCCCGACGCGGCGCAGGCGCAAGGCGAACATGTGCTGAGCGTGATGGTGCGCAACAACGGCCACAACTGGGATCTCGACGTCGACGATTTCCACAAGGAAGCGCGCGGTATCGTCTCCGCCTCGATCGAGGCACCGGGCGGGCGCAGCTTCGGCGTGCCGATCGCCTGGAAGATCCAGGGCAAGCAGGGCGGCGAGGACATCGCCGATCCGGTGCGCGGCGTCGCCAACAATGGCGGCCTCTATGGCGAGCGCGTCGGCTGGCACCTGCCGGGCTTCGACGACAGCCAGTGGCAGGCGGCCACGGTTCCCTCCGCCCGGGCGACGGCGGGCACGAGCTGGTATCGCACCCGCTTCGACCTGGCCGTGCCCAAGGGGCAGGACGCGACGATCGGCATCGCCTTCGGCGACACCGAAACGCCGCGCTCCAAGGCGCGCTACCGCGTGCTGATCTTCGTCAACGGCTGGAACATGGGCCAGTTCATCGCCCATATCGGCCCGCAACGCGTGTTCCCGGTGCCGGAAGGCATCCTCGACCACCGGGGCACGAACCACATCGCGCTCGCCGTCACATCCGACGGCGCGGCGGGTGATGCGCTGGAGGATGTCCGGCTCGTCACGCTTCACAACGTCAGGGGCGGGCTCCCCGTGAGAATGGTCGCAGCCCCCTCCCGCCCCTCGGACCTCAACTAGGAGACAAGAAGTTGGCCGCCCTCAATCATGACGTTCCGCGCGCGGACGTGACTGCCGCCGTCGCGAAGCTGATGGACAATCTCGTCAACATCAAGGACGAGACCGGCGAATTCCTGCTCCATCTCGAAGATGGCCGCATCATCGACACCAAGGGCTGGGCCGGCTGGGAATGGACCCACGGCGTCGGCCTGTTCGGCATGTGGCGCTATTTCGAGCAGACCGGCGACAAGGCCGCGCTCGCCATCATCAGGCAGTGGTTCGAGGACCGCTTCGTCGAGGGCACGCCGACCAAGAACATCAACACGATGGCGCCGTTCATCACCCTCGCCTACCTCTATGAGCTCGAGCCGGATCCCCGCTACATCCCCTATCTCGACACCTGGGCCGAATGGCTGATGGCGCCGGACGGCCTGCCCAAGACCGAGGAAGGCGGCTTCCAGCACATCGTCTACAACGATGTGAACCCGGGCGAGATGTGGGACGACACGCTGATGATGAGCGTGCTGCCGCTGGCCAAGATCGGCCTGCTGCTGAACCGCCCGCATTATGTGGAAGAGGCCAAGCGCCAGTTCCTCGTCCACATCAAGTATCTGTTCGACAAGAAGACCGGCCTGTGGTTCCACGGCTGGGATTTCAACGGCCGCCACAATTTCGCTGAGGCGCTGTGGGCGCGCGGCAATTGCTGGGTGACCATCGCGATCCCCGAGATCATCGAGATCCTCGACCTCGCCCCCGGCGACGCCTTCCGCATCTTCCTGATCGACACCCTCGCCGCCCAGGTGAAGACGCTGGCCGAAACGCAGGACGCCGAAACCGGCCTCTGGCACACGCTGGTCGTCGATCCGACTTCCTATCTCGAAGCCTCGGCGACCGCCGGCTTCGCCTATGGCATCCTCAAGGCGGTACGGAAGGGCTATCTGCCGCGCCATTACGAGGCGGTCGGCATCAGGGCGGTGAAGGGCGTGCTCGCCAACATCGACGAGACCGGCGAATTGAAGCAGGTCAGCTTCGGCACCGCGATGGGCGACACCCAGCAGTTCTACAAGGATATCGCGCTGACCTCGATGCCCTATGGCCAGAGCCTCGCGATCTGCGCGCTCGCCGAGTTCCTGCGGACCTATATCTAACCTAATCTCCTCCCCGAGCAAAGCTCGGGGAGGACATGTTATGCCGATTGCGCCTACCGGGAGAGTGACCTGCCGACCGATCCAGCCACCAGAGCGCGCCCGGTACGCCTGATCAATTACGTCGCCTACGGCTCCAACGACGTGCTCGGGGCCGGCTCGATGGCCGTGATCTCGGGCTGGGTGCTCGTCTTCTATACGCAGTTCTGCGGCCTGAGCGCGGGCCAGGCGGCTTTGATCTTCGCGGTGGCGCGCGTGCTCGATGCGTTCGCCTCGCCGATGATCGGCTACATCTCCGACCATTTCGGCGGCAACTGGCTGGGTGCGAAGTTCGGCCGCCGGCGCTTCTTCATCCTCGCGGCGATCCCGCTGCTGCCCAGCTTCGCGCTGATGTGGCTGCCGGGACAGACCTTCTGGTATTATCTCGTCAGCTATGTGCTGTTCGAACTGATCTACGCGATGGAGATCATCCCGTTCGAGACGCTCGCGGCGGAGATGTCGACCGACTACAAGACCAAGGCCAAGTTCGCGGGATCGCGCATCCTGTTCGGCCAGGTCTCGGCGATCCTTGCCGGATTCCTGCCGCTGTGGCTGATCAACGCGCTCGGCCGCGACAGCGCCGACACCTTCTTCTACATGGGCATCATCTTCGCGGTGCTGTTCATGGCGACGGCGGCTTTTCTCTATCTCTTCAGCTGGGAACGCTTCGTGCCGGGTTCGCCCGAGGCGCGCGCGCTTTCCCACACCGGCGCCACCGGCCTCGGCAGCGCGTTCAAGGCGCTCTACCGCAACCTCTTCTCGACGATGCGGATCCGCGCCTTCCGGCTCCACCTCGGCATGTATCTTGGCGGCTATATCAGCCAGGACATCTTCAACGCCGCCTTCACCTTCTTCGTCATCTTCGCGCTGGCGGGGTCGACCGCGATCGCCTCCGGCCTGCTCGGCACGATGTATATCGTCCAGTTCGTCGCGGTGATCATCGCGATCAACCTTGCCCTGCGCGCCTCGCCGCGCATCGCCTACCAGATCGCTGCGGTGGCGTTCGCCGCCGGCGCGGTGACGTTGGTGGCCTTGTGGTCGGGCGGGATGACCGCGACGAGCTGGGTGCTGTGGGTGCCGATCGTGCTCGCCGGCCTCGGCCGCGGCGCGCTCAACTACATCCCCTGGGCGACCTACAACTACATGGCCGACGTCGACGAGATCGTCACCGGTCAGCGCCGCGAGGGCAGCTTCGCCGGCGTGATGACCTTCGTCCGCAAGGCGACCCAGGCGGCCGCCGTGGCAGGCGTCGGCTTCATCATGCAGGCCGGCGGCTTCGTTTCCGGCGCGACCGAACAGACCCCGCAGGCGGTGCTGACGATCGCCGTCCTGCTCGGCGCCGGCACCGTCGGCACGCTGTTCGCGGGCATCCTCGTCTCCACCCGCTTCCGCCTCGACGGCCGCACCCACAGCATCCTGATGAGCGAGATCGAGCATCTCCGCACCGGCGCCCGCGCGCCTTCCTCGCTGGAGAACCGCGCTGTCGTCGAGGATCTCTCGGGCTGGTCCTATGAACAGCTCTGGGGGAACAACCCGGTCGCGGGCGTGAAGCACTGATGCTCGCGGCGCTGCTGATGGCCGCGGCCACCCCCGCCGCCGCCCCGGTCGCCCCCAAGCCGCTGTTCCGCGATCCGGTGCATGATGGCGCCGCCGACGCGACCATCACCCGCGACACCAGGAACGGCGAGTGGGTGATGTTCTACACCAACCGCCGCGCCGACCTGCCGCTGGACGGCCCCAAGGACGTGCGCTGGGTGCATGGTACCCACATCGGCGTCGCCCGATCGAAGGACGGTGCGAACTGGCGCTATACCGGCGTCGCCAATATCCCGGCGAAATGCACCGGCGCGACGTTGTGGGCACCCGACGTGCAATATTTCGACGGCCAGTGGCATATGTGGCTGACGGTCGTCCCCGGCATCTTCGAGACCTGGAACGCGCCGCGCTTCATCGTCCACCTGACCAGCACCGACCTCGAGCGCTGGTCCTGCGGCGAGCGGCTCGAACTGGGCTCGGATCGGGTGATCGACGCCAGCGTCGTCGCGCTGCCCGAGGGCGGCTATCGCCTGTTCTTCAACGACGAGCGCCAGAACAAGGCGATCCTCTACGCCGACAGCCCCGATCTCGTCCGCTGGACCGTGAAGAAGCGCCTGACCGACACCCCCGGCGAAGGCCCCAAGGCGTTCCGCTGGAAGGGCCGCTGGTGGCTGGTCTCCGACGCGTGGAAGGGGCTGCTGGTGATGCGCTCCGACGATGGCGAGGCCTGGACGCGGCAGGCGGATTATATCCTCGCCCGGCCGGGCCAGCAGCCCACCGACCGCGAGAAGGGCCAGCATCCGGACGTGATCGTCGCGGGAGACCGCGCCTACATCGTCTATTTCGTCCACCAATATGGCGAGGATGAAGCCAAGGCGAACCCGGACTATGGCCGCCGCACGGTGCTGCAGATCGCCGAAATGAAGGAACAGGAGGGCCGCATCGTGGTGGACCGCGAAGCGCCGGTGACGGTGAAGCTGAACTGAATCATCCTCCTTGTCCCTGCGGAGAGGCGGACGGCCACGCCTATTTCGGGGACACAATATCCCTACTGCGTCATAAAGATCGGATATTGGATTGAGGCGCGAGACAGCAGGGACATCGAGCTAGGCGCCTGACGATGGCGGCGGCGAGGTGGATGCGGATGGTGGCGATGGAGTCATGGACATGGCGCTGCGGCCGAACGGGGAGCGCCGCGCGGGATATAGGCTTTGGGAATGGGAGGTTTTTGGCGGGATAGCGGATGGTGGAGGGCTGAGGGGGGAATCGTCTCCATTTGGGAGATGAGGAATCCGTAGGCGGCGATGCATAGGGTGACATGGTGGTGGAAGCCGCGCCATCCGCGGCCTTCATAGTGGCCGAGGCCGCATTGCTGCTTGAGATCGAGATAGTCGCGCTCGATGCGCCAGCGCAGCTTTGTGAGGCGGACGAGTTCGGTCGTGGCGATGTCGGCTGGCAGGGTGGAGAGCCAGAAGCGGGCGGGTTCGGGGTCGCCTTGTGGCCATTCGATCATGAGCCATAGCTCGGGGGAAGGATTGGCGCGCAGGCCATCGCCATTGGCACAGCATAGCCGCAGGAAAGCGAAGCGTCCGCCGAGCGGTTCGCTCGATCCCTGGCGGCAGGTCACGGTCTGCCACGCGCTGTCGGGCAACTCGAGCGCGAGCGCCTTGACCTGAACCGGTTGATGAGCGTGCTTGGGCAGCTTCTGCTCACCTGGCCGAGGGCCACGGCGGTGCGTTCTGGAGCGTGGCGGCGGCGCCTCGCCGGGGCGCCAGACATTGGTGATGGGGCGGATCGCGACCGCGTAGGCTAAGCCCAGATCGGTCACGCCCTGGCGGAAATCGGCGGCGCCGCCATAGCCGGCATCGGCCAGCACGACGCCTGGCGGCAAGCCTTGCGCGATCGCCGCCGCGAGCTGATCGAGCGCAATCCCGGTCTTGGACCGGAAGGGGATATCCTCGGGCACCCTGGCCTTGCGCCGCCGCTCGGCGTCGTTCGCCCAGGCCTCCGGCAGGAACAGCCGGTGCGCAACCGGCAGGCTCGCCGTCTCGGTCGCCAACGACAGGCTGACCATCACCTGGCAGTTCTCGGTCTTGCCGAGTTGTCCGCAATATTGCCGCGCCACGCCGACCGAATGCTTCCCCTTCTTGGGAAAGCCCGTGTCGTCGATGATCCAGGCCTCGACCGGGCCGTCGCGCTCCACCACCGGCAGAACCTGCTCGCGGACACACGCCATCAGCGCCTCGTCCGACCAGCCGCCCTGACCCACGAAATGCAGCAGCGACTGGTGTTTCGCCGATACCCGGTCAGGCCGAACCACCGCCGCCAGCGGCTCCACGCTCTTGCGCTCCACGGGAAGCAGCAGTCCCGTGCAATAATCCCTCAACGGTTCGGCTCGGTCCGCATGCCCGATCACTTTCACAAGACGATCGACATAAGCGTCAAAACGCGCTTCAATCTCCTCCGTCCAGCGACCCTCCATCCCGACCCTCCAGCTCAGTTTGAATCACCGAGCCTATCACATCTGCGCCGGTACCGAATCCCCCCTTCTTCTGACTCAGTAGGGATACTAAACTCGATCGCGCCATTCGCTGCGGCGCTCTGGGCACGGCAGTTTAGCATTGTGTCCTTGAAACTTTCCGCCCGTTCATCTTGAGTGCGACTGAGTGAAGGCGACGGTGCGTATCGAAGGGCGCTCGCGGCCGGTGCTTCGATACGCCATTTCGACACGCTCGATGGCTACTCGGCACGAACGGGCATGGTGAGGTGTGCCCGCCGCCTGCCCTCAGTCCAGAAACCCGACCTGCCTCAACCACGCCGCGCAAAGATCCGGCCACGCCGCTACCGGCAACCCGACCGTATCCAGCGCGAACCCGTGCGGCGCATCCGCGAAGACATGCAGTTCCGCGTTCCCTCCAGCACCAATCCACGCCCTATGCAGGCGGTAGGCATTCTCCACCGGCACAACCGCATCGTTCGCAGCATAGACGATGAACGCCGGCGGCGGGCCCGGCAGCAGTTGCGCATCCGGCTGCAGCCGGTCGTACATCGCCTGCTTCTCTTCCGGCGGCAGCGGCGGCTTGTCCGCCACGATCGTCCGGCCCTTGGCGTTGGTCGAGATCGGCGCATAGCCGACCACCAGCACGTCCGGCCGGGTCTCCGCATCGGCCGTCGCGCCGCCCCAGTCCGCCGGATATGCGGCCGCGAGGCAGGCCGCGAGATGGCCGCCCGAGGAGAGGCCGACCACGCCCAGCCCGCCCCCGGCAAGGCCGCTGCCGCGGATCGCGCGCATCGCCGCCATCGCATCGTCGAGCGGGGCCGAGACGCCATGGTCCGCGTTGGGGAAGCGGTGGACCAGCACGAAGGCGTGATAGCCGAGCCCGGCCAGCCAGCGCGCGACCTGCACGCCCTCGCGACCTGCCATCAGCATGGTGTAGCCGCCGCCGCCCAGCACCAGCATCGCGCGGCCATTGGGTGCCGCGGGTACGAAGCCGAGCAGCACCGCGCGGTCGACCGCGGTGACCACCGCCGCCTCGGCCACGGCGGCATCGTCCTGCAAGGTGAAGGCGCCCTCGGCCTCTTCGCCATCGAGCGTCCGGAGCAGGTCGGCGGCGTCGGTCAGCATCGGGTCTTGGCTCCTGCGGGGCATGGATGGGTAGGATAGGCTTCGCCGTCGAGTTCGGTGGCCTCGCGGATCACCTCCACCCGGTCGCCCGCGTCGCGCATCTCGTAGAGCTTGCCGAGCGCGAAGGTGAAGGGGCGGTGCAGCACCATCATCAGCTTGCCCTCGAAGGTACGGAAGATCATGCCATGGCCGCTGTCGCGCTCGACCAAGGTGCCGAGTTGCTCCCACGGCCCCTCCAGTTCGCCCGAACGCGACCGGGCCAGCGCCTGGACATAGCCCTCGGCGCCATAGCTGGACCACAGCATCAGCAGGCCGCCCTTCCCGGTGCGGATCAGTTCGGGTCCGTCGGTCACATAGACGGTATCGCCCTCGGGCTGCTTCTGCCCCACCGCCCATTTCGCCTCGTCGGCGCGGAACAGCAGCTTCGGCGGGCCGGCGGCGGCGAGATCGTCGGTCAGCGGGATCGCTTCGATCGTGCCGACCGTCGTCTGCATCCACTCATGCGCATAGACCAGCCAGGGCTTACCCCCACGGTCGACGAACAAGGTGCCGTCCAACGTCATCGTCGCCGCGGGCACGATCGGCTCGCCGCCGCGCACCAGCGCATAGGGCCCGTCGACCCGGTCGGAGACCGCAAGGATAGTGCCGCGCCGATAGGGCTTGCGCGCGGAGTCCGCGGGCGCGGGGAGGGCCAGCGCCTCGTTGTGGAAGGTGGCGAAGAGGTAATATTTCCCCTTCCACGTGTGGACCTCCGGTGCCCACGCGCCCGCTTTCGCCCAGCCGCCCGCGGGCAGCGCGAAGGCCAGCCTGGGCCGCGTCCAGTGCTTCAGGTCGCGGCTGGCATAGACCATGATGCCGAGGCGCCTGTCGCCGGTCATCGCCGCATCGTTGCGGGTGAACAGATGGTAGGTCTTCGTCTCCGGATCGGCGACGATCCACGGATCGTGCAGCCGCAGCGCCGTCATCGGCAGCGGCGCGTCGTCGGGCGCATGCGCGACAGCCGCCGGGCCGGCCCAAGCCAGCGCGGCGGCTGCGAACAATGTGATTCGTGCGGCACGTGAACGAAATCGCGTCATCAGCAACAAGACGGTCAATACTCCGCGCCGTTAAAAACAAAGCCCCTCCCCTTCAGGGGAGGGGTTGGGGTGGGGAAGCGGCGGCGGGGGCTCAATGCCCCTGGCGACGCTATTTTCCGGCTTCGCCGGAAGCTCGCTACGCTCGCCTCCACCCCAACCCCTCCTCTGAAGAGGAGGGGCTTATAACTGCTCACATCGCCAGCAGGTTGCCGTAGCCGATCACCACCGTCGCCAGCAGCAGCACGCCGACGCCGCCCCACACCGTGGCCTTCACCGCGCCGCTGGCATCCTTCCATTCACGGAAAGCGAAGCCCCAGACGGTACCGAAGATGATGATGCTCGCCATGTGCAGCGTCCAGCTCGAGAAGCCGAGGCTGCCCATCTGGCTTTCGCCCATCGAGTAGAAGAAGAACTGGAAATACCAGGTCACGCCGGCGAGCGCGCTGAGCGCATAATTGGCGAGGAGGGGCGGCCTGCCCTCGCCCACGCCGGCCTCCGCGGCGCGATCGTCGATCGCCTTGCCGAACCATTGCGGCGCGCTGCGGTTGCGGCTGATCAGCCAGGCGCACCAGATCGCGTTGGTGACGAGCCCGCCGAACATGACGACGCACAGCACCGGCAGGCCGGTCCACAGCGGGCCCGTGCCCGCGTTGGCCGAGAGCGCCTTGATCGGCTCGCCCGCGGCCAGTCCGAAGGCGAAGCAGGCGGACATGATGCCGGCGAAGATCGCGACGACGATGCCCTTGCGGAAATCGAACTCGGCGACCGCCGCCGCCTTCTGCTCCGGCGTCAGCGTGGCATCCTTGCGCGCGCCCGCCATCGCCACGATGACGATGCCGACCACGGTCAGCCCGATCCCCGCGAACACCACGTTGCCGGATGTCGTCGCGATCAGCTTCTCGTGGAAGTCGCCGTAGAACAGGGGCGGCATCAGCGTGCCGAACACGGTGCACAGCCCAAGCACCACCGCCATGCCGAGCGACAGGCCCAGATAGCGCATGACGAGGCCGTAGCCGAGCCCGCCAAACCCCCACAACATGCCGAAGATCACCCCCCACATGATCGCGCTGGAGGGTGCGGCGCCGAGCACGCCGAGCAGATCCTCGGTCTGCAGCGAGGCGAAGAACCACGGCGCGAACAGCCAGGAGAAGATGCCGCCGGTCAGCCAGTAAATCTCCCAGTTCCACCGCTTCACGCCGCGGAACGGCACATAGAAGCTGGCCGAGGCGAGACCGCCCAGCCAGTGGTACATAACCCCGAGCAGCGGATTCATAGGTCGAGCCCCAGCCGATAGATGCGGTTTGCGTTGCGTGCGAACAGGTCGCGCCGGTCGTCCTCGGAGAAATCCGCGACGATCGCGTGATAGGCTTCGAGATAGCGGTCGAGCGGCGCGAACAGTTTGTCGGTCGGCGCGTCCGACGCGACCATGCAGCGGCTGACGCCGAACAGGTCGATCGTCTCGAGCACGAAATCGCGGATCGTCTCGACCGACCAGTCGCGGCGGATGAAGCCGAGACCGGAGAGCTTGATCGCGACGTGCGGGATGGCGGCGAGCACGGCGAGGCCGGCGCGCCATTCGGCGAGGCCGTCGGCATCGGTCAGCACCGGCATGCCGAGATGGTTGACGATCACCGGCACGTCCGCGTGGCGTTCGATCAGCGGCGCCAGCCCCGGCATCTGCCCCGGATAGCATTGCAGGTCGAACGACAGGCCGTGCTTCGCGAGCTTGCCAAAGCCCGCCTGCCACTGCGCATCCTGCGTCAGGTCGCGCGGGCCATAGGTGCGGTTGGGATCGGGGTGCCAGTTGACGATGTGGCGGATGCCGCGGACCCGCGGGTGGGCCGCCTGCGCGGCGAGCAGATCGTCCGCTTGCGGATCGTCGAGCGCGGCGAAGGCGACGAGGCCGGTGGGCAGCCCGTGCCGGTCGGCCACCTCTTCCAGCCAGCGGCTTTCGTCGAGCGCCTGGGCGGCATCCGCGCCGGCATCGACATGGACCGCGCCGACGACGTTCCAGCGCGCGAGATCGGCGCGATAGGCATCGACGCCATAATCGACCGCGATCGCCTCGACGCTGCCATTGGGCCCCTCATCGGAGAAGGGCGGCGTCAGCCAGGAATAGCGGATGCGCGCGAGATCCCAGAGATGGATATGCGCATCGACGAAGGGAATGGGCGCCGTCACAGGCCTCTCCAGAAACGGCGCGGCGTCCGGCTCTTATGGGCCGGTTCGCCGCGCGGGTAAGCATCAGTAGGTCGTGCGCCCCCCCGACGTGTCGAAGGTCGACGCGGTGGTGAAGCTGCATTCCTCGGAAGCCATGAAGCACACCATCGCCGCCGATTCCTCGACCAGGCCGAGGCGGCCCATCGGGATCTTGGAGCGCATATATTCGACCTGGCTCGGCGGAAGCTGCTCGAGGATCGGGCTCTCGAACGTCGCCGGGGTCAGCGCGTTGGCGATCACGCCCTTGCCCGCCAGTTCCTTGCCGAGCGACTTGGTGAAGCCGAGCACGCCCGCCTTGGTCGCCGAATAGGCCGAGGCATTGGGATTGCCTTCCTTGCCGGCCACCGAAGCGACGTTGACGATGCGGCCATAGCCCTGTTCGAGCATCAGCGGCACGATCGAACGGCAGCAATAGAACAGCCCGTTGAGGTTGATGTCGACGACCCGCTTCCAGCTGTCGAGCGGGAATTCATGCACCGGCACGGTGGCGCCGGTGATCCCCGCCGAGCAGATCAGGATGTCGACCTTGCCCAGCGCCGCGGCGGTGTCCGCCGCCGCCTTGGCGACCGCGTCCGCATCGGACACGTCGAGCGCGACGGTGAAGCTGGCGCCGGTGGCCTCCTTGGCGGCCGCCAGATTGTCCGCGCTCAGATCCCACAGCGCAACCGTGCCGCCCTCGGCGACGATGCGCGCCGCGGTCTGCTTGCCCAGGCCCGATGCACCGCCGGTGATGACGGCGGTGCGGCCGGCGAACCGTCCAGCAAACACGCTCATGCGGCCACCAGATCGTCGAGGCGGCGCCATTCGGAGACCTGCTGGCGCTGCGTGCCGAGCTTGGCGATGCCCAGCTCCATCACGTCGCCCGCCTTCAGGTAGATCGCGGTCGGCTTCTTGCCCTCGCCGACGCCCGGGGGCGTGCCGGTGATCATCAGGTCACCCGGCTGCAGCGTCACATATTCGCTGACATAGGAAATGAGCTGCTTGATGTTGAAGATCATCGTGCGGGTGTTGCCGGTCTGCATGCGCTCGCCGTTGACGTCGAGATGCATATCCAGATCCTGCGGGTCGCCCACCTCGTCCGGGGTCACCAGCCAGGGGCCGGTCGGGCAGAAGGTGTCATGGCCCTTGCCCTTGCTCCACTGGGTGCCGCGGTTCTTCTGGTTGAAGCGCTCGGACACGTCGTTGACCAGCACATAGCCGGCGACGCAATCCAGCGCGTCTTCCTCGGAAACGTAGCGCGCGGTCTTGCCGATGATCACGCCCAGCTCGACTTCCCAGTCGCCATGCGTCGAACCCTTGGGCAGCACGACCTCGTCGTTCGGGCCGCTCAGGCTCGACAGCGCCTTCATGAACATCACCGGCTCGGTCGGGATCGGCAGGTTGGATTCGATCGCGTGATCCTCGTAGTTGAGGCCGATCGCGACGATCTTGCCGACGCCCTTGATCGGCACGCCGTAGCGGGGCTCGCCCGCGACAACCGGCAGCGAGGCGACGTCGGCGGCGAGCGCCGCCGGCAGCGTCTCGATCGTCAGGTCGTCGACGACGCCCGAGAGATCGCGGATCGCGCCGTCGGCGTCGACGATGCCGGGCTTTTCCTGGCCACGCGGGCCGAAGCGACAGAATTTCATGCTGATCTCGCCTTGTTGGGTAGTGTCTTGCAGGTCGGTGGGTTGCCGCTCAGTGCGTGTAGGGGCGGTGCATCGCGATATCGCGATTGAGCTCCACGCCGAAGCCGGGCGCATCGAGCGCGCTCGCCTTGAGGCGCCCGTTCTGCGGCACCGGCTCGCCGATGAGCTGCGGGTGGAACATCGGCACCACTTTCGTCGGCCCCGGATGCATCATCAGGAACTCGGCGAACGGGCTGTTGTGGCGCGTGATCACGAAGTGATAGCTGTAGACCGACGAGCCGTGCGGCACGACCATCTTGCCGTGCGCATCGGCGAGCGCGCTGATCTTGAGCAGTTCGGTCACGCCGCCGCACCAGCCCACATCCGGCTGGATGATGTCGCAGCAATCCATTTCCATCAGCATGCGGAAGCCCCAGCGGGTCGCCTCATGCTCGCCGGTGGTCACCAGCATGCCCTTGGGCACGTTGCGCTTGAGCTGGGCATAGCCCCAATAATCGTCGGGGCTGATCGCCTCTTCGATCCACTTGAGGCCCACCTCGTGCGCGGCGAGCGCGAGGCGCGTCGCATAGTCGACGTCGAGCGCCATCCAGCAATCGAACATCAGCCAGAAATCGGGGCCGACGCGCTCGCGCATCTCGGCCAGCTCGGCGATGTTCTTGTGGAGCCCTTCGAGGCCCTCGGCCGGGCCGTGGTGCAGCGGCATCTTGCCGCCGATGAAGCCGTTTTCCTTGGCGACGTCCGGTCGCGCGCCGGTCGCGTAGAACTGAAGTTCGTCGCGCACCGCGCCACCGAGCATGTGATAGACCGGCTCCTGCCGCAGGCGGCCGAGCAGATCCCACAAGGCGAGATCGACGCCCGAGATCGCATTCACGACCAGGCCCTTGCGACCGTAATACTGTGTCGAGAAGTACATCTGATCCCAGATCTTCTCATATTCGGTCGGGCTGCGGCCCTCGAGGAAGCGGGCGAGATGCTTCTCGACGATGTACGCCGCCGGCTCGCCGCCGGTGGTCACCGCGAAGCCGATCGTGCCGTCTTCCGCCTCGATCTCGACGACGAGGGTGCCGAGCACGTTGATGCCGAAGCTCTGCCGCGACTGCCGATATTCGGGGTAGCGCGACATGGGCGTCGCGATATGGTTGTCGATCCAGTGGCCGTCGCCCTGGTCGTGATAATCGGCACCACCGCCACGAACGGTGAACGCCCGGACATATTTGATCTTCGGCAAAGACGCGATCGTCACTCGACAGGCTCCCAACAGATAAGGCACGCACCCGGATGCCTGCGCAGACCCAAACATATGCAACCACGTTCCACCATATGGACATGAGACGCAATGTGCTTCAGCGTGTGAAACTGTCTGCCGACAGGCGCCGTGGCCCGCACCCCCCATCCTTAAACCGGTTTACTTTCTCACTTATTGGGATAGGATGTTATTAGATGAGACAGAAGGCGTCAAACGAAGAATCGGCGTCGGGCGAGGAAAAAACGCGGACACAAGGCAGCCAGACGCTGCTGCGCGGGCTCGACATGCTGGACAAGGTGATCGACGGGCCAGTGCGGCTCGCCGACCTGGCGGCGCGCATGCAGCTCACCCGCTCGACCACGCACCGGCTCGCCAATGCATTGATCGATCGTGGTTTTCTGACCTTCCTGCCGCGCGAGGGCTATCAGCTCGGTCCCAAGCTGATGCAGCTCGGCTTCCTCGCGCAGAGCCAGGCGGACGTGGTGCAGATCGGCCGCCCCCATCTGGAGGCGCTGGCGACCTTGAGCGAGGATACGGTCCATCTCGGCCGCCTCGACGGCGATCTCGCGCTCTATCTCGACAAGATTCCCGGCCGCCGCCGCGTCGACATCTCCAGCCGCATCGGCGATCGCCAGCCGCTGACCTCGACCGGGCTCGGCAAGGCGCTGCTGCTCGACGATCGCGAGCCGCACTGGCGCCGGCTGTTCGACGCCGACCATGAGGCCGGTGACGTCAAGATCGCCTATGATGTGTGGCTCGATCGGATGAAGGGCTATGTCGAGGCCGGCCGCACCTTCGACCTCGAAGAGAATGAAGACCAGATCCGCTGCGTCGCCGCCCCGATCCGCGACGCGTCCGGCGCGATCGTCGCGGCGATCAGCGTGTCGAGCGCCGCGCAATATATGGACGACGACCGCATGCAGTCGCTGAGCGACGATGTGCGCGAAACGGTGCGTCGGATCAGTGTCGATCTGGGCTGGAGCCCGGATGCCAAGCCACCCCGCCGCATCCAGCGGCGCTGACCCCTTTACCCCAACGAAGGAAGCTCCCGTGAAGCTGCTTGAAGGCAAGACCGTTCTCGTCACCGGCGCATCGACCGGCATCGGCCGTGCCGCTGCGATCGGCGCCGCCCAGCATGGCGCGAACGTCGTCATCAACTATGCCCACAGCGATGCCGCCGCCGCCGACTGCGTCGCCCAGATCGAGGCGACCGGCCAGCGCGGGCTGGCGGTGAAGGGCGACGTCGCCGATCCGCAGACCGCGCAGGATTTCGTCGCGAAGGCGGTCGATGCGTTCGGCTCGGTCGACGTGATGGTCTCGAACGCCGGCATCTGCCCATTCCACGCCTTCCTCGACATGCCGGTCGAGGTGGTGGAGCGCACCTTCCGCGTGAACCTGCACGGCGCCTATTTCATGGTGCAGGCGGCGGCCAACCAGATGGTCAAGCAGGGCAAGGGCGGCTCGATCGTCGCGGTCTCGTCGATCTCGGCGCTGGTCGGCGGTGAGTTCCAGACGCACTACACCCCCACCAAGGCGGGCGTTCATTCGCTGATGCAGTCGACCGCGATCGCGCTCGGCCGCCACGGCATCCGCTGCAACAGCGTGCTGCCCGGCACCATCCTGACCGAGATCAACAAGGATGATCTCGCCGACATCGAGAAGCGCAAATATATGGAACAGCGCACGCCGCTCGGCCGCCTCGGCATGCCCGAGGATCTGGCGGGCCCGATCGTGTTCCTCGCGTCCGACATGGCCGCATACGTCACCGGCGCGGCGCTGCTGGTCGACGGCGGCATGTTCGTCAACCTGCAGTGACGATGGAGGTCGACCGGCGCGGCCTGCTGCTGGCGGCGGCGGGGCTGGGTGCGGGGGCGGCCGCCGCCCCCGCCATCGGCGCCGCCACGCCCGCACGAGCGGTGCCGCCGCCGGCGGGCTTCACGCGCATCGACCTGTGGCCGGGCAAGGCGCCCGGCGGCGAGCGGGTGACGGTGACGGAAGAGAGCGGCCCGCGGAAGCCGGACAGCGGCCCCGAGGACGCCTACTACGCCCACATCACCACCCCCACATTGACCATCCTGCGCCCCAAGAAACCCGATGGCCGCGCGATGCTGCTGATCCCCGGCGGCGGCTATGTCCGCGTCGTGATCGGGCATGAGGGCCATGCGATCGCGCACCGGCTCGCCGAGGCGGGCTATACCTGCTTCATCCTGCTCTATCGCCTGCCGGCGGACGGCTGGGCGGCGGGGCCGGAGGCGCCGCTGCAGGATGCGCAGCGCGCGTTGCGGACGGTGCGCAGCATGGCGGGCAAGGAGGGCTTCGACGCCGAGAAGATCGGCGTGATGGGCTTTTCCGCCGGCGGCCACCTCGCCGCCTGGCTGACAGCGCGCGCGCCCGCGGAGACCTATGCGCCGATCGACGCGATCGACCGCGAGCCGATCCGCGCCGCGGTCGCTGCCTATATGTATCCGGTGATCCTGATGCAGGGCGAGCATGTCCACCGCGGCTCGCGCACCCAGTTGCTCGGCGCCGATCCGACGCCGCAGCGGATGCGCGCCTATTCGCTGGACCAGGATGTTTCCGCCGAGACTCCACCGGTGTTCCTCGCCCATGCGCTCGACGACATGTCGGTGCCGCCGGAGAACAGCCTCGCGATGCTCGCCGCGCTGCGCGCGAAGCAGGTTCCGGTGGAATGCCACCTGTTCGAGAAGGGCGGCCACGGCTTCGGCCTCGTACCGCAGGCCGGGCCGACCGCGCTGTGGCCCGAGTTGTTCCTCGCATTCGCCGCGGCGCACGGGGTTTGACGATGGACCAGGCCGCCCCCCGGGTTGCGCTGTTCGCCACCTGCCTGGTCGACCTGATCCGGCCGCGCATCGGCTTCGCCGCCGTCGCCGCGCTGGAGGCGGCGGGCTGCGCGGTGATCGTGCCCGACGGGCAGACCTGCTGCGGCCAGCCCGCGCTCAATTCGGGCGACCGCGACAATGCCGCGGCGATCGCGAAGCGCATGATCGCGCTGCTCGAACCCTATGAGCATATCGTCGTCCCCTCCGGCTCCTGCGCGGGGACGATCCGCTGCCACTATCCCGAACTCTTCGAGCATGACGCCGAATGGGGGCCGCGCGCCGACGCGCTGGCCGCCAGGACCTTCGAGATCATGGCCTATCTCGACGAGGTGCGCGGCTGGCGGCCCGAGGGCGTCACCCTCGATGCCACCGCCGCCTATCACGACAGCTGCTCGGGGCTGCGCGAGCTCGGCATCAAGCGCCAGCCGCGCCGCCTGCTCGGCGCGATCGATGGCCTCGCGCTGACCCCGCTCGCCGGCGAGGAGACCTGCTGCGGCTTCGGCGGCACCTTCTGCGTCAAATATCCGGCCATCTCCAACGCGATCGTCGAGGAAAAGGCGCAGGCGATCGAGGCGACCGGCGCCGACCTCCTGCTCGCGGGCGACCTCGGCTGCCTGATGAACATGGCCGGCAAGCTCAACCGCCGCGGCGCGCCCGTCCGCGCCTTCCACGCGATCGAGTTGATCGCCGGCATGGGCGACGGCCCGGCGATCGGGGAAGAGCGATGAGCGGCTTCACCGATCGCGTCGAGACCGCGCTGGCGGACCGCACGCTCAAGATCGCGGTCGAGCGCACCGCCGGCACCGCCGAGGCCAAGCGCGCGGTGGCGGTCGACGCCTTCCCGGATTTCGAGCGCGCGCGCGATCGCGCGGCGGCGATCAAGGACCATGTCGTCGCCAATCTCGGCCATTATCTCGAGCAGTTCGAGGCCAATGCGGTGGCCGCCGGCGCGACCGTGCATTGGGCGCGGACGGCGGACGAGGCGTGCCGGATCGTCATCGACCTGTGCAAGGCGGCCGGGGCGAAGAGCATCGCGCGTTCCAAGTCGATGCTCGGCGAGGAGATCGGCCTCCCGCATGCGCTCGCCGAGGCGGGCATCGGCCGCATCGAGACCGACCTTGCCGAACACATCATCCAGCTTGCCGACGAGCGGCCCTCGCACATCATCTGGCCGGCGATGCACAAGACGCGCGAGCAGATCTCCGCCCTGTTCAAGGCGCGCCACCGCACCCCGCACGAGGAAGAGACGATCGCGGCGATGGCGGAAAGCGCCCGCCGCGAGCTGCGCACGCAGATGCTGGGCGCCGACGTCGGCATCTCCGGCGCCAACTTCCTGATCGCCGACACCGGCGCGGTCTGCACCGTGACCAACGAGGGCAATGCCGAGCTGTCGCTGGTGCCGCCGCGCGTCCATATCGTCACCGCCGGCATCGAGAAGCTGGTGCCGTCGATGGCGCACGCCACCCACATGCTGCGGATGCTGGCGCGCTCCGCGACCGGCGCCGCGCTCACCCAATACACCACCTTTTACACCGGCCCGAAGCGCGCCGGCGACCATGACGGCCCCGAGGAAATGCACATCGTGCTGGTCGACAACGGCCGCACCCGGATGCGCGCCGAGGGGCTGGCGGAGATGCTGCGCTGCATCCGCTGCGGCGCCTGCATGAACCATTGCGTGGTGTTCCGGCAGATCGGCGGCCATGCCTATGGCGGCACCTATCCCGGCCCGATGGGCGCGGTGCTGACCCCGGTGCTGGACGGGCTCGCCGCGAGCCGCGAATTGCCCAGCGCCTGCACGCTCAACGGCAAGTGCCAGGAAGTCTGCCCGGTGAAGATCCCGCTGCCCACCTTGCTACGCGGCTGGCGCGAGAAGAGCTGGCGCGAGGGGCTGGAGCCGACTTCGATGCGCGCCGGCATCGGCCTGTGGGCCTGGGTCGCACGGCGGCCGGCGCTGTATCGCCTCGGCACCGGCATGGCGCAGCGCGTGCTGCGGCTGTGGGGGCGCAACGGCTGGATCACGTCGCTGCCGTTCGCCGGCGGCTGGACGCGGCATCGCGACATGCCGGTACCCAGGGGCGGCACCTTCATGGCGCAGTGGAAGAAGCAGAACCGCCGATGAGTGCGCGCGACGACATATTGGCCGCCCTCCCCGGCAACGCACCCGCGGGCACGATCGAGCGCGAGGCGGCGGCGCTGCTGCTCGCCCCCGAACGGCCGGCGGTCGCCCCTGCGCAACTGGAAGCCGAATTCCTCGGCAAGCTCACTTTGCCCAGCGTCGCCGCGACGCATGACCGCATAGGCAGCCTCGCCGAGCTGCCTGCGGCGATCGCCCGCTATCTGGCCGGCCACGGGCTGCCGGCGGCGCTCTATCTGCCCCCCGATCCCCGCCTCGACGCCTGCGACTGGTCCACCACCGGGCGCCGCGCGGAGGTGGCGCCCGACGAGCCAGCCGCGCTCGCCATCGCCCGCTGCGGCATCGCCGAGACCGGATCGCTGGTGTTCGAAACCGGCCGCGCCGCGCCGATGCTGCCCAACTTCCTGACCCTGCATCACATCGTGCTGCTCGCCGCCGCGGACATCGTCGCCCATCTCGAGGAGGCGATCCTGCCCGGCGCCCAGCCGCGCGCGCATTATTGGGTGACGGGGGTGTCGGGCACCACCGACATCGAGGGCACCTATGTGCGCGGCGCACATGGGCCGAGATATTTGCATGTGATCCTGTTGGACCACCTGTTGGTCGATTGATCCACGATATGAACCAAAATGCCCAACGGGCAGGTGGACAGCCGGGCCAAGTCATATAAATAGCCCGCTGCATATGGCGAAGGATGGTGAGTTTGATCGGAGCCCAGGCATGACGGACGGCGCCTTCCTCGCCATCGACTGGGGCACCACGAATCGCCGCGTCTATCGCATCGCCGCCGACGGCACGGTGGAAGCGACCGTGCGCACCGATCGCGGCATCCTGGCGATGGAGCCCGCCGGCTATGCCGATGAGGTTGCCGCGATCCGCGCCGAGATGGGCGACCTGCCGATCCTGTGCGCCGGCATGGTCGGCTCCAACCGCGGCTGGGCGGAGGTGCCCTACCTCCCCTGCCCCGCCGACATCGCGGGTCTGGCGAACGCGCTGCACTGGGTGGAGCCCGGCCGCACCGCGATCGTCCCCGGCGTCGCCTGGCACGGCACCGCGCATGCCGATGTGATGCGCGGCGAGGAAGTGCAGGTGCTGGGCGCCACGCTCGCCGGCCTCACCCCCGCCACCGCGCTGCTCTGCCAGCCCGGCACCCACTGCAAATGGGCGTGGATGGAAGATGGCCGGATCGACCGCTTCACCACCGCGATGACCGGCGAGATCTTCTCGCTCGTCCAGCGCCACAGCCTGCTCGCCGCGCAGATGACCGGCACGGTCGCGGCGGGTGACGCCTTCCTGCGCGGCGTCGCCGATGCACAAGGGGGCGACCTGCTCGCCCGCCTGTTCGGCGTGCGCGCCGATTTCGTCACCGGCCGCACCCCGGCGGGTGACGAGGCGTCCTATGTCAGCGGCCTGCTGATCGGCACCGACGTGTGGGCGCGCAGGCCCGCCGAGGCTCCGGCGATCGGCCTGCTCGCCGATCCCGTGCTCGGCGCGCTCTATTCCGCCGCGATCGCCGCGGCCGGCGGCCGGGCAACCCTTGTCGACAGCCATTCCGCGTTCATCGCGGGCATCACCCATATCTGGAGGCACGCAGCATGACCGCTCCCGCCGCATTCACCACCGCCTTCGCCGCCTGCCCGCTCGTCGCGATCCTGCGCGGCGTAAAACCGGACGAGGTGGAAGCCATCGGCGACGCGCTGGTCGAGGCCGGCTTCACCCTGATCGAGGTGCCGCTGAACTCGCCCGAGCCGCTGGTGTCGATCGCAGCGCTGGCGAAGCGCCTCGCCGGCCGTGCGCTGGTCGGTGCCGGCACGGTGCTGACACCGGCGCAGGTGAGCGAAGTCGCCGCCGCGGGCGGCCGGCTGATCGTCTCGCCCAACACCGATGCCGCGGTGATCGCGGCGACGGTGGCGGCGGGCATGGTCTCGCTGCCCGGCTGCTTCACCCCCACCGAGGCGTTCGCAGCGCTCGCCGCCGGCGCGCACGGCCTGAAATTCTTCCCCGCCGAGGCGATGAGCCCCGGCGTGCTCAAGGCGCAGCTCGCGGTGCTGCCGCGCGACGTGCCCAAGCTGGTGGTCGGCGGCATCGCCCCCACCAACATGGGCCCGTGGCACGCCGCCGGCGCGCATGGCTATGGCCTCGGCTCCGCGCTGTTCAAGCCGGGCCTCGACGCCGCGGCGGTGGGCGCCAACGCCCGCGCCTTCGTCGAGGGCTGGCGCGCGCTCTGAGCCCGTCCTTCCACCCGACCACCCCCGCCAAGGAGACTCTCCCATGAAAATCGCCCTGATCACCGAGAACAGCCAGGCCGCGAAGAACCCGATCATCCACAATGCGCTGACCACCGTCGCCGAGCCGCTCGGCCACCAGGTGTTCAACTATGGCATGTATTCGGCCGAGGACGATGCCTCGCTGACCTACATCATGAACGGCCTGCTCGCCGCGGTGCTGCTCAATTCCAAGGCCGCCGACTTCGTCGTCACCGGCTGCGGCACCGGCATGGGCGCGATGCTCGCCTGCAACGCGATGCCGGGCGTGTTCTGCGGCCTCGTCATCGATCCGACCGACGCCTTCCTGTTCGGCCAGATCAACGACGGCAACGCGATCTCGATGCCCTACGCCAAGGGCTTCGGCTGGGCCGCCGAGCTCAACCTGCAGGACGTCTACCGCAAGCTGTTCGAGGGCGAGCGCGGCCTGGGCTATCCCAAGGAGCGCGCCGAGATCATGGCCAAGAACCGCGGCATCCTGAAGACCGTGAAGGAAGCGACCAGCAAGGACATCGTGTCGGCGCTGAAGGCGGTCGACCAGGACCTGCTGAAGGCCGCCATCGCCGGCCCGCACTTCGCCGAATATTTCTTCGCGAACGCCGAGGAAGGCGAACTGCGCGACTTCATCGCCGGCCTCGTCGACGCCCCGGTGCTCGAGAACGCGTGATGTGACGGCCGGGCGCGGGGGAACCCGCGCCCGGCGCTCTCTTGCCCTCCCCCGTTCGCCCTGAGTAGCCATTGAGCGAAGTCGAAATGGCGTATCGAAGGGTCAGGCTCGGAGCAGGTCCTTCGATACGGGCCCCCTCGACTTCGCTCGGGACAGGCTTCGCCAGGCTCAGTCCCTGCTCGGGACGAACGGGTTGGGCGGGGCGGCAGGATCCCGGGTCAAGCCCGGGATGACGATAGTCTGAAAATCGGGCACCCTTCGCCCCCAAGCATACGGATCCCCCCACATGAGCAACATCTTCGACCTCAGCGGCACGGTCGCGGTGGTAACCGGCGCGAACACCGGCATCGGCCAGGCGATCGCGGTGGCGCTGGCCGAAGCGGGGGCGGATATCGCGGCGGTGGGCCGCACGCCGGCACAAGAGACCGTCGAGAAGGTGCGCGCGCTCGGCCGCCGCGCCGAGATCGTCTCCGCCGACCTCTCGACGATCGAGCCGGTCGGCCGCATCGTCGCCGAGACCGTCGAGACGCTCGGCGGGCTCGACATCCTCGTCAACAATGCCGGCATCATCCGCCGTGCCGACAGCGTCGATTTCACCGAGGCCGACTGGGACGCGGTGATCGACACCAACCTCAAGTCGGTGTTCTTCCTCAGCCAGGCAGCGGGGCGCCACATGCTGGCCCAAGGCCGCGGCAAGATCATCAACATCGCCTCGATGCTGACCTTCCAGGGCGGCATCCGCGTGCCGAGCTACACCGCGTCCAAGAGCGGCGTCGGCGGCCTCACCAAGCTGCTCGCCAATGAATGGTCGGCCAAAGGCATCAACGTCAACGGCATCGCGCCGGGCTATATCGCCACCAACAACACCGCAGCACTGCAGGCGGACGAGACCCGCAACCGCCAGATCGTCGAGCGCATCCCGGCCGGCCGCTGGGGCAAGCCTTCCGACCTCGGCGGCGCCGCGGTGTTCCTCGCCTCCTCCGCGTCGGACTATGTCGATGGCCATATCCTGGCGGTCGACGGCGGCTGGCTGGCGCGCTGAGATGGCGCGTCCGCTATTCTTCGGCGAACTGCTGATCCGGCTCTCGCCCCCGGGCAAGCAGTTGATCGTGCAGGGCCGCAGCCTCGACCTCCATGTCGGCGGCGCCGAGGCCAACGTCGCGATCGGCCTCGCCAGCCTTGGCCACACGACGCGGATGGTGAGCCGGGTGCCGGACAATGCGCTGGGCGCGCTGGCGCTGTCGGTGCTGCGCGGCGCGGGGGTCGACTGCTCGGCCGTCGCCACCGGCGGCGAGCGGATGGGCCTCTATTTCCTGACGCCGGGCGCCGGCCAGCGCGCCGCCGAAGTGGTCTATGACCGCGCCGGCAGCGCCTTCGCCACCGCCGCCTTGAGCGATTTCGACTGGGATGCGGCGTTCGCCGGCGCCACCCACCTCCACATGTCGGGCATCACCCCAGCGCTGGGGCCGGCGTCGTCGGCGATGGCGATCGCCGCCGCGCGTGCCGCCAAGGATCGCGGCCTGACCTTGATCTTCGACGGCAATTACCGCGCCCGCCTGTGGGAAGCGTGGGACAGCGACCCGCGCACGACCCTGAGCGCGTTGATCGGCATGACCGACATCTTGTTCGGCAACCACCGCGACGTGGCGCTGCTGCTCGGCCGGGCCTTCTCCGGCGACGGCTCCGACCGCAGGCGCGAAGCCGCCGACGCCGCGTTCGAAGCCTTCCCCAACCTGCGCATCATCGCGTCCACCGCGCGCCAGGCCGACGACAGCGACCACAACCGCATCGCCGCCCGCATCGACGCCCGCGACCGCTTCGTCCAGACCAAGGAGGTCACGGTCTCCGGCATCGTCGACCGCATCGGCGCGGGCGACGCCTTCGCGGCGGGCGTGCTGCACGTGCTACTCGACGACGAGGCGGATCTGGAGCGCGCGGCGGAAGCCGGGCTGGGGCTGACGGTGCTCAAGCATGCGCTGCCGGGGGATGCCTCCTTCCATACGAAGGCGGATCTACAGGCGTTTCTGGATGGGCATCGGGACGTGCGGCGGTAGGGACTTGTGCTTGAACTATTGCTGCGTGCCTGGTTTCTGCTCAAAAAGCTCTCGGTGGAAGGCCGACTTGCACTTCAAAATCCAGCGTTCGCCGACTGGATGCTGATTGGCTACCTGTTGATGCCGGCAGATTCCGTGCAAGCAAGAGCTTCAATTTGGATGTTTTCTCGCTTGATCGCCCCTTGCTTCCCCGCCACATTTAAGTTCGGGGGGATCGAGTATGTCAGACACGTTCGATATTTCAAAGTTCACGTCAGGCGATCAGCCGAGCAATCAGTACCAGCGGCAATTGCAGCGCTTGCGCGACGTTGGCAATTCGACAGAGTGTATCGAATTAGCTGTTCAAGGCGCGCTTAAGAATCTCTCCGGCGCCACTCAGAAATCGTTCGTCATCTATGGGGAGCCGCAAAGCGGCAAGACCGAGATGATGATCTGCCTTACCGCCAAGCTTCTTGACGAAGGTTATCGTTTTATCGTTCATCTGTTGAACGATAGCGTTGACCTCCTAGGCCAAAACCTCGGCCGCTTTCATAGCTCGGGGCTAGCTCCTTCCGCTCAGAACTTCATGGAAATAGTCGATCCTGCGATAGACGTCAAAGCGGGAACCTTTATCGTCTTCTGCAAAAAGAATGGAAATAATCTTCGAGATCTTATCAACAAGATTGGTAACATGCCCAGGGTCGTTGTTATTGACGACGAGGCCGATTATGCTACGCCTAACTCGCTAATAAACAAGAACGATAAGACCCCGATAAACGAGCTTATTGGAAGAATAATTGGCGATACGGGACATTATATTGGCGTAACGGCAACCCCAGCGAGACTTAATCTCAACAATACATTCAACAACGATTCAAAGCTTTGGGTAAAATTCCCTCCTCATAGAATGTATACCGGGCAGGATGATTTCTTTCCCATAAATATCGATGAAATTGGCATTGCCGGGCTAAAATATAAACTTTGCCTCATGCCAGACAAGAATGATGATTTTCGCCATGAGCGCGCCGCCTTGTTCCGATTCATGGTAAATGCAGCCCATCTAAATCTCACCAACACTGATGAGAATAATTATTCGCTCCTGATTCACACAAGTGGAAAGAAAATCGACCATAAAGCCGATCTAGAAAATATAAGAAAAGTATTCTCCGTTTTATCAGATCAAAAAAATACGAAGTTTGAGAAGTACCTCAGAGAAATTTGGACCATAGCGAAATCGAACTATGTAGATGTGTCCGCCGATGACATAACCCGATATGTCCTTGCAAATATTAGCAAAAGGGCAATTATAGTCCTCAATAGCGAGGCATCTTTTAAGAATTTTGGCGGAAATGCGACAAATCCTTCTGCGCTTTTCACGATTGTTATCGGAGGCAATATTGTTTCCAGAGGTGTTACATTTAATAATCTGCTTAGCATGTTCTTTACGAGGGATGTTAAGAATAAGTTACAGCAGGACACATACATTCAGCGCGCCCGGATGTTTGGCAGCCGGGGCGCCTATCTGGCGCATTTTGAGCTGACCATCCCCATTGCTCTTTACGCCGATTGGCATCGATGCTTCGTATATCACCGCTTAGCGCTTGCATCGATCGACAGCGGCTTGGGTTCGCCAGTTTGGATTGCCGATAAGCGAATCGCAGCGGTAGCGAGCGGTAGCGTCGACAATTCTACGGTGGATTTGGATCGCGGAGAAATGAGCTTTGCTATTTTCGACTTCACTGCAGATTTGGATAACATTGCGGGTTCGGCGCTTTCACCAGCGGACAAAGTGAACCAAATTGCTGATAAGCTTGGCGATGCCGCCTTTCCTCGTTACCTACGTGAATTTATTCTTCACTCTCTGTCCCGCGGCAAAACCGGGCTTAAGGTGTTCCAGAGCGCAGGCATGTTCCCCAGCATGACCGAGCAGGAGAAATCTGACATTCAGAGACGGCAGGGTTTTCTTACAATCCGGCAAGCTGACAGAGCAGGAAACACCGTTCATTTTTTACGAATATTCAAGAACGAAGCAGGAAAAGCGCGGCTATTCTATAAATTTGACGGATCAGTTCAATTCATCAAAAATCTGAAATGATCGGAGAATTTGAAAGATACCATGGTGCAGCGATCCGGGAACTGATCGTTGGTGCCAACCGCCCCCTCAAAGTCGAAACCTATGATGATATGGGTCGCGTGAACACCTACCGTATCAACGATACCGTGGGCATCCACATAAAGCACAGCTCAAAGAGACTGCCGCCATGGCAGTTTACATACCTCGATGAAAATCTTAGAGAGATAGAGCGGCTGGCGACGCGCTGCGACAGCGTCTGGCTAATCCATGTCTGCGGTCAAGATGGCGCGGTCGCGCTGTCCCTAAACGAATTTTGGTCGGTGAATCCGCGAGGCGGCGAGACAACCAGCTTCGTCCGGGTAGATCGTGATCGGAATACCATGTATCGGATCAACGGAACAGGGGGCAAGCTTTCGCGTCCGAAGCGACGTGGCCTGCGCTACATTTTTGACGAATTGCAGGGCCAGTAATGACACCTTCGGTACACCCCTTCCCGGCGCGGATGGCGCCCGAATTGGCCTTGAAATCGCTGGAAAGCTTAGCATCAGGCACCGTGCTTGATCCAATGACCGGATCAGGAACAGTCGCTCGTGTGGCGAAACAACGCAAGCTAAACGCCATGGGCTTCGATCTCGATCCGCTAGCTGTCCTCATCAGCAAGGTGGGGACTACGCCCGTCAATGACGATGACGTCGCCACTTGGCAGTGCAAGTTTCTCGACATCGCGAAGGCTTTCAATCCGGACGAAATTACCCTTCCTTGGATCGACGGGGATAAAGAGGCGGAGCGATTTGTTAACTATTGGTTCGGCCAGGCCCAACGCGCCGATTTGCGGCGCATCGCTTATGCCCTGTCCAATAGCGATGAGTTTGGCCTGCCATCTGACATCGCCGACATATGCAAGATTGCCCTTAGCCGCATCATCATAACGAAGAAGCAAGCGGCTTCGCTTGCTCAAGATACCTCGCACAGTCGGCCTCATCGCGTAACCCTTGAGTCGGATTACGACGTGTTTGACGGATTTGCCAAATCACTTCGGGCGGTACGGAAACGTGTTTCAACCATCCCACAAAGCGGAAGCGCCACGATAAGTCGAGGTGATGCCAGAAGAATGTCTGGGGTCGCTGATGAGAGCATTGATGCGGTTTTGACATCTCCGCCCTATCTCAATGCCATCGATTATATGCGCGGGCACAGGATGTCCCTGGTATGGCTCGGGCATCGCTACGGCGATTTAACGGCAACTAGATCAGCCAGCATCGGAAGCGAGCGCAGGCCGGATGCCCCCTTCGACGATAAGGCCTTCAAGTCGATCAAAGATGCGATGGGATCGGTGTCATCGTTGCCCAACCGGCACCAAGGCATGATTGATCGGTATGTAGTCGATCTGCACGCGATGATTGGCGAGATCGCCCGGGTACTGAAAAAAAACGCTAAAGCTACCTTTGTTATGGGCAACTCTTGCTTGAAAGGAGTTTACATTGAGAATTCTGAAGCTCTGGCGCAAGCAGGAGCGCTGGTCGGCCTTGAAATGACGGCCAAGATAGAGAGGGAACTCCCCTCCGGAAGCCGCTACCTGCCCACTCCCGCTTCGGGAGCACTAAGTAAACGGATGCGAAAGGAAGTGATTCTCACGTTCGCCAAAATCTGAGGATTCGCTGCAAATCCTGAGAAAAGCCCGCATCCCCGGCGTCACATATTTCTCCCGATGCGACAAGATATAGAACCGCCGCTGAAGATCGAGATCCGGCGCCTCCAGCCGAACGACCCGCCCTCGTTCCAGCGCCCCCCGCGCCGCCAGATGCGACACGCACCCGATCAACGCGCTCAACGCCACCGTCTCGATGATCGCCTCGATCTGCTGTAGTTCGAGGTCGATCCGCCAGCGCTCCCAATAGGGATGCATGGCGCGGTCGAGTGTCTGGCGGGTGCCTGATCCTTTTTCGCGGACCACCCAGCGTTCCGCCAGCAGCGCGTCGATCGTCACCGGTTCCTGCCCGGCGAGGGGGTGGGCGGGGTTGCAGATCAGCACCAGTTCGTCGCCGAGCCATTCGGTCATAATCAGGTCGGGGTTTTGCAGCTTGCCCTCGATCAGCCCGAGGTCGAGCGAGAAGTCGGCAACCTTGCGGGCGATGTCGGCGGTGTTGCCGATCTCCAGCGTCAGCGGCGCGTCGGGGTGCTGGCGCGCATAGCTTTGCATCAGCGCCGGGGCGACATGGCTGCCGATCGTCTGCGTCGCCCCCAGCCGGAACGGGCCGGGGCCGAGGCGTCCGGCCAGCAGGGCGTCGATCTCTCCGGCGCGGTCCAGCAGATCGCGCGCGGCGGGCAGCAGCGCGCGGCCGGTTTCGTTGATGCGCAGGCGCTTGCCGGCGCGGTCGAACAACGGTCGGTCATAGCGCCGCTCCAGTTCGAGCAGCGCGGTGCTCGCCGCCGATTGCGACATCGCGAGTTCGGCCGCGGCGGCCGAGATGCTCTCATGCCGGGCCGTGGCGGCGAAGATCTGCAGGTGGCGCAGGCTGAACCGCATATCTGGTTTATCGATGATCTTTAGCGATATTACCAATTTTATCGATTTTAGCGCGTGGCCTATGCCGATGCCGCATCGGCGACAGCGAGCGCGGCGCCGATGCGATCGAAGCCGCTTCGTCGGGCGATGCGCCGAACGGCCAGCGCCCGCGACAGCATTCAGGGAAAGCCCTATGACCTTCGTCGTCACCGACGCCTGCATCCGTTGCAAATATACGGATTGCGCCACGATGTGCCCGACCGCGTGCTTCCGCGAGGGCGAGAACATGCTCGTGATCGATCCCACGGAATGCATCGACTGCGGGATCTGCATCCCGGAATGTCCGGCGGAGGCGATCCTGCCCGATATCGACCCGCTTGCCACGCCGTGGCTGGAACTGAACGCGACCTACGCGGCCATCTGGCCGGAGATCACCAACCGGAAGGCGGCGCCGGCGGACGCGGATGCCCATCGTGACGAGAAGGGGAAGTTCGAGCGGTATTTTTCGGCGAATCCGGGCACGGGGAATTGAGGTGTGGGCAGGCAAGCGCGAGTGGTGCTCCACCCCTGCCGCACCGGGTTCGACCCCATAGGCGCTAACCCGTCAGCGACTGCTGCCTTCAAGCCTCTCCCGCGCAGGCGCTGCGGCCGCGCCTTTCCCTCGCCCCTACGGGGAGAGGGACAGGTCCGCGTAGCGGACCAGGGAGAGGGGCAGTCGCGCCGGGCGTAACGGGCTGACGGGTTCGCTCTGAAAAGCCGGCGGAGCAGCAGCGCTGAACCCTCCAAGCCCTTACGCCTTGCGCGACTTTCCCCCTCTCCCTGTCCCTCTCCCCGTAGGGGCGAGGTGACGCGGCGGCAGTCCCGCTCAATCTGGAAATGCCGTAGCGCCAATTGGCCTTGAGCCGGGATGACGGGGGCGATGTACCGATCCCAGCGTCCCCCTCACGATTCACGCCCACGCGCCAACCCAATAGGCGGGCCTGTCATCAAAGGCGCGGCCCGCGTGGAACGATCGCTCCGCGCCACCGCGCGAACGATCGGGAGTCCCTCATGCGCGCAATCCCCCGCCCTTTTCGCCACCTCCGCCCCGCCCGCGCCAATCGCTCGTCCACGGCCGCACCGATCCCAACCCGCCTTCAGCCGACGATCGCCCACGCCGGCGCCGGCCCCTGACCCCTTGTGCCTTTGCGCAGCCGATCATCCGCGATCCACTGTCACCTTTGTCACTTTCGCCCTCCCCTTCCGCCAAATTCGGCGCTTTCCGCCCCCGCACTTGAGCCCGTCACATTTATCAGATTAATGGTGCGCTCCAGAGAATGGCCGATGCCAACGGGGAGAGAGCGGACCATGCAGAACCATCATCATGCAGCGGGCGCATTCCTGCATCGCCGACGCGGCTGGCGCTCGGCCGCCTTTCTTGCCGCCCTTCTCGCCACCGCCCCCCTCGCCGCGCAGGCACCCGTCAGCGTCGACGCCACCGCGCCCGCCCCGGCGCCGCGCAGCGATCATCTTCATCTCGGCACGGGCACCGGGCCCGGCGGCACGCTCGGCGTCAACAGCCGTTACCTCACCCGCGATGGCAAACCGTGGATTCCGGTGATGGGCGAGTTCCACGCCTCGCGCTTTCCGGCGGCCTATTGGGAGGAGGAGATCCTCAAGATGAAGGCGGCGGGCGTGAACATCGTCGCCACCTACATATTGTGGAACCATTATGAGCTGGCACCGGGCACGCTCGACTGGACCGGCGATCGCGACATCCGCCGCTTTGCGGAGCTCTGCCGGAAGCATGGCATGATGCTGTTCATCCGCCCCGGCCCGTGGGGCCATGCCGAGGCGCGGTTCGGGGGTATTCCGGATTGGGTGGTCGCCGCCACCGCCACGCGCGGCAATGATCCCGCCTATATGGCCGAGGTCGAACGGTTCTGGCGAGGGCTTTACGGCCAGTTGCGCGGGCTGATGTGGAAGGATGGCGGCCCGATCATGGGCTTCCAGGTGGAGAATGAATATAATCTCGTCGGCGCAGGGCAGGGGCGCGAGCATATCGCGGCGCTGAAGGCGCTGGCGGTGAAGATCGGCTTCGATACGCCGCTCTACACCGTCACCGGCTGGGACCAGACCGTCTATCCCCGCGGCGAGGTGGTGCCGGTGATGGGCGGCTATATGGATCTGCCCTGGGCGGCGAGCCCGAAGCAGCTTCCGCCCAACGAGAATCACGCCTTCCGCTTCACCAGCCGGGTAAGCGGCGATCTCGGCGCGCAGACCAAGGGCGGGCGGCGCGGCGATGCCGACGACGATATCGAGAATACCCCCTTCCTCGGCGCCGAATATGGCGGCGGGCTGCCGGTGATGTATCGTCGGCGGCCGCTGATGAAGCCGATCGACGTCTCCGCCGCGATCACCACCCAGATCGGCTCGGGCGTCAATCTGCTGGGCTATTACATGTTCCACGGCGGCGCCAATCCGCTGGCGAACGGCCGGACGCTGGAGGAAACGCAGCGCTCGGGCGGCTATAACGACGTGCCGGCGATCGGCTATGATTTCCAGGCGCCGCTCGGCCAATATGGCGAGGTCAATCCGGTGAGCGGCGCGCTGCGTCCGCTCCATTATTTCCTCAACGCCTATGGTGACCGGCTGGCGACGACGCGGCTCTACCAGCCCGCGGTGGTGCCCAGGGACCATCTCGATCTGCAGCCGCTGCGCTGGTCGCTGCGCGGCGCCGGCGATGCCGGCTTCCTGTTCGTCAACAACCATGTCCGCCTCTATCCCACCCCCGCGCATCGCGGCGTGCGCTTCGACGTGAAGCTGCCCGGCGGCTCGCTGACCTTGCCCTCCGCCCCGGTCGATATCGCGCCGGGCGCCAGCTTCATCTGGCCGGTCAATCTCGACATGGATGGGGTGCGGCTGAGCTGGGCGACCGCGCAGCCGATGACGCGGCTGGCCGACGACAAGGGCCCGATCCACGTGCTGGCGGCGACCGCGCCGGGCGCGGTGGAGCTGGCCTTCGATGCGGCGACGGTGGCGTCGCTCTCGGTGCCCTCCACGCGCGATGCCGGCGGGCGGATGATCGCCAAGGTCACGCCGAAGGCTGCGCCGGTCACCATCTCGGTGACGGGCAAGGACGGCAAGACGGTGCGCATAGTGCTGCTCGATCAGGCGCAGGCGGGCAAGGCGTGGGTGGGTGACGCGTTCGGCCAGCGCCGGCTGGTGCTGACCGATGCCGACCTGTTCTTCGCGCCCGACCGGATGGTGCTGCGCCAGCGCGGCAGCGGCGATTTCCGCTTCTCGGTGTGGCCGGCGCTCGCCAGCCCGAAGGGCAGCGCGCCGATCGCGCGCGGGCGGGACGGCGGGCTGACCGCTACCGTCCCCGGCGCCGCGCCGCGCACCCTGCCGCTCACGCTCGAGCGCACGCCCGGCGAGGCGCCGCCGATCGCCATCGGCGGCCCGGCGAACGCGGCGATGCAGCCGCTGCCGGAGGCGCATCGCGCCGCGGGCGCGTGGGGCTTCACCGTGCCGCAGGATGCGCTGGCCGGGGCCAGCGACGCCTATATGGAGATCGACTATCGCGGCGACGTCGCCCGCCTGCTCGATGGCACGACGATGCTCGACGACGCTTTCTGGGACGGGCGGGTGTGGCGCATCGGCCTCAAGCGCTTCGCCTCGCGCCTCGGCCATCCCTGGACGATGACGGTGATGCCGATGCGCGCCGACGCGCCGATCTATCTCGACGAGGTCGCCCGCAAGCAGCTTCCCGCGACCGGCCAGGTGGCGGAGATCAAGTCCATCCGGCTGGTGCCCGAGCATGAGCTGGTGGTGACGCAATGAGCTGGACGATCGACCGCCGCACCGCGCTGGGTGCGCTCGCCATGCCGCTGGTGGCGGGCGCCGCCCCCGCTTTCGCCGCCACGCCCCGCAACGGCGCGCGGCCGGGGCCGTTCATGATCGGCGCGGATATCTCGTGGATCCCCGAGGATGAGGCCGCGGGCGCGCGCTTCTTCGCGGACGGCAAGCAGAAAGATCCGGTGCTGCTGCTGCGCGATGCCGGCTTCAACTATATCCGCCTGCGCATCTTTGTCGATCCGTCGGCCGGCTATTCGAAGCGCGAGCCCGACAAGGCGTGGGCCGGGCTGGCGCAGACCGTGAAGCTGGGCAAGCGCATCAAGGATGCCGGCATGGGCCTCGCGCTCAGCTTCCATTATTCGGATACCTGGGCGGATCCCGAGCATCAGGGCGTGCCGGCGGCGTGGAAGGACCATGACGCGCCCGCGCTCGCCCGCGCGGTGGAGGCGCACACGCGCGACACGCTGAAGGCGATGCGTGGCGGCGGCGCGCCGGTGGACATGGCGGTGATCGGCAACGAGATCACCTTCGGCATGCTGTGGCCGCACGGCCGGGTGCGGCTGAGCACCTCCACCGGAAATCCGGTGACCGATGCCAATCATCGCAACGCGGGTGCCGTGGGCGGCTTCGACACGTTCGCGCTGTTCCTGCGCAGCGGCGTCGCCGGCGCGAAGGCGGCGGAGCCCGGCATCCTCATCCAGCTCCACAACCATCTCGGCCGCCACTGGCCGATCCTGCAGGAATGGACCGACGCGCTGATCGCGCGGCGGGTGGAGTTCGATGTCATCGGCCTCTCCTGCTACCAGCAGCGCGCCGAGGGCGACTGGGCGGGAAGCTTCGCCAATTTCGTCCGCCGCTATCCGGACAAGGGCCTGCTGGTGGCGGAATATTCCAGCCGCAAGCGCTACCTCAACGATCTCGTCCACGCGCTGCCCGGCAAGCATGGCTGGGGCACCTTCATCTGGGAACCGACCCGCCATCAGGAGGCGGTGTTCGACCTGAACGGCCGCAACGCGGGCGGCGGCCCCAAGCCCAACCTGATCTCGCAGGGGCTGAACAGCGCCGAGGCGCCGGGCGGGCTGGCCGGTGCGGCCCCCGCCGCGCCGCCCGCACCCAAGACCGGGCCGATGGGCAAGGACGGCGACTATGTCGCCAATCCGCTGCTCGATCTCTACGGCGAAATGGCAAAGGCCTATCGGGAGGAGCGATGATCGACGACGCCCTCAGCCGCCGCGATTTCGGTTTCGGCGCGGCCGCTGCCTTGTTGCTCGGCGGCTGCGCCACGCCCCGCGCCGGCGCCGCGCGCGGGGCGGACGATGTGCTGCTCTTCGCCTATTTCATGACCGGGCGCGGCGAGGCCGATGGCCTCCGGCTGGCGGTCAGCGAGGATGGCTATGCCTTCCGCCCGCTCGCCGGCGGCCGCAGCCTGCTCAAGCCCGAGGTGGGCGAGAAGAAATTGCTGCGCGACCCCTTCCTGTTCCGCGGCGAGGGGCCGGACGCGCCGTGGCACATGCTGTGGACCACCGCGTGGGAGGGCGAGACGATCGGCCACGCCACCACCCGCGATTTCGTCCACTGGACGCCGCAACGCGCGCTGCCGGTGATGGCAAGCGTGCCGGGCACGCGCAATTGCTGGGCGCCCGAGGCGATCTTCGACGCCGCGACGGGCAAGCATCTGATCTTCTGGTCGAGCACGGTGACCGGCCGCTTCGAGGAGACCGCCGGCTCGTCCGAATCCGCCTACAACCATCGGCTCTGGGCGGTGCGCACCGCTGATTTCGAGCGCTTCGATGCGCCGTTCGTGCTCTACGATCCCGGGTTCAGCGTGATCGACGGCACCTTCGCGCGCGACGCGGCGGGCGGCCTCCACCTGATCGTCAAGGACGAGACCGTCCAGCCGCCGCGCAAGACGCTGCACGTCGCCAGCGCACAGTCGGTGACCGGCCCGTTCGGCGCGGTCTCCTCCGCGTTCAGCCCGGCCTGGGTGGAAGGCCCGATGACCGCGACCGTCGATGGCCGCACGCTCTGCTATTACGACGTCTACAAGGAAGGCCGCTGGGGCGCCGCGGCAACCAGCGATTTCGCCGCTTGGGAGGATGTCGGCGCAAGGCTCTCGATACCCGCGGGTGCGCGGCACGGCTCGCTGCTGTGGGTGCCGCGAGGGGTGCTGGCGGCGCTGGAGGCATAGCCGCGGGCCCGCCGGGCGCTGCATCGGTGTGAGCCTTATCTGTGCGCCCGGCCGAAACCGGGCGCACACCCCCGAACGCGTCTATCCGCACGCCCCTGCTTATCGGCGCGGGCCGCCGCCGCATCCCCCGATCGGGGTATGAAGCGCCTCAACTGCGCAGCAGATCCGCCAGCATCGTCACCAGTTCCACCTCGCGGCGGACGCCGAGCTTGCCGAACACCGTCTTCAACTGCGCGCGCACCGTTTCCAGCCGCGTGCCGCGCTGCTCCGCGATCGCCTCCCGGGTTTCGCCCCGCGCCAGCCGCAGCGCGACGTCCGCCTCGGCATCGGACAAGCCGTAGAGCAGCGACAGGATCGTCGCGGCGGAGGCGTGCCAGCGCCGTTCGGAGCGGGCGATAACCATCACCGTCGGCCGGAATCCGAACGCCCATGGCCCCGCCGGGGCGGCGCAGATGTCGAGCAGCAGCGGCAGGCACCCTTCGCCGGCGCCGATCGCCAGCGTTTCCGCCGGCCGGCGCGGGCCGGGCGCGCCATGGGCGGCAATCGCGCGCCGCAGCACCAGCGTATCGGCAGCCGTCGCCGCGGCGAGACGACCGTCGCCGCAGCGCAGCCGCCCGTTGCCGAGCAGCGCCTCGGCGGCGGGCGTCGCCGCCCGGATGCGCCCATCCCGCGCGCACAGCAGCACCGCAGCCGACACCGCATCGAGCACACCGCGCACCAGCGCCAGCCCCTGGTTTTCCAGCGCCGCCTGCAGCCGCACCGCGGCGCGGACATGCGGCGCGACCGCGGCGAACAGCGCGCGCTGCTCCGCCGTCGTCTCGCCGTCGCGTTCGCCGCGCAGCACCGCGAGCCCGATCAGCCCGGCATCATCCTCGGCCAGCTTGGCCTGGCAACCATAAGCGATGTCATGATCCCGGGCGAAATCGGCATAGACGTCGCTGCGCATCGCCGGCGCGACCGCGCGATAATCCGCCTCGCTCCGCACCTCGAGGACCGGCGCACCGATCGAGACCGCGACACGCGGGTTGATCAGCGGATCCCCGCCATCGATCTCGACGAACTGGTCGATCGCCGCCTGCGAGAAGCCCGTCACCCAGTTGAAAGGCACCACCCGCGGCCCGCCGATCCCGACAAGCTGCCCATGCGCAGACCCGGTCGCACTCGCCAGCGCCGCGAGCGCCGGCATCCAGTGCGCGCCGTCCAGAGCAGCGTCGGCGAAGCGATCGGCGAGCGCCATAGCGGCGGACTCCACGCCACGGGCGCCTACCGCCGCTTCGTTACCGATGATCGCCATCCAACTTCCCCAACCAGCACGAACGCATTTTGGGCGACCATCGGTTCTTTGTTTTATCGGGATCAAGTCGATCCGGGACCGGGATAGGCGTCGATCCGTTAAGATCGTCTTATAATCTGCGGCGGCGCCGCGCGGCTGTGGGGCGGGCGGACGGCGTCACGGCGGCCCATGGGCAAGCCGCGACGCCGTCGATCAATCTGGCGGCGCTACAGCACCCAGTGCGCCGTGACCGCCGCCGCGACATTCCCCGTGAACAGGATCGAGAAATCCGCCACCCCATTGCCATCGGCATCGCCGCGCAAAGTGGTGGTGTTGCTCGCGGCATCGAAGGCCATGGTCAATTGCCCCGCGACGCCTGTGAACGCCGCCACCTGCACGAACGCCTGATCCCCAGCCGCCGCACTGTTCGCATCCACCGCCGACAGGTCGAGGATGTCGCCCAACGCGAAGTCGGTGATGCGGTCGGCGTTGGCGCTGGCGGGGCTCTGGATGGCCGACTGATAGACGAAGCGGTCATTGCCCGCGCCGCCGGTCAGCGCGTCGCGGCCCGAGCCGCCGATCAGGATGTCGTCGCCGCCGGCGCCCTTCAGCACGTCATTGCCGGTGCCGCCCTCGATGCTGTCGTTGCCGGTGCCGCCATCGACGACATCGTCTCCCGCGCCCGCGAGAATGATGTTCGCCTGCGCGTTGCCGGTCAGCGTGTCCGCCTGGCTGGAGCCGATCAGATGCTCGATCGACAGCAAGGTATCGGTCCCCGCCCCGCCGCTGTTCTGCGCAGTGGTGACGAGCAGGCTGATTGTCACGCCGGTCGTCGCGGTCGCATAGCTCACCGTGTCGAAGCCGGCACCGCCGGAAAGCGTGTCGTTGCCGAGCCCGCCCGTCAGTGTGTCGTTGCCGGCATTGCCGGTCAGCACATTGTCAGCGGCGTCGCCGATGAACTGGTCGTCGAACGCTGAGCCGGTGAGGTTCTCGATCCCGGTCACGATGTCGGCACCCGCGCCGACAGTGGTCTGCGCACCGGCGAGCGTCAGGTTGACGCGGACGCCGGTCGCAGCGTTGGCGTAGCTCGCGGTGTCGATGCCCGCGCCGCCATCAAGCACATCATTGCCGGCATTGCCGACGAGCACGTCGTTGCCGGCGCCACCGGCCAGCACATTGCCATATTCGTTGCCGGTGAGCGTGTCGGCGAAGGCGGTGCCGATCACATTCTCGATGCTGCGGATACGATCCGAGCCGGCGCCGCCGGTGTTCTGCACCGACTGGCTGATCAGGTTCGCCGTCACACCCGCGCCGACCAGCGAATAATCGAGCGTATCGACACCGAAGCCGCCATCGATCGTGTCATTGCCGAGGTCGCCGCGGATCACATCATTGCCGGCCCCGCCCGACAGGCTGTTGTTGCCAGCGTTGCCGATCAGCGTGTCGTTATAGGCCGAGCCGATCAGGCCCTCGATACCCGCCAGCGTGTCGATACCGCCGCCACCGCTATTCTGCGCGCTGGTCACGAGCAGGCTCACGGTAACCGCCGCGGTGGCGTCGGCATAGCTCGCGACGTCCACGCCGGTGCCGCCATCGACGCTGTCATCGCCCGCGCCGCCCATCAGCGTGTCATTGCCGTCGCCGCCGGCCAAAACGTCGTTGCCGGCGAGGCCGTTGATGATGTCATTGCCGAGCCCACCTTCGATGCGGTTGGCATCGGCAGCACCGGTCAGCGTATCGTGAAATCCGCTGCCGATCAGGTTCTCGAAGCCCGAGAGCATATCGGAGCCAGCGCCGAGCGTGTTCTGCGCTGCGGTCAAGCCGAGGTTGACCGACACCCGCGCCACAGCACCAGCATAGCTGACCGTGTCGATACCGGCGCCGCCGATCAGTGTATCCGGACCGTTGCCGCTGCCGCCATTGATGAGGTCGTTTCCAGCCGCGCCATCAATGACGTTGCGCGTGGCACCCGCGGTATTCCCCGAAAGCACATCATTGAACGCCGAGCCGATCAAATTCTCGATCCCGATCAACGTATCGACGCCGGCTCCCTGCGTGTTCTGAGCCGCTGTTGTCGCAAGATTGATGGTGACGCCTGCGGTCGCACGGGCATAGCTGGCAGTGTCGGTGCCGGCCCCGCCATTCATGATGTCGTTGCCCGCACCACCATCCAGAATGTTGGCCAGACGATCACCGGTCAGAACGTCATCGAACGCGGAGCCAATCAGGTTCTCGATGCCCGACAATGTATCCAGCCCGACGCTCCCCGTATCCTGGGCAGCCACGTTTGCCAGATTGACCGTTACGCTCGCACCGGCGGCGGTGTAGTCGGCGGCGTCCTGACCATCCCCTCCCGACAGCAGATCATTGCCCGCGCCCCCTTCGAGCACGTCGTTGCCGCCATCGCCCTGAAGGATGTCATCCCCGCCAGAGCCCTCCAGCCGATCCGCGCCATTGCCTCCCGACAGAAGATTCGCGGCGGAATTTCCGGTCAGTCGATCATCGAACGCAGAACCCGTGAGATTCTCAATATTGATCAACGTATCCAATCCGGCCGAAACGGTGTTCTGAGCTGCCGTAACGGCGAGACTCACAACCACACCGCCGGTAGCCCCCGCATAAGAGGCGGCATCCGCCCCCAAGCCGCCGTCCAGGCTGTCATTGCCATCGCCGCCTTCGAGGCTGTCATCGCCATCGTCGCCGCGCAGCGTATCATTGTTGGCGCCGCCATTGAGACGGTCGCTGCCCGCGCCACCGCTGACGAGGTTCGCCATCGCGTCACCCGCCAGGCTGTCATCGAACGCCGAACCCAGCAGGTTCTCGATGCCGGCCAGCGTATCCATGCCCGCGCCGAGGGTGTTCTGAGCTGCGGCGATCGACAGGTTCACCGAGACAGCGGATGTCGCCGAGGCATAGGATGCTGTGTCGATCCCGCCGCGGCCATCGAGCAGGTCATTGCCGCCGCCGCCTTCGAGGACGTTCGCGCCTGCATCGCCACGCAGGGTATCGTTAAGGGCCGAACCAATCAGATTTTCGATCGAGTTCAGGATATCCCAGGCCCCGCCCGCAAAGGCGTCCCCCGAAACAAGGTCCGCCTGAACCAACACCGTCGAGCGCGCGTAGGTCGCAGTGTCATTGCCACCTTCGCCATTAAGCTGATCGTCGAGGCCTCCGCCGTCCAGAACGTCATCGCCGGCGCCACCGAACAGCTCATCCTGACCTCCACTTCCCGTGATCCGGTCGTTGCCGCCACCGCCCGACAGTTGGATGACCGATCCAATACCTGTCAGCGTGGAGAGATCGACCGTGTCCGCACCCGCCGTGCCGACCAGATACCCCACCGCATATTCAATCCCGCTGAACGTCACGCTGCCAGACGCGGCGGTGAAGACCGCGCCATCGAAATCGAGCATGTCGTTTCCGGCACCGCCGACAATCGACGCGCTCATCACCGCACCCGCGTGAATGATGATGTAATCATTTCCATCACCACTATCGATTACATCGCCAACGCCGGACGATTCGATCTGATCGTCTCCAGCCCCGCCGTTGAGGACGTTGGTACCCGCGCCGCCGTAAAGAGTGTCTTGCCCGTTCCCGCCATTCAGGATGTCGTTTCCAGCCTCTCCCCAGATAAAATCGACGCCCCCGGTTCCGGTTATGACATCGTCGCCAGCTCCACCCTCGAGACTAAGATTACCGCTCGCACTTCCGAGTCCCGACAGGTCAAGCCGATCGTCTTGCGCTGTTCCGGCCGCCGAGCCCTGAACCTCCTCAAAGCCGTCGAATGTCGCCGCCGCCGAGAGCGCACTGAACGACACATCTTCGAGCATCAGCGTATCAAAGCCGCTGCCACCATGAATACTCCCGGTAAGAAGCGATCCCGCCCGGAGCGTAACAATGTCGTTGCCAGCGCCACCGTCGATGTTATCGCCACTGCCGGCACCGACGATGAAATCGTCGCCAGCGCCGCCCAGCAACGTGTTTGTTCCAGCGTCACCGCTCAACTCGTCGTTGCCGGCACCACCATCAAGAATATCGTTGCCTGCCCCGCCGGTAATGATGTCATATTCTATGCCACCCGTGATGCGATCCGCACCGGCGCCTACTCGTATCTCGATCCGGAACGCGCCGATTCCTGCGGCGGTCAGTCTGCTCAGATCAAGATAGTCATCACCATCGGTACCAGTGAGCACAGCGTCTCGATCAAGAGTATCAACGCTGACGAAGTCGATGAGCCCCGTTTGTCCGTTGAACGTCGCGCCATCCAGAGAAAGCGTGTCAAAACCCGCCCCGCCATCGATCTGGTTACCGAGCAACCCACCCCCAACATCGAGCGTGTCATCCCCGTCGCCGCCAATCAGCGTATCTCTTCCAGCGGCACCGATCAGATAGTCGTCCCCGCTTCCACCATCGAGGACGTCATCTCCCGCTTGGCCAGCGAGGAAATCATAGCCGCTTCCGCCAGTAACAACGTCATTTCCAGCTCCGGCAAAGATGCTGTCCTCACCTGCTTCGCCATTCAGGATGTCATTACCGTCGCCACCATCGATCGTGTCGGCAACGCCGCTTCCAGTGATGTTGTCCGAACCGCCGCCGGCGATAATCTCAATCAGCCCGTAAGCAGCCGGCCCGATGCTGCTCAGATTGAGCGCATCGTTCCCGGCCGTTCCAATGAGCCTTCCATCCACCTGCTCGATGCTCGAAAACGTGGCGGCACCCGACTGCCCATCAAACGTTCCCGCAAGGTACAGAACGTCGAATCCGGCACCGCCTGAATTCACGCCGAATACCGCGCCTTCAAAATGCAGAATATCGTCCCCGGCGCCGCCATAGAGGCTGTCGCGCCCCCCGCCGGACCACAGTTCATCGTTTCCTTCGCCACCGTCGAGGACATCGTTTCCCGCAAGTCCCAGCAATATATCATTGCCGCCACGACCTTCGATCAAATCGTTCTCTGAGGTGCCCGTCAGATACTGATCGTCTTCGGTGCCAAAAATCACAGCCATTCGCTCGTTCCCTCAACTGGCGGGGATCAAGCGCAGCGTCGCCGTGGCCGCAGGCTTTTGCCCGCGGTCGCGTGACGATCGATCGTCCGGAACCCCCAACACCCCACCACCCCGGGCAGGCGCCCGGAATCAGACTAATCATGAGTAGCTTAACGCAACTTCACGACAAGAGTGTTTCACCACCGAAAACGAACAAATCGGATGACGTTTTGGCGCAGAAGTCATGGAATGAGGAAAGAACACTCCATTTCGGACTGTTCTATTCCCGGCCGGTGGCAGGTCGACCGTTCGCATCGCTGTCCGGAAACAGTCACAACGGCCGGCCTCGTTCCATTAGCGCAACATTTTCAGGTCCACCGCCTCGGCCATTACCTTGAACCCGGCGTCGTTGGGGTGGAGCGCATCGCCGACATCATAGGCCTTGGCCATCCGATCCGGGTCCGCCGGGTCGGCGATCGCGCGGGCGAGGTCGACGGCGCCGTCCGCCTCGCGGTTGGTCAGGATCCAGGCGTTCACCGCCTTGCGCACCGCCTCGCCCTCCGGCGTCCAGTAGCCGGCGCCCTTGTAGGGCAGGATGGTGCAGAGGATCACCTTCACGCCTTCGGCATGCGCGCGCGCGATCATTTGGCGATAGGCGGCGATCAGCGCCGCCGGCGTCGGCAGCGCCTGCGTGGCGCGCGCGGCGGAGCCGATGTCGTTGACGCCCTCCAGCACCAGCACGTGCGACACGCCGGGCACGGCAAGCACGTCGCGGTCGAAGCGGGCAAGCGCGTTGGGGCCGGCGCCGTCCGTCAGGATGCGATTGCCGCTCAGGCCGAGATTGGCGACCGCCACATTGCGCAGGCCCGCCTTCTGCAGCCGCTCGGCGAGGATGTCGGGGTAGCGCGTGTCGGCATTGTCGGTGGCGCGCACGCCATCGGTGATCGAATCGCCCAGTGTCACCACCGTGCGCGCGGTGCGCGGCGCGTCGACATCCACCGCGGCGATCAGCAGGCGGCGGTTGTAGGTCGCCGCGCCGGTCAGCATCGCCGCACCGGTCTGGTCACCCGCAGCGATCCACGCGGTGGCGGCGGAATAAGGGTGCATGGTCGGCGCGTCGGCGCCCTCGGGCAGGTGGATGCTGATCGTCACGCGCTGCAGCGGCTTCGCCCTGAACGCGATCGGCGCGCTGACCAGCGGCGCATGCGCCGGGATCGCCACCGCGCCGCCGAAATCGACCGTCTGCACGCTGCCCGAAACGATCCGGCCATCGGCCTCGCTGATGGCGATGGTCACACGGCCCAGCTGCAATGGCGCCGCCGACAATTCGTTGCTCAGCCGGATGCGCAGCGTATCGCCGCCGGTGGAGAGCCGCACCACCTGCCGCACGGTGCGATCCTTGAGATCGGGCATCGGGCTGTTGGCGCTGGCGGGCAGCGCTTCCTGCGGCGCGGCCGCCCAGCTGCGTACCCAGCGCTCGGCGTGTGCGGCACCGGGCAGGATCGCGAGCAGCACGGGCAGCAGGACGAGACGGTTGACGGTGCGGCGCTTCATGATCGGCATCTCCCTCCACGTGGCGCGCCGGCGGCGCGCCCGCTGTTGCTCACATACTGGCCAAATGTTTCAACATGCGATGGAAATCGCATTGGTTCAGGGCACCAGGATGGTGTCCACCGCCTCGGCCAAGGTGTCCGGATAATCGAGCGTGTAGTGCAGGCCGCGGCTTTCCTGGCGGTGCAGCGCCGATCGCACGATCAGATCGGCCACCTCCACGAGGTTGCGCAGCTCGATCAGGTCGGGCGTCACCCGGAAATGGCCGTAATAGTCGGCGACCTCCTGTCGCAGCATCGCGATGCGGTGCTGCGCGCGCTCCAGCCGCTTGGTGGTGCGCACGATGCCGACATAGTCCCACATGAAGCGCCGAATCTCGCGCCAGTTGTGCTGGACGATGACTTCTTCGTCCGAATCGGTCACGCGGCTCTCGTCCCACGCGCGGATCGGCGGCGGGGCGGGCAGTTCGTCGAAATGGCGGCCGATATGCGCCGCCGCCGCCTCGCCGAACACGAAACATTCGAGCAGCGAGTTGGAGGCGAGGCGATTGGCGCCGTGCAGGCCGGACTGGGTGCACTCGCCCACCGCGTAGAGGCCGGGCAGGTCGGTGCGCCCCTTCAGGTCCACCAATATGCCGCCGCAGGTATAATGCTGCGCGGGCACCACCGGGATGGGCTGGGTGGTGATGTCGATGCCGAGGTCGATCAGCCGGCTGTAGATGTTGGGGAAATGCCCCTTCACGAAGTCGGCCGGCTTATGGCTGATGTCGAGATGGACATAGTCGAGGCCGAGCCGCTTGATCTCATGATCGATCGCGCGGGCGACGACGTCGCGCGGCGCCAGTTCGCCGCGGGGATCGAAGCGCGGCATGAAGCGCTCGCCGCCGCCCTGCACCCCCGGCGGCAGCTTGAGCAGCCCGCCCTCGCCGCGCACCGCCTCGGTGATCAGGAAGTTCTTGACCTCCAGATTGTAGAGGCAGGTCGGGTGGAACTGCATGAATTCCATATTGGAGATGCGCGCGCCGGCGCGCCACGCCATCGCAATGCCATCCCCGGTCGCGCCGCGCGGTGCCGTCGAATAGATATAGGTGCGCCCCGCCCCGCCGGTGGCGAGGATCGTCGCGCGGCCGGTGAACAGCTCGACGCGGCCGGTCTGGCGGCTGGCGGCGTAGACGCCCCAGACACGGCCGTCGCCCGAATAGCGCTCGCCATGGCGGCCGGTGACGAGGTCGATCGCCGCCATATCCGGGATCAGGCTGATGTTGGGATTGGCGCGCGCCGCCTTTTCCAGCGCCTGCTGCACCGCCCAGCCGGTGGCGTCGTCGACATGGACGATGCGGCGATGGCTGTGCCCGCCCTCGCGCGTCAGGTGCAGCGCACCGGCTTCCTGGTTGAAAGGCACGCCGATATCGATGAGCCGGCGGATCGCCGCCGGCGCATGCTCGACGACATATTCCACCGTCTCGCGCCGGTTGAGCCCGGCGCCTGCGACCATCGTATCCTCGATATGGCTGTCGAACGTGTCGCCTTTCTCGAGCACCGCGGCGATGCCGCCCTGCGCCCAGGCGGTCGAGCCCTCGGAAAGCCCGCCCTTGGCGATCACCGCGACCTTGAAGCGGGTGGCAAGGTTCAGTGCGGCGGTGAGGCCGGCCGCGCCGGACCCGACGATGACGACGTCGAAACTATGATGCAATTTGCCTATCCCAACTCACCTGAAACGACCGCTGCACCGTAAGCGGCCAGCCCATCCTCGCGTCCATTTTGATACCGCCTCATCACACGCTGGACGGGCCAGATCGTGTCGCCCTTTTGGAAGCGGATGGAAATGTTGATCTCGCCCTGCGGGTCGGCGTCGTCGCCAACCCATGCGCCGGTTCGGTGACGCAAGAGTGTCTCGCCGACATAACTGCCGATCGCGAACAGCCGAGAGCCGAGTTGTTCGCCCAATAACCCGCTCGGGATGGCTCTGCCATTCGCGGACTGCTCATCGAAAAAGCGATCTATCTCGGTCAGACTCGCCATCGAAAAATCAGCCTTGTAACCCGATTGCGTCAGCGCCTCGGCAATCCACGCCGCCGACGTTTTTGCGTCGGCTACCAACCGCGATTCGTGTGGCTGATCCGCGGGAGCTTGAGCTGCGGTGGTTGCCGTCGCTCCGATCACACCGGCCAAGAAACCTAGCAGCCGCTTCCACATCGCTTCCTCATTCAGCTATTGCTCGCCCGGGTGAGGTTCAGGAACACATCTTCGAGATCGGCCTCGCGCGTCGAGACATCGACGATGCCGAGCCCGTCGCGCTGCACCGCCGCCAGCACCTCGCCGGCGTTCACGCGATCCTTGCGATAGGTGATCGCGAGCGTGCGGGTACCTTTCAGTTCCACCTTCTCGAAGCAGATATTGGCAGGCGCGGCGGCGAGATCGCGGTCCACCGTCACCTCGACGAGCTTCTCCTGCGCCATGCCGACCAGCGCGCGCGTGGATTCCTCGGCGATCAGCTTGCCATGGTTGATGATCGCGATGCGATCGCACAGTTCCTCGGCCTCTTCGAGATAATGGGTGGTCAGCACCACGGTGACGCCGTGATCGTTGAGGCGGCGGACATAGGCCCACAGCTGCTGGCGAAGCTCGATGTCGACGCCGGCGGTCGGCTCGTCGAGCACCAGCACCGGCGGCGAATGGACCATCGCCTTGCCCACCATCAACCGCCGCTTCATGCCGCCGGAAAGCGTACGCGCATAGGCATCCCGCTTGTCTTCGAGGTGGAGCGCGCGCAGCAGTTCCATCGAACGCCGCTCCGCCTTGGGCACCCCATAGAAGCCGGCCTGGTTCTCCAGCGTCTCGAACGGCGTGAAGAAGGGATCGAACACGATCTCCTGATTGACGATGCCGATCGAGAATTTGGCGTTCCGCGGGTTCTCGTCGATGTCGAAGCCCCAGATCGAGGCGTGCCCCTCGGTCTTGGTGACGAGCCCGGCAAGGATGTTGATCAGCGTCGATTTGCCCGCCCCGTTGGGGCCGAGCAGCCCGTAGATCTGCCCGCGCGGCACCGCGAAGCTGACATTGTCGAGCGCGCGCTTGCCGCCGCGATAGGTCTTGCCCAGGCCGTCGATGACGATGGCCGCCTCTGCCGCTTCGTTCATGCGCCGCGCATAGACCCGGCCGGGGCGTGCGCCAAGCAGTTGTGTGACGGGTTTGTTGCGCGTGAAGTCCCTCCTCTCCACGGAGGGGCAAGTTTCTCCTACTTGCGCGGCGAAGGCGCGGGTGCCGCTCCGGCGTCTCCGCCCTCGGCGGCGGCCTGCTTGCGCGCCTGGAACTCTTCCCAGCTCACCGATTTGGGCGCGGGCTTCTCCGCCGGTTCGGGCGGCGGCGGCGGGGGCGGCGCGGGGGCGTGCCAGGCGGGCGCCGCGGGTTGCGCGACGGATGCCGCGCCCATCGCCACGCCCAGCGTATCGAGCAGGTCGGCGGCGGACGGGCGGTAGACCTTGGGCAGCGTCATCCAGCGCGTCACCGCCGGCATCGTCGCGCCGGTGCGGCCGGCCGCATCCTCGATCAGCTTGCCGAGCGCATAGATGTCGCTCGCCGCGGTCGGCGGCTGCCCGGGGCTCAGTTCGGGCGCGGGATAGGCGGCATCCGCATCCGGGGACGGCACCGGTGCCGGGTTGATCAGCCAGAACGCGCCGTCCGGCGCGACGATCATATTGTCCATGCCGATGTCGCCATGGACCAGCCCGCGCGCATGGACGCTCGCCAGCATCGCCAGCACTTCGCGCAACAGACGATCGAGCAGCGGCCGCGCCGCTTCCGCCGGCGTCTCGGCAAGCAAAGCGGCAACCGGCGTACCCTCGGCCCATTCGCTGACGATGAACGGCGGTTCCGCCGCCTGCTCGATCGCGATCACGCCGGGCATGCCCGGGATCGGCTGGCGCGCGAAGATCAGCCAGTAACCGAAATGCGCGTCGAGCAGAGCCTTCGCCTCATCGCCCGCAACCGGCTTCGCCACGCGGATCAGCACCGGCCGGTCGAGCTGGACGTCGATCGCGTGGCACAGCCGGAACGCGGCGTCCTCGTCGAGATCACGCTCGATATGGTAGCGGCCGCCGACGATTTCGGGGCCGCACGGTTGCGCCGCCGCGTCCCCGATCGCCTGCGCGCCGCCAAGCGAAACGGCAATGCGGTAATGGCCGATCTCGATCACGTCGCCATCGGCCAGCCGGTGCGCCTCCTCCAGCCGATCCCCGCTGCCATTCACATAGGTGCCGTTGGTGCTGGTATCGGTCAGCACGAACCGGCCGTCTTCCCAGGCGATGCAGGCATGTTTGCTGGAAATGTGATTGTCCGGATCCGGCAACTGCCATTGGCTGGCGCTGGATCGGCCGATCACCGCCTTGCCGCCTTCCTCCAGCGCGAAGCGCGAGGGCAGGCCGGCGGGCAGGGCCTCGGCATTCTCGATGGTCAGGGTCAGGGCTTCGTCGGACATCCGGCAATCCTCACGCTACTTGTCCTGATTCCAGCGGCCCATGACCGCCGACGCCCGGCATTTTTAGGGGATCGTGTCATTTGATTTCTGTGCCCGCAATCACTTTTGGCGGGGAATCCAACTGTGCCGTTGATCGACGCGGCCAAGCTTGCTAGCGCTCCGCCCGTGATACCGCCGCCCGAAACCACCCGCACCAGCTCCAGCCGCGTCGCCTGTGACGGCGCGACGGAAATCGCCGCTTCGCTTGGCCACCCGCGCGTGTGGCTTGAGATCGACGAGAAGGGCTATGTCGATTGCGGCTATTGCGATCGTCGCTTCGTCCTGATCGGCGGACCGGCCGACGTGGCGGTCGATGGGCGCGACAACGGGGCTGCGCAAGCCGCCTGATCGTGCCTATATCGGTGGCATGACCCAGACAGCCGCCGATCCCCGCGCCTTCCTCTACCGCCCCGACGCCCTCGATCCCGACACCGCGCTCAGGCTCACCGCCGAAGCGCTGAAGTCGGCGGACGACGGCGAACTCTACCTGCAATATCGCGCGCAGGAGAGCTTCGGGTTCGACGACGGCCGGCTCAAGACCGCAGACTATTCCACGCTCAGCGGCTTCGGGCTGCGCGGCGTTTCGGGCGAGACCACCGCCTTCGCGCACGCCAACGACGTCAGCGCCGACGCCATCCGCCGCGCGGCGGCAACGCTGACCCTGCTCGATCCCTCGACGCGCGGCCTCGCCGCGCCGCCGCGGCGCAGCAACCGTCACCTCTATACCGATGCCGATCCGATGGCGCTGATCCCCTTCGCCCGGAAGGTGGAGCTCTGCCAGGCGATCGACGCCGCCGCCCGCGCGCGCGATCCGCGCGTCGCGCAGGTCTCGGTCGGCCTCTACGGATCGTGGAGCGTCGTCGAGATCGTCCGGCCGGACGGCTATGTCGCAACCGACGTGCGCCCGCTGGTGCGGCTCAACGTCGGCATCGTCGTCGAGCAGAACGGCCGGCGCGAAACCGGCAGCTTCGGCATCGGCGGCCGCTATCTCTATGACGGGCTGTTCGAACCGGCGACGTGGAACCGCGCGATCGACGAGGCGGTGCGCCAGGCGCTGGTCAACCTCGATTCGGTGGCCGCGCCGGCCGGCGAGATGACCGTGCTGCTCGGGCCGGGCTGGCCCGGCGTGCTGCTGCACGAGGCGGTCGGCCACGGGCTTGAAGGCGATTTCAACCGCAAGGGCACCAGCGTCTTCTCCGGCCGGATCGGCGAGCGCGTCGCCGCGCCGGGCGTGACCGTGATCGACGACGGCTCGATCGCCAACCGTCGCGGCTCGCTCTCGATCGACGATGAGGGGACGCCGACGCAGGAGAATATCCTGATCGAGGACGGGATATTGAAGGGCTATATCCAGGATCGGCTGAACGCGCGGCTGATGGGCGTGGCGCCCACCGGCAACGGCCGGCGCGAGAGCTATGCGCACGCGCCGATGCCGCGGATGACCAACACCTTCATGAACGGCGGCACCGACGATCCCGCCGAATTGCTCGCCCGCGTGAAGAACGGCATCTTCGCGAAGAGCTTCGGCGGCGGCCAGGTCGATATCGTCTCGGGCAAGTTCGTGTTCTCGTGCACTGAGGCCTATCGCATCGAGAATGGCCGGCTGGGTGCCCCGATCAAGGGCGCGACCCTGATCGGCGACGGCCCGACCGTGCTGACCAAGGTGACCGGCATCGGCAACGACATGGCGCTGGACGAGGGCGTGGGCGTGTGCGGCAAGGGCGGCCAGAGCGTGCCCGCAGGCGTCGGCCAGCCGACCCTGCTGATCGCGGGGCTGACGGTCGGCGGCACCGCGGCGGCCTGACCGGGCGCCTGAAACCTTTTCGGCGCGCAATCGCTGAACGGTCGGGCACAGCACTTGACGGAGCAGGACCATGACCGACGCCACCGCCGTGCAGGACGGCACCCGCGAGATCCTCGACTATTGGCTGCGCGAGGTCGGCGCCGCGGGCTGGTGGAAGCGGTCGGATGCGACCGACGCCACGATTACCGAGCGCTTCGAGCCGCTGTGGAAGGCGTGGCGCTCCCGCACCGCCGCCAGCTTCCTCGGCTCGGCGGAAGAGGCGCTGGCGGGCGTGATCCTGTTCGACCAGTTCTCGCGCAACATCTTCCGCGGCCATGCCGACGCCTTTTCGACCGATGCGCTGGCCATCGCCATCGCCCGCGGCGCGATCGACAAGGGCTATGACGACGCCGTCGGCGCGGACGAACGCATCTTCTTCTACCTGCCCTTCCAACACAGCGAGGCGATCGGGGACCAGCAGCGCTCGATCGCGCTGTTCACCGCGCTGGGGCAGGACGAGCCGCTCGCATTCGCCCGCAAGCATCACGACGTCATCGCCCGCTTCGGCCGCTTTCCCCGCCGCAACGCCGTGCTCGGCCGCCACGACCGCCCCGGCGAGGCCGAGGCCGCGACCGAAGGCGCCGACTGGTAGGCCGATGGCACTCGTCACCATCGCCGAGTTCACCGACCCGATCGGCGCCGGCATCCTCCGGGACCGGCTCGCCGCCGCTGGCATCGAGGCGCTGGTCTTCGACGGAGCGACCGCCAGCCTCGGGCTCGGCTGGATCATGCCCGCGCGCCTGATGGTCGATGCCGAGGACGAGGACGCAGCCCGCGCACTGCTCGGCGGCGACTAGGCCGACGCATCTGGTTGGCGCCGCGCGCGCGGCGGTGCACCCGGAATACGCGGTCTTGCGCCGCGCTGCGGCGGGCATGCCGGGCCGTCGTGGCATTCGACGGGCTGCGACAAAAATGCTCGGCTTATGGGCAGGTGCCGCAACGCAACTGCAACAAAACTGCCCAAATTTTGAGCAGTTTTTCGCATCTGCACAATGAAGAGGCGCCGAGCGGCCCCAAGAACGCGCTGAATCGGTCCCGGTTCCGCTTGATTGCGTAATTTTTGAATCTGGCACGCCCCTTGCGACGTTGTTTCGGCTGCAAAGCGAGGGAGGCAGAATGAAACTCGTCATCGCCATCATAAAGCCATTCAAACTCGACGAAGTGCGCGAGGCGCTCTCCGAGGTCGGGGTCGCGGGCATGACAGTCAGCGAAGTGAAGGGCTTCGGTCGGCAAAAGGGGCAGACCGAAATCTACCGCGGCGCCGAATACAGCACCAACATGGTTCCCAAGATCAAGATCGAGGTCGTGTGCGGCAGCGATCTGGCGGGCCGCGTGGTCGAGACGATCCAGGCCTCGGCGAACACCGGCGCGATCGGCGACGGCAAGATCTTCGTGCTCGACGTCGGCCAGGCCGTGCGCATCCGCACCGGCGAGACCGACGAAACCGCGCTCTGAGACAGAAGGGGGAAAGATGAAGCTCTCACACAAGATGGCATTGGCGGCGGGAGGCCTGATGGCCGGTCTCGCGGCGCTTCCGTCGGCGGCGCTCGCCGCGACCGGCCCGATCAAGGCGCCTGACGCCGCCGCGATGGCAGGCATGGTCGACAAGGGCGACACCACCTGGATGCTGGTCTCGGCCGTGCTGGTGCTGATGATGTCGATTCCGGGCCTTGCGCTGTTCTACGGCGGCCTCGTTCGCACCAAGAACATGCTGTCGATCCTGATGCAGGTGCTGACGATCGTGTCGGTCGCCTCGCTCGTGTGGGTCTGCTGGGGCTACAGCCTCGCCTTCACCAGCGGCAACGAGTTCATCGGCGGTCTGTCCAAGGCCTTCCTCAAGGGCGTCGATGGCACCACCTTCGCCGCCACCTTCTCGAACAACGTCTACATTCCCGAACTCGCCTTCGTCGTCTTCCAGATGACCTTCGCCTGCATTACGCCGGCGCTGATCGTCGGCGCGTTCGCCGAGCGCGTGAAGTTCACGCCGCTGATCCTGTTCGTCGTCGCCTGGCTGACCATCGTCTATTTCCCGATGGCGCATATGGTTTGGTACTGGGCGGGCCCGGACTTCCTCGTCGATGCGCCGACCGATTACGGCATGCTGTGGGGCTGGGGCGCGCTCGACTTCGCTGGCGGCACCGTCGTCCACATCAATGCGGGTATCGCCGGCCTCGCGGGCTGCCTCGTGATCGGCAAGCGCATCGGCTACAAGGCCGAGCCGATGCCGCCGCACTCGCTGACCATGACCATGATCGGCGCCTCGCTGCTGTGGGTGGGCTGGTTCGGCTTCAACGCCGGTTCCAACCTGGAAGCGAACGGCGTCACCGCGGTCGCCTTCATCAACACCTTCGTCGCCACCGCTGCCGCGACCGTCGCCTGGGCCGTGATCGAGCAGATCGTCCACAAGAAGCCTTCGCTGCTGGGCGCCGCCACCGGCGCGGTCGCCGGTCTCGTCGCGATCACCCCGGCCGCCGGCCTGGGCGCGCCGATGACCTCGATCGTACTCGGCATGGTCGCCTCGATCGTCTGCTTCTTCTTCGTCACCACGGTGAAGAACAAGCTGGGCTATGACGACTCGCTCGACGTGTTCGGCGTCCACTGCGTCGGCGGTATCGTCGGCGCGATCGGCACCGGCATCGTCGCCTCGCCCGCACTCGGCGGCCAGGGGGTGTTCGACTACACCGTGTTCCCGGCGACGTTCGATGCCGCCAGCTACGACATCGGCAAGCAGGTTCTCACCCAGATCAAGGCGGTCGCGGTCACGCTCGTCTTCTCCGGCGTGGTTTCCTACCTGCTCTTCACCATCCTCAAATACACGACGGGCATCCGCCCCTCGGCCGAAGTCGAGCAGGAAGGCCTCGACATCGCCGAGCATGGCGAGCGTGCCTACAACTACTGATCGGATCGGGGGGCGGCCGATCCGCCCCCCCACATAGGTTCCTCCTGCGGACCACTGGCCGGTGCGGCAACGCACCGGCCATTTTTTTGTGCGCCGTTCCAGGCCCCGATCCTCCGGCCCACCTTGGCAAGCGCGCGCCGCCGCGCGACAAGCGCCGCCATGTCCACCACCCCCGCCGTGCCCACCACCCCCACCATGTCCAGCCTGCCGATCTTCGTGCGCCTCGCCGGGCGGCCGGTCATCCTGCTCGGCAGCGGCGACGCCGCGGCGGCGAAGCGGCGGCTGCTGGAGCGTGCGGGTGCCGCCATCGTCGATGAGCGCGCCACCGCCGCGCTGGCGATCGTCGCGATCGAGGAGGATGCGGAGGCCGCCGCCGCAATCGCGCGGCTGAAGGCGCGCGGCATTCTCGTCAATGCGGTCGATCGCGCCGCCGACTGCGATTTCACCTTGCCCGCGATCGTCGACCGTTCGCCGGTGCTGATTGCGATCGGCACCGGCGGCGCCTCGGCCGGGCTCGCCAAGGCGCTGCGCCAGCGGCTGGAGGCGCTGCTGCCCGCGCGGCTCGGCGCCATCGCCACCGGCCTCGCTGCCGCCCGCACGGCGATGCGCGCGCGCTGGCCCGAACCCGCGATGCGCCGCCGCGCGATCGACGCCGCGCTCGACGCCGGCGGCCCGCTCGATCCGTTCGCGGCCCATCCGGAGGATGCGGTTCCGACGTGGCTCGCTCGCGCGGGGCCGGTCGATGCCGCCACCCGCCTCGTCGCCCTCACCCTCGCCTCGCCCGATCCCGACGCGCTCACCCTGCGCCAGGCGCGGCTGCTGGCGCAGGCGGATACGCTGTTCCACACCCCCGCCGTGCCGCGCGCGATCCTCGATCGCGCCCGCGCCGATGCGGTGCGGGTCGCAGCCGAAACGCCCCCCGATGCGTTGCCCCCCGGGCTCGCGCTGTTCGTGACGATGGAGATGCAATGAGGGCGTTCGGCAATGTGCTGCAGGGGGATCATGCCTCGCACGTGTCGCTGGAGGAGGCGCTGGCGCAGACCGGGGTCGCGCCGCTCGTCTGGCTGCACCTCGACGCCAACGATCCCGAATGCATCGCGTGGCTGGAGCACCAGTCCTGCCTCAACCCGATCGTCATCGCCGCGCTGGTCGCCACCGAAACGCGCCCGCGCGCCGAGGCGATCGAGGGTGGCGCGCTGATCAACTTGCGCGGCCTCGCCGAAAACCCCGAGATGATCGACGACAGCCTCGCCTCGATCCGGATCTGGGCGGAGAAGGGCCGGGTGATCTCGGTGTTCCGCCACCGCCTCACCGCCATGCCCAAGGTGGAGGCGAAGATGATCGCCGGCCGGCTGCGCGACCCCGGAGACCTCATCGCCGCCATCGCCGTCGCGATCACCGAACAGCTCGATCCCGACGTCGCCGGGCTCGGCGACGCGCTCGACGATTGCGAGGAGGGGCTGGACGGCCAGCGGCTCTACGCGCTGCGCCGCACCATTTCCCGCGTGCGATCGCAGTCGATCGGCTATCGCCGCTTCGTCTCGCCGCAGCGCGACGCGCTCGAGCGGCTGTCAGCGCTCCACGCCGACTGGCTGGCCGACGACGATCGCCTCCACCTCAAGGAAGCCGCCGACCGCGCCGCGCGCATGGCGGAAGAATTGGAAGCGGTGCGCGAACGCGCCGCGCTGATGCACGAGCAGGTGATGGACCTGCGCGCGGAGCAGCTCGACACGCGCGCGCTGCTGATCTCGGTGGTCGCGCTGGTCTTCCTGCCGCTGACCTTCGTCACCGGGCTGCTCGGCATGAATGTGGAGGGCATTCCCTTCGCGCACGAACCCTGGGCGTTCCAGGGCGTGCTGTGGGTGTGCGTGGCGATCGCGGTGGCCATCACCGGCTATTTCCTGCGCGCGCACTGGTTCCGGTGAGCCGCCGCCGCGCCGGCCCGCCGGAGCCCGCGCAACCGCCCGCGCCCGAGAGCTGCTTCCTGTGCGGCCGCCCGCTGGGCCGGCGGGTGGAACGGCATCACCCGGTGCCGAAGAGCCGCGGCGGCCGCACGACCGTGCCGGTCCATCCGATCTGCCACAACGCGATCCACGCCGCGCTGGGCAACACGCTGCTCGAACGCACGCATTTCACTGCGGAAGCGTTGTGCGCCAATCCCGAGATCGCGCGCTTCGTCGCCTGGGTGCGCGGCAAGCCGCCGGACTTTCACGCGCCGACGCGCGGACGCCGGGCGCGCTGATCGGCGCATGCCGTCCCGCCCGGTCAGCGACCGACCGGGAGAGAATGCGCTCAGCCCCGCAGCACCCGCCCGGCGACCGCATCCAGCCGGGCGACCAGCGCCGGGTCGCGCGCGTCGGGCGCGGTGATCAGCGCGAAATCGAGCGCCGCGTCGATCGGCGACGCCTCGCGCTCCGTCGGCAGCGCCAGCGCGATCTCCCGCACCATCGCCCGCGCGGCCCGGGCGTTGCCCGCCATCACCTTCATCACCGATGCGACGTCGACATGGTCCTCGCCCTCGCGCCAGCAATCATAGTCGGTGACCATGCCGACCAGCGCGTAGGGCAGCTCCGCCTCGCGCGCGAGCTTGGCCTCGGGCATCGCGGTCATGCCGATCAGGTCGCAATTCCAGCTCCGGTAGAGATGGCTTTCCGCCCGCGTCGAGAATTGCGGGCCCTCGATCGTGATGTGGGTGCCGCCTTCGGCCACCACCGCGCCGGCGCCGCGCGCGGCCGCGACCGCGAACCCGGCGAGACGCGGGCAGACCGGATCCGCCATCGAGACATGCGCGACCATGCCCGATCCGAAGAAGCTCGGCTGGCGCAGCCAGGTGCGGTCGATCAGCTGGTCGGGCACCGCGAACATGCCCGGCGCCAGATGCTCGCGCAGCGAGCCGACCGCGGAGACCGAAAGGATGTCGGTACAGCCGGCGCGCTTCAGCGCGTCGATATTGGCGCGATAGTTGATCTCGCTGGGCGACAGGCGATGGCCGCGGCCGTGGCGCGGCAGGAAGATCAGGGTCACGTCGCCGATGCGGCCCTTGAGCAAGGCGTCGGAAGGCTTGCCCCACGGCGTCTCCACCTCGATCCACTGCTGGTCCTCCAGCGCGTCGATCGCATAGAGCCCCGATCCCCCGATCACGCCCAGCGTCCAGCCGCCCATCGCTTACCCTTCCTTGTCGCAGCGCCCGCCGGGGACGCGAAACCCGCCCCATGCGGCGCCCGCATGACAGGCGCAAGTCAGCCGCGGGCGAGGCTGCGCCGCATCCCGTAAGCGAAATAAACGATCAGCCCGAGGACGGTCCAGACCAGGAACGAGATCTGCGTGAGCCGCGAAAGGCTGACGAACAGATAAAGACAGCCACCGATCGCCCCCAGCCCGACCACCCAATGCGCCGGCGTGCGGAACGGCCGCCGCGCATCCGGCGCGCGCTTGCGCAGGATCAGCATGCACAGGGCGACCGCGATGAACGCGCACAAGGTGCCCGAATTGGCGAGCGCGGCGATCTGGTCCAGCGGCACCAGCCCGGCGAAGATGCTGACGAACAGCGCGGTCAGCGCGGTGATGCGCACCGGCGTGCCGCGCCGGGAGATCTTCGCCAGCGCCGGCGGCAGGAAACCATCGCGCGCGACCACCAGGAAGATGCGGCTCTGGCCGTAGAGGAAGGCGAGCAGCACGGTGGGCAGCGCGATGACCGCCGCCGCGCCGACGATACGCGCGACGCCGGGTGCCTCGATGTTGCGCAGGATCAGCGCCAGCGGCTCGGGGCTGGCGGAAAAGTCGGCGAAATAGACGGCCCCCACCGCGGCGGCGGAAACGACGACGTAGATCAACGTGCAGACGAGCATCGATCCGACGATGCCGATCGCCAGGTCGCGCTCGGGATTCTTGGCCTCCTCCGCCGCGGTGGAGATCGCGTCGAAGCCGTAGAAGGCGAAGAAGATGATCGCCGCCGCCGCCATCACCCCGCGCTCCACCCCGTCCGCACCCATCGTCTTGCCGAAGCCGAACGGCATGAAGGGTTCGAGATTGGCGGCGTCGAAATGCGGCAGCGCCACGAACACGAACAGCGCCAGCGTCGCGATCTTGATGGCCACCAATACGGTGTTGAGCCAGGCGCTCTCCCGCGTGCCCAGCATCAGCATGCCGGCGACGATGCCGATGATGACGATCGCCGGCACGTTGACGCCCATCGAGACGAGCTGGAAGCTGCCGTCGAACAGATGCCCGCTGAACACCGGGCCGTGGGTCAGCATATCCGGTGGTGCAACGCCCAGCCCGCGCAGGAAGCCCACCGCATAGCCCGACCAGCCGACCGCGACGGTGGAGACGACCAGCGAATATTCGAGGATCAGGCTCCACCCGACCACCCAGGCGAACACCTCGCCCAGCACCGCATAGCTATAGGTATAGGCGCTGCCAGCCGCGGGCATCATCGTCGCCATCTCGGCGTAGGCGAGCGCGGCGCAGGCGCAGATCGCGCCGGCGATCGCGAAGCTCAGCAGCACCGCCGGCCCCGCCTTGCCGGCACCGACGCCGATCAATGTAAGGATGCCGGTGCCGACGATCGCGCCCACCCCCAGCGCCATCAGATGCGGCCACCCCAGCGTTCGCGCCATCCGATGCTCGGGCGGACGATCCTCTGCAGCGATGATGGTCTTGCGGCGAAGCATGGCAGTCATGGGCGCATCCGGTTGCGATTGGGTCGCGGACGCTGGACGTCGGCGATGGCAGCGTCAAGCGCGCGCACCAACGGAGCCCCCCACGGGCAGCGCGAACCGCTCGGCACTAATTTCGGGGACACAATGCGAAATAGGCATGGGATAGGCGCAGGGCGGGCGATGAGCGGATAATTTAGTATTATGTCCCTGCAATATGGATGTCGCCGCAATTGTGGGGATGAGGCGGTCCGACGCGCGGTTGACCTTGCCCCCGCGCAATGTTTCACCTGCGCGATGAGCATGGCAGCGCCCGCCCCCACCGCAACCCTCGACGTGGCCCTCGCCCAGTTGCGCCGCCTCGTCCGCGCCGAACCGGCGCTGGCCGAGCAACAGGCCGCCGCGATCCTCGCCGTGCACCCGGCCCATGCCGAGACACTGCGCCTGCTCGCCCGCGCCCATTCCGCGCAGCGCCGAACCGACGCCGCGATCGCGGCGCTGCTCCGCGCCACCCGCGCGGAACCCGACAACCCCGAAGGCTGGCGCGCGCTGGGCGATCAATATGTGCTCAAGGGCGATGGCGCGGGGGCGGATGCCGCCTATGCCCGCCAGATCAAGACCTCGGTCAACGATCCGGCGCTGCGCCAGGCCGCGGTCGCGCTGGTCGACAACCAGCTCGCGGTGGTCGAGCGGATCCTCAAGCCGCACCTCAAGGCGCACCCGACCGACGTCGCCGCGATCCGCATGCTCGCCGAACTGGCCGGCCGACTCGGCCGCTATGGCGATGCCGAGAAGCTGCTCACCCGCGCGGTCGAGCTCGCCCCCGGCTTCGACCAGGCGCGCTTCAACCTCGCGACCGTGCTCTACCGCCAGAACCGCACGCTGGAGGCGATCGAGCAGCTCGACATCCTGCTGGAGGAGGATCCCGACAATCCCGCATGGCGCAACCTCAAGGGCGCGGCGCTGGGCCGGATCGGCGATTATGGTGAGGCGATCGCGCATTTCGAGGGCGTGCTCGAGGCGCGCCCCGGCGAGCCCAGATTGTGGATGAGCTACGGCCATGCGCTCAAGACGATCGGCCGGCAGGAGGATGGCGTCGCCGCCTACCGCCGCAGCATCGCGCTGGCGCCGGGCTTCGGCGAGGCATGGTGGAGCCTCGCCAACATGAAGACGGTGCGCTTCGAAGCGGCCGACCTCGCGACGATGGAGGGCGCGCTCGCCCACGGCGGGCTGGCGCCGGACGATCGCTTCCACCTTCATTTCGCGCTGGGCAAGGCGCATGAGGATCGCGACGAGGCCGAAGCCGCCTTCCGCCATTATGACGTGGGCAACCGGCTGCGCCGCGAACAGCTCGATTATGATCCTGCCGAAACCAGCCGCCATGTCGATCGCTCGATCGCATTGTTCACGCCGGATTTCTTCGCGCGGCAGGGCGGCAAGGGCGATCCTGCGCGCGATCCGATCTTCATCCTCGGCATGCCGCGCGCCGGATCGACCTTGATCGAACAGATCCTCGCCAGCCACAGCCAGGTGGAAGGCACGCAGGAGCTGCCCGACATCGCGATGCTCGCGCGGCGGCTGGGCGAGCGCAGGCTGACCAGCCAGGACAGCCTCTATCCCGAGCGCCTGGACGATCTCGACGCCCCGGCGCTTGCCGCGCTCGGCGCCGAGTTCCTCGAACGCACCCGCGTCCATCGCAAGACCGGGCGGCCGCTGTTCATCGACAAGATGCCCAACAACTGGGCACATGTCGGGCTGATCCACCTGATCCTGCCCCATGCGACGATCATCGATGCGCGGCGCCATCCGCTCGGCTGCTGCTTCTCCAACTTCAAGCAGCATTTCGCGCGCGGCCAGGCCTTCTCTTACGGGCTCGACGATATGGGCCGCTATTATGCCGACTATGCCCGGTTGATGGACCATATCGATGCGGTGCTGCCTGGCCGCGTCCATCGCATCTTCTACGAACGGATGATCGAGGACACCGAAAGCGAGATCCGTCGCCTGCTCGATCGCCTCGGCCTGCCCTTCGAGCCGGCCTGCCTCGACTTCCATCGCAACGATCGCGCGGTGCGCACCGCCAGTTCGGAACAGGTGCGCCAACCGATCTTCCGATCGGGGATGGACCAATGGCGGCAGTTCGAGCCGTGGCTGCAGCCGCTGAAGGATGCGCTGGGGCCCGCATTGACCACCTATCCGCACGGCTGACCGGGGAATTTCGCTTTTGTTCGCCGCCTGTTGCCAAAGCGCAACAAACACCGATTGACGCTGTGCAGCAAACGCGCAAACCTCCCCCCATCGCCTCGGGAAAAAGGCACGCCGGCAAACCGGTATTCTAGGGGGTTAACAATGTCGACGATCGGTTCGATCAACCAGCGCGGCTATCGCCGGCTGGGCTACTGCCTGCTGCTTGCCTCGACCGCGATCGCGTCCGCGGCGCATGCACAATCCGCACCCGCGCCAGGTGACGGAGACGACATCATCGTCACCGCGTCCAAGCGCGAAGAAAATCTCCAGGATGTGCCGATCGCGATCACGGCGCTCGGTGCGGAAAAGCTTGAGCGGCTGCAGATCGCCGATTTCGACGATTATGCGCGCTACCTGCCCAACCTGTCTTACCAGACCGCGGGTCCCGGCTATTCGATCGTTTATTTCCGCGGCCTGTCCAGCGGCGACAACGGCAACCATTCCGGCTCGCTGCCCTCGGTCGGCACCTATCTGGACGAGCAGCCGATCACCACGACGACCGGCGCGCTGGACCTCCATCTCTACGACATCGCCCGCGTCGAGGCGCTCGCCGGCCCGCAGGGCACGCTCTACGGCGCGAGTTCGCAGGCCGGCACGATCAGGATCATCACCAACAAGCCCGATACGTCGGCCTTCTATGGCGCCGCAGAAGTCGAGCTGAACACCGTGAGCAAGGGCGGCGAGGGCTATGTCGGCCAAGCCTTCATCAACGCGCCGCTTTCCGAGAAGGCCGCGATCCGCGTCGTCGGCTGGTACGACAAGGATGCCGGCTATATCGACAATGTGCCGGGCAGCCTGTCCTTCCCGACCTCCGGCATCACGATGAACAACGACGCGTTCGTCGAGAAGAATTACAACGATGTCGAGACCTATGGCGGCCGCGCCGCGCTGAAGGTCGACCTCGACGAGGATTGGACGATCACGCCGCAGATCATGGCGCAGAAGCAGAAGAGCCATGGCTTCTTCGCGGTGGAATCGGGGCTGGACGATCTGCAGGTCCAGCAGTTCAACCCGGAGTTCAACAATGATCGCTGGTGGCAGGCGACGCTGACCCTGGAAGGCAAGATCGGCAACTGGGACGTCACTTATGCCGGCGGCTATCTGCGCCGCAAGATCGACGGCGCGTCGGACTATTCCGACTATGCCTATTTCTACGACCAGATCGCCGGCTACGGCGCCTATTTCTACGACAATGACGGCAATTTCGTTAACCCGAACCAGTATATCCAGTCGCGTGACCGCTTCACCAAGCAGAGCCACGAACTGCGCTTCGCCTCACCCGCGGACGGACGGGTGCGCTTCATCGGCGGCCTGTTCTACCAGCGCCAGACCCACAACATCGAACAGAACTACATCATCGACAATATCGCGGATTCTATCACCGTGCCCGGCACGGAGAGCAATATCTGGCTGACCAAGCAGCTCCGCGTCGACCGCGACTATGCGATCTTCGGCGAGTTGACCGCCGACGTGACCGACAAGCTCACCGCGACGATGGGCGTGCGCGTCTACAAGTTCGACAACACCTTGTTCGGCTTCTTCGGCTTTTCAGACGGCTACAGCAGCCGCACCGGCGTGTCGCAATGCTTCCGCCCTTCGGAACTTGCGGGTACGCCCTGCACCAACATCGACCAGCGCGCGCGGGACACCGATTTCCTCCACAAGCTGAACCTGACCTACAAGTTCACCGAGGATGCGCTGGTCTACGGCACGATCTCACGCGGGTTCCGCCCCGGCGGTCCCAACCGCCGCGCCACCCGCCCCCCGTTCGAGCCCGACTTCGTCGAGAATTACGAGGTCGGCTTCAAGACCACCTGGCTCGACAAGCGGCTGCGGGTGAACGGCGCGCTCTATTATATCGACTGGACCAACTTCCAGAACTCGGCGCTCGGGCTCAACGGCCTGACCGAGATCGCCAACGCCGCCGACGCGCGCATCTACGGCGCCGAGTTCGACATCTATGTGAACCCGCTGCCCGGCCTCACCGTCACCGCATCGGGCTCCTACACGGATGCCAAGACGACGACGGACTTCTGCTCCTTCCCCAACGCGGCGCGCGACTGCTCGCTGCCGGGGCCGGGCGGCGAGGAAAATGCGCTGCAGGCGCCGGCGGGCGTCCGCCTGCCGCTCACCGCGCGGTTCAAGGGCAATGTCGTCGGCCGCTACGAGTTCGCGGTGGGCAGCACCGTCCAGGCGCACGTCCAGGGCAGCATCACCTATGACGGCAAGCGCCGATCGGACCTGCGTCCGTTCGAGGAATCGATCTACGGCGCGCTGCCCTCCTACGACACGGTCGATCTCAGCACCGGCCTGACCGACAAGCGCTGGTCGATCGAACTGTTCGTCCGCAACCTGTTCGACACGCGCGGCCGCGTGGGCAATACGATCCAATGCCTGGAACCGGTCTGCGGAGACATCGACAACGTCACCGACAGCGGCGGCAAGATCTACACCTACCTCACCCAGCCGCGGACGATCGGATTGAAGCTGGGAACGAAGTTCTGACGGATGAAATTCCCCTCCCCGAGCCTCGCTCGGGGAGGGGTCCCGCGCGCGCAGCACGTCGGCGGTTTCGGGGACACAATACTAAATTTTCACAGGCTTCGGCGATGGACTGCACCCCATCGATGAGACACGACAATTAGGGACAGCGGTTTTCCGTCACGTCCAAGGGCTGCTGCGCAGCAGCCCTTGGCGCGATATGTTCATACTCATCGGGTGATCTGTACGCCAAGGCGGAGTGGAGCCGCTGGCGATTGTAGATCTGCTCGAGGAATGAGCCGATGCGTTGCGTGGCATCGGCGAGGTCGCGATAGCCGGCGCCGTTCACTTCCTCCTGCTTGAGCGTCTTCATGAAGCTCTCGGCCATCGCATTGTCATAGGGGCATCCGACCCGGCTCATGCTCGGCAGGATGCCGGCTGCCTCCAGTCGGGCGATGTAATCGCCACAGGCGTATTGGATGCCGCGATCCGAGTGGTGGACCAATCCGCCCGGCACGACGGGGCGTCGCTCCAATGCCATCGTCAGCGCGTCGAGCGCCAGTTCGGCACGCAGATGATCCGCCATCGCCCAACCGACCACCTTGCGGCTGAACGCATCGAGGATGACCGCCAGATAGACGAATGCCTCGGCCAGGCGGACATAGGTGATGTCGGCAACCCAAAGCTGGTTGACCTCGCTCGGATCGAGGTGGCGCGCCAGATTGGGCCATATCCGCCAACTGTGGCGCGAGTCCGTCGTCGCCGGCCGGAAGATCGGCTTTCTCACGCACAGCAGATTATCCTCCCGCATCAGCTGCTGCACCCGCTTGTGGTTGATGTGCCAGCCGTCGCGCTTCATCAGTGCCGTGATCCGCCGATAGCCATAATGCCGGTTCGCCAGACACAACTGCTGAAGCTTGTCGCGCAGCGCCGTCTCTTCCTGCTTCGGAGCATAATCCTGCCATCGTCGATAGAAGGCTGCGCGGGGCACTTCGGCCAAACGGCACAGCTGCTCCACCGACAATTTCGATCCCGAGCCCTGCAGACCGGTCATCGCCTGGATCTGGGCGATGACCCCGTCACGCCACCGCCGTCGCTCGGCGGGGGTGACGCCTCGATGCGCTGCAAGGCACCCTTGAAAAAATCCAGCGCCACCTGCTGCTCGCCGACCTTGCGCTCCAACTCCGCAATCTGGCGACGCGCCTCCGTAAGATCGCGGGCACGCGCCGCCGGACCACGCGCCAGCGCCATCGCCGCTTTCTCCACACGGTTCGGCCGGCCGGGACCATCCCGAAGCGCTTCCTCACCGCCATCGCGAAACGCATCCCGCCACCGGTATAATATCGTGCGCTTGACGCCCAACTCCAGCGACAATGCCGTCCCGCTCTCGCCGGCGATCATCCGCCGAACGACATCAAGCTTGAACTCCCGTCCAAATCTTCGTCGAGCCACCTTGGACATGCTGCCCTCCTCATAAAGGGCCGTCCCTTATTTCACTGTCTCAATCTAGGGGTGCACTCCAGCGATCTCCGATTTCGTATTATGTCCCCGAAATTGCCGAAATTGTGCGGAAGCTTGCTACGCTCTCCTGCGCCCCAACCCATCCCCCTGAAGAGGCTATGGCATTCACACATCAGGGCGGAGGGCCGAATGTTCCTCCCCGAGCTCTGCTCGGGGAGGACATATCCGCGCGCTCGTCCTGCAGTGTGTGAATCCGATAGCCCCCTGAAGAGACGGGGCTCGAGATCGTCGCCGCTTGACGACCCCCCCCCACCACCGGATCGTGCGCCATGACCAGCCCGGCTCCGCCCGTCGCCGCCCCGCCGCCAGCGGAGCGCAGCCTGTCGCTTGCGATGTGCATTGCGCTGGTGATGGGCAACATGATCGGGTCGGGCGTGTTCCTGCTGCCCGCGGCGCTCGCGCCCTATGGCTGGAACGCGGTCGCCGGCTGGGCGCTCACCATCGCCGGCGCGATCGCGCTCGCCTACACGCTCGCCCGCCTCACCGTCGCGCGGCCCGACGCGAACGGACCGGCGGGTTTCGTCGATATCGCGTTCGGCAAGGTGCCGTCCTTCCTGATCGGCTGGAGCTATTGGGTCAGCATCTGGACCGCCAACGTCACATTGGCGGTGGCTGCGGTCAGCTATCTCTCCGCCTTCGCGCCGGAGATCGGCCGAACGCCCTATGTGCCGGCGCTGCTCGCGGTCGCGCTGGTATGGGCGGTCACGCTGGTCAATCTCGGCGGCGCGCGCTCCGCCGGCATGTTCCAGCTCGCGACCACGCTCCTCAAGCTCGTGCCGCTCGCCGTGGTGCTTGCGATCATGGCCGTGCTGATCGCCACGCGCGGCGGCGAGGCCCTTGCACCGTTTCCGGCGGAAGGCCTCAAGGCCGGCGCGGTCACCGCCTCCGCCGCGCTGACCCTGTGGGCGCTGCTCGGCTTCGAAAGCGCCTCGGTGGTCGCCGCCAAGGTCGAGAACCCGCAACGTAACATCCCGCGCGCCACCTTGATCGGCACATTGCTGACCGGGATCATCTACCTCGTCATCTGCTCAGGCGTCGCGCTGATGCTGCCGGCGGAAACGGTGGCGGGGTCGGACGCGCCCTTCCAGGTCTTCGTCGCGCACTATTGGGCGGCCGGGCCGGCGCTGACCATCGCCTTGTTCGCCGCGATCAGCGCGATCGGCACGCTCAACGGCTGGGTGCTGCTGCAGGGCGAGATGCCGCTGGCGATGGCGCGGCGCGGGCTGCTGCCGGCGTGGTTCGGCAAGACCCGCGCCAACGGCACGCCGACCCGCGCGCTGATCGTGTCGAGCGTGCTCGCCAGCCTGTTCGTGCTGGTCAATTCGAGCCGCTCGATGAGCGATCTCTTTTCCTATATGGCGCTGCTCTCCACCTCCGCGACCTTGTGGCTCTACCTCGCCTGCGCCGCCGCCGCGCTGAAGCTGCGGGTGGCGGTGCCGGTCGCCGCGCTCGGCGCCGCTTACGCGGTCTGGACGCTGTACGGTGCCGGCCTCGGCGTCAGCGGCCTCAGCCTGCTGCTGATGGCGGCCGGCCTGCCGCTCTACTGGTGGGCGCGGCGCTCAGCCGCGCCGCAGCAACCGGCCGAATAGCGAGCGATCCGCCAGCACCTCGCGCGCCGCGTTATGCCCCGGCGCGCCGGTCACGCCGCCGCCCGGATGCGTGCCCGCGCCGCACATGTAGAGACCCTTCAGCGGCCCGCGATAGGCGCCGTTGCCCAGCACCGGCCGCGCCGACCACAATTGGTCAAGCGACATGTTGCCGTGCATGATGTCGCCGCCGACCAGTCCGAACGTGCGCTCCAGCCCCTTGGGGCTGAGCTTGGTCATCCCCAGGATCGACGCGCGGAACCCCGGCGCCGCCGCTTCGACGGTATCGATGATCGCATCCGCCGCCGCATCCTCCTCGGCATCCCAGTCACGCCGGGTTCCATCGGGGGCAGGGGGCAGCACCGGCGCGAATTGCTGGCAGAACAGGCTGGCGACATGCCCCCCCGGCGGGGCCAGGCTGTCGTCGACGGTAGACGGGATCAGCATCTCGACGATCGGCGCCTTCGACCAGCCATGCGCCTTGGCGTCGATGAACGCCTGATCCATATAATCGAGCGTCGGCGCGAGAATGATGCCGGACTGGTGATGTTCGCCCGGTTCGGGCAGGCAGGTGAAGCGCGGCAGTTCGGAAAGCGCCACGTTCATCCGGAAGGTGCCCGATCCCGCCTTGAACCCGCGCACGCGGCGGACGAATTCGGGGCCGAGATCCGCCGGGTCGATCATCCGCTCATAGAGCAATTTGGGCCCGACATTGGCGATCACCACGTCGGCGGCGATCTCCTCGCCACCCTCCAGCTTCACGCCGACGGCCTTGCCGCCATCCACCAGCACGCGCGCCACCGGCGCCTCAAGGCTGATCTCGACGCCGGCATCGCGACACACCTTGGCCATGATCCGGGTGATCGCACCCATGCCGCCGACGCTGTGGCCCCAGGCCCCCTTCTTGCCGTTGACCTCGCCGAACACGTGGTGGAGCAGCACATAGGCGCTGCCGGGCGTGTCCGGGCTGGCATAGTTGCCGACCACCGCGTCGAAGCCGAACGCCGCCTTCACCGCCTCGCTCTCGAACCAGCCGTCGAGGAAGCTGCGCGCGGACTTCACGAACAGGTCGAGCACGTCGCGCTGCTGCTCGATCGGCATCTTCGCCAGCCGCCGGCCCTGCCGCGCGCCGTCGATCAGCGTCTTGAGGCCGTCGCCGATATTGGGCGGGCTCTGCAAGGCGAGGTCGCGCAGCACCTCGGCGACATTTTCCAGCGCATCGTAATAGGCCGGCAGCGCCGCGGCGTCGGCGGTGCTGAAACGGGAGAATTCCGCCTGCGTCCGCTCAAGCCCGCCGCCGAGCTTGAGATAGCCGCCGTCGGGCTGCGGCAGAAAGTTGGAGATCGGCCGCTCGATCACGCGATAGCCGTGATCGGCCAGCTTCATGTCGGCGATGACCTTGGGCTGCAGCAGGCTGACGGTGTAGCTCGCCACCGAGTTGCGGAAGCCGGGATGGAATTCCTCGGTCACCGCCGCGCCGCCGACGACATCGCGCCGCTCGACGATGCGCACCTTGAGGCCGGCGCGGGCGAGGTAGAAGGCGCAGACGAGGCCATTGTGGCCGGCGCCGATGATGAGCGCGTCGTATTTCATCAATAGCCCCTCCCCTTCAGCGGAGGGTTTGGGGTGGGGGCTGTAATCTGCCCCCCACCTTGCCGGAACTGGCTGGTCATTCCCCACCCCAACCCCTCCGCTGAAGGGGAGGGGCTCGCGCTTGACCAACCCGCCCGCGGCGCCGCATGCAGCCGCGCCTCCGGAATCAGGTCGCGCACCTTCCGGCAGAAGGCGCGCAGACACACCTCGCTCTCGCCGAGCGGCCCGACCGTGAAGCTTCGCGACATCATCCCCTCCTGCACCCGTGCGATCAGCGCGGTATCCTCAGCGTTCACCGCGCGATTGATCCGCCAGTTCAGATAGCGCGCCGCCTTCATCTCGCGCCGGTCGTCCGGCAGCGCATAGCTGATCTCGCGGATCAGCGTTTCGGTCGGCGAAACCGGCAGGAACTGCATGAAATCCACCTGGTCCGGATAGATGTCGAACGCGACGTTGGGCCACAGCTTGAAATAGAGCCACAGCCGCTGATGATCCTCGGGCAGATGATCGACCCGCGGCAGCACGTGCTGGTACATCCGCTCCGAGAGGTTCGCCGAGGGCCGGTCGATCAGCGCGCCCCACATGCGGTCGACATGCGCTTCCGCCTCGATGCCATAGCCCTTGCCGAACAGCCGGGTGAGGCCGGGATGCGCGACCGGGATGTGCAGCCCGTCCGAATAATTGTCGGCGACGTTCTTCCAGTTCACCGGGCGCGGCCGCAACGTGACGCGGCCGATCGCGCGCATCTCCTCGAAGCGATAGGGTGCGACGCGCGCCTCATAGGGCGCCATCATCTCGGCCACCGACGGGCCGCCGCCCTTCAGCCGCACGAAGACGAAGCCCTGCCAGGTCTCGTGCTCCACCGGCACCAGCCCGCTCTTCGCCGTGTCCAGCGTGGTATAGTCGCGGCGGCTGGGCACCCCGGTGAGCCGACCGTCGAGGTCGTAGGTCCACGCGTGATAGGGGCAGACCAGCTTCTTCGCGCAGCCCGAGGCGCCATCCACCAGCCGCGAGCCGCGGTGCCGGCAGACATTGGTGAAGGCGCGCACGGCCAGATCGTCGCCGCGGATGACGATGATGCTCTCGCCCAGGAAATCGAGCGTGTGCCAGTCGCCGGCGCCGGCGATGTCGCTGACATGGCAGACCACCTGCCAACTCGGCCGCATCACCCTTTCCATCTCCACCGCGAAATATTCGGGGTCGCGATAGATCCACGCCGGCAGGCTCCAGCCCTCGTCGGGATCGGCGTTCGCGCGGGGTGCGGTGGAAAGGCTTTGCATGGCGGCGCTCCTTGTTATACGAACGTATAGCAAGAGGATCGCGTCCGCAATGAGCTTGTCGCCCCACCGCGCCGCCTTCACCCGCGAGGATGCCGAAACGCGCCGGCTGGCGCTGATCGAGGCCTGTGCGGCGTGCCTCGCCGAACAGGGCGTCGGCGGTGCCTCGGTGCGGACGATCTGCGCGCGTGCCGGCGTCTCGCCCGGGCTGCTGCGCCACTATTTCGACGGCATCGACGCGCTGGTCGCCGCGACCTACCGCCACGTCACGCACACGGTGAACGACGCGCTGGCGGCCGCGGTCGCCGCCGCCCCGCCGGAGCCGCGCGCGCGGCTGATCGCCTATACCACCGCCAGCTTCCGCGCCCCGATCGCCGACCCCGCGCTGCTCGCCACCTGGATCGCCTTCTGGAGCCTGGTGAAGGCCGACCCCGCCATCGCCGCGATCCACGCCGAAACCTATGGCGGCTATCGCGCCGCGCTGGAGGCGCTGCTCGCGGAGTGCGGCGTGTCGGCGATGGAGCGCCACGGCGCCGCGATCGGCCTGACCGCGCTGGTCGACGGGCTGTGGCTGGAACTGACGCTGGATCCGGCGAGCTTCCCGGCGGACCAGGCGAGCGCGCTGGCGGTCAGGTGGGTGGATGCACTGCTGGGGGGCTGAGAAATGCTACTTCCCGCCCAAAGTCCGCAACACGCTGTCCCACTGGTCCAGCGCCCCACCGATCCCTGCCACCGGCGCGCGCTCGTTGAGCCCGTGGGCGAAGCCGTCGGCGTCGCGCATGAACAGGCTCGCCACGCCATAGCTGGGCACGCCGAGCACGCGGAAATAGAAGCTGTCGGTCGCGCCGCCGGACATGCTCGGGATGATATCCAGCCCCGGATAGCGGGCGCGCACGGCCGTGGTGACCGCGCCGACCACGTCGCCACGCAGCGGCGAGGCGTCGCTCGCCACCGGCTCGTCGATCGTCTTCACGCTTGCATCCTTGCCCGCCAGTTCGGCGAGCGTCGCGCGCACCGCCTCCACCGGCACGCCCGGGAAGATGCGGCAGTTGATGTTGGCGGTGGCGCGCTGCGGCAACGCGTTGCGGGCGTGGCCGCCATCGATCTCGGTCGCGACGCAGGTGGTGCGGATCTGACCGACGAATTCGGGCCGCGCCGCGATCACCGCCGCGGCGGCCTTGTCGTTCGGGTTCTCGGCATAACGGCGCATCGCGTCACCGACCGCGCCGCCGATCCGGCCGCTGCGGGCCTTGAGCGAGGCGCGGGTCAGTTCGTTGGCCTGGTCGGGAAAGTCATAGGCGTCGATCCGGGCGAGGATGCGCGCCATGCGGTAGATCGGGTTGCCGTCGGTCGGGGTGCTCGAATGGCCGCCGACATCGGTCAGTTCGATCGCATAGTCGGCATAGGTCTTCTCGCCCGCCTGCAGCCCGTAATACAGCGCGGTCGTGCCGTCCTCGCCGAGCGTACCGCCGCCGCCGTCGCCGTTGAGCACGATCTCCGCATTGCGATATTTCTGCGCGAGCGCCTGCGTCGTCACCATGCGCGTTTCCTCGTCGCCGGTCAGCACCAGGACGATGTCGCGCTTGGGCCTGAACCCCGCCGCCTTCAGCCGCGCCATAGCGACGACCATCATCGAGAGGTCGTATTTGTTGTCCTCGGCGCCGCGCCCGAAGATGTAGCCGCCCTCCTCCACCGCGACGAACGGGTCGCGGGTCCAGTCCGCCGGCTTGGCCTCGACCACGTCCATATGCGCGAGCAGCACGATCGGCTTGGCGCCGGGCGTGGTTCCCTTGAGCGTCGCCTCCAGTGTCGCGGTGCCTTCCATCGGCGTCACCACGACCTCGCTGTCGGCATAGCCGGCCGCCTTGAGCACCGATGCAATATAGTGCGCATAGGCCACGGTCTGCCCGCGCCCCTCGACGGTTGGGAAGCCGATGCCCTTCATCAGCACCTCTTTCGCCTGCGCGACATCGGCCGGGCCGGCCTTCGCCATGGCCATCGCGGGGGAGACGAGCGCGGTCAGGGCGAGCAGCATGCGGATCATCGGCGAGCGTTCCTGTCGAAGGCGTTTCCCGGTTACAGTAGAACGGCGCTGCGGCGCGTCAACGCGGGGGGAGAAGAGGCATGAAACGAGGGGTTTTCGGGGTGCTGACGGCGGTGGCCGTGGCCGTGGCAATGCCCGCGGCGGCGGAGACGGTCTATGTCCGCGCCGGCCGGCTGGTCGATGTCGAGAAGGGGCAGGTGCTCACCGACCGCCGCATCCGCATCGAGGATGATCGCATCGCCGCGGTCGAGCCCTGGGCGCCGCCGCCCGCGGGCGCGACCGTCATCGACTGGTCCGGCATGACGGTGCTCCCCGGCCTGATCGACATGCACACCCACCTCGCCGACTGGGGCCAGACCAGCAATGTCGCCGAGCCGCTGCTCCACAGCGCGCAGGACATCGCGCTGGTCGGCGCCGAGAATGCCCGAAAGACGCTGCGCGCGGGCTTTACCAGCGTTCACGATGTCGGCTGCTTCCGCGCCTTCACCGACGTCGCGCTGCGCGACGCGATCGATGCCGGGCGGATCAAGGGGCCGCGGATGAACGTGGTCGGCGCCTATATCACCGCGCCCGGCGGCGGCGGCGAGGTGACGGGCCTCGCGCCCGACGTGCAGGTGCCGGCCGACATGCGGATGGGCGTGATCACCGATGCCAGGCAAGCGAAGCTCAAGACCGCCTATCTGTTCCAGCACGGCGTCGACAGCATCAAGATGATCGCCACCGGCGCGGTGCTCGCCGAGGGGACCGAGCCCGGCGAGATCGAACTGAGCGAGGAGGAGATGCGCGCGGTGGTGGCCGAGGCCGCCAATCGCGGCGGCTACGCCACCGCCCACGCGCATGGCGCGGAGGGCATCAAGGCGGCGATCCGCGCCGGCGTGCGCTCGATCGAACATGCCTCGCTGATCGACGACGAGGGGATCGCGCTGGCCAGGGCGAAGGGCGTGTGGCTGGTGATGGACGTCTATAATGGCGACTATATCGAGGAGGTTGGCCGCAAGGAGGGCTGGCCCGAGGGCTATCTGCGCAAGAATCGCGAGACCACCGATCTTCAGCGTGAGGGGTTCCGCAAGGCAGTGAAGGCCGGGGTCCACATCGCCTTCGGCACCGACGCTGGGGTCTATCCGCACGGCCTCAACGCCCGGCAGTTCGCCTATATGGTGCGCAACGGGATGACGCCGATGCAGGCGATCCAGGCGGCGACCGTGGAAGCCGCGACGCTGCTGCGCTGGGAGAAGGATGTCGGCGCGGCTAGCCCCGGCCATTTCGCCGACCTCGTCGCGGTGGCGGGCGATCCGATCGCCGACATCCGCCTGCTCGAACGGGTCGGCCCGGTGATGAAGGGCGGCAAGCTCGTTCGCTGACCACCGCCCTCCCCCACATTTTCACCCTGTTTTCCCCCTTTATCGCACCCGCCGGCGCTTGATCATCCTGAGCGTCGGCCAGTCGCTCCGGTCGATGCGGCCGGCGAGTCGCATCCCCTGCCGGCGATAGGCGTCCGCCACCGCATCGGCCTGCGTCTGCAGCAGCCCGGCGAGGATCAGGGTGCCGCCATCGTCGACCGCGGCGGCGATCTGCGGCGACATTTCGATCAGCGGCCCGGCCAGGATGTTGGCGATCACCAGTTCGTAGGGCGCGCGGCTGATCAGGCGGCGATGCTCCAGCCCGTCCGCCACCATCAGGTCGAGCTGGCCGGGCCCGCGACCCAGCGGCACCGCGTTGGCGAGGGCATTCTCGCGCGTCACGTCGATCGAGATCGGATCGATGTCCGACGCGGTCGCGCGGGCCAGCGGCCACAGGTGCATCGCCGCGAAGGCAAGCAGGCCGGTGCCGGTGCCGAGATCGAGCAGCGAGCGATAGACCTCGCCGCGGCGGCGCATCCCGTCCAGCATTTCGAGGCAGCCGGAGGTGGTGTGGTGCTGGCCGGTGCCGAACGCGAGACCGGCCTCGATCAGGAAAGCCTTGGCGCCCGCCGGAACCGCACCGGCATTGGTCGAGGTGTGGACGTAGAAGCGCCCGGCGCTGACCGGCTCGATGCCCGACTGGCTCATCGTCACCCAGTCCGCCGCGGGCAGATGTTCGAGCACCGGCTTCGTACCCGCCGCGGAGGGGGCGAGCGCCGCGACCATCGCGATCGTCTTCGCACTGGGCTTCGATTCGAAATAGGTGACCAGTTCCCAATCGTCGGGCCGGTCCTCGTCGGGCTCGGTGACCATCAGCACCGGCGGCGGCTCGAGCATCGCCAGCGCGCCGATATCGTCCGCCACCGCATCGGCCTCGGCGCGGGTGCAGGGCAGCGTCAGCTTCCAGCTGTCAGCGGACATAGCTCGCTCCATTGATGTCGATCGCGGCACCCGTCATCGAGGCCGGCGCCTCGAGCGCCAGATAGCGGATCGCCGACGCGATTTCCGCCGGATCGGCGACGCGGCCGAGCGGGATGTCGGCGAGCAGCCTGTCGCCGCCGCGGCTGGCCAGATAATCCTCCGCCATACCCGTCATCGTGAAACCGGGGCAGACCGAGAACGCAAGAATGGCTTGCGCGCCATAGCCGCGCGCGATGCTCTTGGTCATACCGACCATGCCGGCCTTCGATGCGGCATAATGCCAGTGCGCCGGGCTGTCGCCCCGATAGGCGGCGCGGCTCGCGACGTTGACGATGCGCCCGCCGCCCTCCGCCTGGAAGTGGCGCACCGCAAGGCGGCAGAACTGCGCGGAGGCGGTGAGGTTGATCGCCATCGTGCGTTCCCACGACGCCAGCCATGCCTCGTCCTCGAGGTCGAGCGGCGCCGCTTCGAACACGCCGGCATTGTTGACCAGCACGTCGATGCGGCCGCCGGCCGCATCCAACGCGCGCTGCCACAGCACGGGCGCGGTCGCCGGGTCGGAAAGATCGCCATCGGCCGAGCCGAAGGCGATCACGGTGGCGCCCGCGGCTTCGAGCGCAGCGCGCGCTGCGGCACCGATCCCGCGGGTGGCGCCGGTGAGGAGAATATTCGTCATTCGGCGCGTCTAAAGGCTCCGGAGCGCGGGCGGAAGGGGCGGTTGCATCGCCGCATCGTTCGGTTAAAGGGGGGGCCGCAAATAGACAAAAGGGCCACCAGCTATGGCGCATAAGGCGGCGCGTCCACTTTCACCGCATCTCGGCATCTGGAGATGGGGGCCGCACATGCTGGTCTCCATCCTGCACCGGGTTACCGGCGACGGCATGGCGATCGTCGGCGGCCTGCTGTTCATCGCCTGGCTGACGACCGCGGCGATCGGCAAGGACGCCTATGACGGCTTCCTGTGGCTGCTCACCGGCTTCGCCGGCGGCGCGCTGGGCTATATCGTGGGCATCGGCCTGACCTGGTCCTTCTTCGAACATATGCTTTCCGGCCTGCGCCACTTCGTGCTCGACACCGGCGCCGGTTACGAGCTGAACGCGAACAAGAGCTGGTCGCAGGCGATCGTGATCGCGGCCCCGATCCTGACCGCCCTGGTCTGGGCCTACATCCTTTTCGGTCGCTGAGGGGAAAGCAGATGGGAACAGGAACCGGTATCGGCCGCGTCCGCGGGCTTGGCTCGGCACGGCATGGTGCGCAGCACTGGCTGCAGCAGCGGCTGACCGCGGTCGGCAATCTGGTGATGGTGCTGTGGCTGCTCTTCTCCTTCATCCGGCTGCCGTCGCTCGATCATGCGATCGTCACCGGCTGGATCGGCAATCCGCTGGTCGCGGTGCCGCTGATGCTGATGACGGTCAGCGTCTTCTGGCACCTGCGCCTCGGCCTGCAGGTGTGCATCGAGGATTATGTGCATGAGGAAGGGTCGAAGATCTTCACCCTCGTGCTGCTCAATTTCTATGCGATCGGCGGCGCCGCGCTTGCGCTGTTCTCGATCGCCAAGATCGCCTTCGTGGGAGTTCCGGCCTGATGTCCGACACGAGCAACGCCGGTCCGGCCTACCAGATCATCGACCATATCTATGACGCGGTCGTCGTCGGTGCCGGCGGCTCCGGCCTCCGCGCGACGATGGGCTGCGCCGAAAAGGGCCTGCGCACCGCCTGCATCACCAAGGTGTTCCCCACCCGCAGCCACACCGTGGCCGCGCAGGGCGGCATTGCGGCGAGCCTCGGCAACAACACGCCCGATCACTGGACCTGGCACATGTACGACACCGTCAAGGGGTCGGACTGGCTGGGCGACCAGGATGCGATCGAATATATGGTGCGCGAGGCGCCGGCCGCGGTGTACGAACTGGAACATGCCGGCGTGCCGTTCAGCCGCAACGACAATGGCACGATCTACCAGCGCCCGTTCGGCGGCCACATGCAGAACATGGGCGCCGGCCCGCCCGTGCAGCGCACCTGCGCCGCGGCGGACCGCACCGGCCACGCCATGCTGCACGCGCTCTACCAGCAGAGCCTGAAGTATGACGCGGACTTCTTCGTCGAATATTTCGCGCTCGACCTGATCATGGAAGACGGCGTGTGCAAGGGCGTGATCGCGCTCTGCATGGAGGATGGCAGCCTCCACCGCTTCCGCAGCCACGCCGTGGTGCTGGCGACGGGCGGTTCGGGCCGCACCTATTTCTCGGCCACCTCGGCGCATACCTGCACGGGTGACGGCGGCGGCATGGTGCTGCGCGCGGGGCTGCCGCTGCAGGACATGGAGTTCGTGCAGTTCCACCCGACCGGCATCTACGGCGCGGGCGTGCTCATCACCGAGGGTGCGCGCGGCGAGGGCGGTTACCTCACCAATTCCGAGGGCGAGCGCTTCATGGAGCGCTATGCCCCTTCCGCCAAGGATCTCGCCAGCCGCGACGTCGTGTCGCGCTCGATGGCGATGGAGATGCGCGAGGGCCGCGGCGTCGGCAAGAATGGCGACCATATCTTCCTGCACCTCGATCATATCGATCCCAAGGTGCTGGCGGAACGGCTGCCGGGCATCACCGAGACCGGCAAGATCTTCGCCGGCGTCGACCTGACGCGCCAGCCGCTGCCGGTGACGCCGACCGTCCACTACAATATGGGCGGCATCCCCTGTAACTATCACGGCGAAGTCGTGACGTTGCGCGACGGCAACCCGGACGCGGTCGTCCCCGGCCTGTTCGCGGTCGGCGAGGCGGCGTGCGTTTCGGTGCACGGCGCCAACCGCCTGGGCTCCAACTCGCTGATCGACCTCGTCGTGTTCGGCCGTGCCACCGGCTTCCGCATCGCCGAACTGGTCACGCCGAACAGCAAGCATGGCACGATCGTGAAGGCGGCGGACGACAAGGCCATCGCCCGCCTCGACCATTATCGCAATGCGAAGGGCGGCACACCCACCGCGAAGATCCGGCTCAGCATGCAGCACACGATGCAGAAGCATTGCGCGGTGTTCCGCGACACCGCGCTGCTGCGCGAAGGCCTTGGCCTGATCGACACCGTCTACGCCTCGATGCAGGACGTGGGCGTTACCGATCGCTCGCTGATCTGGAACACCGATCTGATCGAGACGCTGGAGCTGGACAATATGCTCCCGCAGGCGGTGGTGACGATGCACTCGGCGGCGAACCGCAAGGAAAGCCGCGGCGCGCACATGCACGAGGATCATCCCGATCGCGACGACGCGAACTGGATGAAGCACACCATTTCCTGGTTCGACAAGGGCCAGGTCACGCTCGATTACCGGCCGGTGCATGACTACACGCTCACCGACGAGGTCGAGTATATCAAGCCGAAGGCGCGCGTTTACTAAGGCGAAGCCCGCAAGGTTCGGAAAAAGGGGAGCGGTTTCGCTCCCCTTTTTTTGTGCGCCGGAGCGGCGAGCGTTCAATATAATCCGTTCGCCCTGAGTAGCCATTGAGTGAAGTCGAAATGGCGTATCGAAGGGCCAGCTCGGCACCCTTCGATACGCGTCTTCGGCTTCGCTCAGCCGCTACTCAGGGCGAACGGTTCAACTTAGCGCCACCCTCCAGACCGGGCGTTATGCCGCTGCGGCTTCGGCCTGCTCGACGCGCCGGGCCAGCCGCGCGGAGACGATCGCCGAGACCATCAGCTGGAGCTGGTGGTAGAGCATCAGCGGCAGCAGCAGCGCGCCGGCCTCCGGCCCCGGAAACAGGATTCGCGCCATCGGCGCGCCGGTCGCCAGGCTCTTGTGCGCGCCCGAGAACAGCATCGTCGCGCGATCCTCGTCGCTGAAGCCCAACAGCGCGCCCAGACCCCAGGCGCAGGCGAAGGCGATCCCCAGCATCGCCGCGACCACCGCGACGAGCATCGCCAGCTCGACGCCGGTCACGCGGCTCCACAGCCCGCCGGTCACCGCCTCGGAAAAGGCGACATAGACCGCGATCACGATGGTCGTGCGATCGAGATAGAAGATCAGCGCCTTGTTGCGCTGCGCCCAGGCCTGCAGCCAGCGCCGCGCGAGTTGGCCGAGCGCGAAGGGCACGAGCAGGATCATCACGATCTTGCCGATGCCGCTGACGTCGACGCCACCACCGTGTGCGCTGGCGAGCAGGCCGACCAGCAGCGGCGCCAGCACCACGCCCGCAATGTTGGAGACCGCCGAGGCGATCACCGCCGCCGTCACATTGCCGCGCGCGATCGAGGCATAGGCGATCGACGACTGCACCGTGGTCGGCAGCACCGCCAGATAGATGAGGCCGAGCGCGAAGCCCTGGCCGAGCATGCTGCCCGTCAGCAGCGAGGCGCCCATGCCGACCGCGGGCATGAAGACGTAGCCGAACAGGAAGATGGCGAGCTGAAGCTTCCAGCGGCGGAACCCGTCGACCACCGCCTGCGGCGCGATCTTCACGCCGTGCATGAAGAACAGGGTCACGATCGCCGCGGTCGAGATGCTGCCGATCGCATCGAGCATCACCCCCCTGGCCGGCAGCACCGTCGCGACGATCACGGTCGCGAGCAGGACGAGGATGAACTTGTCGGGGACGATGCGGTTGATGGCGGCGAGCATGGCGAAGCGATTAGGGCGCTGGCGGGGTGCGGACAAGGGTGGGGCGGTGCCCAAATTCTTGGCACCGGGCGCACGGGATTCCCTTCCCTCGCCCCTTCGGGGAGAGGGACAGGTCCGCGCAGCGGACCAGGGAGAGGGGGAAGTCGCGCCATGCATGAGGCTCCGACAGGCTCGCTCCGACAGCGACAATGCAGCGCCTGACGAGGCTTTACGCCAGGCGCGACTGCCCCTCTCCCCGTCCCTCTCCCCAAAGGGGCGAGGGAGCGCGGCGGCAGCCCCTTTCAAGCGAGCCAGATCATGAGAATCCGGCAACATCGAACAGGAAGGGCGATGTCGTCAGTCCCGCCCCCTACCCGCACACGTCCGCTGAATCGGGCACTCGGACAGCCCGCCCTTGCCGCAGCGCGGAAATTCCGCTAGTCGCGCGGCCACATTTCCGCACAGGACCGAGCATTTCATGAGCCTCCGCAACGTGGCCATCATCGCGCACGTCGATCATGGCAAGACCACCCTCGTCGATCAGCTGTTTCGTCAGTCCGGCACCTTCCGCGACAATCAGCGCGTCGAGGAACGTGCGATGGACTCGAACGATCTCGAAAAGGAACGCGGGATCACCATCCTCGCCAAGTGCACCTCGATCGAGTGGCACGGCGAAGCGGGCGACACCCGGATCAACATCGTCGACACCCCCGGCCACGCCGACTTCGGCGGCGAGGTGGAGCGCATCCTCTCGATGGTCGACGGCGTGATCCTGCTGGTCGACGCCGCCGAAGGCGCGATGCCGCAGACCAAGTTCGTCACTGGCAAGGCGCTGGCGCTCGGCCTGCGCCCGATCGTGGTGGTGAACAAGATCGACCGTTCGGACGCGCGGGCGCAGGAAGTGCTCGACGAGGTGTTCGACCTGTTCGTCAGCCTCGACGCCAATGACGATCAGCTCGACTTCCCGGTGCTCTTCGCCTCGGGCCGCAACGGCTATGCCGGCGACAATCCCGACGTGCGCGACGGCACGCTGGCGCCCCTGTTCGAGAAGATCGTCAACCATGTGCCGGCGCCGTCGGCCGATCCGGATGGCCCGTTCAAGTTCCTGGTGACGCTGCTCGACCGCGACAATTTCGTCGGCCGCATCCTCACCGGCCTGGTCGCCTCGGGCACCGTCAAGACCAACATGCAGATCCATGCGCTCGATCCCGAGGGCAATGTCGTCGAGCAGGGCCGCGCCTCCAAGATCATGGCGTTCCGCGGGCTCGAGCGCGTGCCGGTGGAAGAAGCCAAGGCGGGCGACATCATCTCGATCGCCGGCCTGACCATCGCGACCGTCGCCAACACCATCGCCGATCCGGCGGTGACCGAGCCGCTGCACGCGCAGCCGATCGATCCGCCGACGCTGTCGATGCGCTTCGCCGTCAACGACTCGCCGATGGCGGGTCGCGAGGGCACCAAGGTCACGTCGCGCATGATCCGCGACCGCCTGTTCCGCGAAGCCGAGAGCAACGTCGCGATCAAGGTGACCGAAGCCGACGACCGTGACAGCTTCGAGGTCGCCGGCCGCGGCGAACTCCAGCTCGGCGTGCTGATCGAGACGATGCGCCGCGAGGGCTTCGAACTCGGCATCAGCCGCCCGCGCGTGCTGTTCCGCGAAGGCGAGAATGGCGGTCGCGAGGAGCCCTACGAAACCGTCGTGATCGACGTCGACGAGGAGCATTCGGGCACCGTCGTCGAGAAGATGGCGATCCGGAAGGCCGAGCTGACCGACATGCGGCCCTCGGGCGGCGGCAAGACCCGCATCACCTTCTCGGCGCCGTCGCGCGGCCTGATCGGCTATCATGGCGAGTTCCTGTCGGACACCCGCGGCACCGGCATCATGAACCGGCTGTTCGAGAAGTACGGCCCGCACAAGGGCCCGATCGAGGGCCGCAAGAACGGCGTGCTGATCTCGAACGGTGCGGGCGAGGCCAATGCCTATGCGCTCGGCCCGCTCGAAGAGCGCGGCGTGCTGATGGTCGGCCCCGGCGAGGCGCTCTACGAGGGCATGATCATCGGCGAGAACGCCAAGACGGATGACCTCGAGGTCAACCCGATGAAGGCGAAGCAGCTCACCAACTTCCGCGCGTCGGGCGGCAAGGACGATGCGATCCGCCTCACCCCGCCGCGCAAGCTGACGCTGGAGCAGGCGATCGCCTATATCGACGACGACGAGATGGTCGAAGTGACCCCGAAGTCGATCCGCCTGCGCAAGCGCCACCTCGATCCGCACGAGCGCAAGCGCGCCTCGCGCGCGAAGGCGGCTTGATCTGAAAGAAGCCCCTCCTCTTCAGAGGAGGGGTTCGGGTGGGGCGAGCGCAGCGAGCGTTCGGCAACGCCGGAGACAGCGTCAACGGGGGCATTGAGCCCCCGTTGACGCTTCCCCACCCCTTTCCCCTCCCCTGAAGGGGAGGGGTTGAAGCGGCGCGCTCGCGCAGCAAGCCATAAATTTGTGCGCTGCAGCGGAACATTTCGCATCCGTCATGCTTTGACTCCGGCGTCCGCCATCGTCAGCATAGGATCCGATGCCCCTCCGCGAACCCGACAGCCTGTCTCCTCCGCCGATCGACATCCTCACGGGCGCCAGCCTGCTCCTCGATTTTGACGGAACCCTCGTCGAAATCGCGCCAACCCCCGATTCGGTTTCCGTCGACGATCCGTTGCGGCAAACCCTCGCCTGCCTCGACCTGGCCTTCGGTGGCCGCGTCGCCCTGATCAGCGGTCGCGCGGTCGGTGAGCTCCAGCGGCTGATCGGCGTCGAAACGCTGGCCGTCGCAGGCAGCCACGGCCTCGAACTCTATTGGGGCGACGGCCGCATCGAGGCGCCGGAGCGCCCCGCCGCGCTCGCCATCGCCGAAACCGAGATGGACGGGTTCGCCGCGAGCCGCCCCGGTGTGCTGGTCGAGCGCAAGCCGCTCGGCGTCGGTCTTCATTTCCGCCTCGCCCCCGATGCCGCCGGGGACGCCGCCGAACTGGCGCATGCGCTCGCCGCGCGCACCGGCCTCAAGCTCCAGACCGGCAAGATGATGTTCGAGTTGCGCGCCCCCGGTGCCGACAAGGGCAGCGCGCTGCGCCGGCTGATGGCCTCACCCGGCATGAAGGGCAGCGTGCCCGTGTTCCTCGGCGACGACGATACCGACGAGCCGGGTTTCGTCGCAGCGGAGGCACTGGGCGGCGCCGGCGTTCTCGTGGGACCGCCGCGCGCGACCAATGCACGCTATCATCTGGCAGATGTCGCCGCCGTGCGCGTCTGGCTCGACACTGCATGCAGGGAGATCGCATGACCGCCAACCTCGACCTCTGGCCGATCGGCAACTGCCAGGTCAGCGCGCTGGTCGACAGCGCCGGCAGCTTCGTGTGGGGCTGCGTGCCGCGCGTCGATGGCGACCCGCTGTTTTCCGCGCTCCTGGGCAACACGCAGGAGAAGGGCATCTGGTCGATCGAGCTGGACGGCGGCACCGCGGTCTCGCAATCCTATCGCCGCAACACGCCCATCCTCGTCACCCGCCACAGCGATGCTGCCGGCAATGCGATCGAGGTGATCGATTTCTGCCCGCGCTTCCGCCGCCGCGGCCGCTATTACCGGCCGGTGGCCTATGCCCGCATCGTCCGCCCGCTTTCGGGATCCCCGCGGATCCGCGTCAAGCTGGAGCCGACGCGCGGCTGGGACGGCGGCGCGGTGGAGACCACCAGCGGCTCCAACCATATCCGCTTCCGCCTCGACAGCACGACGTTGCGGCTGACCACCACCGCGGCGGTGGGGATGATCCAGGAGGAACGCTGGTTCCGCGTCGAACGGCCGCTCTATTTCTTCCTCGGGCCCGACGAGGGGTTCGAGGACGATGTGGGCTCCACCGTCGAATGGATGCTGGGGGAAACCGCGCGCGAATGGCAGGAATGGGTGCGCGGTCTCGCCACGCCGCTCGAATGGCAGGATGTGGTGATTCGTTCCGCGATCACGCTCAAGCTGTGCCAGCATGAGGAGACCGGCGCGATCGTCGCCGCGCTGACCACGTCGGTGCCCGAACATCCGATTCCCGTGGGCTCGGATACCGGGCGCAACTGGGACTATCGCTATTGCTGGATCCGCGACGCCTATTACACCGTGCAGGCGCTCAACCGGCTGGGCGCGCTCGACGTACTGGAAGGCTATCTCGGCTATCTGCGCAACATCGTCGATTCGGCGCATGGCGGCCATATCCAGCCGCTCTACGGCGTGCTGGGCGAAGCGATGCTCGAGGAACGGACCGCACCGGCGCTGCCGGGCTATCGCGGCATGGGGCCGGTGCGCGTCGGCAACCAGGCCTATGAGCAGATCCAGCACGATGCCTATGGCCAGATCGTGCTGTGCAACGTGCAGGCCTTCTTCGACCAGCGCCTGTTCCGCATGGCGGGCATCGAGGATTTCGAGGCGCTCGAGAAGGTGGCGGAACGCGCCTTCGCGCTGCACGACAAACCCGATGCCGGGCTGTGGGAGCTGCGAACGCGCCAGAATGTCCACACCTATTCCGCGGCGATGTGCTGGGCGGCGTGCGACCGCATGGCCAACGCCGCCGATGCGCTGGGCCTCACCGAAAAGCGCCAATACTGGTCGGAGCGCGCCGCGCAGATCCGCGAACGCATCGAAGCCGCGGCGTGGCGCGAGGACGAGAAGCTGATGTCGGCGACGTTCGAGGGCAGCGTCCTCGACGCGAGCCTGCTCCAGCTGCTCGACCTGCGTTTCCTCTCCCCCGACGATCCCCGCTTCCGCGGCACGCTCACCGCGGTCGAGGCCGGGCTCCGCCGCGGATCGCACATGCTGCGTTATGCCGAGGAAGATGATTTCGGCATGCCGGAGACGGCGTTCAACGTGTGCACCTTCTGGTTCATCGAGGCGCTTCAGCTCACCGGGCGCAGCGAGGAAGCGCGGGCGCTGTTCGAGGAGATGCTGAGCCGTCGCACCGGCGCCGGGCTGCTTTCCGAGGATATCGACCCCATCACCAACGAGTTGTGGGGCAATTATCCACAGACTTATTCACTGGTGGGGATGATCAACTGCGCCGGGCTGCTCAGTCGACCCTGGACCTCCGCACGATGAGCCGGCTGATCGTCATCTCGAATCGCGTCGCCGCGCCCACCACCTCGCATTCGGGCGCGCAGGGCGGGCTCGCCGTCGCGCTTTCCTCCGCCTTGCAGGAGGCGGGCGGGATCTGGTTCGGCTGGTCGGGCGAGGTGACCGAAGAATTCACCGGGCAGCTCAGCTTCCAGCGCGGCGAAGGCTACACCACCGCGACCGTCGACCTCGAGGAACATGATGTCGAGGAATATTATGACGGCTATGCCAACCGGACGCTGTGGCCGCTGTTCCATTACCGCATCGACCTGGCGGAATATGAGCGCAGCTTCGCGGGCGGCTATCAGCGCGTCAACGAGCGGCTGGCGGAAACCGCGCGCCCGCTGATCGAGCCCGAAGACCGGATCTGGATCCAGGATTATCACATGTTCCCGCTGGGCGAGGAGCTGCGCAAGCGCGGCTGCCGCAACCGGATGGGCTTCTTCCTCCATATTCCGTGGCCGCCGCCCCGCCTGCTGACGACCTTGCCGGAGGCGCGCGAACTGCTGGAAACGCTGTTCGCCTATGACCTCGTCGGCTTCCACACCGAGGAATGGCTGCGCAGCTTCGAGGAAGGTGCGGTCAACATCCTGGGGGCGACCTCCGACGGCGAGACGCTGAGCCTCAACGGCCGCACGGTGCGGATGATCGCCAGCCCGATCGGCATCGACGCCGAGGATTTCACCGCGCTCGCCGCCTCCCCGCGCGCGCGCCTGAGCTTCCGCCAGATGCGCGACAGTGCGGTGGGCCGCGACATGATCGTGGGGGTCGACCGGCTGGACTATTCGAAGGGGCTGGAGGAACGCTTCCTCGGCTATGAGCGCTTCCTTCAGGAACATCCCGAAGAGCGCAAGGAGGTGTTCCTCCTGCAGATCGCACCGCCCAGCCGGGCGGCGGTGGAAACCTATCAGAAGATCCGGACGGCGTTGGACGGGCTCTCCGGGCGGATCAACGGCGCCTATGCCGATATCGACTGGGTGCCGCTGCGCTACGTCAACCAGGGCTATCCGCGCGACGTTCTCGCCGGCATCTATCGCGCGGCCCGGATCGGGTTGGTGACGCCGCTTCGCGACGGACTCAATCTCGTTGCCAAGGAATATGTCGCGGCGCAGGATCCGGAGGATCCCGGCGTGCTGATCCTGTCGCGCTTCGCGGGCGCGGCCGAGCAGTTGACCGAAGCGGTGCTGGTCAACCCCTACAGCGCCGAGGAAATCTCGGATGCCATCGCGCTGGCGCTCAAGATGCCCCGTGAGGAGCGCGTCGCCCGCTGGCAGGCGCTGAACGAGAATATCCAGCGCGAGGACGTGTTCTGGTGGCTGCGGCGCTTCACCAGCGCGCTCGACACGGTGGAGGCGATGGTCGACTAGGGCGTGGCGGACGCGGCCGCAGCGGACGCTCAGTCCGCCGTGACGAAGCCTTTCGCGCCTTCCCCGGGCAGGCCGCGCAATTCGCCGCGCGTGCGCACCAGCCATTCGGGTGCTTCCCGCGCGATCCACGTGATCAGCGCCTCGCGCACGTCGCAGCGCAGGTCGAACGCGCGGCCCGCATCCGACGCGGAAACCAGGCAGCGCAGTTCCATGTGATCGGCGTAAAGCTCGGTCACATGCAGCACGATGACGCGCCCGTCCCACAGCGGATTGGCCTTCACCACCTCTTCCAGCTTGGTGCGGATGCGCGCGACGTCGGCGGTGGGATCGAGGCGCAGGAAGGCGGTGCCGAGCAGCGCGCTGGTTTCGCGCGTCCAGTTCTGGAAGCTTTGCTCGAGAAATTTGCTGACCGGCACGACCAGCCGGCGATCGTCCCAGATCCGCACCACGACATAGGTCAGGCGGATATCTTCGATCCGCCCCCATTCATTGTCCATGATGACCACATCGTCGATGCGGATCGGCTCGGTGAAGGCCATCTGGATGCCGGCGATCAGGTTCTTGAGCGCGGGCTGCGCCGCGGCGCCGACGGCCAGCGCGGCGAGCCCCGCGGAGGCGGCGATCGTCACGCCGACGGTGCGGACGCTGGGGATCGACATCAGCATCAGGCAGAAGGTGATCAGCAGGACGACGAAGATCGAGATGCGATAGAGGATGCCGGCGCGCGTGCGGCGGCGGCGCGCGGTGAGGTTGTCGGCAGCACTGATATCGTAGCGGCGCTGGGTGATGTCGTTGAGCGCGCCCAGCATCGAGATGACCAGCCATCCGAGCAGCGCCGGCGCGGTCAGCCCCAGCACGCGCCGCACGGCCTCGGCGATCGGCGGATCGAGGTTGAGCGACGGTTGCACCGCGCCCACCGCAATCACGATCAACAGCCAGCGCAGCGGCTGCTTGAGGCGGTCGACGAGAACGTCGTCGATGAAACTGGTCGTCCGCCGCGCGATGCGCTTGAGCAGCGCCATGCCCAGCCAGTGGACGGCCACCGCGACGAACACGGCGATGCCGAGCGTCAGGACCACTGCCAGCCAGTGCATCCATTCGAAATTCCAGTCGAACGACATCCGCACCCTCTTGTTGCCGGTCAGAGACCGACCAACGACCGACGCGGCCATTTGTTCGCTGCACTGCGGCAGAAAAAGCGAAGGAGCGGAAAGGATCGCGATGACCGGCGGTCGAAGCGGCGAATCGGCTGGCGCGCGCTTACGCCGCGGCGGCATCACCCCAATAGGAGCAGGCGTCTCCGCTCGAATCGCGATAGACGGTCACGCGCGTCAGGCTGGCGACGCTCGGGCGCAGCCGATCCCAGATCCAGCGGCTGAGATTTTCCATCGTGGCAGGGCCCAGATCCTCGACCTCGTCGAGGAAGCGATGGTCGAGCGCCTCGCGCGCCTCGGCGATCGCGCGTTCGAGCAGGCCGAGGTCCACGATCATGCCGGTTGCCGGATCGGGCCGGCCGCGGACCGCCACCTCGGCGCGATAGCTGTGGCCGTGGATGCGCCGGCTCGATTCGGCTTCGATCATGCGGTTCAGCGTATGTGCCGCCTCGAAACGAAACTGTTTGCTCAGTTCGAACATCCGACTTCCGGTCATCCAGCCTCGCGGCGCAGCCACCACCCGCGCCTCGGTCAAAGAAAAAAGGCCGCAGATGCTGCGGCCTTTTTGGCCCTTCGACGCTGCCGAAGGTGATGGTGCCCAGAAGAGGACTCGAACCTCCACGACCTTGCGATCGCCAGCACCTGAAGCTGGTGCGTCTACCAATTCCGCCATCTGGGCACGGGGTAGGCCGCGGCAGCTAGACGTCGCTTGCGGCCTTGTCAACGGTCATATCGATGGGGCAAGGGTGCACCGCAACATCAGGAGGCGAGAGTGAGCATCGACAACAGGCTGGTGACGCTGGTGGGCGGCAGCGGATTCCTTGGCCGCTATGCCGTCAGGGCGCTGCTCAAGGCCGGCTGGCGCGTGCGCATCGTCGAACGCGATCCCCGCAAGGCTTGGTATCTGAAGTCGCAGGGCAATCTCGGCCAGACGCAGTTCGTCGCGGCGGACATCCGCAAGCCCGCCACAGTGGCGCGCGCGCTACAGGGTTCCGATGCGGTCGTGAATTTCGTCGGCATTCTCAAGGGCGACTTCGAGGCGTTCCACGTCGAGGGCGCTGCAAACGTCGCCGAGGCGGCTGCGGCTGCGGGCGCCGAATCGCTCGTCCACATCTCCGCGATCGGCGCGGATGCCGCTTCGGCGTCCGCCTATGGGCGCAGCAAGGCAGCGGGCGAGGCGCGGGTGCGTGCGGCCTTCCCCGGCGCGACGATCCTGCGTCCTTCGATCGTGTTCGGCCGGGAAGACCAGTTCATCAACCGGTTCGCGGCGATGCAGAGCGCGCCGGTGGTTCCGGTGCTGCGGTCCGCGGTGAAGTTCCAGCCGGTGTTCGCGGGCGACGTGGCGCGCGCCGTGCGCGCCGCGGTCGAGCAGCCGGGCGACTTCGCGGGCAAGACCTTCGAGCTCGGCGGCCCCGACGTGCTGAGCATGATGGAACTGCAGCGCTGGATCGCCTCCGAAACGCATCGCGCGCCGAACTTCGTGGAGGTGCCCGATTCGATCGGCGGCGCGCTGGCGAAGCTGACCGGCTGGCTGCCCGGCGCACCGATCACGGTCGACCAGTGGCTGATGCTCCAGCACGACAATGTCGTGGCGCCCGGTGCCGACGGCCTGGGCGCGCTCGGCGTCGCCGCGACGCCGCTCGCCGCAGTCGCGCCCGGCTGGCTGGTGCTTTACCAGCGCAACGGCCGCTTCGGCCGCAAGAGCGCCGCCTGATCGCCTAGCCATGTTCCTGCCCGCCCTTCGGGGCGGGCAGCGCGTTCGCCGACCCTCTTCCCCCGCCCGGCAACCCGCGCCCGCGGGGCGCCCGGCCAGCGACTGAAAGGCCTGCCTGGCGCATGTCGGACATCATCACCGCGATCCTGCTCGGTATCGTCGAGGGCATCACCGAGTTCCTGCCGGTATCCTCGACCGGCCACCTGATCCTCGCCACCGAACTGCTCGGCTTCAGGGCCGAGGACTGGGCGGTGTTCAACATCGCGATCCAGCCCGGCGCGATCCTCGCGATCGTCGTGCTCTACTGGCGGACGTTCATCGCCGTGCTCACCGGGCTGTTGAAGGGCGAGAAGAATTCGATCGCCTTCGTCCGCAACCTGCTGATCGCCTTCATCCCCGCGGTCGCGCTGGGGCTGATCTTTGCCGACCAGATCGACGCGCTGCTGGAAAATGCGGTGGTGGTCGCCTGGTCGCTGATCATCGGCGGCGTCGCCATCCTGATCATCGAACGGCTGGCCAAGACGCACGAGGTGGGCGGCATCTCCGCGGTCACCGCCGGCCAGTCGATCAAGATCGGCCTCGTCCAGTGCATCGCGATGATCCCCGGCGTCAGCCGTTCGGGCGCGACGATCATGGGCGCGATGGCGTTCGGCATCGATCGCCGCACCGCCGCCGAGTTCAGCTTCTTCCTCGCGCTGCCGACCCTGACCGGCGCGACCGCGCTCCAGCTCTTCAAGCATCGCGACGCGGTCACATCGGACATGATGGGGCTGATCGGCATCGGCTTCGTCGTGTCCTTCATCGTCGCCGTGGTGGTGGTGAAGGCGTTCATGGCGGTCGTCACGCGTTACGGTTTCGCGCCGTTCGCCTGGTACCGGATCATCGCCGGCACGGCGGCGCTGATCTGGTTGCTGGCGAAATAAGTCCGTAACGGACCTATTGATCCCGCGCACGTTACAGATCGGCATCAGAAGCGAACAACTTACCGTCATATAGGACAGCATAGCTGTCTTATTGCTCGATTTGCACGTGACTTGGCCGCCCTCCTGTGCGTATGCGAACGCTCAGGAGGGCGTATGGCCGAGAATCCCATGTTGAAGTTCGTCGTCACCGGGCAGTCCTATCCGGACAAGCGCCCCGCCGAGGCGCGCGCGGAGGATTTCCGTGAGATCGCCGAGCGCTTCGCGGTGCCGAAGGCGGAAGAACAGGCAGCACGCTGCTCGCAATGCGGCGTGCCCTATTGCTCGGTGCATTGCCCGCTCCACAACCATATCCCCGACTGGCTGCGGCTGACGGCGGAAGGCCGGCTGCGCGAAGCCTATGAACTGTCCAACGCGACCTCGACCATGCCCGAGATCTGCGGCCGCATCTGCCCGCAGGACCGGCTGTGTGAAGGCAATTGCGTGATCGAGTTCTCCGGCCACGGCGCGGTCACCATCGGCTCGGTCGAGAAGTTCATCACCGACACTGCGTGGGAGGAAGGCTGGGTCGAGCCGATCCGCCCCCTCCCCGATCGCGGCCAGTCGGTCGGCATCATCGGCGCGGGTCCGGCCGGCCTCACCGCCGCCGAGCTGCTGCGCGCGCAGGGCTATGAAGTCCATGTCTACGACCGCTACGACCGGGCCGGCGGGCTGCTGACCTACGGCATCCCCGGCTTCAAGCTCGAGAAGCATGTCGTCATGCGCCGCGTCCAGCGGCTCAAGGATGCCGGCATCGTCTTCCATGAAGGCTTCGACGTCGGCCGGGACGCCAAGCTTGCCGAACTGCGCGACCGCCACGACGCAATGCTGGTCGCCACCGGCGTCTACAAGCCGCGCGCGATCAAGGCGCCGGGCGTCGGCGCGCCGGGCGTGATCGACGCGCTCGACTATCTCACCGCCTCCAACCGCAAGAGCTTCGGCGATACGGTGCCGGCGTTCGACGAGGGCGCGCTCAACGCCGACGGCAAGAACATCGTCGTGATCGGCGGCGGCGACACCGCGATGGACTGCGTACGCACCGCGATCCGCCAGGGCGCCGCCTCGGTGAAGTGCCTCTATCGCCGCGACCGGCAGAACATGCCGGGTTCGCAGAACGAGGTGAAGAATGCCGAGGAGGAGGGCGTCGAGTTCGTCTGGCTCTCCGCCCCCGAGGCGTTCGACGGCACCGAGCATGTCGCCGGCGTCCGCGCGATCAAGATGCGGCTGGGCGCGCCCGATGCGAGCGGCCGCCGCGCGCCCGAGCCCGATCATGGCAGCGAATTCCGCCTCGAAGCCGATCTGGTGATCAAGGCGCTCGGCTTCGACGCCGAGGACCTACCCAAGCTGTTCGGCGCGGACGACCTCTCGGTCACCCGCTGGGGCACGCTGCGCGTCGATCACAAGACGATGCAGACCAGCCTCGACGGCGTATTCGCTGCCGGCGACATCGTCCGCGGCGCGAGCCTGGTGGTGTGGGCGATCCGCGACGGCCGCGACGTGGCCGAGCGCATGCACGCCTATTTGAAGACCAAGAAGGCAGAAGCCGCCCAGAAGGAAAGGGTTGCGGCATGATGCGCGGCGCGGCGCTCGCTCTGGCGCTTGCATTGCTCCCCGCCGCGCCGGCCCTGGCGCAGCAGGCGGCAACCGCCGAGGCGCTCGATTCCGCACGGCTGGCGGCGGCAGGGCGCGTGATCGACACGATGCTGCCCCCCGCCGAGCGCGAGGCGATGATCGACGGGATGATGGGGCCGATGCTCCAAGCCACCTGGCAGGGCATCATGGAATCGCCCGGCATGGCGGAACTGAGCAAGGATCCCGGCGCCGAACAGGTCATGCGCGCGTACATGGATCGCATCACCCAGCGCGCCAGTACGCAGCTCAAGGAAATGATGCCGGGCATGATCGCCGCGATGACCCGCGCCTATGCTCGCCGCTTCACCGCGCCGCAGCTCGACGAGATCAACGCCTTCTTCAGAACGCCGACCGGACGGACCTACGCCCGCGAATCGATGAAGATCATGAGCGATCCGGACGTGCAGGCATGGCAACGCGAATCCGCCCGGAAGATGATGGAACATATGCCTCAGGATGCTGAGGAACTGCAGCGCGCACTCGCTGCAAGCAAGAAGTCTGGAGAGCAGTGATGATCAACGAAATCGAGCGTGAGCGCATCGCCCGAGAAGGCATGTACCGCCCCGAGTTCGAGGGCGACGCGTGCGGCGTGGGTCTGGTCGCGGCGACCGACGGCAAGCCGTCGCGCCGCGTGGTCGCGAGCGCGATCGACGCGCTGAAGGCGGTGTGGCACCGCGGCGCGGTCGATGCCGACGGCAAGACCGGCGACGGCGCCGGCATCCACGTCGACCTGCCCGTCCGCTTCTTCGACGATGCGATCGCCGATTCGGGCCACCGCCCGCGGCCGAACCGCCTCGCGGTCGGCATGGTGTTCCTGCCGCGCACCGATTTGGGGGCGCAGGAAAACTGCCGCACGATCGTCGAGAGCGAGATCATCGAGGCCGGCTACACCATCTATGGCTGGCGCCAGGTGCCCGTCGACGTGTCGGTGATCGGCCAGAAGGCGCAGGCGACGCGCCCCGAGATCGAGCAGATCATGATCGCGGGCCCCCTGCCCGCCGACCAGGACGCCGCCGAGTTCGAGAAGAATCTCTACCTCATCCGCCGGCGGATCGAGCGCAAGGTGATCGAGGCCCAGATCTCGGGCTTCTACATCTGCTCGCTGTCGTGCCGGTCGATCATCTACAAGGGGCTGTTCCTCGCGGAGAGCCTGTCGGTCTTCTATCCGGACCTGACCGATGACCGCTTCGTCTCGCGCGTCGCGATCTTCCACCAGCGTTATTCCACCAACACCTTCCCGCAATGGTGGCTGGCCCAACCGTTCCGCACGCTGGCGCACAATGGCGAGATCAACACGATCCGCGGCAACAAGAACTGGATGAAGTCTCACGAGATCCGGATGGCGAGCCTCGCCTTCGGCGAGCATTCGGAGGACATCAAGCCGGTGATCCCGGCGGGGGCCAGCGACACCGCCGCGCTCGACGCCGTGTTCGAGACGATCTGCCGTTCGGGCCGCGACGCACCGACCGCCAAGCTGATGCTCGTCCCCGAGGCGTGGCAGCAGAATGAGGACATGCCGCCGGCGCATCGTGCGATGTACGAGTATCTCGCGAGCGTGATGGAGCCGTGGGACGGCCCGGCCGCGCTGGCGATGACCGATGGCCGCTGGGTGGTCGCCGGCATGGACCGCAACGCGCTGCGCCCGCTGCGCTACACCGAGACGATCGACGGCCTGCTGATCGTGGGGTCGGAGACCGGCATGGTCGTCGTCCCCGAATCGACGGTGGTCCGCAAGGGCCGGCTCGGGCCGGGCGAGATGATCGCGATCGACCTCGACGAGGGCGAACTCTACCACGACCGCCAGATCAAGGACCGGATCGCGGGCGAGCACGCCTATGCCGACATGATCGGCGGCTTCCTGACGATGGACGACCTGCCCAAGCCGGCGGAGAGCGCGACGCCGCAATGGGAACGCGCAGAACTGATCCGCCGCCAGGTCGCCGCCGGGCAGACGCTGGAAGACATGGAGCTGATCCTCGCGCCGATGGTCGACGACGCCAAGGAGGCGATCGGGTCGATGGGCGACGACACGCCGCTGGCCGTCATTTCCGACAAGCCGCGGATGATCAGCCATTTCTTCCGCCAGAATTTCAGCCAGGTGACCAACCCGCCGATCGACTCGCTGCGCGAGACGCAGGTGATGAGCCTCAAGACGCGGTTCGGCAATCTGGCAAACATCCTCGACACCGAACGCGGCCGGCAGGATGTGCTGGTACTCGATTCGCCGGTGCTGACCTGTGCCGACTGGGATCGGCTGAAGGCGCATTTCGGCAAGCAGGTCGCCGAAATCGACTGCACCTTCACTTCCGGCGGCGCGCCCGATTCGCTGCGCGCGGCGATCGCGCGCATCCGCGCGGAAGCCGAGCAGGCGGTGCGCGAGGGCAAGACCGAATTGTTCCTGACCGACGCGGGCGTGGGCCCGGAGCGGGTGGCGATCGCCGGCGTGCTCGCGGCTGCCGCGGTGCACACCCACCTCGTCCGCAAGGGCCTGCGCAGCTACGCCAGCATCAACGTCCGCACCGCGGAATGCCTCGACACGCATTATTATGCGGTGCTGATCGGCGTCGGCGCGACGACGGTGAACGCCTATCTGGCGGAAGCCGCGATCGCCGATCGCCATGGCCGCGGCCTGTTCGGCGAGCGGTCGTTCGCCGACTGCCTGAAGCGTCACCGCAAGGCGATCGACGACGGCCTGCTCAAGATCATGGCCAAGATGGGGATCGCGGTGATCTCCTCCTATCGCGGCGGCTATAATTTCGAGGCGGTCGGCCTCAGCCGCGCGCTGGTCAACGATCTGTTCCCGGGCATGCCCGCCAAGATCAGCGGCGAGGGCTATGCCTCGCTGCATCTGAACGCGATGCTCCGCCACGAGGCGGCGTGGGACAGGGCGGTGGTGACCTTGCCGATCGGCGGCTTCTATCGCCACCGCAACGGCGGCGAGGCGCACGCCTATTCGGCGCAGCTGATGCATCTGCTGCAGACCTCGGTCGCGACCGACAGCTATTCCACCTATCTGCAATTCTCGCGCGGGGTGCGCGATCTGCCACCGATCTATCTGCGCGATCTGCTGGAGTTCAACTACGCCAAGGAAGCGATCCCGATCGATTCGGTCGAGGCGATCACCGAGATCCGCAAGCGCTTCGTGACGCCGGGCATGTCGCTGGGCGCGCTGAGCCCGGAGGCGCACGAGACGCTGGCGATCGCGATGAACCGGATCGGCGCCAAGGCCGTGTCGGGCGAGGGCGGCGAGGATTCGATCCGCTACCAGCCCTATGAGAATGGCGACAACGCCAATTCCAACGTCAAGCAGATCGCCTCGGGCCGTTTCGGCGTGACCGCGGAATATCTGGGCGCGGCCGAAGAGCTGGAGATCAAGGTCGCGCAGGGCGCCAAGCCCGGCGAGGGCGGCCAGTTGCCCGGCTTCAAGGTCACCGAGTTCATCGCCAGGCTCAGGCACTCGACGCCGGGCGTGATGCTGATCTCGCCACCGCCGCACCATGACATCTATTCGATCGAGGATCTGGCGCAGCTCATCTACGACCTCAAGCAGATCAACCCGCGCGCCAAGGTGTGCGTGAAGCTGGTCAGCTCGGCCGGCATCGGCACCGTCGCCGCGGGCGTGGCGAAGGCGCACGCCGACGTGATCCTGGTTGCCGGCCATGTCGGCGGCACCGGCGCCTCCCCGCAAACGTCGGTGAAGTACGCGGGCACGCCCTGGGAAATGGGCCTGTCCGAGGTCAATCAGGTGCTGACATTGAACGGCCTGCGCCACCGCGTGAAGCTGCGCACCGATGGCGGCCTCAAGACCGGGCGCGACATCGTCATCGCCGCGATCCTGGGCGCCGAGGAATATGGCATCGGCACGCTCAGCCTCGTCGCCATGGGCTGCATCATGGTGCGCCAGTGCCATTCCAACACCTGCCCGGTGGGCGTGTGCGTGCAGGACGAGCGGCTGCGCGCCAAGTTCACGGGCACGCCGGAGAAGGTCATCAACCTGATGACCTTCATCGCCGAGGAAGTCCGCGAGATCCTCGCGCGGCTGGGCTATCGCAGCCTCAACGACGTGGTCGGCCGCACCGATCTGCTCCGCCAGGTCAGCCGCGGCGCCGAGCATCTCGACGATCTCGACCTCAACCCGATCCTCGCCAAGGTCGATGCGGACGACGACAAGCGCCGCTTCAGCATCGAGGGCAATCGCAACGAGGTTCCCGACAGCCTCGACGCGCAGATGATCCATGACGCGCAGCCGGTGTTCAGGCGCCGCGAGAAGATGCAGCTGACCTATACGGTGCGCAACACGCACCGGGCTGTCGGCACGCGCCTCTCGGCGGAAATCACCGCCGCCTATGGCATGAAGGCGCTGGCGGACCATCATGTCCGCGTCCGCCTGCGCGGCAGCGCCGGCCAGTCGCTCGGCGCCTTCCTGTGCAAGGGGGTGACGCTCGAGGTCTTCGGCGACGCCAACGACTATGTCGGCAAGGGGCTTTCGGGGGGCATCATCACGGTGCGGCCGATGGTCTCCTCTCCGCTGGAGAGCCAGTCCAACACGATCATCGGCAACACCGTTCTGTACGGTGCGACCGCGGGCAAGCTGTTCGCGGCGGGCCAGGCGGGCGAGCGCTTCGCGGTGCGCAACTCCGGCGCGATCGTGGTGGTCGAAGGCTGCGGCGCGAATGGCTGCGAGTATATGACCGGCGGCACCGCGGTGATCCTGGGCGCGGTCGGCGACAATTTCGGCGCCGGCATGACCGGCGGCATGGCGTTCATCCTTGACGTCAACGACGAGTTCGCCAAGCGCGCCAACCCGGAAAGCATCATCTGGCAGCGCTTCGGCTCACTGCACTGGGAAAACCGGTGCCGCGCGCTGATCGCCGAACATGCCGTCGCCACCGACAGCAAATGGTCCAACACCATCCTCGACGACTGGCTGCGCTGGCGCGACAAGATCTGGCAGGTCTGCCCGAAGGAGATGATCGACCGGCTCGAACAGCCGCTCAACGATCGTCAGCCGCTCGCGGCGGCGGAGTAGGGGAAACACGGAGGGGAGATGCGGATGCGTCTCCCCTCATCTGCTTCCGGCGCACGCCTCAGCGCCGATAATCGTGCCCGAGAAAGTCGAACGCCGGCAGCGCCTCATGCGTGTCGAGCGAGAACCACGCGGCATTTTCCCAATTCGATCCGGTGCTCCAGCGCGTCTTGCAACCGGTCGAGACCCAGGCCGGTTCCCAATAGACGAGGCCGATGCCGCCCGCGTCGATCGTGCGCTGGGTGAGGTCGACCAGATATTTTTTCTGCCCCTCCGGCGTCGCCGGATAGCCGTCCACCAGCGAATCCGCGCCCAGCAGGTTCGGGCCCTCGTCGCCATTGTCGGTGGTGAAGGGGTAGGCAGTCTCGACGACGATCACATCCTTGCCGTAGCGCCGCTTCGCTTCGGCGATGGTCTCGCCGAGCTGCGCCATCGTCCGCGTCGACCATTTGCGGTAATAGCTGATCCCGATCACGTCGAAATCGGTGATCCCCGCGCCGCGCGCCGCATCGAACCAGGGCAGCACATGTTCGGGCTGCGCGATGTGGAGCATGATCTTCGGGCTGGTGCCGGTTTCCTTCGCGACCGCGCGCACCGCGCCGATGCCGGCGGCGAACAGCTTCGCGTTGCGGCGCCAGTCGATCGGGCGGTCCTTGACGCCGCCCATCAGCTCCGGATTGGTCTCGTTGCCGACCTGCACCATCTCCGGCATCAGGCCTTCTGCGTTCAGCCGCATCAGCGTGTCGCGGGTGAAGGCGTGGAGCGCCGCTGCCTGCGCATCGGTGTCGAGCTTTTCCCAGGCGGCGGGGGCGCGCTGCTTGTCGCCATCCGCCCAATCGTCCGAATAATGGAAGTCGAGCAGCACCTGCAGCCCGGCGGCGCGGGCGCGCCGGATCGTCTTCAGCACATCGTCATAGCCGCTGTAGCGCGTCCAGCGCGCGTCGTTCCACAGGCGGACGCGCACGATGTTGCCGCCGGCGGCGCGGAGCAATGCGAACGGATCGGCAGGCTTGCCGCCCTTGCGGAACACCGCGCCGCAATCCTCCATCTCGTTGACGTAGGAGAGGTCCGCACCGAGGTAGAGCGGCGGCAGGGGCGCCGCCGCCACCGGCCCGCCGGCAAGCAGCAGCGCCGCGATCGTCGCGAACCGTGCGATCACAGCTTGAAGCCGATCCCGAACAGATAGCGCGTGCCGAACTTCTCGTAGCGGCCCTGCAGGTTGCGGTCGCCATAATAGGTTTCGAAGGGCTCGTTGGTCAGGTTGTTGCCCTGGAACATGACCTGCACGCCCGCCAGCGGGGTACTTTCGGGGAATTCATAGCTGATCTGCATGTCGAGCACGCCTTCCGGCGCGGTGAACAGGATGCGGTCGGTATCGCCCAGTTCGGTCGCATAGCTGGAGCGATACCGATAGCCGACGCGCGCCTCGAGCCCGGCCTTGCTGTAATAGGCGACGAGGTTGGCGACATGCTTGGAGAGGCCGGGCAACGGAATGCTGCCGATCGCATTGTCGTTCTCGGTCACCGAGATGCTGCTGTCGGTGTAGCTGTAGTTGGCGAACACGCCGAGCCCGTCGAACGGCGAGGGCAGGAAGCTGAACACCGTCTGCGCGGAGAGCTCGAAGCCCTTGATCGAGCCACCCTGGCCGTTGACCGGCTGGCGGAACGTGCCCTCCAGCGCCGGGCCGCCGGCGGGATCGGGCACCGTCACCGCGGTCACCTGCTGGACGATGAAGGTGTCGAGATCCTTGTAGAAGCCGGCGAGCGTGATCGCGGTGTCGCGGTTGAGATACCATTCGACCGTCGCGTCATATTGCGTCGCGCGGAAGGGTTCGAGCAGCGGGTTGCCGCCGAAGCCCTGCGGCACGCCGTTGAAGGTGAACACGCCCGAGCCCGCGTTGAGATCGTCCAGCGGCGCGCGCGACAACGCCTTGCTGAAGCCCAGGCGGAGCTGGAGCTGGTCGGTCGGCTGGAAGGTGAGGTTGAGGTTGGGCAGCCAGTCGGTGAACTGGTTGCGCACCGCGATCGGATTGGCGACGTCGATCACGCTGCCGTCGGGCTGCTGGGTCTGGTCGATCTCGGTGCTGCGCGAAATCGTCTCGGTACGGATCACCCGCAGGCCGGCATTGCCGAGCAGGGGGATGCCGAACAGCTCACCATCGAGGTTGAGCTGCCCATAGCCGGCATAGGTCTTCTCGCCCACCACCCAGCTGAAGCGCTGGTCGAAGAAGGATTCGGTGGGGTTCACCTCGCCGAAGAAGCGCTCGAACGCCGCCGGGATGTCGATCGAGAGCGCGCCGGGCAGCGATCCATATTCGCCGCCGAACTGGAAATCGGGGTTGAGCAGGTCGGCCGGCACCGGCACGCGCTGCGCCGGATCGATGAAGCCGAACTGGGTGCGCTGGGTATAGTCCTTGCTGCGATCGGTGTAGCGGCCGCCGAACTGGATGTTCTTGAAGAAGCCACCGAGCTCGCGCTTGACGTCGAACGAGGCCGACCAGAGCTCGTCGTTGATCAGCGGGGCGCCGCCGCCATTTTCCGGGATCTGGAAGTCGGCGATGCGATACAGCGACGGGTTGGTGAGGTCGGTATCGATCGTCATGATCGGCGCGCGGCCGCGAAAGCTCTGGAAGCGCGTCGTCGGGGTGACGCCGAACGGCTCGGTGCGCAGCGTGAGAAACTGCTGGCGGCGATCGGTGGTCGAATAGCCGACATCGCCCAGCACTTCCCAGCCGCCGGCTTCGTAGCGGCCGTTGAGGCCGCCGGCATAGAGATTGTCCTTGAAGAAGAAGGACTCGTTCACGCCACGCACAACCTGGCCGAAGTCCGTTCCGGCGTTGGTCGTGGTGATGCCGGTGACATAGCCGTTGGTGACGACCGGATCGCTGAGCACATTGCCGAAGGGCAGGTTCTCGACGCGGAAGCCGCGCTGCGTCTCGTCGAACGAGACGCGGCTGTAGAAGAAGTCGGCGTTGAGCTCGAACGCGCTCGACGGGCGCCATTGCAGCACGCCGACCGCGCCGTGGCGCTCGTCATTGCCGCCGCGCGCCAGCGCCTCGAAGCCGAAGGGAATGCCGTCGCCCTGGTTGTTCGGCGAATCGGGTGTGATCGGCAGCCCGTTCTGGCCGAGGCCGTCGCCGTCGAAGTCGGTGAAGCTGCCCGCGTAGCGGAAGATGTTGGTGCGCGTCGTCGCGACCGCCTGCTTGCGGCCCGAATAGCCGACCGCGAAGCCCAACGTGTCGCTGATCCGGCCGACATAGCTGATGCTGGCGACATAGCCGAACGGATCGGCATCCTGCACGCGATCCGCCTCGGTGCTGAAGATCCCGCGCACATTCACCGAAACGCTGCGGCCCTTGTAGTCCAGCGGCTTGACCGTGCGCAGGTCCACCTGCCCGGCGATCGCGCCTTCCACCTGCGCGGCGGTGGGCGACTTGTAGATCGAGGCGCCGTTGAGCAGTTCGGCGGGGAACTGCTCGTAGCGGATGTTGCGGCTCGATTCCGCCGAGACGATCTCGCGTCCGTTGAGCAACGTGTTGACCAGGTTGGGGCCGAGGCCGCGGATCGAGATCTGGGTGCCGTTGCCGCGATCGCGGTTGGTCGAGATGCCGGGCAGGCGCGCGAGCGACTCCGCGATGCTCGCTTCGGGCAGCTTGCCGAGATCTTCGGCGGCGAGCACCTCCTGCACCCGGTCGGCATCGCGCTTCTGGCTGATCGCGCCCTGCAGCGCGCCACGGATGCCGGTGACGACGATGTCCTCGGGCGGCGCCTCCGGCGCAGCGGCAGCGCTATCTTCGGTGGCCGGATCCGTTTGCTGGGCAAAGGCCGCAACCGGCGCCAGCAGCGCGATCAAACTGGTTGCGGTGGTAACCGCCTGCCTCAGTCCCTTCATCTTTCCCTCTCCCCGTCTGGCGACATGCGCGCCGCTTCAGCTCTTTAGCTGATTGATATGATAATTGAACGGGACACGGCTGACCAGCCCCGATCGCACGCAGTTCGGCGCGCCGCGGTGGCACCGCTGCGCGCGCATCGCAGCCGGGGGAAAGCTCAGTCCTTCTCGAACGGCACGTAGAGCGCGTCGATCTTTTCGGCGAGATCGATATCGCGCTGCGAGAGGCCGCCGGCGTCGTGCGTGGTCAGCAGGATATCGACGCGGTTCCAGACATTGAACCATTCGGGATGATGGTCGGCCTTCTCGGCCAGCAGCGCGACCTGCGTCATGAAACCGAAGGCGGTGACGAAATCGTCGAACACCAGGCTGCGCGTGATCGCATCGCGGGAAACGTCATAATCCCATTCATCGAGGTCATCGAGCGCGCGTGCGCGGGCGTCCTCGTCAAGCTGCTCGACCATGCCGCATCCTCCCTTCAGGCGCTGGCGCGCCGACGCGCCGCACCCTATGTCGCGAAGCCTATGAAGCAAAGTCAATCCGGAGGGCGGCGCGCGCCCGATGCCGCGGCCATCGAGGCGATCGCGATCGATACGCTGAACCGGCTGCCCGCGGCGTTCCGCGCGCATCTGGGCGCGGTGGTGATCCGGGTGACCGACTTCGCCGAGGACGCGGTCCTCGACGAACTGGGGATCGAGGATCCGTTCGACCTGACCGGGCTCTATTCGGGCCGCCCGCTCGGGGAGAAGAGCGTCAGCGACAGCGGCGCGCTGCCGGACATCATCCACCTCTATCGCCGCCCGATCCTCGATGAATGGATCGCGGACGGCGAGACGCTGGACCGTCTCGTCGCGCACGTGCTGATCCATGAGGTCGGCCATCATTTCGGCCTGTCCGACGCGGATATGCACGCGCTGGAGGATGACGCCGGATGACGGCACTGCTGCCGGCGCCCGCGCTCGCCTTCGATGGCGTCGCCTGCGTGCGCGGCGGCCGGGTGCTGTTCCGCGGGCTCGACTTCGCGCTCGGCAGCGGCGCCGCGGCGCTGGTGACCGGCCCCAACGGCGTCGGCAAGTCCAGCCTGCTGCGCCTTGCTGCCGGGCTGCTGCCCGTCTTCGCCGGTCGCGTCGATCGGACCGGCACGGTCGCGCTCGCCGACGAGCGCACCGCGCTCGATCCGGCGCTGCCGCTGGCGGAGGCCCTGCTGTTCTGGTCGCGGATCGATGGCGGCACCGGCGGCAGGGTGACGGCGGCGATGGGGCGCATGGACCTTGCGCACCTCGCCGAGATCCCGGTGCGGATGCTCTCGACCGGCCAGCGCAAGCGCGCCACATTGGCACGCGTGATCGCGGCGGCGGCCCCGATCTGGCTGCTCGATGAGCCCGCCAACGGCCTTGACGCCGCGTCGCGCGCGCTGCTGGCGGAGGCGATGGCCGAGCATCGCCGTGCCGGCGGACTCATCCTTGCCGCGACGCACCAGGACATCGGCCTCGACGACGCGATCGAGCTGCCGCTCGCGCCGCCACCGCCGCTTGCCGACGATGCCGATCCGCTGGGGCTGGGCGCATGATCGCCTGGACCGAGATCGTCCGGCGCGACCTCGCGCTGGCGCTGCGCGGCGGCATGTGGCTGCCGGTGCTGTTCTTCCTGCTGGTGGCGATCCTCTTTCCGTTCGCGGTCGGCCCCGACGGACGGCTGCTGGAGCGCACCGGCGGCGGCGTGCTGTGGATCGCCGCCCTGCTCGCCGCGCTGCTGCCGGTCGACCGGCTGGTCGCGCCCGACCGCGATGCCGGCGTGCTCGATCAATATGCGATCCGCGGGCTGAGCGACGAGGCTGTGGCGGCGGCCAAGATGATCGCGCACTGGCTGTCGTTCGGGCCGCCGCTGATGATCGCGGCGATCCCGGCAAGCGCGCTGCTGCGGCTGGACGGCACGAGCCTCGGTCGGCTGGAACTCGGCCTGGCACTCGGCACGCCCGCGCTTGCGGCGCTGGGGCTGACCGCAAGCGCGCTGACCGCGGGACTGCGCGGCGCCGGCGCGCTGGCCGGGCTGCTGATGCTGCCGCTGGCGGTGCCGGTGCTCATCTTCGGCGCCGGCGCCCTGAGCGCCGTCGATACGAGCGCGTTCAAGCTGCTCGCAGCGTCAAGCCTGTTGCTGACGGCGGCCGCGCCGTTCGCGACCGGCGCCGCGCTGAAGGCGCTGCGTGCCTGAGCCTGCGCCGGTCCTGATCTTCATTCTCGGCGACCAGTTGTCGCCCGGCATCGCCTCGCTGCGCGACCTCTCTCCCGCCGATGCCGTCGTGCTGATGGCCGAGGTTTCGGAAGAGACGGTCTATGTCCGGCATCATCCCAAGAAGATCGCGCTCATCCTTTCGGCGATGCGCCATTTCGCCGCCGACCTGCGCGAACAGGGCTGGCGGGTGGACTATATCGAGCTCGAAGATCCGGCGAACAGCGGCAGCTTCACCGGCGCGCTCGCGGCGGCAGTCGAGCGTCACCGCCCTAGCGAGATCCGCATCGTCCAGCCCGGCGAGTGGCGCGTCCAGCAGATGATCGACGGCTGGGAAGCGCGCTTCGGCCTGCCCGTCCGCATCCTCAGGGACGATCGCTTCCTCTGCTCGATCCCGGCGTTCCGGCGCTGGGCCTCCCGCCGGCAGGCGCTCACCATGGAATATTTCTACCGCGACATGCGCCGGCAGACCGGCCTGCTGATGGACGACGGCCAGCCGGCCGGCGGCCGCTGGAACTATGACGCGGAAAACCGCAAGACGCCGCCGCGCGGGCTGAACTATCCGGCGCCTGCCCGCTTCCCGCCCGATGCGATCACCCGCGCCGTGCTCGATCTCGTCGCGCGGCGTTTCGGCGATCATTTCGGCGCACTGGAGCCGTTCGCGCTGCCGGTCACCCGCGCCCAGGCGCTGGCCGCACTGGACCAATTCATCGCGGCGGCGCTGCCGGATTTCGGCGATTACCAGGACGCGATGGTGGAGGGGCAGGACCAGCTCTACCATTCCATGCTGTCGCCGGCGCTCAATTGCGGGCTGCTGGTGGCGCGCGAAGTCGCCGAGGCCGCGGAGCGTGCCTGGCGCGAAGGCCGGGTGCCGCTGAACGCCGCGGAAGGCTTCATCCGGCAGATCATCGGCTGGCGCGAATATGTGCGCGGCGTCTACTGGATGCACATGCCGGACTATGCCGAAGCCAACGCCCTCGGCGCGGACCGGCCGCTGCCAGAATTCTACTGGACCGGCGAGACCGACATGCGCTGCCTGGCCGCCGCGGTGGACGTCACCCGGCGCGAGGGCTGGTCGCACCACATCCAGCGGCTGATGGTCCTGGGCAACTTCGCGATGCTCGCCGGCGTCGACCCCAAGGCGATTTCCGACTGGTTCCTGGTGGTCTACGCCGATGCCTATGAGTGGGTGGAGCTGCCCAACGTCGTCGGCATGAGCCAATATGCCGATGGCGGCCTGCTCGGCTCCAAGCCCTATGCGGCGGGCGGCGCCTACATCAACCGGATGTCCGATCATTGCGGCCGTTGCCGTTTCGACGTGAAGGCCAAGACCGGCCCGGACGCCTGCCCCTTCAACGCGCTCTACTGGGATTTCCTGGCGCGGCACGAGGCCCGCTTCCGCGACAATCCGCGGATGCGCACCATGTACGCGACCTGGCACCGGATGAAGCCGGCGCAGCAGGATGCCTATCGCGCCAGCGCCGCCGCCTTCCTGGCCGGCGTGAAGCCGGCCGCCGATGGCTGGGCGCGCGCGCCTCTTTCGACAGGTGTCGATTGAAAGCATAGCGGGCACTCCCTAATTGGGCGCGAACGTCCAGCAGGGGAAATTCCATGCAACCGGTGATTGCCGTCGCGGGTGTCGGCAAGACCTACAAATCCGGTCAGGTCGCGCTCCGCGACATCGACCTCGAAATCGCCAAGGGTGAGATCTTCGCATTGCTGGGGCCGAACGGCGCCGGCAAGACGACGCTGATCGGCATCATCTGCGGCGTCGTCAACGCGACGTCGGGCACGATCCTGGTCGACGGGCATGACAATGTCCGCGACTGGCGGCGCGCGCGCGCGCGGATCGGGCTGGTGCCGCAGGAGCTTTCGACCGAGACGTTCGAGAGCGTCTGGGCGACGGTCAATCATTCGCGCGGCCTGTTCGGCAAGGCGCCGAACAAGCCGTTCGTCGAGCAACTGCTCAAGGATCTTTCGCTCTGGGAAAAGCGCGACGCCAAGATCATGACGCTCTCCGGCGGCATGAAGCGGCGCGTGCTGATCGCCAAGGCGCTGGCGCACGAGCCCGAGATCCTGTTCCTCGACGAGCCGACCGCGGGCGTCGACGTTTCGCTCAGGCGGGACATGTGGAAGCTGGTGCGGTCGCTGCGCGAGCGCGGCGTCACCATCATCCTGACCACCCATTATATCGAGGAGGCCGAGGAGATGGCCGACCGCGTCGGCGTGATCGACAAGGGCCGCATCATCCTCGTCGAGGAAAAGGCCGCGCTGATGCGCAAGCTCGGCAAGCGGCGGCTGACCCTGACGCTGGAGGCACCGCTGGCGGCGATCCCCGCCGCGCTCGCGCGCTGGGATCTGCGCCTCGAGGCGGAGGGCACGCTGCTGGTCTACACCTTCGACGCGCGCGAGGAGGAGACCGGCATCCCTGGGCTGCTGCGCGCGCTCCACGATCTCGGCATCGGCTTCAGCGATCTCGACATGGAGAAGAGCTCGCTGGAGGACATCTTCGTCGACCTGGTCGAACGCGCGGAGGCGGCGGAATGAATCTTCTGGGTACCTGGGCGCTCTATCGCTTCGAGATGGCGCGGACGCTGCGCACCTTGTGGCAGTCGATCGCCGCGCCGGTGATCACCACCGCGCTCTATTTCATCGTCTTCGGCGGCGCGATCGGATCGCGCATGCAGGAGGTGGACGGCGTCCAATATGGCGCGTTCATCGTCCCCGGCCTGATCATGCTCACCCTGCTGACGCAGAGCCTGTCGAACGCCTCGATCGGCATCTATTTCCCCAAATGGACCGGCACGATCTTCGAGCTGCTGTCCGCCCCGATCTCCCCCGCCGAGGCGGTGATCGCCTATGTCGGCGCGGCGGCGACCAAGTCGATCGTGATCGGCCTGATCATCCTCCTGACCGCGACCTTCTTCGTGCCCGTCAGGATCGATCATCCGCTGGCGATGATCACCTTCCTGGTGCTGACCTCGGTCACGTTCAGCATGATGGGCTTCATCATCGGCATCTGGGCGGAAGGGTTCGAGCAGCTGAGCTTCATCCCGACGCTGATCGTGACGCCGCTGACCTTCCTCGGCGGCGCGTTCTACTCGATCGACATGCTGCCCGGCGTGTGGCGCACGGTCAGCCTGTTCAACCCGGTGGTCTATCTGGTCAGCGGCTTCCGCTGGAGCTTCTACGGCGCCGGCGACGTGAGCGTCGGGCTCAGCCTCGCCTTCACCGGCGCGTTCATGCTGGTGTGCCTGGCGATCATCGTGTGGATCTTCAGGACGGGGTATCGGCTGAAGCAGTAAGGGTGCGGAGGGGCCTCGGCGCCCTCCCCCTTTCCGTTCGTCCCGAGCGAAGTCGAGCATCTGTCTTCCAGGTCAAGCGGGTTTGGGCGCCCACACGCGATTTTTGGTGATGAGGGTGTTGGCAAGCGCGACGAGTTTTCGTGCGACGGCGATGAGGGCGAGCTTTGGAGCTTTTCCGCGCGCGAGAAGGCCATCGTAGAAGCGCTTCAAGTCGGGGTTGCGGCGGCTGGCGACGAGCGCGGCCATGTAGAGGGTGGATCTGAGCTCGGCGCGTCCGCCGCGTATGGATCGCTTGCCGCGCATGCCGCCGCTGTCGCGGGCGAAGGGCGCGAGGCCGACGAGGGCTGCGGCCTGCTTGTTGGTAATGCGGCCGAGTTCGTGGAGGTATGAGAGGAAGGCCTGGGTGCTGATGGGGCCGATGGCGGGGATGGATCGCAGGATTTTGGCTTTGCGCGTCATCTCGGCATCAGCCTTGATCAGTTCCTCGATCTTCACCTCGATGCGATCGATATGCGTGGCGATCGAGCTCAGCCTTCTTTTATGTTCGCTCTTGAGGAAGCTGCCCTGCGTGACGCTGAGCCTGTTGCGCAGCGCGGTCTGTTCGGCGAGCGCCGCGGTGCGGGCGCTGACGAGTTCCTGAAGCTCCTCCTGCCGCCGGCTCACCGGCTCGGATGCCGAGAGGCCGAAGCGATCGGCCATCAATGCCAGCATGGCGGCATCGATCGCATCGGTCTTGGCGAGTTTGCCGGCAGCCTCGGCGAACAGCCTGGCCCTCAGCGGATTGACGAGCGCCACCGGCAGTCCGGCATCATGCAGATGGCGTTGGACGTCCCGATGATAGCGCGACGTCGGCTCCATCAGCACCAGCTTCACCGCGAACCGGCCGAGCACCTCGACCAGGCGGTCATGCCCGGCACTGTCGTTGCTCACCCGCAGCTGCTCGCCCACCGGGTGAATGTGGATGTCCAAATTGGCCTTGCTCACATCGACGCCGACATGGACCTCCGGCAGCGACTTGTCCTCGACCTTTCCTTGCATACGGGACTTGCTCCCCTTCATCTGTTCAGGCCAGACTTGAAGGGACGGACGGACCGATCTCGACTACGGCTCGAACCAAGGGACACTCGGTCCCGTCCGTCCGACCGCCGGGGGTGGCCACCCCCGGCGGTCGCCCTTCTGGACTACCAGATCGGGCTGACCGCAAGATGCAAGGGACGAACGGAAGAGGCTCCTACTCCGCGGCCGCCGCCGGGGCGATCGCCAGATTGTCGATCAGCCGGGCGGCGCCGATCCGCGCCGCCGCCAGCAGCCGCGCGGGCCGCTCTACCCGATCGACCGGCGCCAGCGTCTCGGCATCGCGCAGTTCGACATAGTCGATCGGATCGAACCCCGCCCTGGCGAGCGTCGCGCGGGCACGTTCGATCGCCTCGCCGACATCATGGCCCGCCGCGATCGCCGCCGCCGCCTCACCCAGCGCGCGCGGCATCGCGCGGGCCGCCAGGCGTTCGGCGTCGTCGAGATAGGCGTTGCGCGATGACAAAGCGAGGCCGTCGACGTCGCGCTGGGTGGGCACGCCGACGATCTCGATCCCGATGTCGAGGTCGGTCACCATCCGGCGGATGACCGCGAGTTGCTGGAAATCCTTCTCGCCGAACAGCGCCACGTCCGGGCGGATCTGGTTGAACAGCTTGGTGACGACCGTCGCGACGCCGTCGAAATGGCCCGGGCGCGAGGCGCCGTCGAGATCGGCGCTGACGCCGCCCACCGAAATATTGGTGTCGAACCCCTCCGGATACATTTCCTCGACCGCAGGCGCCCACAGCAGCGCGCAGCCGGCGGCGCGCAGCATCTCCGCATCCTTCATCTCGCGGCGGGGATAGCCGCTCAGATCCTCGTTCGCGCCGAACTGCTTCGGGTTGACGAAGATCGAGGCGACGACCCGCTGCGCGCGCAACTTTCCTTCCTCGATCAAGGCCATATGGCCATCGTGGAGCGCGCCCATGGTGGGAACGAGCGCGACGCGGTGCCCTTCGCTCCGAAAGGCGGCGAGGGCTTCGTCCAGCGCCTTTTTCTGACGGATGATTTGCACGGTGGGGCGGCCTTCGATATGGGCGGGGCCGCGTCTATGGGGGGCGCGGAAGCCCCGATCAAGAGGCAGATGGGGCCAACCGGAGTCGCGAGCGTTGATGTCGGCCAATTCGGTTCATTTCATCGTGTTCGCCAACGAGAAGGGTGGCACAGGCAAATCCACCACCGCGGTGCATGTCGCGATCGCATTGGCGTCCGCCGGCCGCCGCGTCGCAGCCCTCGATCTCGACAGCCGGCAGCGGACCACCGCGCGCTATATCGAGAATCGCGACGCGACCTGCCGCAAGGTCGGCGTCACGCTGCCCACCGTGCGCCACGGCACCTTCAAGGGCAGCACGACGGAAGACCTCGAAGAGCAGATCGCCACGCTCAGCGAGGGCATGGAGTTCATCGTCATCGACACGCCGGGCCGTGACGATCCCTATGCGCGCCTCGCCGCCAGCCGGGCGAACACGCTGGTCACGCCGATGAACGACAGCTTCGTCGATTTCGACCTGATCGGCCAGGTCGATCCCGACAGCTACAAGGTGAAGCGGCTGAGCTTCTATGCCGAGCTGATCTGGGATGCCCGCAAGGAGCGCGCCAAGCGCGACGGCGGCACGATCGACTGGGTGGTGCTGCGCAACCGCCTGCAGCAGCTGGAGGCGCGCAACATGCGCCGGGTGGGCAGCGCGCTCGACGAGCTCTCGCGCCGCGTGGGCTTCCGGGTGATCCCGGGGCTGTCGGAACGCGTGATCTATCGCGAGCTGTTCCCCAGCGGGCTGACGCTGCTGGATTTCGCCCAGATTCCCGAAGTCGGGCTCGGTCACATCGCCGCGCGGCAGGAGCTGCGCGAGATGATCGCCGCGCTGGCACTGCCGGACGCGGTAACGCGCGCGGCCTGACGTGGCCAAGCTGCTCTTCCTCGGGCTGCTCATCGTGGCGGTCTGGCTCGCGGTGCGCCCGCGGCCAAAGCGGGTGCGACCGCCCCGGCCGCCGGCGCACGGCGAGGATATGGGCATCGACGAGGCCCGCCGGCTGCTCGACCTGCCGGCCGGTGCCGATGCGGCGATGATCCGCGCCGCGCACCGGCGCATCATCGCGCGCGTCCACCCCGACGCCGGCGGCACCGAAGAGCTCGCCCGCAGAACCAATTTGGCGCGCGACCTGCTATTGCGGGCCGCGACCAGCGATTCCCCACCCCGAGCCTGACGGAGTCCATCGATGAGCCACAAGTTCGACCCAACGACGCTGCGCGAATATGACATTCGCGGGATCGTCGGGAAGACGCTGAACCCGGCGGATGCCACCGCGATCGGCCGCGGCTTCGGCACGCTGCTGCGTCGCGCCGGCGGCACCCGCGCCGCCGTGGGCTATGACGGCCGTCATTCGTCGCCGCTGCTGGAGGCGGCGCTGGTGCAGGGCCTGATCGCGAGCGGCATCGACGTCGTCCGCGTCGGCCTCGGTCCCACCCCGATGCTCTATTATGCCGAAGCCGTGCTCGAGGTCGATGGCGGCATCATGATCACCGGCAGCCACAACCCGCCCGACTATAACGGCTTCAAGATGGTGTTCCAGCACCGCCCCTTCTTCGGTGAGGACATCCTGAAGATCGGCACGATGGCGGCCGAGGGCGACTGGGAAGAGGGCGAAGGCACCGTCACCAACGCCGACATCATGGACATGTATGTCGACCGGCTGATCGCCGGCTATCAGGGCGGTGCCTTCAAGGTGGCGTGGGACGCGGGCAACGGTGCTGCGGGCCCGGTGATCGAGAAGCTGGTGAAGTTCCTGCCCGGCGAGCATCACCTGCTCTACACCGATGTCGACGGCGACTTCCCCAACCACCATCCCGATCCCACCGAGGAGAAGAACCTCGTCGACCTCAAGGCATTGGTCGCCGAGAAGGGGCTCGACTTCGGCATCGGCTTCGACGGCGACGGCGATCGCATCGGCGCGATCGACGGCAAGGGCCGCGTGGTGTGGGGCGACCAGCTGCTGGGGATCCTCGCCGAGCCGGTGCTGAAGGCGGTTCCCGGCGGCACCATCATCGCCGATGTGAAGACCAGCCAGGCGCTCTACGACCGCGTCGCCGAACTCGGTGGCAAGCCGCTGATGTGGAAGACCGGCCACAGCCTAATCAAGGCGAAGATGAAGGAAGTCGACAGCCCGCTCGGCGGCGAGATGAGCGGCCACATCTTCTTCGCCTGGGATTATTACGGCTTCGACGACGCGATCTATGCGGCGGTGCGGTTGATGGGCGCGGTGCGGCACAGCGGCAAGTCGCTGACCGAGCTCAAGGATGCGATGCCGGCAATGGTCAACACGCCGGAAATGCGCTTCCAGGTCGACGAATCGCGCAAGTTCGCGGTGATCGAGGAAGTGCTGCAGCGGCTGGAAGCCGACGGCGCCGACATCAACCGCACCGACGGCGCGCGCGTGAACACCCCCGACGGCTGGTGGCTGCTGCGCGCCTCCAACACCCAGGACGTGCTGGTGGCGCGTGCCGAGGCGAAGGACGAGGCCGGGCTGGAACGGCTGCTGAAGCAGATCGACACGCAGCTCGAACTGTCGCACATCGCGCGCGGGGAGCAGGCGGGGCACTGAGTGCCAGGCGCCCCTCCCCGCGCGGGGAGGGGCGCTGCTACGCCGCCTCCAGCTCGCTCTCCCGACCCGCCGCGGCGTCGAGCAGCCGCGTCTCCAGCGCCTGGAGCCGCAGCGCGCCGTCGATCTTGTCGCCGATCAGGTCGGTTATGTAGAAGGTATCGACCGCGCGCTCGCCATAGGTGGCGATGTGCGCCGAGTGGATCGTGACCTTCGACTGGAACAGCGCATAGGCCAGCGCATTGAGCAGCGCCGGCCGGTCGCGCGCGTTGACCTCGATCACCGTGTAGCGGTTCGACGCCTTGTTATCGATCAGCACCACCGGCTCGATCGAGAAGGCCTCCGCGCGGATCTTGGCGAGCGGCCGCGCCTGCAGCCGCTCGTTGAGGCGGTTGCGATTGGCCAGCGCATCCTCGATCGTGCGGACGATCCGCTGCAGCCGGTCTTCCCCGTCGAACGGGCCGCCGCGCTGATCCTGCACAAGGAAGTTATCGAGCGCCATGCCGTCGCGCGTGGTGTGGATGCGTGCGTCGATGATGCTGGCGCCGGCGAGGTGGATGGCACCGGCGATCCGGTAGAACAAGCCGGGATGGTCGCTGGCATAGACGGTCACGAGGGTCGCGTCGCGGGCCGGATAGACCTGTGCCGCGATCGAGAGCGGCACATCCGCTTCCGCAACCTGCTTCGCATTGCGTTCGAGCACATCGACCGATTCGGCGATCCAGTAGGATTCGGGCAGGCGCCTGACGAGCGCGTCGAACGCCTCGTCGGTCCAGCCGAGCAGCCTCCTGAGTTCCGCCTGCTTGGCAACGACGCGTTCGCCGCGGCCGCGCTGCTTGTGGCCCAGCCGCAGCACTTCCTCCGCCGCGTCATAGAGGTCGGAGAGGAGCTGGCGCTTCCAGCCGTTCCACACCCCGGGGCCGACCGCGCGGATATCGACCACGGTCAGCACCAGCAGCAAGCGGAGCCGCTCGGGAGACTGCACCGCCTGGACGAAATCGAGCACCGTCTTGAAATCCGAGAGGTCGCGCTTGAACGCGGTGGCGGACATCAGCAGATGGCGGCGGACAAGCCAGGCGACGGTCTCGGTCTCGGCCGGGGTCATGCCGAAGCGCGGGCAGAGCTTGAGCGCCACCTCCGCGCCGAGCACGCTGTGGTCGCCGGCGCGGCCCTTTGCGATGTCGTGCAGCAGCACCGCGACGTAGAGCACCCGCCGCGAGACGATCTGATCCATGATCGCGGTCGCAAGCGGATGATCGGTTTCGAGCGCGCCCTTCTCGATCTTCGAAAGCAGGCCGATCGCGCGCACCGTGTGCTCGTCGACGGTGTAGTGATGATACATGTCGAACTGCATCTGCGCGACGACGCGGCCGAAGTCGGGCACGAAGCGGCCGAACACGCTCGCCTCGTTCATCCAGCGCAGCACCGTCTCGGGGTCACGCGGCGAGGTCAGTACATCCATGAAGAAGGCGTTGGCGCGGCGGTCGCGGCGCACGCCATTGTCGATCCGCCGCGCATCCCGCGAGGCGGCACGCATCGCCAGCGGATGGATCTCCAGCCCCTGCTCGTCGGCCAGCGCGAAGATCTGGATCAACCGCACCGGATCTTCCTGGAAGAAATCCTCGGACGGCAGCGCGAGCCTGCCGCGATCGAGCACGAAACCCTCGAGCTTCTTGGGCGCGCGGCGCATGATCGCGGGCAGGCCGAAGCGGCGGCCGCGCGCGGCGTGCTGCTCGTCGAGATGCGCGAGGAACAGGCCGGTGACATCGCCCACCTGCTTCGCGGTCAGGAAATAATGCTGCATGAAGCGCTCGACCGCGCTCTTCCCCGGCCGGTCGGCATAGCGCATCTTGACCGCGATCTCGCGCTGGACGTCGAACGTCAGCCGGTCCTCGCCGCGGCCGGACAGCGCGTGAAGATGGCACCGCACCGCCCACAGGAAGTTTTCGGCGCGCTGGAAGCGGCGCAGTTCCTCACGCGTGAGCAGCCCGGCATCGACCAGCTCGGCGACCGAGCGGACGCTGTGCACATATTTGCCGATCCAGAACAAGGTGTGGAGGTCGCGCAGCCCGCCCTTCCCCTCCTTCACATTGGGTTCGACGACATAGCGGCTATCGCCCATCTTGCGATGGCGCGCGTCGCGCTCGGCCAGCTTCTCCGCGACGAAGGTGCGCGCGGTGCCCGCCATCACCTCCCGGTCGAAGCGCTCCGCCGCCTGATCGTAGAGCGCCTGATCTCCCCACACATAGCGGCCTTCGAGCAAGGCGGTGCGGATGGTGAGATCCGCCTTGGCCATGCGCACCATCTCGTCGAGCGAGCGGCTGGAATGGCCCACCTTGAGGCCGAGATCCCACAGCAGATAGAGCATCGATTCGATGACCTGCTCGGTCCAGCCGGTCTGCTTCCAGGGGGTGAGGAAGGCGATGTCGACATCCGAGAAGGGCGCCATCTCGCCGCGGCCATAGCCGCCCACCGCAACCAGCACGATCCGTTCGCCCGCAGTGGGGTTGTTGATCGGATAGAGGCTGTGGGTGACGAAGTCGAAGATCAGCCGCAGCAACTGGTCGATCAGGAAGGCCTGGCCGCTCGCCGCCTCGAGCCCGCGCGAGGGATGCTCGTCCAGCCGCTTGGCGATCTCCGCGCGCCCATCGGCGAGCGCCTGGCGCAACAGGCCGGCGACCGCGGCGCGCAGTGCGGGATCACCCACCTTGGGATCGAGCGCGGCGATCGCATCGGCAAGCACGCGACGGTCGATGATCGCGCGGCGGTTGGGAAGGGCATCGAAGCGATTTGACATGGCTGGGAGATAAGGGCTGCCGACCGCCGCGTCACGCGTCGTCGCGCAGGATCCGTGGCAAATCGCGTGCGCTGTGGACGACGCGCACGATCAGCACATCATCGGCCAGCACGCGATAGAGGATGACGTAGGCGCCGATGCTGAGCGATCGCAAGCCATCGCCCAGTTCTGGCCGTGCGGGGCCGCTCATCGGAAAATCTCCGAGCCGCAGAATCAACCGCCGGATCTTCCCGATAAACCGTTCGGCAGCATCGATATCATCGGCGCCGATCATCTCGAAAAGCGCGCGCAGATCCTGGTCCGCTCGCGGAGCATAAACCGGCAGGCTCATTCGCCGACTTTGTGTGCTGCCAGCCGCGCCTTGCCCCGCGCAATGATATCGTCAAACCACGCGTCGGTAACTGGCTGCGGCTCGCCGCTGTCCAACCCTTCCTGCACCAACCGACGCAGTTCCGCGATATGGGCCAAATCAGCCTCACGCTGCTGCTTCCACTGGCGCAATGCCTCGCGGATTACCTCGCTGCTGCTCGCATAATCGCCGCTGGCGACGGCCTGATCGACGTCCATCGCCAGTTCCTCGGTCAAGGCAATGCTGATCTTGCGGACAACTCCCATCGATAACCTCCTAACAATCGGTACGACTTGGTCATACCATGGCCGTCATTCCGCCGCCAACGCCTTCAGCCGGTAGATCAGCTCCAGCGCCTCGCGCGGGCTGAGGGCATCGACGTCGATCGCGTCCAGCGCATCCCGCAGCGCGTCGACCTTCTCCTCCTCGGCCGCCGCGGCGGCTGCGAACAGCGGAAGTTCGTCGAGCCCAGCAGCGAGCCCGCCGGTCGCGGCGCGGCCGGCCTCCAGCTTCGCGAGCACCGATTTGGCGCGGGCGATCACCGGCGGCGGCAGGCCGGCGAGCTTGGCGACGGCGAGGCCATAGCTGCGGTCGGCAGGGCCATCGGATATCTCGTGCAGCAGCACCAGATCGCCCTTCCATTCGCGCGCGCGGACATGGTGCAATGACAGGCCGTCGAGCCGCTCGGCCAGCCGTGTGAGTTCGTGATAGTGCGTCGCGAACAGGCAGCGGCAACGGTTCGTCTCATGCACCGCCTCCACCACCGCCCAGGCGATGGCGAGGCCGTCATAGGTGCTGGTGCCGCGGCCGACCTCATCGAGGATGACCAGGCTCTGCGGCGTCGCCTGCGCGAGGATCGCGGCGGTCTCGACCATCTCGACCATGAAGGTCGACCGGCCGCGCGCGAGATTGTCCGAGGCGCCGACGCGGCTGAACAGCCGGTCCACCAGCCCCAGCCGCGCGCGCGCCGCGGGCACATAGCTGCCCGCCTGCGCCAGCACCGCGATCAGCGCGTTCTGGCGCAGGAAGGTCGATTTGCCGCCCATATTGGGGCCGGTGACGAGCCACAGCCGCCGCTCGGGCGAGAGCTTGCAGTCATTGGCGACGAAGCGGTCGCCGGCGCGCGCGAGCGACGCCTCGACGACGGGATGGCGCCCGCCCTCGATCTCGAGGCAGGGATGATCGGCGAATGCGGGCAGGCACCAGCCGCCCTCGATCGCGCGCGCGGCGAGCCCGGCGGCGACGTCGAGCCGCGCGAGCGCGTTGGCGGTGGCGGCGATCGGCGCGGCGCTCTCCATTGCCAGCGCAATCAGCGCTTCGAGATGCGCGGCCTCCGCCGCCAGCGCGTGCGCGCCGGCCTGCGTCACGCGGCTGGCGACATCGTGCAGATCGGGCGCGTTGAAACGGACGACACCGGCGAGGGTCTGGCGGTGGGTAAAGCCCGAATCCGCCGCCATCAGCGCGTCGGCATGCCGCGCCGGCACCTCGATATGATAGCCGAGCACGCCGTTGTGCTTGATCTTGAGCGCGCCGATGCCGGTCGATTCGCGATAACGCGCCTCAAGTGCTGCGATCGCGCGACGGCCATCGCCGCCGGTCGCGCGCAGTTCGTCGAGCGCAGCGTCATAACCCTCGGCGATATAGCCGCCTTGCGCCGCGTCGATCGGCGGCGAGGGCACCAGCGCGACGGCAAGCTGGTCGATCAGCGCGCCATGGCCGTCGAGCAGCGGCAGGAGTTCGGCAAGCAGCGGCGACAGCGCCGCCGATGCGGCGAGCGCGCCACGAAGCGACCGCGCCGCGGACAATCCGTCACGCAGCTGGCCGAGGTCGCGCGGAGAGCCACGCCCCGCGGCGAGACGGCCAAGCGCCCGACCGACGTCGGGCAGCGCCCGGAGGCTGGCGCGCATCGCGTCGCGCGTCGTCTGGTCCTCGGCGAAGAAGCGCACGAGACCGAGCCGGGCGGCGATGGCGGCGCGATCGACCAGCGGCGCGGCCAGATCGGCGCCCAGCATGCGCGCGCCCGCGCCGGTGACGGTGCGATCGACGATATCGAGCAGGCTGCCCGCGCGATTGCCCTGCGCGGTGCGGGTGAGTTCCAGGCTCTCGCGCGTCGCCGCGTCGATCATCATCGTGCCGCCCGCCAGCCGCCGTTCGGGCGGCTGGAGGAAGGGCAAGGTGCCCTTGCCGGCATGGTCGAGATAGGCGAGCAACCCACCCGCCGCCGCGAGTTCGGGCCGCGAGAAGCTTCCGAAGCCGTCGAGCGTCGCGACGCCGTAGAGCGTCTTGAGCCGCGTCTCGGCGCGCGCGCTGTCGAACCCCTCGCGCGGGCGGGCGAGGCCGTCGAATCCGGAACCCTCGGCGACCACAATCTCCGCGGGGTTGAGCCGCGCCAGCTCGGCGTCGAGCGTAGCGCCCGTAATCGCGGCCAGTTCGAACCGGCCGGTGGAGACATCGACGGCGGCAAGCCCGAGCCCGCCGGCCGCCTCGCCGATCGCGACCAGCCAGTTGGCCGCGCGCGAGTCGAGCAGTGCCTCCTCGGTCAATGTGCCGGCGGTGACGACGCGGACGACCGCGCGCGCTACCAGCGACTTGGAGCCCCGTGCCTTGGCCTCGGCAGGCGATTCCACCTGCTCGGCGATGGCGACGCGCTGCCCGGCCTTGATCAGCCGCGCGAGATAGGCCTCGGCCGAATGCGCCGGCACGCCGCACATCGGCACCGGCTGCCCGGCATGCTCGCCGCGCGCGGTAAGAGCGATGTCGAGGATCGCGGAGGCCGTGCGGGCATCGTCGAAGAACAGTTCGAAAAAGTCGCCCATCCGGTAGAACAAAAGGCAATCGGGCGCTTCGGCCTTCAACGTGAAATATTGCGCCATCATCGGCGTGGGGGCGGCATCGGTCATCGCGGTTCGATACACAGGGCGGCGGCCTGCGCGAAGCCCACGATGTTCCGCTACGTCAGCCGGCCGGAGATGGTTTCGATTGCCACCTTTCCCTTGCAACATCCCCGCCCTAAGGGGGAGGGCGAACAGCGGAGAGGGAAGCTGATGAGCGAAGGTGCGAACGTCCAGTTCTCGGAGCGCGAGGCGCTGCTGTTCCATTCCTACGGACGGCCCGGGAAGATCGAGATCATCGCGTCCAAGCCGATGGCGACGCAGCGCGACCTGAGCCTGGCCTATTCCCCCGGCGTCGCCGTGCCGGTCCGCGCGATCGCAGCCGACCCCGCGACCGCCTACGACTATACCGCCAAGGGCAACCTCGTCGCGGTGATCTCCAACGGCACCGCGATCCTGGGTCTCGGCAATCTCGGCGCGCTCGCGTCCAAGCCGGTCATGGAAGGCAAGGCGGTGCTGTTCAAGCGCTTCGCCGACGTCGATTCGATCGATCTCGAACTCGACACGGAGGATCCCGACGCCTTCATCAACGCGGTGGCGCTGCTGGAGCCCAGCTTCGGCGGCATCAACCTGGAAGATATCAAGGCGCCCGAATGCTTCATCATCGAGCAGGCGCTGAAGGAGCGGATGAACATTCCGGTCATGCATGACGACCAGCATGGTACCGCTATCATAACCGCCGCCGGCCTGATCAACGCCTGCCACATCACCGGACGCGACCTGAAGGACGTGCGGGTGGTGGTCAACGGCGCGGGCGCCGCGGCGATCGCCTGCACCGCGCTGATCAAGGCGATGGGCGTGCCGCACGACAATGTGCTGATGTGCGACCGCCAGGGCGTGATTTACCAGGGCCGCCAGGAAAACATGGACCAGTGGAAGTCCGCGCATGCGGCCAAGACCGACCGGCGCTCGCTGGCCGAGGCGATGGTCGATGCCGACATCTTCCTGGGCCTGTCCGCGGCGGGCGCGCTCAAGCCCGAGCTGGTGAAGACGATGGCCAAGCGGCCGATCATCTTCGCGATGGCCAATCCCGATCCGGAGATCACCCCGCCCGAGGCGAAGGCCGCGCGCCCCGACGTGATCATCGCCACCGGCCGTTCTGACTATCCCAACCAGGTGAACAACGTCCTCGGCTTCCCCTTCATCTTCCGCGGCGCGCTCGACGTGCGCGCGACGGCGATCAACGAGGAGATGAAGATCGCCGCTGCCAACGCGATCGCCGGGCTGGCGCGCGAGGCGGTGCCCGAAGAGGTGGCGCAGGCCTATGGCGGCCGCACCCACAGCTTCGGCGTCGACTATATCATCCCCGCCCCGTTCGATCCGCGGCTGATGGAGGTGGTGCCCGCCGCCGTCGCGCAGGCGGCGATGGACAGTGGCGTCGCCACCAAGCCGATCCTCGACATGGGTGCCTATCGCAACGCGCTGCGCGGCCGGCTCAACCCGACCACCTCGGTGCTGACGCTCGCCTACGAAGGCGCGCGCGCGCATCCCAAGCGCGTGCTGTTCGCCGAGGGCGAGGAAGAAGTGGTGCTGCGCGCGGCGATCCAGTTCCGCGACGGCGGCTATGGCACGCCGGTGCTGGTCGGCCGCGACGAGGTCTATGACCGGCTGAAGGCGCTGGGCGTCGACGATCCGCACAGCTTCGAGTTGCACAACAGCCGCATCTCGCCGCTGGTGCCGAAGATGGTGGAGCTGCTCTACGAGCGGCTGCAGCGCCGCGGCTACCTCAAGCGCGAGGTCGAGCGGATGGTCAACCAGGATCGCAACCTGTTCGGCTCGCTGTTGCTGAAGATGGGCGAAGCCGACGCGATGATCACCGGCGTGACCCGGCCCTATGCGCAGTCGATGCGCGAGATCCGCCGCGTGCTCGATCCGATCGAGGGCCAGACGCCGTTCGGCATCCACATCCTTGTCGGCCAGAGCCATACCGTGTTCATGGCCGACACGACGGTCAACGAGCGCCCCTCCGCCGCCTGCCTGGCGGACATCGCCGAGGGCACCGCCGCGGTCGCCCGCAAGATGGGCCACGAACCGCGCGTCGCCTTCCTCAGCTATTCCACCTTCGGCAACCCGCCGGGCAACTGGCTGGAGAGCATCCGCGAGGCGGTGGCAATCCTCGATGCGCGCGGCGTTTCGTTCGAGTTCGAGGGCGAGATGGCGCCCGACGTCGCGCTCAATCCGAAGCTGATGGCGAACTACCCGTTCTGCCGCCTTTCCGGGCCCGCCAACGTGCTGGTGATGCCGGGCCTCCAGTCCGCCAACATCTCCGCCAAGCTGCTGCGCGAACTGGGCGGCGATCATGTCATCGGGCCGATGCTGATCGGCATGGAGAAGTCGGTGCAGGTCGCGACGATGGCGTCGACCGCATCCGAACTGGTGACGCTCGCGGTGCTCGCTGCCGGCGGCATCGCCCGCTGATCGCGATGCTCCCCTCCCGCATGCGGGAGGGGAGCGGGCCGCTACGCCGCGAACGGATCGTAGCTGCCGAAATTCCAGACATTGCCCTCGGTATCGAGCGCGTCATAGGCGCGCCCCGGATAGCCGGCATTGTCGTATGGCGCGCGGATGATCCGGGCGCCGGCGGCGGCCGCGCGGGCGGCATGAGCATCGGGATCGTCGATCACCGCGCAGACGCACATCGTGATGCCGCCGGCCTCGGCCGGCGTCTTCCAGTTGTAGAGCTTCGCCGATTCGCTGCCGTTATCGGCGCTGCCGAGCATGATCATGTTGCCGTCGAGCGTCAGCTGGGCGTGGTGGATGATCGAGGGATCGGCATCGTCGGCATAGACGGCATGCCGCTCGAAGCCGAAGGCATCGCACAGGAAGGCGATGGCAGCGGGCGCATCCGCGTAGCGCAGGCAGGGAATCAGGGCGTGGTGCATTGTGGCTCTCCCGAACTGAAGCATTGCCACGAAGCCTAGCGACGCGCCGCCGGCCGGTCTTGCACCGATGGAAGATCAGCTATCGCGCACGCCATAGCCGTGCGGCAGCAGCCGTCGGCGCAGTTCGCCCGGTCGTCTCGCGAAAGCGGCGCGCGAAATGCTGGCGGCTGAGGTCGAGCTCGGCGGCCAGGGCGGCGACCGGCGGCGGCGATGCGCTCGCCAACCGGCGTTCGGCGTGGAGCATGGCCGCGTCCGGGGCTGGCGCCTCGGCCAGCCGCTGGATGATCGCCCGTTCGAGCAGCGCGAAACGGAACTGCGCGTCCGCGGTCTCGCCCAGCCGCTGGCACAGGCTGCGGATACCGGGGCCGAGCACCGCCTCCAGATCGACGCAGCGGTTGAGCAGATGCTCCAGCGGCATGCCGAGCAGGCGCGACAGCGTGGCGCGGGTGAGGAACACGTGCACCCCGGCCTGCGTGCCGGTGGAGCGGGAGATCGCCGTGGCCGTGTGAATGCCCGCCACGAACCCTTCGCCGGGGCCCAGCCGCAGCACGTCCCCCCGCCCGTCGCAAAGCTCGAGCACGTCGCCGAGATTGACGATCAGCACCACCGCGGTGGAGGCGAGTTCGCGCCGCGCGGTGAAGGATGCGGTGCGTTCCCAATAGCTGGCATAGCCGCGCACGGCGCCGGCCAGCGCGGTACCCGGCGTGGCGCGCACCACGCCCCACGCGTCGATACCGTCGTCATGCCGGTTCCGTGCGACGATGCGAGGCGAATCCATCGGTTCTGGAGCCTAGCCCCCTCGGCCCGGCTGGGCTAGGTCATCGCCATGGTCAGCGACAGCGATATCCAACTTGCCCGACGACTCGCCGACGCCGCCGGCGCCGCGATCCGCCCCTTTTTCCGCCAGCGTTTCGAGATCGAGACCAAGGGAGACAATTCGCCGGTTACCGAGGCCGATCGCGCCGCCGAGGCGGCGATTCGCGCGCTGCTCGCCACCGAACGGCCCGCCGACGGCGTGATCGGTGAGGAATATGGCATCGATCGCGGCGATGCGGAGCGGGTGTGGGTGCTCGATCCGATCGACGGCACCCGCGCCTTCATCGGTGGCCGGCCGATCTTCGGCACGCTCATCGCGCTGCTGGAGGCCGGGCGCCCGGTGCTGGGCGTGATCGACCAGCCGATCAGCGGCGAGCGGTGGCTGGGCGCCACCGGCCACCCGACCCTCTTCCAGGGCGCCCCTGCGAGGACGCGGCGCTGCCCGGTCATCCCCTCCGCGCTGTTCGCCACGACCGCGCCCTGGCTGTTCGACGAGATCGGCGGCCACTGGTTCGAAACGCTGCGGATGCGCTGCCGCGACACCTTGCTGGGCGGCGACTGCTACAATTACGGGCTGCTCGCCTCGGGCCATATCGACCTTGTCGTCGAGCAGGGGCTGAAGCTCTACGACTTCGCGGCGCTGGTGCCGGTGGTCGAGGGCGCCGGCGGCCGGATGTGCGACTGGCAGGGCCGCGCGCTCGGCGACGGCAGCGACGGACGGGTGATCGCGGTGGGAGATCCCGCGCTCGCCGATGCGGTGCTCACACTGTTCGGTTGATCGCACGTGCCGATTAGGGAATTGCGTCGCAGCGGCATCGGCAATATTCGGGATATGACTCGCTGCCCTGCGGCCAGATGAAGACAGGGGAGAAGGGGGGTTCTTCGCAGCGCATGGCGGCATCCGATCCGTATATCACAGCGATCATTGCCGGCCGCGATATCCGCTTCTCGATCGAACGGCTGAGCGTCTGTCGGATCGGCCGCAGCCCGCATTCGACGATCATCCTCGACGATCAGGTCGCTTCGCGCGAGCATGCGATGATCCGCCGCGACGCCACCGGCCATTGCGTCGTTTCCGACAGCGGCAGCCGCAACGGCACCTTGCTCAACGGCCGCCAGCTGACCACGCCCACGCGCCTGTCCGATCAGGACATCATCCGCATCGGCAACCAGGAATTGCTGTTCAACCAGCCCGAGCCCGCGACGACGGTGGCGGATTTCGATTCGCCGCTGCCGACGATGGTCCATCTCGCCAACAGCCTGATCAGCGTGATGGTGGCGGACATGCGCAACTATACCGTGCTGTCGCGCGAACTGGGTGAACAGCGGATTTCGGCGCTGATGAGCGAGATCTTCCGCGAGATCGGCGCCGTGCTGTTCCGCAACAAGAGCTGGTCGCAGAAATATATCGGCGATGCGGTGATGGCGGTTTGGCTGCATCCCGGCGCATCGGTGATGCCGGAGGAGCTGGCGGTGGTGATCGATACGATCGCGCAGATCAACCTGATCATCGAGCCGATGCAGCAGCGCTTCTCGCTGCCGCGGCCGCTGGCGTTCGGCGCCGCGATCAACACCGGCTATGCCCAGATCGGCAATATGGGCAGCACCGCCATCGCCGACTTCACCGCGCTGGGCGATACCGTGAACAAGGCGTTCCGCCTCGAATCCGCGTGCAAGGAACTGGGTTGCGAGATCGTCGTCGGCAAATCGGCGCTCGACATGCTCAAGACGCCGATCCCCGACCATATGCGCCCGCCGATGACGCATGTGTCGATCAAGGGCTATGACGCGCCGGAGACCGTCTATCGGCTGATGTTCCGCGATCTGCCACGGCTGGCGACGCTGGTGATGACGAGCCGCGACGGCAGCGGCCCGACGACGCGAGACAATACAGCGCTCTGAACGCCTGTCTGGGGGCTAGCCACGCCGGCGATAAGCCCATACAACCGCGCTATCCCCGGGGGGCTGCACGCAAGCAGCTGAGATATGGCTGATGCCATGACCCGCTGAACCTGATCCGGTTAGCGCCGGCGTAGGGAGGGAGGCGCGGGCCGCCGCTCTCTTTCCCGTTGAAGGAGAGTTATAGAATGGCCGACATCCCAGCCCGTACCGAGCTTGCCGTCACCACCGGCCCGATCCGCGGCAGCCGCAAGATCCATGTCGGCGCGCATCGCGTGGCGATGCGCGAGATCGATCTCGAGCCGTCGTCGGGCGAGCCGCCGGTGCGCGTCTATGACTGCTCGGGCCCCTATACCGACCCCAATGCGCGCATCGACATCATGGCGGGCCTCCCCGAACTGCGCCGGGACTGGATCCGCAGCCGCGGCGACGTGGAAGAAGTCGACCAGCGCGAGGTGAAGCCGGAGGATAATGGCCAGCTCGGCCCCGATCGCTCGGGCGGCGTGCCGGCCTTCCCCAACGTCCGCCGCAAGGTGCTGCGCGCGAAGGCCGGCGCCAATGTCAGCCAGATGCATTATGCCCGCCGCGGCATCATCACCCCCGAGATGGAATATGTCGCGATCCGCGAGAATGTCGGCCGCGCCGCGCTCAAGGAAAAGCTGATCCGCGACGGCCAGGATTTCGGCGCGTCGATCCCCGATTATGTGACGCCCGAGTTCGTGCGCGACGAGGTCGCCCGCGGCCGCGCGATCATCCCCAACAACATCAACCACCCCGAAACCGAGCCGATGGCGATCGGCCGCAACTTCCTGGTGAAGATCAACGCCAATATCGGCAATTCGGCGGTTGCGTCGAACGTCGCGGCCGAGGTCGACAAGATGGTCTGGTCGATCCGCTGGGGCGCCGACACGGTGATGGACCTTTCCACCGGCCGCAACATCCACGACACCCGCGAGTGGATCCTGCGCAACGCGCCCGTGCCGATCGGCACCGTGCCGATCTACCAGGCGCTGGAGAAGGTGGGCGGCATCGCCGAGGATCTGACATGGGAGATCTTCCGCGACACGCTGATCGAGCAGGCCGAACAGGGCGTCGACTATTTCACGATCCACGCCGGCGTGCGGCTGCCCTATATCCCGATGACCGCCAAGCGCGTGACCGGCATCGTCAGCCGCGGCGGATCGATCATGGCGAAATGGTGCCTCGCGCACCACAAGGAGAGCTTCCTCTACGAGCGCTTCGAGGACATCTGCGAGATCATGAAGGCCTATGATGTCGCCTTCTCGCTGGGTGACGGCCTCCGCCCCGGGTCGATCGCCGACGCCAACGACGAAGCCCAGTTCAGCGAACTCGCGACGTTGGGCGAGCTGACGCAGGTCGCGTGGAAGCATGACGTGCAGGTGATGATCGAGGGCCCCGGCCATGTGCCGATGCACAAGATCAAGGCCAATATGGACAAGCAGCTCGAAGCGTGCGGCGAGGCCCCCTTCTACACGCTCGGGCCGCTCACCACCGACATCGCGCCGGGCTACGACCATATCACCTCGGCGATCGGCGCGGCGATGATCGGCTGGTTCGGCACCGCGATGCTCTGCTACGTGACGCCCAAGGAGCATCTGGGGCTGCCCGATCGCGACGATGTGAAGGTCGGCGTCGTCACCTACAAGCTCGCCGCCCATGCCGCGGATCTGGCCAAGGGCCATCCCGCCGCCAAGCTGCGCGACGATGCGCTGAGCCGCGCCCGCTTCGAATTCCGCTGGCGCGACCAGTTCAACCTGTCGCTCGATCCCGACACGGCGGAGCAGTATCACGACCAGACCCTGCCGGCCGAGGGCGCCAAGTCGGCGCATTTCTGCTCGATGTGCGGGCCGAAATTCTGCTCGATGAAGATCACCCAGGAAGTGCGCGACTTCGCGGCGAAGCAGAACAGCAGCGCCGACACCTTCATCGCCGCCGAGGAAGGCATGGCGGAAATGAGCGAGAAGTTCCGCGAGAAGGGCAGCGAAATCTACCTGCCGGCAGCGGAGTAGCAGACGTCTCGAGCCCTCTCCCTTTTGTGGGAGAGGGCTTTTTTCCGTGCCGGCAGTTTGCGCTTTACGCCCGAGCCAAAGCCCCCGAGACATGAAGCCGGCCTTTGGGCAGGGGGGAATGAAATGCGAGCGATATCGGCGGCGCTGCTGGCAGCAGCGGCAGCGATCACGGCAACCGGGGCCCAGGCGCAGACGAGGCAGTTGCGGCCCGATCAGCAACGCTATCGCGCCTTGCTGAAGGAAATGGTGGAAACCAACACCACCGTCACCACCGGAAGCTGCACCGATCTCGCGACGAAGATCGCCGGGCATCTGAAATCCGCGGGCTTTGCCGACAGCGACATCACCCGGTTCGCGGTGCCGGAGCATCCCAAGGACGGCGGGATCGTGGTGGTGCTGCCGGGCAGTTCCAAGACGCTGAAGCCGATGCTGCTGCTGGGGCATCTCGACGTGGTCGAGGCCAAGCGCGCCGACTGGACGCGCGATCCCTTCGCCTTCATCGAGGAAGGCGGCTATTTCTATGGCCGCGGCGTCGCCGACATGAAGGCGATGGACGCGATCTGGGTCGACGCGTTCATGCGCATGAAGGAAGAGGGCTATCGCCCCAAGCGCACGATCAAGCTGGCGCTGACCTGCGGCGAGGAAACCACCTGGGCCTTCAACGGCGCGCAATGGCTGGCGGCGAACCGGCCTGAACTGATCGCGGCGGAATTCGCGCTCAACGAGGGCGGCGGCGGCGATACCGACGGCAAGGGCAAATTGATCGCGCAGCAGTTGCAGGTCGGCGAGAAGGCGGTGCAGAACTATCGGCTGGAGACCACCAACCCCGGCGGCCACAGTTCGGTGCCGGTGCCCGACAACGCGATCTACGAGCTCGCCCAGGCGCTGACCCGAATCCAGGCGCATGAATTCCCGGTCGAGCTCAACGATACGACGCGCGCCTACTTCACCCAGACCGGCACATCGCGGAAGGACGAGGTGGGTGCGGCGATGCTGGCGATCGTCAGGAACCCGGGCGACAAGGCGGCCGAGGCGATCCTCAACACCGATCGCGGCTTCCATTCGATGCTGCGCACGACCTGCGTCGCCACCCTGCTCGAAGGCGGCCATGCCAACAACGCGCTGCCGCAGCGCGCCGCGGCCAACGTCAATTGCCGCATCTTCCCCGGGCACGGCGTCGAGGAAACGCAGGCGAAGCTCGTCGCGGTGATCGGCGATCCCAAGGTGACGGTAACGCTGGTGCCGCCCGTCCGCCCCCTCGCCAAGACGCCGCCGATGGATCCGAAGATCATCGATCCGATGACGACGCTCTCGGCGCGCTATTTTCCGGGCGTGCCGGTGGTGCCCGCAATGGCGACGGGCGCGACCGACGGCATCTTCCTGCAGGCGATCGGCATCCCGACCTATGGCGTGCCCGGTTCCTGGTACGACCCCGACGGCAATGGCGCACATGGCCTGAACGAGCGGATCGAGGCGCGCGGCGTCTATGTCGGCCGCGACTATCTGTTCGACCTGATCAAGGCCTATGCGGGCTGAATGAGCGTGCGCGTGCCGGGTGACTACCGGCAGGCGCGCCAGCCGGCCTTGCCGCGTTCGGCCTGGTCGAGGTGCAGATGATCGCGGTGGGCGCGATTATAGTCGGGTGACAGCACCGTCGAGAAGGTCTTGCAGGCGCCGTCGCGTACCTCGCGCAGGAAGGCGGCGCGATCCCCCGCCCCCTGCCAGTCCGTCAGCACGCTGATCCGCCGGCCGTCGTCCAGCCGGAAGCCGGCGATGTCGATCGCATCGGCGGTCGAATGCTCGCTCCACGCGCGGCGGCCGGCGATGTGGCGGCAATTATAGGTGCCGAACTGGTCGAACGCGACGACGCGCGCGCCGAGATGGCGCCGCGCCGCGGGCTGGACGATGTTCCATTCCCACAGCGCCAGCCCCGCCGCCACCGGGCAGGCCATGATCGGCCCGGTGGGGCGGAAGCCGATCTCGCGCGCGCCGCCGGGCGCCAGCCGCAGGCCATCGGCATAATGGCACTGGCCGGTGCCGTGCGGCGCGACCGCGGTGAACCTGACGCCGGCATCGTCGAGCAGCGCGCGGCAGAGCGTGGCGTCACCCGTCAGCCCGGCGAGCTTGCGGCCGGTGAACAGCCCGATCGGATCGGCCAGGTTGAGGCGCGTCCACGGCAGATCCTCGGGATGGTCGCGGTTCCAGACGTGGAGCACGAAGCCCGCCACCCCGAGCAACGACACCAGCACCGCGATGCGCAGCCAGCGCCCGGCCGTGCTGCGCCGGCGCGGCCGGGCACGCTTGCGTCGTTGCGCCACGCGCGCCGCCTCAGCCGCGGAGCGCCGAGGCCAGCGGCTCGGCCGTCACCGGATAGCCGAGCCCGGCGGGAATGCAGAGATGCTGTTCACCGTCGCGCACCTCGACCCAGGGCGAGATCGTGTCGATCGGATGCAACGCGGCATGCGCGATCGCCTCGGCATGGCTGGCGAACTGCGCCAGCCGTTCGAGGTTGCGGCGCGTCGGGAAGATCAGCCGGCGCGTGCCCGCGCTGCCCGCCTCGAGCACGTCGGCGGCGCTGATCCACAACGCATGGACATTCTCGGTCGCATCGACGCGCGGTTCCGGCGCATCGGCTGCGGCGCGGGCCAGGTAGAAGCGCGTGTCGAAGATGCGCGTCTCATGCCCCTTCGGGCACCAGCGCGCGAACGGCGCCAGCGCCGCGAGATCGAGCGACAGGCGATGGCGATCGAGCAGCGCGGAAAAGGGCGTGCCGCCCGTCGCGAGCGCGGCGCGCAGGTCGGCAAGCCCGGCGGCATCGGGCGCGGGACCGAGGCCGACGGCGATGCCGCTTTCCTCGATCGTCTCGCGGATCGCGGCGACGCGGGCGGCGGCGTCCTCGGGCGAAAGGTCCGCGAAGCGCGCCGCGAGCCGATGGTCGTCGGGGTCGACGCGCCCGCCGGGAAACACCAGCGCCTGCGCCGCGAACGCCATCTTGCCCGATCGCTCGACCATCAGCAGTTCGGGCGGCGCCCCGGCCACGCGCTCACGGAACAGCACCAGCGTCGCGGCCGGGATGGCCGTGCTGGCGGGTACTGCTGCGCTGTCGGTGGTCATGATGACGGGGCTAGACGATTATCCCGCCGGAGGAAATGCGCAGGCGGTGCCGCGTCAGCCGCCGCCCCCGTCGACCAGCCCGCCGCCCAGCGCGACGTAGAGCGCCACCAGATTTTCCGCCTGCGTGCGCTTGGCCTGGAGCAGCGCCTGTTCCGCCGAGAACAGGTTGCGCTCGGCGTCGAGCACCTCGAGATAATCGGCGACGCCCTCGCGGTAGCGCGTGCGCGCAAGGCTCGCGAGTTGGCGCTGCGCGGTGGTCGCACGCTCCTGCGCGGAGACCTGCTCGGCCAGATAACGGCGGCCGGCGAGCGCATCGCCCACCTCCTGGAACGCGCCCTGGATCGCGCGCTCATAATTGGCGATGGCGATGTTCTCGCGCGCCTCGGCAACCGAAAGATTGCTCTTGGTGCGCCCCCAATCGAAGATCGGCAGCGAGATCGCCGGCCCATAGCTCCACTGCCTGGTGTCCGATCCGATGAGGTCGTCGAGCGCGTTGGAGGCGAAACCGAAGCTGCCGGTCAACGAGATCGTCGGGAAAAAGGCCGCGCGCGCCGCGCCGATATTGGCGCGGGCGGCGCGCAACCGTTCCTCGGCGGCGATGATATCGGGACGCGCGGTGAGCAGGTCTGACGGCAGCCCAGCCTCCAGCCGCGGCGATTCGGTCTGCTGTGCCAGCGACAGGGGCTCGGGCAGGTCGGTGGGCAGCACCCCGCCGACGAGCACGGTCATGAAGTTGCGCGCCTGCGCCTGCGCGAGCCTGAGCGCGGCAAGCTCGGTCTCCGCCTGCGTCAGCAAGGTTTCGGACTGGCGATAGTCGAGCGCGGAGGTCACCCCCGCATCGAGGCGGCGCTTGGCGATGCGCAGCCCGTCCTGCCGGCTCTTCACCGTCGCTTCGGCCAGCGCGATGCGTTCGTCGGATTCGCGGATCGTGAAATAGCTCGTCGCCACGTCGCGGATCAGGCTCAGGCGGAAGGCGCGTTCCGCCTCCACCGTCGCGAAGAACTGGCTGCGCGCCGCCTCGTTGAGGTTGCGCACCCGGCCCCAGAAATCGAGCTCGAAGCTCGTGACGCCGACACCGGCGCGATACTGTTCCTGCGTGAAGCCGGTGATCCCGGGGATGCCGATCCCGGCGGCCGGGGTGCGGCTCTTGGTATAGGATGCCGAGCCGTCCAGCGTCGGCAGCTGGTCCGCACGCTGGATGCGATACTGGCCGCGCGCCTCCTCGATCTGCGCGATCGAGACGGCGAGGTCGCGGTTGTTGGCCAGCGCCTCGCGGATCAGCCGCTCCAGCCGGGGATCGGCGAAGAAATCGGTCCAGCCGATCTCGGTGGCGCGGACCGCACCGGCGCCGGCGGGCATGTCGACACCCTCCGGATAGGCATCGGTCACCGGCAGGTCGGGGCGGATATGCTTGGGCGCCATGTTGCACGACGCCAGCATGGTCGCGGCGAGCAGCACCGCGGGAGCTGCGAGCTTATGCATGGGCGGAGCCCTCCTTCGGCGCGGCGTCGCGATCATGATGCATGCTCGGCCGCTTCTTGGTGATCCAGCGGCGGACCGAGAGATAGAAGACGGGGATGAAGAACACGCCGAGGATGGTCGCCGCGATCATCCCGCCCATCACGCCAGAGCCCACCGCGATGCGGCTGGCGGCGCCGGCGCCGCTTGCGATCACCAGCGGCACCATGCCGAGGATGAAGGCGAGCGACGTCATGATGATCGGTCGCAGACGCAGCTTCACCGCTTCCATCACCGCGTCGAACGGGTTCTTGCCCCTATCCTCCTGCTCGATCGCGAACTCGACGATCAGGATCGCGTTCTTGGCGGCAAGGCCGATGATCGTGATCAGGCCGACGTTGAAATAGACGTCCGCCGAAAGCCCGCGGAGCATCGAGAACAGCACCGAGCCGAGCACGCCCAACGGCACGACCAGCAGCACCGCGATCGGGATCGACCAGCTTTCGTAGAGCGCCGCAAGCAGCAGGAACACCACCACCAGCGAGAGACCGAGCAGCAGGCCGATCTGGCCAGCGGACTGCTTCTCCTCATAGGAGATGCCGGTCCATTCGAAGGAGAAGCCGGTGGGCAGACCCTTGGCGATCCGCTCCATTTCCGCCATCGCCTCGCCGCTCGAACGGCCGGGCGCCGGGGTGCCCGAGATCGTCATCGCCGAATAGCCGTTGTAGCGCTGGAGCTGCGGCGGGCCTGCGGTCCACTGCACGGTGGTGAAGGCGCCGAACGGCACCATCTGGCCTTCCGCGTTGCGCGTGCGCAGGTCGAGCACGTCCTGCGGAGTCATGCGGTGCGGCGCATCGGCCTGCAACAGCACGCGCAGTACGCGGCCGTCGCGGGTGAAGTCGTTGGCGTAGGCACTGCCGAAGGCGATGGCGAGCGTCGCGTTGACGTCCCCGATCGACAGGCCGAGCGCGCGCGCCTTCACCCGATCGATCTCCACCTTGAGCTGCGGCGCATCCTCCTGCCCTTCGGGGCGGACGCCCGCGAGCACGGGGCTCTGGCTCGCCGCACCCAGCACCTGGTTGCGTGCCGCGAGCAGCGCCGCCTGGCCGTTGTTGCCGCGATCCTGGAGCTTGAAGGTGAAGCCGCTGGCATTGCCCAGTTCCTGGATCGGCGGCGGGTTGAGCGAGAAGACCATCGCCTCCTTGACCGTACCCATCAGCCCCAGCGCACGGCCGACGAGGCCCAACGCGCTGTTTTCCCTGCCCTTGCGCTCTTCCCACGGTTTCAGCGGCGCGAACATGATCGCGTTGTTCTGGCCCTGGCCGAAGAAGCTGAAGCCGCGGATGATGATGAGGTTCTCAAGCTGCGGTTGCTGCTTGTAGAACGCCTTGACCTGATCGATCGCGACGTTGGTCCGCTCGAGCGTGGCGCCCGGCGGTGCCTGCACCACGCTGATCACATAGCCCTGATCCTCCGAGGGCAGGAAGCCGCCGGGCACCCGGGTGAACAGCAGCGCGGTCACGCCGACGAGCGCGAGGAACACCGCCAGCCAGCGCACCGGTGCCCTGAGCATCTTGCCGATCCCGCCCTGATAGCGGTCCGTCGTGCGTCCGAACCAGCGGTTGAAGCGATCGAAGAAGCCGCTGGCGAAGCGCCCGACCGGGCCGGTGTGGTGGCTATGGTCGTGCGGCTTGAGCAGGGTTGCGCACAAAGCCGGCGTCAAGGTCAGCGCGAGCAGCGCCGAGAAGGCGATCGAGATGGCGAGCGTCACCGAGAACTGGCGATAGATGCCGCCGGTGGAGCCCGGGAAGAAGGCCATCGGGATGAACACCGCGATCAGCACCAGGGTGATGCCGATGATCGCCGAGGTGATCTGCCCCATCGCCTTCACCGTCGCGTCGCGCGGCGAAAGCCCTTCCTCGCTCATGATGCGCTCGACATTCTCGATGACGACGATCGCGTCGTCGACGAGGATGCCGATCGCAAGCACCATGCCGAACAGGCTGAGCACGTTGATCGAGAAGCCGAACAGCCACAGGCCGAGGCAGGCGCCGGCCAGCGCGATCGGCACGACGATCGTCGGGATCACCGTCGCGCGCCAGTTCTGCAGGAAGAGGAACATGACGAGGAAGACGAGCACCATCGCCTCGATCAGCGTCTTGACCACCTCTTCGACCGAGACGTTGATGAACGGCGTGGTGTCGTAGGGAATCGACCATTTGTAGCCGGCCGGGAAGGTGCTCGAAAGCTCTTTCATCCGCTCCTTGACCGCTTCCGCGGTGGCAAGCGCGTTGGCACCGGTCGAGAGCTGGACGGCGAGACCAGCCATCGGCCTGCCGCTGAGTTCGCTCGAGAAGATGTAGTTGGCGGCGCCAAGCTCGACGCGGCCGACATCCTTGAGCGTGATCGCCGACCCGTCCGGATTGGCGCGCAGGATGATCTGCTCGAACTGCTCGGGCCGGGTGAAGCGGCTCTGCGTCGTGATCGTGGCGTTGATCTCGGTGCCGTTGGCGATCGGCAGATCGCCGAGCTGGCCGCCCGGGGACTGGCTGTTCTGCTCCTGAACCGCCGCCAGCGCTTCGGCCTGCGACAGGTTGTAGCTGGCGAGCTTTTCGGGATCGAGCCAGATGCGCATCGCGTATTCGGGCGAGAAGGACTGGATGTTGCCGACGCCGGTTACGCGGCGCAGTTCGTCGACCACGCGCGTGTTGGCGAAGTTGCCGAGCTCGTACGGGTCGTTGGTCTGGTTGTCGGTGGTGATCGCCACGATCAACAGGAAGCCCGGATTGGCCTCGTTGACCTGGATGCCCTGGCGCCGGACCTCTTCGGGCAGCCGCTGCTCGACGCGCCGCAGGCGGTTCTGCACCTCCATCTGCGCGTCGTCGATATCGGTACCGGCGACGAAGGTGACGGTGATCTCCGCGGTGCCGTTCGAGTTGGAGGTGGACGACATGTAGAGGAAGCCCTCCACGCCGTTGAGCTCCTGCTCGATGATCTGCGTCGCGTTCTGCTCAAGCGTCTGCGCGTCGGCGCCGGGGTAGGTGATGCTGATCGTCAGCGAGGGGGGCGCGACGGTCGGATATTGCTCGATCGGCAGCGCGCGCAGCGCGATGATCCCGGCAAGCAGGATGCCGAGGGCGATCACCCAGGCGAAGACCGGGCGGTCGATGAAAAAGCGGGGGGACATCGAGGCCTCCGATCAGCGTTGCGCAGGCGCGGGCGCCGCGGCGGGCTTGCCGGGGGGCACGATCGTCACCGGCTTGTCGGGCATCACCTTCTGGAGACCGTCGGTGATCACCTTGTCGCCGGGCTTCAGCCCGTCGAGGATCACCCAATTGGCACCCTGCAGGTCGCCCAGCTTCACCGGCCGCACCATCGCGACGTTCTTGGGGCCGACGACCATCACCGAAGCGCCCTGCGGCGTGGTGCGGACCGCCCGCTGCGGCACGACGAGACCATCGGGGCGCGTGCCGATCTCGGCGCGGGCACGGACGAACTGGCCCGGCAGCAGCACGCGCTGCGGGTTGGGCACTTCGGCGCGCAGCGCGGCGGTGCCGGTCTGTTCGTCGATCGCGAGATCGAGGAAGTCGATCACGCCCTGCGCCGGATAGATGCTGCCATCTTCCAGGATCAGCGTGACCCGCACCTGGTTGAGGTTGCCCATCTTGATCTTGCCCGAGGCGACGTCGCGACGCACCGCGAGGACGTCCGAACTGGACTGCGAGAAATTGACGTAGACGCGGTCGATCTGTTCGATCGTCGTCAGCAAGGTGCCGCTGCTGGCGCTGACCAGCGCACCCTCGGTCACCGCCGCACGGCTCGCCCGGCCGGAGATCGGCGCGGTCACCGTGGAATAGCCGAGGTTCAGCCGCGCCGAATCGACCTGCGCGCGGGCCTGCGCCACGTCTGCCTGGGCAGTGCGGAGCTGTGCCACGGCGGCATCATATTCCTGCTTGCTGATCGCCTGTTCGGGCACGAGCTGCTCGTAGCGGCCGACCACCTGCGCCGCGTTGGCCGCGGTTGCCTGGCTGCGCTGGAGCTGCGCCTGCACGCCGTTCAGGCTGGCGCGCAGTTCGCGCGGATCGATCTGGAACAACGCCTTGCCGGCGGACACATCGGTGCCCTCCTCGTAAAGGCGCGCCTCGATGATGCCGTTGACGCGCGCGCGCACTTCGGCGGTACGGACCGCCTGGATGCGGCCGGGCAATTCGATGACGTTCGCCACCGGCTGCTGGGTGACGGTGTAGACCGTCACCGCGGGCGGCGGCGGCGGCGGCTGCTGCTGTTGTCCACCACATGCGGACAGCGCAAGCGCCAGCCCGATCACCGTCGCCAGCGCCGTGCCGCGACCGGCCAGTCCCTGTTTGCGAATCATCCTGTTCGTCCTGATCGTTAGGGCGATGCCGACTATACCGCATCGCAACAATGCTTGTCTGCGCCGGTAATGTAACGTACATTACAGGTCAAGGTCGTTTCTGCGAACGTCTTTCAGGAGTGTGGGTGGGGTGGTTAAGGACGGCGATGCAGCCGTGATACATCGGCGGGAAGACCGCCGGAATGCGATTCTCGATGCGGCCGAGGAGTTGTTCCTCGACCAGGGGTTCGACCGCGTCAGCCTCGCGGCGATCGTCAAGCGCTCGGGCGGGTCGCTGGCAACGGTCTACGACATGTTCGGCAACAAGCAGGGGCTGTTGCGGGCGATGGTGGTTCGCCTTGTCGATCGCGACCTCGACACCAACTGGTCGACCGAGCTCGACGCGGCACCCCCGTCCGCGCAGCTTCGCGAACTCGCCTACCGGATCCGGGGGCATATGTGCCAGCCCAAGGTGGTCGCGCTCAACCGCATCGTCATCCAGGAAAGCCTGCGCGATCCTGCCTTCGGCCGGGCGTTCCACGATCAGGTCTATGGCGGGCGCGGCGAGGAACTGATCGAATGCTTCTGGCAGTGGACGCAGCAGGGCCGCGCCAATTTCGACGATCCGGTGGCCGCGGTCGACCTCTATCTCTCGATCGTGATCGGCGACAGCCAGCAGGAAGCGCTGCTGGGCGTCCTGCCGAACGTCGACCGCGCCGCGATCGACTGGCGGCTGGCGCCCTTCCTGACCTATTTCAAGGTCGCGTGACCGCGGGTTGACCAACGGCGCCATCGGCCGAACCCGATGGCGCACGCATCACCGGTCCTTCAGCGCCTCGACGATCTTCTTCACGTCCTGCGAACGACCGCGCGGCAGCACCAGCACCGAATCGCCCGAGGCGACGATGATGAGGTCATCGAGGCCGACCGCGGCGACGCGGATGCCGTCACTGCGGATCAGGCAGTTGCGCGAGTCGATCGCGATCACCTCACCCTGGTGCGCATTGCCTTCGCCGTCGAGCGCGCTGAGCGCGTGGAGCGCATCCCAGCTGCCCACGTCGGACCAGCCCATCTTCACCGGGGCCACCGCGACCCGCCACGCCTTTTCCATCACCGCATAGTCGATCGAGTCGGACGGGCTGGCGCCGAACGCGATCGGATCGGGATAGATGCGCGCGCCGTCGCGCTTGCCTTCGTCGATCGCGCGGCGCGCGGCCTCCACCATCTCGGGGGCATGCGCGGCGAGCGCGCCGAGATAGACGTCGGCGCGGAACATGAAGATGCCGCCGTTCCACACATGATCGCCGGCGGCGATCATCGCTTCGGCCGTCGCACGGTCGGGCTTCTCGACGAAGCGCTCGACGCGTCTTACGCCAGGGGCCTCCTCCGCGCCGATCTTGATATAGCCATAGCCGGTCTCGGGCGCGTCGGGGGTGATGCCGAAGGTGGCCAGCCAGCCGTCATTGACGAAGGGCAGCAACGCCTCGATCGCGGCGCGGAACGCGTCGACATCTTCGACGACATGGTCGCTGGGCATCACCAGCAGCGGCGTTTCGGGTGCGCAGATCAGCGCCGCGAGCGCGATCGCCGGCGCCGTGTTGCGCGCGATCGGTTCAAGGATGAGCGCTTGCGGCGCGCAGCCCACCTCGGTGAGCTGGGTTTCGATCTGGTCGGCATGCAGCGCATTGGCGACGACGATCGGGCAGGCGAAGCGCGCCAGATCGCCGACGCGCTGCGCGGTAAGCTGCAGCATCGTTTCGTCCGCGGTCAGCGCCAGCAATTGCTTGGGCTTCTCGGGCCGCGACATCGGCCAGAGCCGCGTGCCGGAGCCGCCGGAGAGGATCACCGGGGTAATGAGAGTATCAGTCATGCCGCCCCATAAATTTGCTCGGATCACGTTTTAGCCCAAGCGGGCCGACTGTCGAATTATTTCGCAAGTGCGAAAAAAGTGCGAACGCAGCATGACGGTTGTGCTGTTCTGATTTGGCGCACGTTGTTCTATGGCCCGCGCATGTCACAGGAAGCTCTCGCCGCCCATCTCGCCCGGATCGCCGACGCGCTCGACCGGATCTCACCGCCGCCGGCCGCGCAGGCGGACCCGCTCGCGGCGCCCGCCTATCATTGGCAGGCCGGGCTTTTGACGTCGACGCGGGACTTTCGGCCGCTGCCGCTGGCCTTGCTGACCGGCATCGATGCGCAAAAGGAAGCGGTCGTCGGGAATGGCCGGCGCCTCGCCGGCGGCCATGCGGCGCATGACGTGCTGCTATGGGGTGCGCGCGGCACCGGCAAGTCGGCGCTGGTCAAGGCGATGGTTGGTGCGCTGCAAAATGAAGGCGCAGCAATTGCGCTGATCGAGGTCGCGGCCGACGCGCTCGCGACGTTGCCAAGGCTGTTCGCGCTGATTGCGGATACGCCGCGCGCCTTCGCCCTGTTCATCGACGATATCGGGTTCGAGGAGAACGGCGCCGAGGCGCGCACCCTGCGCTCGCTGCTGGAAGGCGGCGCCGAGGCGCGCCCGGCCAATGCGCGGCTGCACGTCACCTCCAACCGCCGCCACATCGTCGCGCGCGACCTGCGCGAGCAGGACAGCCCAATCAACCCGCGCGACGAAGCGGACGACAAGCTCGCGCTCGCCGATCGCTTCGGCCTTTCGATCGGCTTCCACACCGTCGACCAGGACAATTATGTCGCGATGGTCGCCGCCTATGCCCGCAGGTTCGACCTGAGCTTCGACGCCGCCGACGCGATCCGCTGGGCGACGCAGCGCGGCAGCCGTTCGGGCCGGGTGGCGTGGCAATATGTCGTCGAACTCGCGGGCCGGGCGGGCAAGCCGCTGTAGGTGGAGCCTTTGAGCGGGGCGCCAACGCACGCTGTTCCCCGCCCGAATATTCTTCCCATCCCCCGTTTGCCCCGAGCGCAGTCGAGGGGTGGTTCGAGCGAAGCCGAGAACCGAGACCCGCTCGGAGCGAGCCCCAAGCCGCCGTCTCGGCTGCGCTCGACGGCCCCCTCGACTTCGCTCGGGGCGAACGGAGGGTGGGGTATGGGGTCGGGATTTCCCATCCAGCCCTCACGGCGGCGACAGCGCCATCCGCACCGCCGCCTTCACCGATCCCGCCTTGCGCATGTCGGCGAACAATATCCCCCATTCGCGCAAGGCGAGCCGGATCGGGTTGGTCTCGTCCTTCCGATGCGCGAGGCCGTAGCGGATCGGTTCGTCGCGGCGCGGCGCGAGCGTGCCGAACAGCCGGTCGAAGACGATCAGCACGCCGCCATAGTTGCGATCGATATAGCAATCGTTCGAGGCGTGGTGCGCGCGGTGGTGCGCCGGGGTGTTGAAGATCCATTCGAGCGGCCCGAGCCGGCCGACCGCCTCGGTGTGGAGAAAGAACTGGTAGCGCAGGTTGAGCGCGATCATCCCCAGCACGAGCCGCGGATCGAAACCCATCGCGACGATCGGCAGGTAGAAGGTCCAGCCGAGCGAGAACAGGTTCGTCCAGCCCAGCCGCATCGAGGACAGCAAGGTCATCTGCTCGGCGGAATGGTGCACCGCGTGCGTCGCCCACATCCAGCGGACGCGGTGGCTCGCGCGGTGGAACCAGTAATAGGCGAACTCGACCAGCAGGAAGGCCGCGGCCCAGGTCCGCCAGTCGTCGAGCGGCAGGCGCAGCGGGGTGAGCGCCCAGACTGCCGCATAGGCCGCGCCGAGCACCACGACATTGGCCGCTCCGATCACGAAGTTGCCGGCGGCGAGGCCCAGCGTCGTGCGCGCGGTCGTCCAGCTATAGCCGCGGCCGCTGCGCAGCCGCCACACCAGTTCGCCGAGGACCAGCGCCAGCACCAGCCCAACGAACATGGGCGATTTGGCGAGTTCGGGCATGGTCCTATCGCTTCTTCGCGGCGGCGAGCGCACTGCGCGCCGCGTCCGCCTCGGCCTTGGAGAGTACGCCGTCGCCATTGGTGTCGGCGCGGTCGAATAGCGGCGAGGGCGCGGCCACGAATTCGTCGCGGGTAACCTTGCCGTCGCGATTGGTGTCGGCAGCGTCGATCATGCGCTGCAGCCGCTGCGCGGCATCGGGCTTGAACCTGGCGAGCCGGCTGAAGTCGCCCTTCCGGACGACGCCGTCATCATTGCGATCGAGCTTGTCGAAGCTCCGTGCGCGGGCGGCGGCGAACTCCTCGCGGGTGATGGTGCCGTCACCATCGACATCGGCATCGGCGAAATGATCGCCGCCGCCGAAGCGCTGCGCGTTGGCGGGCACGCCGGTCGTCGCCGCGGCGAAGGTCGCCAGCGTCACGAACGTCATGCGGTAGCGAAGGGGAATGCGGATGGGCATTGGGTATGAACTCCGGGATTGGGGTGCCCGGCCGGCGGGTTGGGGTTTGGGACAGCCGGCCGGGCGATCGATCCGCCGGAGGAGGTGGCGGAGCGAAGGGGAAATGCGACCGATCAGTCGCGCCGGCCGATCGTACCGCTCGACGAGCGGCTGCCGCCGCCAGGGCCGGTGACGGAGCGCGCGTAGCTGGCGGTACCGTCACCATTGTTGGTGATCGTGCCGCTGCGGCCCCAGCTCGTGCCGTTGTTGGTCACATGGCTCGCGCCGCCGGAACAGGTGCCGTTGGCACAACTCCGGCCGCGCGACGATTGGATGCCACGACCGCCGCTGCCCTGGTAACCGCGCTGCACTTGAAGCGAACCGGGCTGGCGCGAGACCTGGCGGTAGCGATCATAGCCGCGGCCCTGCGGACCGTGCGCATGGACGCTGCGAAAGCGTTCGCGCGCCTGCGCGGCTTCCGGCAGCGCGATGCCGGTGAGGGCGAGGCTGGCGACGGCGGCGAGCCCGAAAAGCTTGGACGTCATCTGTTTACTCCACACGTTGCGAACGACGGGGGCGTGCCGTTCGCCGACCGGTCTAGGCCCGTGGGGTAAGCAGGATGCGACACCGGCGCGACGAAGCGTAACGAAAGGTAACGGTGCCGTGCCGGGCGCTTGCCCGCCGCGGCCCACGCGGAGGATATGGGCGGATGGCCGACACCAGCTTCATCGCCCTCGTCGAGGATGATGACGAGATCCGCGATCTCGTCGCCGCGCTGCTCAGGCGCGAGGGATTCGAGGTCGGCGCCTGCCGCACCGCGGAGGAGTTCGACCGGCTGCACGCACGCCGCCGCATCGACCTCGCCGTGCTCGATCTGATGCTGCCGGGCGAGGACGGGCTATCGCTGTGCCGCCGCCTTCACGCCACCAGCGAAACGCCGGTGCTGATGGTGACCGCGCGCGGCGACGACATCGATCGCATCATCGGGCTGGAGGTCGGCGCTGACGATTATCTGCCCAAACCGTTCAACCCGCGCGAACTGATCGCCCGCGTCCGCGCGATCCTGCGGCGGACGCGCGATCGTCCGCGCGTCCACACCAGCCTGCCGGTCGAGCGCTACGGGTTCGTCGGCTGGTCGTTCGATGCCGGCGGCCGGCAGCTCACCGACCCCGATGGCAGCCCGGTGACGCTGACCGGCGGCGAGCATGACCTGCTGCTGTGCTTCGTCCGCCATCCGCAACGCGTGCTCAACCGCGATCAGCTGCTCGACTGGACGCGCGGCCGCAATGCCGAGCCGTTCGACCGGACGATCGACGTCCAGCTCAGCCGGTTGCGCGCCAAGCTCGCGCTGCATGAGAGCGGCCGCGACCTGATCAAGACCGTGCGTGGCGGCGGCTATGTGTTGGCGGCGCCGGTCGACCAGGGCTGATACGATGTCGCTTGCGGCCAACCTGACGATGCGGCTGGGCGCGATCATGATCGTCGGCTTCGTGCTTCTGCAATTGGGGATCGTGGCGTCGCTGGGCTATCCGGACGGCGGCGAAGCTGGACGCCCCTACAGCCTCCCCCGCCCTTCGCAACTTGCCGCGATCGTCGAAGCGATCGAGGTGCAGCCGCCGGCGCGACGCACCCAGATGATCGAGGCGTTCGATGGCGCTCTCTACACCGTCCGCCTCGCCGGCGCCGCCCCGCCCCCGCGCCGTGCCGCGGTGGGCACCGCGCTGCAGCGGCTCGGTAACGGCTATCGCATGCAGCTCGGCCGGCCGGTGCGGCTCGACGCGCGGCGCGGGCCGCTCGGTCGCTGGTTCGGCGATCGCAGCGGGCCCGGCCGCCTCCTCGCGCTCGTCCGCGTCACCGTGGCGCTGCGGGGCGGCGGTTGGCTGGTGATCGAGAGCAGGCCCTCCGCCGGGATGCGCACCTATCTGCGGCGGCGGTCGATCCTCGCCACTGCGGGCGGCATCGTCCTGATCCTGATCCTGTTGCTCGCGGTGCGGCAGACGGCGCGGCCGATCAGCCGCGTCGCCGCCGGGGTGCGCGGCTTCGCCGCCGGCCACGACACCCCCGACCTGCCCGAACTGGGCCCCCGCGACGTGCGCGAACTGGCGCGCGCGTTCAACGAGATGAAGGGCCGCATCGCCGGGCTGATGGCCGAGCGCACGCGGATGCTGGCGGCGATCGCGCATGACCTGCGCACCTACCTCACCCGCCTGCGCCTTCGCGCCGAATTCATCGACGACGAGGCGCAGCGCAGGCGTGCGATCACCGACATCGGCGAGATGGCGATGCTGGTCGACGACACGATGCTGTTCGCCGCGCTCGACAGCGAGCACGGCGGCGGCGCCGATGCCGACGAACCGATGCGCCGCGCACCGGTGGACCTTCTCGCCGCGGTCGTCCGGCTGGTCGCGGCGCGCCGCGAGATGGGGCAGACCGTGATGCTGTCGACGCCTGTCGACCAACGGCCCGCCGATGAACGGCTCGTCGTCCGTGCCCCGCCGCTCGCGCTCGATCGCATCTTCGACAATCTCGTCGGCAACGCGCTGCGCCATGGCAGCCAGGCGGAAGTCCGCATCGAACAGGCCGGCAGATTCGCTCGGCTGATCGTCGCGGATGACGGACCCGGCGTCCCCGCGGACCAACTGGAGCGCCTTGCCGAGCCCTTCCACCGCCTCGATCCCTCCCGAGACCGCGGCGCCGGCGCCGGCGCGGGCCTCGGCCTCGCCATCGTCCGCGCGCTCACCGTGCAGATGGGCGGCACCCTGCACTTCGGCCGCGCCGCGATCGGCGGGCTCGCGGTGGAGGTCCGGCTGCCGCTCGCCTGACATCGGTCGAACACCCCTCGACCCGACGCGCGGTCTGTGGCTCAACGCGCTTCAGAAACAATCAGTAAGGGGTAGCTTCCATGGATCGTCGTCATTTCCTCGCGGCCGGCACGGCCAGCGTCGCGCTGTCGATGGTGCCCGGCCGGGTGTTCGCGCAGCCGGCGAGCGGCGATGCGGCGCTCAACGCGCGCTTCGATCAGATTTTCAACGATGCCGTGAAGCGCTCACCCGAAATTGCGAGCTCGCTGGGGCTCGACAAGGGCGCGAACGCGGCGCTGAAGGCGAAATTGTCCGACGCGACGATCGAGGAGCGCGTACGCGAACTCGCCGAGACGAAGAAGGCGATCGCCTCGGTAGAGGCGGTCGATACCAAGACATTGTCGCCGGCGGCGGTGCTCAACCGCGAGGTGATCCTCTATTCGCTGCGCAGCCAGACGATCGCACCCGAGACGTTCCAGCTCGATTCGGTGATCCGCCCCTATCGGATCTTCCAGCAGGGCGGCGCCTATTTCTCGATCCCCGACTTCCTCAACACCGCGCACACCATCGCGACGCGGGAGGACAGCGACGCCTATCTGTCGCGGCTGGAGGCGTTCGCCACCGTGCTAGATCAGGACAGCGCGGTGCAGAAGCAAGAGGCCGCGCGCGGTTTCCTCGCGCCCGGCTGGTCGATCGACCTGACTCTGGGCCAGATGACCGGGCTGCGCGCACAGCCTTACGCCACCTGCAGCATGGTCAAGTCGCTCGCCGATCGCGCGGCGGCGAAGGGCATCGCCGGCGACTGGGCGGCCAGGGCCGCATCGATCGTCGAGACCAAGGTCTATCCGGCGCTCGATCGCCAGATCGCGCTGATGAAGGCACTGCGCCCGACGACCAGGCCGGGCGACGGCGACTGGCGCCTGCCCGATGGCGACGCGATCTACCAGGCGGCGATCCGCCAGGCGACGACCACCGACTTCACCGCCGAACAGGTCCACCAGATGGGCCTCCAGCAGGTCGCCGAAATCAGCGCCGAACTGGACAAGATCCTGAAGTCGCAGGGCTTCACCAAGGGCGGCATCGGCGAGCGGCTGGCCGCGCTCAACGTCGACCCCGCGCAGCTCTATCCGGGGACGGACGCGGGCAAGGCGGCGCTGATCGCCAGCCTCAACGAGGGCGTGAAGGCGATGTACGCCAGGCTGCCGCAGGCGTTCGCGACCTTGCCGACCCAGCCGCTGGAAGTGCGCGCGGTACCGGTGGAGATCCAGGACGGCGCCTCCAACGGCTATTATCACCGGGCCGCGCTCGACGGCTCGCGCCCGGCGATCTACTTCATCAACCTCAAGGATGTCGGCGACTGGCCGAAATATTCGCTGCCCTCGCTGACCTATCATGAAGGCGTGCCGGGCCATCACCTGCAGATCAGCATCGCGCAGGAATCGAAGGACATCCCGACCCTGCGCAAGGTGGGCTTCTTCTCGGCCTATTCGGAAGGCTGGGCGCTCTATGCCGAACAGCTTGCCGACGAACTGAAGGCCTATGCCAACCCGCTCGAGCGGGCGGGCTATCTCCAGTCCTTCCTGTTCCGCGCGGCACGGCTGGTGGTCGATACCGGCATCCACACCAAGCGCTGGGACGTCGCACGCGCGACCGACTATCTCGTCACCACCACCGGCTTCGCCCGCCCGCGCTGCCAGCGCGAGGTGGAGCGCTATTGCACGCAGGGCGGCCAGGCGCTGAGCTACAAGATCGGCCACATCGCCTGGACCCGCGCGCGGGCGAAGGCGCAGGCGGCACTGGGGCCGAAGTTCGACCTGAAGGCCTTCCACGAGATCCTGCGGCAGGGCGCGATGCCGCTGACGATGCTGGAGGCGCAGGTGGACGCCTGGATCAAGGCGGCGTGACCAAGTCTCCTCCCCGGCGCGCAGCGCCGGGGAGGAGAGGGAATTATCCCAGCGCCTCGGCCATTTCCGCCAGTTCCAGCCAGCGCAGTTCCGCCGCATCCTTGTCGTCGCGGGCCTTGTCGATCGCCTTGGTGAGCGCGGCGAAGCGGTCCGGGTTCTTCGTGTAGAGATCCGGATCGGCCAGCGCCGCCTCGTCGCGGGCGATGGCGGCTTCGAGTTCCTCGATGCGCGCCGGCAGCTGGTCGAGGTCGCGCTGGTCCTTGTAGCTGAGCTTGGTGCGCGCCTTGGGGGCCGCTGGCACATCGGCTTTGGGAGCAGAGGGTCGCTTCGCCTCCTGCTTCGGAGCGCGCTGGCGTTCCCAATCCTCGTATCCGCCGGCGACGATATCGACCTTGCCCGATCCGTCGAGACCGAGCGTCACCGTCACGGTGCGGTCGAGGAAGTCGCGGTCGTGGCTGACGATCAGGACGGTGCCGTCATAGTCGGCGATCACTTCCTGCAGCAGGTCCAGCGTCTCCATGTCGAGATCGTTGGTCGGCTCGTCGAGCACCAGCAGGTTGCTGCGCCGCGCGAATTCGCGGGCGAGCAGCACGCGCGAGCGTTCGCCGCCCGACAAGGTGCCGACGCGCGCATCGGCCATCGACGGCTCGAACAGGAACTCCTTCAGATAGCCGTGGACATGCTTCTTCTCGCCGAGCACCTCGATCCAGTCGCCGCCATCGGCGAGCACGTCGCGGACGCGCTTCTCCGGCGCCATCAGGCTGCGCTGCTGGTCGATGACCACGCCGTCCAGCGTCTTCGCCAGCTTGATCCGGCCCTCGTCGGGTTGGAGTTCGCCGGTCAGCAGGCGCAGCAGGGTGGTCTTGCCCGCGCCATTGCCGCCGACCACGCCGATGCGATCGCCGCGCGTCACGCGGAAGGTGAAATCCGTGATCACCGCGCGCTCGCCGAAGCGCTTGGTGACGCCCTCCGCATCGATCACCACCTTGGTGCGCACATCGTCGCTGCCGATGGCGAGCGCGGCGGTGCCCTGCGGCCCGATCATCGCCGCGCGCTGCGCACGCATATCCTTCAACTTGGCGAGGCGGCCCTGGTTGCGCCGGCGGCGGCCGGTGACGCCGCGCTGCAGCCAATGCTCCTCGATCTTGAGCTTGGCGTCGAGCCGCTCGGCGTTGCGCTGTTCTTCCTCGAACACCTTCTCGGTCCACGCGTCGAACCCGCCGAAGCCGATCTCGGCGCGGCGGATGCTGCCGCGGTCCATCCACAGGGTCTGGCGGGTCAGCCGGGTCAGGAAGGTGCGGTCGTGGCTGATCGCGACGAACGCGCCGGAGAAGCGCTGCAGCCAGCTTTCCAGCCAGTCGATCGCGGCGATGTCGAGATGGTTGGTCGGCTCGTCGAGCAGCAGCACGTCCGGATCCATCGCCAGCGCGCGTGCGATCGCGGCGCGGCGCCGCTCGCCGCCCGACGCGGTCGCCGACTCGCGCGACAGGTCGATGCCGATCTGGTCGGCGATCGCTTCCACCTCATGCGCCTCGGGCGCGTCCGGCCCGGCGAGCGCATAGTCGCGCAGGGTCGCGTGGCCGGCGAGCGAGGGTTCCTGTTCCAGCAGGATCACGCGGGTACCCGGCACGATCGTGCGGCGGCCCTCATCGCTGTCGATCTTGCCGGCGAGCAGCTTGAGCAAGGTCGACTTGCCCGCGCCGTTGCGCCCGATCAGCGCCAGCCGGTCGCGTTCGCCGACGAAGATGTCGAGGTGCCGGAAAAGCCAGCCGGATCCCTGCACAATGCCGAGATCCTCATAGGAAAGTATTGGTGCCGCCATGCCCGCGCACATAGGGAGCGGCGGAGCTTTGGTAAACTGCCGGTCAGCGCGGCTTTTCCCACAGGAACACGCCATAGCGCATCGCCCCGGTGCGATAGGCGAGGATCAGCCGCGGCACGCTGAGCGCGAAGACGCGGTTCTCGGCATCGCGCAGCAGCCGGCGATACCAGCGATCGGTGACGAGCTTGCCGAGGAAGCGCCGGCCCGAGATCGTCCAGGTCTTCGCCACGCGGCGGCTGATATCCTCATAGCCGAGCGCCACGAAACCCGCGGCGCGCGCCATCGCCTCATACTCCTCGCGCGTGCCCATCGAGGGCAGCCGGCCCTCGCGGCAGATCGGTTCGAGCAGATGCCGCACCTTGCGCGGCGACGCGCCGGTCTCCGCCAGCCATGCGCAGACCGCGAAGCGCCCGCCGGGCCGGAGCACGCGCTGCGCCTCGGCGAAGAAACGCGGCTTATCGACCATATGTTCGCTGCTTTCGATCGACCAGGCGCGGTCGAACGCCGCATCGGGCAGGCCGTTTGTCAGCCAGTCGCGCACCATTACCGACACCCCGGGCACCGGATGGCCGGCGGCGTAGCGCGCCTGCCCGGCCGACAACGTGAAGCCCGCCACGCGCGCACCGCAGGTCAGGGCGATCCGCCGCGCAGTGCCGCCATAACCGCAGCCGATATCGGCGCAGGCCATGCCCGGCGCGATCGCCAGCCGATCGGCGACCATGTCGATCAGCGCCTCCACCGCCTGCCCCGGCGTCTCTCGCCCGCTGGTCCACAGGCCATGATGGACATGCTCCCCCCAGCATTCGCGATAGACGCGATCCAGCTCGTCATAATGGCCGGCGACATGCCCGGCATGCTGGGGCGTGTTGGGCAGGATCATGACTGCGACAATGCCGCAATGCAGGCACGCGATCAATTTCGATCAAAATCTATCTATCTCAGATACTTAATGGATAATGGGGGGCCGCGCCGCAGCCGTTTTCCAGATATTTGATCCTTGTCATGGCCGGATCATCGTTGCGCGCCTAAAATGACTTTCGATCGAAATCGATGCACAACAAGATCGAATCGTGGGAGAAGAATGATGCCGCTGATCATCGGTACCGACGCATCCGAGCAACTCGATGGAAGCACCACTGCCGACGAGATTCGCGGTCTCGGTGGCAACGACATCATCTTCGCGCTGGGCGGAGACGATCTGGTCGAAGGCGGTGACGGCAATGACAGCCTCGATGGCGGCACCGGCGCCGATACGCTGAGTTATCTGAATGCAGCCGCCGCGGTGACCGTGAATCTCGGCCTCACCACCGCGCAACAGACCGGCGGCGCCGGGATCGACACGATCGTGGGCTTCGAGAATCTGGTCGGTTCGGCGTTCGGCGACGTCCTTACCGGCGCCTCGACCGCCGTGCGCAACATCATCGATGGCGGCGCCGGGGACGATCTGATCAACGGCGGCAGCGGCAGCGGCCCCGATACGCTCATCGGCGGAGACGGCATCGATACCGTCAGCTATGCCACCGCGGCATCGCGTGTCACCGTCAAGCTGGCGCTGACCGTCGCGCAGAATACGGTGGGCGGCGGCGCCGACACCTTGTCCGGTTTCGAGAACGTCACCGGCAGTGCCTATAACGACACGCTGAGCGGCAACGAATTCGCGAATCTCCTCACCGGCGGCGCCGGACTCGATATCCTCAGCGGCCTCGCCGGCAATGACAGCCTGGTGGGCGGCGCCGACAATGATACGCTCGATGGCGGCGCCGGCGACGACCTGCTCGATGGCGGTTCCGGTGCGGGCGACGTCGCCACCTATGCCTCCGCGACGGCGGGCGTAACTGTCAGCCTGCTCGTGGCGGGGCCGCAGGACACGCTTGGTGCCGGGGTCGATACGCTGACCGCCATCGAGGGGCTGACGGGCTCCAACCATGCCGATGTACTTGCCGGCAATGCGGGCGCCAACAGCCTTCTGGGCGGCGTCGGCAACGACATCATCCGCGGCGATGCGGGCAACGACCTGATCGATGGCGGCGCAGGCATCGATACGGTCGACTATGCGTTGGTCGGCGCGGGCATCACCCTCAACCTGCTCAGCCAGTCCGCGCAGAACACCGTTGGTGCGGGTTCGGATACGGTTCGCGGCATCGAGCATGTCATCGGCACTGCGTTCGACGACAAGCTCACCGGCAACGACTATTCGAACATGCTGCTGGCCGGTGCCGGCAATGACAGCCTGATCGGCGGCCTCGGCAACGACACGCTCGACGGCGGCGAGGGCAGCGACACCGCGAGCTACGCCTCGGCAACCACCGGCGTGCGCGTCAATCTCGGTATCGCGTCGGCGCAATATACGCTGGGCGCGGGCACCGACACGCTGCTGAGCGTGGAGCATCTGATCGGCTCCGGCCTTGCAGACGTGCTGACCGGCAACGCTGCCGACAACGACCTTACCGGTGGTGGCGGCGACGATGTGATGTCCGGCGGGTTGGGCAACAACCGGCTGACCGGTGGTCAGGGCGCCGATACCGCCAGCTATGCCGCGGCAGCGGCGGGCGTCACCGTCAATCTCGGGCTCACCACCGCGCAGAACACGATCGGCGCCGGCACCGACACGCTCGCAACGATCGAGAACCTGACGGGTTCGGCCTTCGCCGACACGCTGACCGGATCGACCCTCGCCAATCTCCTCACGGGCGGCGCCGGCAATGACGCTTTGGACGGCGGCAATGGCAATGACACGCTGGACGGCGGTGCCCACAATGACGTGCTGGCCGGAGGGATCGGCAACGATACGGTACTCGGCGGCACGGGTGACGATCTGCTGGGCGGCGGGAACGGCAGCAACCTGCTGGACGGCGGCGCCGGCTTCGATACGATCAGCTATGCGGCGGCGGGTGGCGCCGTAACCGTCAGCCTCTCTGAAACGGGGCCGCAGGCAATCGCCTTCCTCAATTCGACGGATACGCTGGTCAGCATCGAGCAACTGATCGGCAGCGCGTTCAACGATCAACTGACGGGCGGCGCGACCGCATCGACGCTGCGCGGGGGCAATGGCAACGACCGGCTGATGGCGGGCACCGGCAACGCCACGCTCTATGGCGACGACGGAAGCGACATTCTGTGGGGCGGTACCGGTATCGACACGCTCCATGGCGGCGCCGGCGGCGATCAACTGAACGGCGGGGCCGGCGACACCCTGTATGGCGGGATCGCAGGCGATACGTATTATCTCGCCGATCCAAGCGCGAAAGTCATGGAATTTGCCAATGAAGGCGTCGACCGCGTCGAGGTCATCTTCGATTATTATGTGATTCCGACCAACGTCGAAGGCCTCTACTTCAGCTACACGGGCCTGACCGGCACCAAGCACGGCATCGGCAACGATCTGGACAATTCTATCGGCGGACATGGCGGCGACGACATATTGGAAGGCCGGGGCGGCGACGACCTGCTCAACGGCAGCACGGGCAACAATGTTCTGATCGGCGGCTCCGGCAACGACACCTACGCCTTCAACAATCTGGGGGGCGCGGAAACGATCATCGTCGAGCTGCCCGACGAGGGAATCGACGATGTCAGCTTTCGCGGCGTGCCCAACCCGGTGACCGGGGCGCATTTCGTGCTGCCGGACAATGTCGAGAATCTCGAGATGTGGGACTATACGACCTTCGTGAAGGCCGACGGCAACGCGCTCGACAATTACATCAGCGCCCGCGGGACCGCGAGCGAGCTCGATGGCAAGGGCGGGCAGGACGTGTTCGACACGCGCGACGGCGCGGATCGCTTCATCTTCAGCGCCGCGGAACATTCGACCGCCGCCGCGCCGGACGAAATCCTCGCTTATGCAAGCAACGACACGATCGATCTTGCCGGGATCGATGCGATCGCCGGCACGCCCGAGGATGATGCGTTCCAGATCGTCGCCGCCTTTACCGGGCAGGCCGGCCAACTGATCTTCGTCAACGATTTCGGCCGCCACACCACCTATGTCCTGGGCGATATCGATGGCGATGCGACCGCCGATTTCGGCATCTATTTCAACTTTGATGTCACGCCCACGCTCGGCACCTGGGTGCTTTGACCACGGCGATAGCGGTCACGCGGCACTGATCGCCGCGTGACCGCTATCGCGCCGTGCTGCAGCGCGATATGACTGGTCGGATGTCCCAACCGACCCGCATCCTCATCGCGCTTCTCGCCGGCGTCATCCTCGGTATCGCCGGTGCCCGGCTTGGGTGGGAGGCGGCGCTCGATGTTGCCGATCCGGTGGGTGGCGTGTGGCTCGATGCGCTCAGGATGACGATCATCCCGCTGGTCGTCGCCCTGCTCGTCACCGGCATCGGCCGCACCGCGGACAGCGCACGCGGCGGCGGGCTGGCGCTGAAGACGGTGGCGCTGTTCCTCGTCATGCTGTGGACCTCCTCCGCGCTGGGCGCGATCCTGACGCCGCTGGCACTCGATCTCTGGCCGATGCCCGCCGACTCCGCCGCCGCGCTGAAGACCGCGCTGGGCGGCACGCATGTCGATGTCGCGCCGCCGCCGCCGCTCTCGCAGTTCCTCCGCTCGATCGTGCCGACCAATCCAGTCGCGGCCGCGGCGGCGGACAATTTCCTGCCGCTGATCCTGTTCACCACCTTGTTCGGCATCGCCAGCACCATGCTCAATGCGGAGCGTCGCGAGCGGATCACCGGCTTCTTCGATGCCATCGCCGAAGCGATGCTGGTGATGGTCGGCTGGGTGCTATGGCTGGCGCCGATCGGCGTGTTCGCGCTGGCGTTCGCGGTCGGGTTGCGCGCGGGCAGCGCCGCGATCGGCGCGCTGCTGCATTACATCATCATCGTCAGCGGCGTGGGGTTGGTGATCTCGCTCGCTGCCTATCCGATCGCGCGCTATGTCGGCCGGGCGAAGCTCGGCCGCTTCGCGCGTGGCGTGCTGCCGGCGCAGGCGGTGGCGCTCAGCACCCAATCCTCGCTGGCGACCTTGCCGCAGATGCTGAGTTCGGCGGAGCGGATCGGCGTGCCGGAGAATAGCGCCGCGGTTACCTTGCCGCTCGCGGTCGCGCTGTTCCGGGTGACCGGGCCGGCGATGAACCTCGCGGTCGCCATCTATGTCGCGCATTGGTTCGGGCAGGAACTGAGCGTCACCACGCTCGCCACCGGCGTCGTCGTCGCGGCGATCACCACGATGGGTGCGGTCAGCCTGCCGGGCCAGGTGAGCTTCCTCACTTCGATCGTGCCGATCGCGGCGGCGATGGGGGTCCCGATCGAACCGCTTGCGCTGCTGATCGCGGTGGAGATGCTGCCCGATCTGGTGCGCACGGTGGGCAATGTCACGATGGACGTCGCCGCGACGACGGTGGTCGCACGGCTGTCCGGGGACGCTTTGGAGGAAAATGGGCAGGAGCATGTGCCGCTGCCCTGAGCGTCACGGCCCTGTCGCACGCCCTCCCTAAGCGGGATCGATTATTGGGAGTCCGCGGGCGCCATGCCGGGCGCTGCGGCGCATAGGGGAAGCCTGTATGAGCACTGCGTATTTCGACCTGTCGACGGGCAATTTCTCGCAGGATTGGGCCAACGGATCGTTGCTCGATGCCAATGACGACTGGTCGCTGGTGCCGAGCATCATGGGCTATCGCGGCGACGAACTGACCGGCGCGACCGGCACCGATCCGCGCACGCTGACTGCGAACGACACGGGACTCGTCGTCGACGTCAACGTCAATCAGACCAATCCGGTGAGCTTCAATACCGGCGGTGTCGCCGAGTTCGCGATCGACGATCCGACGATCGCGCTGCAAGGCTCCGGTACCGCCGACGCCCCCTATATCGTCATCCATCTCGATGCGACCGGCCGCGAGAACATCCAGTTCAGCTTCAACGCGCGCGATCTCGATTCGTCGGGCGACAACGCGATCCAGCAGATCGCCGTGCAGTATCGCATCAGCGGCACCAGCGCCTGGAGCAACGTGCCAGACGGCTATATCGCCGACGCGACGACGGCCAACGCCGCCACGCTGGTGACCGCGCTCAGCGTCACGCTTCCCGAGGACGCCAACAACGCCGCCACGCTCGAGATCCGGGTGATCACGACCAACGCCGTCGGCAATGACGAGTGGGTCGGCATCGACGATATTCTCGTCACCAGCGACGCCGCGGGCGCCGGCGGCAACCCGGGCATGCTCTCGATCGCCGACCAGAGCGTGGTCGAGGGCGATGGCAGCACCACCGCGATCACCTTCACCATCACCCGCGCGGGCGGCAGCACCGGCGCGGTTTCGGCCGACTATGTGATCGACCTCGGCACCACCGATACCGGCGATTTCGTCTTGCCCGTGCTCAGCGGCACGATCGCGTTCGCCGATGGCGAGACCAGCCGCACGATCACGCTCGACGTGGCGGGCGACACCGACATCGAGCCCGACGAGAGCTTCACCGTCACGCTCGGCAACGCCACCGGCGGCGCGACGATCAGCGACGGTGTTGCGACCGGTACGATCGAGAATGACGATTTCGCGCCGATCGTTCCCGGCGCGGTGTTCTTCAACGAATTCCACTATGACAATGACGGCACCGACGCGAACGAGTTCATCGAGGTCGCGGCGGCCGCGGGCACCGACCTCAGCGGGTGGACGATCGTCCTCTACAACGGCAATGGCGGCACCACCTATGGGTCGCCGATCGCGCTGAGCGGAATCGTTCCCGATCAGGACGATGGCTATGGCGCCGTGGCGTTCGACGCGCCCGGCCTGCAGAACGGTTCGCCGGATGGGTTCGCCCTGGTCAATCCCTCGGGGCAGGTCGTCCAGTTCCTGTCCTACGAAGGCGTGCTGACCGCCACCAACGGGCCGGCCGAAGGGCTGACCAGCGTCGATGTCGGCGTGGTGCAATCGGGCAGCGATCCCGCCGGCCTGACCCTGCAGCTGACCGGCTCGGGTGCTGTCGCCGACGATTTCGTCTGGGCCGCCCCCTCGGCGGGCACGCCCGGCCAGATCAATGGCGGGCAGGACTTCATCGGCGCGGACCAGCCGGGCCTCGTCACCGTGCGTGACGCGAGCGTGACCGAAGGCAACGCCGGCACCGTCAACCTCGTCTTCGAGGTCCGCCGCGCGGGCGGCCTCGGCGGCGAGGCGAGCGTCGACTTCACCGTCGACTATGGCACTGCCGATGCCGGCGATCTCGGCGCCGGCGCGGTGCTGACCGGCACCGTCACCTTCGCCGAGGGGTCCAACGTCGCTACCGTCACCATTCCGGTCGCCGGCGACACGCTGGGCGAGGACAATGAGACGCTGACGATCTCGCTCTCCAACCCGGTCGGCAACATCAGCATCGCCGACGGCACCGCGACCGGCACGATCGTCAACGACGATCCGGTCGCGCGCACGATCATGGAGGTGCAGGGCGAGAGCCACGCCTCCGCCTATGCCGGCCAGGTCGTGATCACCACCGGCATCGTCACCGCGGTCGCGAGCAACGGCTATTACCTCCAGGACGCGACCGGGGACGGCAATGCCCGCACCTCGGACGGGATCTTCGTCTTCACCGGTGGCGCGCCGACCGTCGCGGTCGGCTATCAGGCGACGGTGACGGGCACCGTCAACGAATTCCTGCCCGGCGCCAACAACCTGACGGTGACGCAGATCAACCAGAGCGGCGTCGTGATCGACGTCGACGGGTCTTCGGTGCCGGTGATCCATGCTCTGCCGCAGGCGGTGCTGATCGGCGACGTGCCCGGCGGCATCCTGCCCCCGAGCGAGATCATCGACGATGACGGCTTCACCGTCTTCGATCCCGAGAATGACGGCATCGATTTCTACGAATCGCTGGAAGGCATGCTCGTCACCATCGACAATCCGCTGGTCACCTCGGGCACCAACGGTTTCGGCGAGACACAGGTCGTCGCCTCGGGCGGGTCGGGTGCGACCGGCGTCAACGATCGCGGCGGCATCACCATCTCGGAGGGCGACTACAACCCCGAGCGCATCCAGATCGACGACGACAGCACGATCTTCGCCGGTTACAATCCGAACTATACGCAGGGCGACCAGCTCAGCTCGGTCACCGGCATCGTGAACTACAACTTCCAGAGCTATGAGGTGCTCGTCACCCAGGCGGTGACGCTGGAGGTCGATGCCGGCCCGCTGCCGCAGGAAACCACCAGCCTCGCGGGCGACTCGGACAATCTGTCGGTCGCCACCTACAATCTCGAAAATCTCGATCCGGGTGACGGCAAGTTCGATCTGCTGGCCGACGACATCGTCTACAACCTGCAGGCGCCGGACATCATTGCGGTGCAGGAGATCCAGGATGGCGATGGCGCCGGCAACGGCGCCGACCTGTCGGGCTATGTCACCGCGCAGGGGCTGATCGACGCCATCGCCGAAATCGGCGGCCCCAACTATGTCTATATCGAGGTGACGCCGAGCAGCGCCGGCTCCACCGGCGGCGAACCCGGCGGCAACATCCGCAACGGCTTCCTCTACAACGCCGATCGCGTCAGCGTGCTCGGCGAGGCCTCGATCCTGACCGATCCGGCCTATGACGGCAGCCGCAAGCCGCTGGTCGTGAACTTCCAGTTCAACGGCGAGACGATCACCGCGATCAACCTGCACTCCACCTCGCGCCTCGGCAGCGATGCGCTGTGGGGGCCGAACCAGCCGCCAGCGGATGCGGGCGATGCCTCGCGCACCGCGCAGGCCCAGGCGGTGCGCGACTATATCGATGCCGGTCTGCTGACCGATCCGAACACCAACTATGCGGTGTTCGGCGACTTCAACGGCTTCACCTACGAAAATGCGATCGGCACGCTCACCGCGGGCGGCGTGATGACCGACCTCAACACGCTGCTGCCGGAAGAAGAGCGCTATTCCTACGTTTTCGACGGCAATGCGCAGCAGATCGACCATATCCTCGTCTCCGGCGGGCTGCTGGGCGGCGCGCAATATGATTCGGTCCACATCAATGCCGAGCAGCCGGCCGGTCCGAACCGGCCGACCGACCATGACCCGCAGGTCGCGCTGCTCAACATCCCCGACGCGATCGGCGAAACGATCACCGGCACGGCGGCCGGCGAAACCCTCACCGGCACGATCTACAACGACACGATCTCGGGCCTCGGCGGCGACGACCAGCTCGAAGGCGGCGCGGGCGACGATCTGCTGATCGGCGGCCCCGGTGCCGACCAGCTCGTCGGCGGCGACGGCATCGACACCGCCAGCTATGCGACGGCAACCCAAGCCGTGCAGGCATCGCTGATCGCCGGCCGCGGCCTCGAAGGCGAAGCACTCGGCGACCGCTACACCGCGATCGAGAACCTCACCGGCTCGGCGTTCGACGACGGCCTCTATGGCGACAATGGCGCCAACACGATCCGGGGCGATGCCGGCAACGACATCCTCTACGGCTATGCCGGCGATGACCTCATCCTGGGCGGCGCAGGCGACGATCTGGTGCGCGGCGGCCTGGGCAACGACACGCTCGACGGGGGGGAGGGCATCGACAAGCTGCTCGGCGACGAGGGCAATGACACGCTCAACGGCGGCGCCGGCGGCGACACCCTTTATGGCAATGCCGGCGACGATACGCTCGACGGCGGCGCCGATGCCGACACGCTGCGCGGCGGCGAGCGCAACGACATGATCATCGGCGCCGACGGCGATGATGTGATGCTGGGCGAGGCAGGCACCGACATCCTCGTCGGCGGCGCGGGTCGCGACAGCTTTTATGGCGGCGCCGATGCCGACCGCTTCGTGTTCGCCGCGGTGTCGGACAGCGCCCCGGCGCTGCGCGACATCATCCGCGACTTCAGCCAGGCCGAGGGCGACCTCATCGACCTGAACGCGATCGACTCCGGCGCCGCCGGCGGCGCGTTCGACTTCGTCTCCTCGTTCAGCGGCACTGCGGGCGAACTGACCGCGACGACGGTCGGCGCGTTCCAGCAGATCCAGGGCGATGTAAACGGAGACGGCGCTGGCGACTTCGCGATCCTCGTACTGGTCGCGGGTGGCGGCAGCCTGACCGCAGCGGATTTCGTGCTCTGACGCGATGACCGTCCGATCCGGCGCCAAGATGCCGGATCGATCGTCTCCCGATCGTGGCGGCGTGCGATTCCGAAAAGGGATCGCACGCCGCCTTTTTTCTGTAATATCGTTGCACCAGAGACGACATGGGCATTCGATCATGTCGCTGGTCGATGGGGTTGAGGCGTTCGTCGCTCTCCCGCGCGCTCGCCGAACGACACGGCGCCTCCGTCGAAGCCCGGATGAAGCCTCCCTGCCGCCAGCGTAGAGCGCCTCCATCAGGCGCCGAGGCGCCGCGTTCAAGGAGGATCAAGATGTTCTCGTCCATCCGCCGCGCCTCTTTTGCGGTCATCGCAGCCGGCTTCGTCGCCACCCCGGCTTTCGCCACCCCCATCGACGGTGCATTCGAAGCGCGCACCAGCCGCGTCGAACTGGCAGACCTCGATCTGCGTCGCGACGACGACGTCAAGCGCCTGCAGAGCCGCATTCGTTTCGCAGCGACGCATGTCTGCGGGCGGATCGGGCGCACGAGCCTTTCGCAGGCCGCGAAAATTCAGAGCTGCCGGCACGACGCTTTGACCAGCGCCCGCCGTCACGCCGACGAGATCGTCGTCGCCGTCCGCGCCGGCAAGGACCAGCGCCTGGCGGTGCGCGAAAGCCTGCGGGTCATCGCCCGCTGAACCTATCTCCAGACGTGGGGTGTTCGTGTGCGCCCCATGGTCGCCGACCCGGTTGGCCCCGCCCGGCGACGTCCCCGCGCCCCCGGTTCCTTCGAGGAGCCGGGGGCGTTTTTGCGCCTGGCGCGCCGCCGCTTCCGGATGGGCCGGACCAACCGCCGAATCGCGTCATGTCGTTCGTCGATACCCGTTGCGGCGATCACGCCACCGCAACGATTGCCGCATGGCCGTTCGTCTATCCCCGTCGGCCGCCCGTCGCTTCGCCGATCCGCGATGCGGGCCGATCGAAGCTGAACTGATCCGATCGGCGGCCGCGCCTAATCAGGATGTGCGCGGCGGGGCCGGAAGAACGTCCCGAGGCTTTCGGTTCCGCCCGCACCGGCCATCCCCCTTTCGGCCGGCCCACCAGGTTGAGGAGATCGAAGATGACTGCCCGTTTCACGTCGCTTGCGCTGGTCGCGGCCCTGTTCGCCACTAGCGCCACCGCCCCCGCTTCTGCCCAGGCCCCCCGCACCAGGGCCGTTCACACCGGCGATCTCGACCTTTCGACCGACGCCGGCGTCGCGCAGCTCAACAGCCGCATTCGTCGTGCCAGCGTGCAGGTGTGCGGCGGCTATGCCCAGCGCGACCTGTTCGAAGCGAAGCGCGTCGATCGCTGCCGCAAGGAAAGCATCGCGCGCACCACCAGCAGCGTCGAACGCCTCGTGATGAACGCCCGCTCCGGCCAGCGCCAGGCGATGCTGTCGACCATGGACGTCGAAGCCGCGCGCTGAACGCGCCGATGCGCGCCGGCGCGGGCCGCGGCCCCGGATGCCGTGATGATCGAAGAACCCCGGTCCTTCCCTTCGGACTGGGGTTCTTTGTGTCTGCCGCCCCTGCCGCTCAGCGGCCCGCGATCTTCTTGGCGTTCGCCAGATAGGTGCGGCCGATCCGCACCTCCTCGCCATCGACGAGCACCGCATACCAGACGCCCAGCCCGTCATGCCGCAGCCGCTGGATGCGGTTGCGGCGCACGATCGTGGAGCGGTGCAGCCGCACGAACATCGCCGGATCCAGCCGCGCCTCGAGCGCGGTGATCGTCTGGTGCAGCAGGAAGCTGCGGTCGCCCAGCGACAGCCGCATATAATCGCGCTCGGCATCGATGCGCTGGATGTCCGTGGCGGCGATGCGGACCAGTTCGGACCGATGCGGCACCCAGAATTCCTGGGCATAATCCGATAGCTCGGCCGGGCGAAGCGGCGTCACCGGGCGCTGCGCCTCGGCGATGCCGTTGGTGCGGCGCTCTGTAACGCGCGCAACGGCGCGCGAAAGCCGGTCCGGCGCGACCGGCTTCAGCAGATAATCAACGGCTGCCAAGTCGAATGCCTCCACTGCAAAGCCATCAAAGGCGGTGACGAAGATGATCGCCGGCGCGGGCGCTCCGGCGGAAAGCGCGGCTTCGCCCACCCGGCGCGCGACAGTGATGCCGTCGACCTCGGGCATGGCGATATCGAGCAGGATCAGATCGGGCTTGAGCGCGGCGGCCAGGCGCAGCGCGGCGGCGCCATCGCTCGCGGTGCCGACCAGCGACAGCGATTTCTCCGCGGCGCACAGCAGTTGCAGCCGTTCGATCGCCAGCGGCTCGTCATCCACGATCAGCGTGGTCAGCATGTCTTCAGCAGCCATTCTTCACCACCGGCAGCTTGAGCACCGCGGCAAAGCCGCCTTCGGGACGCGCTTCGGCGTCGAGCGTCGCGCGATCGCCGAAGCGGGTCGCGAGCCGGTCACGAACATTGGCGAGGCCGATGCCCGCGCCATGCCCGCCATCGCCACCGGGGCCGTCATCGATCACAGAGAGCACCATCCTGTCCTTGTCCTCGCGCGCCGTGATTGCGATCGTCACTGCGGTGCGCGCGCGCGCCACGCCATATTTCAGGGCGTTCTCGACCAGCGGCTGGAGGATCAGCCCGGGCACGCAGGCGCGCTGCAGGCTTTCGGGAATGTCGATCTCCACACGCAGCCGATCGGGGAAACGCACCCGTTCGATATCAAGATAGAGACGTTGCAGTCGCACCTCTTCCTCAAGCGGCACATCGTCCAGTGGATCGCCGGACAGCGAGGTGCGGTAGAAGGTCGAGAGGTTCATGATCATCGCTTCGGCATCCGCCTTGCGATCGGTCATCACCAGCGACGACAGCGAGTTCAGCGTGTTGAACAGGAAGTGCGGATTGACCTGATAGCGCAGCGAGCGGAGTTCCGCCGCCTGCGCCGCCTGCTGGAAGGCGGCGGCGCGCCGCTCGGCCGCGCGCACCTCCCCGGCATAGGAAATCGCCAGATAGATCGCCGCCCACGCAATCAGGAAGAAATAGCGCTGGATCGCGAGTTCCGCGATCTCCTTCATCATCGATGTTTCGGTGTTCATCGCATGCCCGACTTCATCGAACAGCGACGCCTGATCATAGACGTTGAAGATATAATAGTTGAACGCGGCGATGGCGGCGGCGGCAGGCAGCGCCGCGACGAAGGCGGTGGCGATGCGCGTCCCCAGCGGCCGGTGGTCGACCCGCTTGAGCAGCAGATAGACCACCCAGGTGACGACGATGCCGAACACCGTGACGACGGCGCGGCGGGCCGCCATTTCCGACTGGCTCGGAAAATCCATCACCGCCGCCCGCGTGGTGACGATGATCACGTAGAACAGCCAGAATCCGAGTATGGAATAGAGCGCGACTTCCCGGCTCAAAGCCGGCGGTCGCGCGCGTTCTGAGGGTGCGAGCATGGTTCGTTTCTACCGTAACCGATGCTGAAAATCCGTTGCCGCGCATGGCGCAGGTCGAACGCTCAATGACGTTGGTCGAATCGGGAGCCTTGCGTCTCGCAGCGCCACACCGGAACCCCGGCCACTCGCGCTTTGTTCTTGTCGCAGAGACCAATGCAGGAGAATCGGCATGAACGAGACCAGCACCAGGGATGCCTCGAAGGGCACCACCAAAACCGGCGAAGATGCGCTCGACAAGGCGGTCGAGGATTCCATGGACGCATCGGATCCGCCTGCCATCACCCGGCCGGGCAACACGCATGAACCGGCGGAATCCTCAGGTTTCGACGCGGAGGAGGAAAAACGGCGCAAGGACCGCTGATTATGCTTGATCTTGGATGAAAAGCTGCGATGGAGCGCGGTTCGTCGCAAAACTTGTTGCATCGCAGCAAAATTCATGATGCCTTTCGACCCAGGGGCCGAACGGACGGTTAAGCTTTTGCTCATGGCAATGGCGCAAACTGTTCGGGAGGGGCAGAAGGTCGAAAGGTGAGCGGGTTATGGCAACGAGTGAAAGACCGGCAGACGGCGCGCTGACGCTGGCGGAAATGAAGGAGTTCGCGGCGTTCCCCGCTGCGACGCAGCGCTATATCCGCCGATCGCTGGACGTGGGGCTCGAGCGGTCCGACGCGATGAAGATCTGGTCGCGCGACGTGGTCGAGGCGGCGAGCATCCGGGCGCAGGCGAAGGTCTATGTGCGGCTCGACCATATCCGCCACCTCGTGCCCGACGACAGCGGCCTCGACGCGATCGAGCCCTTCATGGCGCCGCTGGTGACCGTGAGCGCCTTCGATCTGGGGCAGGATCGCCTCGTCGGCTTCGGCGCCTACCGCTTCCTCTACGAACGGCTGATCGGCGCGCAGGTGCGCCCATGGCTGCCCGGCGCGTTTTGCGCGGCGGCGGCGCTGCCGCACCTCCATCCCGAAAAGCGGCGGCTGCTGCTTCAGTCGATCAGCGAGGCGGCGGCGACCGCACCCGGCTGGTCGAACCGGGAACCGGTCTTCTATCCGGAATGGGTCGACAAGGTCGATCTGAACGCGCTGCCGAACTGATCGCTTCGCCGGGCGTCCCCACGCCCGGCATCGATCCGCCGCTCCCCGCAAAGCGCGGGGAAGCGCCCGAACCGCTGCCCCGCCCCGGTAGCCTTGAGGGCATAGCGTGGAAAGTACGCTAAACAACGCTAAGCGAGAACGCATGGCGAACGCTCGATGCGAACGGACGGGCGCTTAATCAGGCGGGCCGTTCGATTCCCATCCTACGCATTTCGCGATAAATGGTCGATCGGCCGATGCCGAGTTGCCGCGCTGCTTCGGTAGGCGAGATACGAGCTTCGACCAGCTTGATGGCCGCATCCACTTTGGACATGTCCAGCGGCTGACGGCCAGGCTGTTTGCCCTTAGCACGGGCGGCGGCAATACCATCTCTGGTTCGCTCAGAAATCAGCCGTCGCTCAAAATGGGCGATGGCCCCAAACACATGGAAGATGAGCTCGCCGGCAGCTGACGAAGTGTCGATCTTTTCTTCAAGGCTCAGGAGCGCGATGCCCTGACCGCGTAGCGTCTCAACCGTGGTGAGAAGTTCGGCAAGCGAGCGCCCAAGCCGATCGAGGCGGACCACCGCCAGCGTGTCACCCTTGCGGGCATAGGCGATTAGCTCAGCCAGACCGGGCCGTTCCATGCTCTTACCTGAAATGACATCGGTGAAGATTTTGATGGCGCCAGCCTTCTCCAGACGCATGGTCTGGCCCGCAACGTCCTGATCGCCGGTGCTGACGCGGGCATAGCCCAGAATATCACCCATGCCGCACGTCTCCCAAACGGTCGTTCTGTGGACGCTATGGAGGGCAGCCGCTGCGCCCCACCCATATCCGTCCACATACTATGTCTCTTTACTCCTCGCTGTCCATAGGCCCAGATGACCTTTTGTGGACAGGAAACGGCATGACGAAGCGCAAGCATCAACTCCTGACCGAGAGCGAACGCGATCAGATACTCGCCATCCCGACCGATCGCGACCATTTGGCCCGGCTCTATACCTTCGAGCCTTCCGATATCGAGATCATCGGCGCGCGACGGGAGCGACGGAACCAGTTGGGCGTGGCGCTGCAACTCGCGCTCCTGCGGCACCCGGGCATCACGCTTGCGCAGTTGATACAGGACAGGGGAGCAATACCCCATGATCTCGCCGCTTTCGTCGCGGAGCAACTTGGTCTGCACGTAACCGAGCTGGCCAACTATGCGGCGCGGGATCAGACAATGACGGATCATGCCCGTGAGCTGGCGGCGCGTTTGGGGCTTCGGGGGCCAACCCGCGCCGATATTCCCTTCATGGTCGAGGCGGCCGCGAGAACGGCATGGGCGACCGACAAGGGGATGACGATTGCGATGGGCGTGGTCACCGCCCTGCGCGAGGCCCGGATTTTGCTGCCGTCCATCTCCACCATCGAACGCGCCAGCAGCGCGGGACGTGCCCGCGCGCGCAAGCAGGCCGCCCACGCCCTGATCGCCGATCTCAGCGCCGAACAGGTCCAGGCCCTCGATCAGCTCTTCGACGCCGCCGGCGGCATGAGCCATCTCGCCTTGCTTAAGACCATCCCCGTCGCGGCCAAGCCCGATCACGTCCGCCAGATCCTCGACCGTCTGAGGCAGGTGCGGAAGATCGGCATTTCCCCCGACGTCGCGGGCCGCATCCACGCGGACCGATTTCGGCAATATGTCAGGGAAGGCCGTGCGTCGCCTGCCTATATGATCGAGCGCTATATTCCCTCCCGGCGACGCGCCACGCTCGTTGCCTTCCTGCTCGATCTTGAAGAACGGCTGACGGACAGCGCCCTGGAGATGGCGGACAAGCTGATCGGCGGCATCTTCACCCGCGCGAAGAACGCCCAGGCGCGCAGCTATGCCGCCACGTCGAAGAACGTGGCCCGGCTGATGCTGATCTTCCGCAGGACGATCGACGCGCTCACCGATGCAGTCGATACTGGCGAAGATCCTATGGAGGTCCTGGATGCCTCAGTAGGATGGCACACCCTCCTGAAGGCCAGACCGGAAGTGGCGACGATCGCGGAAACCGCCAATCTTGATCCGCTGAGGGTCGCGGCCGACCGCTATGCGACGTTGCGCAAGTTCGCCCCTGATCTGCTTGAAGCGCTACAGTTCAGGGCCGGAAAGGGCAGCGCGAAAACGATTGCCGCTATCGAGATGCTGCGCGACCTCAATAGGTCGGGCAAGCGCGATCTGCCTGCCGACGCTCCGATGCCCTTCCGCAAGGAATGGCAGAAAATCGTCATGGGCGATGACGGCAAGATCAATCGGCGGCTCTGGGAAATCGCGACTATCGCGCATCTGCGCAACAAGCTGCGATCCGGTGATGTCTGGGTGGAACGATCGACGGGATACCGCCAGTTTGACAGCTACCTGCTAAGCGAACCGAAGGCCAAGCCGATCGTGTCGGCTCTTGGTCTGCCACCCACAGCCGGCGAATGGCTCGAACAGCGGGGCCGCGAACTGGACTGGCGGCTGAAGAAATTCGCCCGGAGCCTGAAGCGCGACGCTCTGGAGGGTGTGCGATACCGCGACGGCCGCCTCCAGATATCCCCCGTTCGCACGATCGCAACGCCCGACGCCGAAGCCCTGGCCGACCGGCTCGATGCGATGATGCCACGCATCCGTATCACCGAACTGCTACATGAGGTGGCGCAGGAAACTGGCTTTCTTTCGGCGTTCACCAACCTGCGCACCGGCGAGCTATGTCCCAATGAAAATGCGCTGCTCGCCACGATCCTCGCCGACGCCACCAATCTCGGCCTGTCGCGCATGGCCGCCGCGAGCCAGGGCGTCACGCGCGATCAACTCCTATGGACCCATGACGCCTATATCCGCGACGAGAGCTACCGCGCGGCGCTCGCCGTCCTCATCAACGCGCACCACCGCCTGCCATTCTCGCGGGTATGGGGCGACGGCACAACGTCCAGTTCCGATGGTCAGTTCTTCAGGGGCGCGAAGCGCGGCGCATCGGGCGGCGACATCAACGCCCGCTATGGCGTCGATCATGGCTTCAGCTTCTACACCCATGTTTCCGATCAGCGCGGGCCCTACCACGTCAATGTGATCTCGGCCGCCACGCATGAAGCGCCCTATGTCCTCGACGGCCTCATCAGCCATGGCACCGATCTCAGGATCGTCGAGCATTACACCGACACCGGCGGGGCGACCGATCATGTCTTCGCCCTGTGCGCGATGCTGGGATTTCGCTTCTGCCCGCGCCTGCGCGACTTTCCCGACAGGCGGCTTGCGCCGATCGCGCCGGTTTCGGCCTATCCGTCCATCGCCCCGGTGTTGGGCAAGCGTATCCGCACCGACATCATCAATGAACAATGGGACGACGTGCTGCGCCTCGTGGGGTCGATCAAGGCTGGCCACGTCGCGCCGTCGGTCATGCTGCGAAAGCTCGCCGCCTACGAACGGCAGAACCAGCTCGACGTCGCACTACAGGAGATCGGCAAGATCGAACGGACCCTGTTCATGCTGGACTGGCTTGAAAATCCCGATCTGCGCCGGCGATGCCATGCCGGCCTTAACAACAGCGAGCAGCGCCATGCCCTGACGCAAGCGATCTACACCTTCCGCCAGGGCCGCATCATCGACCGCAGCCATGAAGCTCAACAATATCGGGCATCAGGCCTCAACCTAGTCATCGCGGCGATCGTCTATTGGAACACGATCTACATGGCCGACGCCGCCCAGCATCTGCGATCGGCAGCGGCCCCGGTCCCCGATGATCTGCTTGTCCATACGTCGCCGGTTGGCTGGGAGCATATTGCCTTTTCCGGCGATTTCCTCTGGGATCGAGCCGCCGCTTCCGCTGGCCGCAAGGCCCTCAATCTTCCGCCGGACAGCCGCGCCGCCTAAGCGTTCCTCGGTTGTTCTCCCTTAGCGTTGTTTAGCGTACCTTCCACGCTATGCCCTCGCCTTCAGTTGAACGCCTGGATTCCCGTGATCGCGCGTCCGAGGATCAGCGCGTGCACGTCGTGCGTGCCCTCGTAGGTGTTCACCGTCTCCAGATTCACCAGATGGCGGATGACGTGGAATTCGTCGGCGATGCCGTTGCCGCCGTGCATGTCGCGGGCGATGCGTGCGATCTCCAGCGCCTTGCCGCAATTGTTGCGCTTGATCACCGAAATCATCTCGGGCGCCCATGTGCCGGCATCGATGTTGCGCCCCACCGCGAGCGCGGCGCCGAGGCCGAGCGCGATCTCGGTCAGCATGTTGGCCATCTTGAGCTGCGGGATCTGGTTGGCAGCGAGCGGCCGGCCGAACTGCTTGCGATCGAGCTGATACTGCCGCGCGCGCGCCAGGCAATCCTCCGCAGCCCCCATCGATCCCCAAGCGATGCCGTAGCGCGCCTTGTTGAGGCAGCCGAACGGGCCACCGAGGCCGCGCGCGTCGGGCAACCGGTTTTCCGCGGGCACGAACACATCGTCCATCACGATCTCACCGGTGATCGAGGCGCGCAGGCTCATCTTGCCCTCGATCTTGGGCGTGGAGAATCCCGCCATGCCCCGTTCGAGGATGAAGCCGCGGATCACGCCCTCATCATCCTTCGCCCACACCACCGCGATGTCGGCGATCGGCGCGTTGGTGATCCACATTTTGGTGCCTGAGAGGCGGAATCCGCCCTCCACCGAGCGGGCGCGCGTCTTCATGCTGCCCGGATCGGAACCCGCATCGGGCTCGGTCAGCCCGAAGCAGCCGACCAGTTCGCCGGTGGCGAGGCGCGGCAGATATTTCTCGCGCTGCTCCTCGCTGCCATAGGCGTGGATCGGATGCATCACGAGGCTGGACTGCACGCTCATCGCCGAGCGATAGCCCGAATCGACCCGCTCTACCGCGCGCGCGACGAGGCCATAGGCGACGTGGCTGACGCCGGCGCAACCATAGCCGTCGATCGTCGCGCCGAGCAGGCCAAGTTCGCCGAGTTCGGTCATGATCTCGCGGTCGAACCGCTCCTCGCGCGTCGCGCTCAGAACACGCGGCAGCAGCTTGTCCTGCGCATAGGCCTCGGCGGTGTCGCGGACCTGGCGTTCCTCGTCGGTCAGCTGCGCGTCGAGCAGGAATGGATCCTGCCAGTCGAAGGGGGTGAATTGCGCCATACTCTCCCGGCATTCATGTCTGTGGTGCGGCCGGCATCGTCCGGCCCGGATGCCCCCAAATCGCAGGTTTTGCGGCGCGCGCCAAGCCGCGCTCAGGCGGTGACCGCCTTGCGGCTGCGCATCAGCGGCTGGATACGGGCGCCGAAATCCTCGACGCCCTGCACGAAGTCGTCGAAGGTCAGCAGCACGCCGCCGGTGTTGGGCACCGCCGCCATCTCGTCGAGCATGCGCGCGACGCTTTCATAGCTGCCGACCAACGTGCCCATGTTGATGTTCACCGCGCCCTCGGGCGCGGCAAGCTGGCGGACATTGGTGTCCTTGTTATGGGTGTCCTTGGCGCCCTGCTCGGCCAGCCAGGCGATCGCGTCGAGATCGGCGCCGTCATTATAGGCGTTCCAGCGGGCCATCGCGGCCTCGTCGGTCTCCGCGGCGATCACCATGATCAGCACGAACACCGAAACGTCGCGGCCGGTTTTCGCGGTCGCCGCCGCCAGCCGCGCATTGTTGAAGGCGAAGGCGGTCGGCGTGTTGACGCCCTTGCCGAGGCAGAAGGCATAGTCCGCCCACTTCGCCGAGAAGGCGAGCCCATCGTCCGACGAGCCCGCGCAGATGATCTTCATGTCGCCGGTGGGCGTCGGCCGCACCCGGCAATCCTCCATCTGATAGTAGGTGCCCTTGAAGTCGGAGACGCCGGTTTCCCACAGTTCGCGCAGGATGCGGGCATATTCGTCGAGCATCGCGTAGCGGTTGCGGAAATGCTCGTCGCCGGGCCAGATTCCCATCTGGGTGTATTCCGGCGGCTGCCAGCCGGTGATCAGGTTGAGCCCGAAGCGGCCATGGCTGATCGAGTCGATCGTGTTGCACATCCGGGCGGCGAAGGCAGGCGGGATGACCAGCGTGGGGCAGGTCGCGAAGATCTTGATCCGCTCGGTCACCGCCGCGAGCCCTGCCATCAGGGTGAAGCTCTCCAGCCCATATTCCCAGAACTCGGTCTTGCCGCCGAAGCCGCGCAGCTTGATCATCGAGAGGAGGAAATCGAGGCCGTAATGCTCCGCCTTCAGCGCGATCTCCTTGTTGAGATCGAAGCTCGGCATGTATTGCGGCGCGGCCTCCGAGATCAGCCAGCCATTGTTGTTGATGGGGACGAAGACGCCGACCTGCATGTTCGTGGATCTCCGTCAGGTGCCGGGGGTCAAAAAGGGAAGCACCGCGGCGGCAAAGGCCGCGGGCTCGGTGACGTTGCAGGCATGGCCGCCGCGCGGCAACAGCGCGAACTGGCCGTTGGGCAGGCCCTCCGCCAGCGCGCGCGAGGCGCGCCAAGGCACGAGCATATCATCCTCGCTGGCCAGCGCGAGCACGGGCACCATGCAATCTGCCAGCCGATCGGTTTCATCGAACGCCGCGAGCGCGGCGATGCGCCGCTCGACCGTGTCGATCCCCGGAAAGCCGGCGATGATGTGCGCCGCCTCGTCCTCGAGCGCGTCGAAATGCTCGGCGATCCACGCGGCCGGATACAGGAACAGCGGCTGCGCGCGGACATAGGCCTCGACGCCGGTGCCGCGGAGCAGCGCCAGCCGCGTCTCGAAGCACCGCAGAAAATGGCGTTCGGCGCGCGCCCAGCCATTGACCAGCACCAGCCGATCGACCCGCCCAGGCGCCTTCAGCGCCAGCGCGAGCCCTGCGATACCCCCGGCGGCATGGCCGACGATCGCGGCGGAGGCGATACCGAGGCCATCGAGGATGCGCGCCATATCGTCGCCCATCGCCGCCACCGAGGCATCGGGCAGATGCCGATCGCTGCGGCCGGTGCCGCGATGGTCATAGAGGATGACGCGGTGGCGCTCCGCGAGCACCGCCACCTGCGGCGCCCAATAGCCCCCCGAACCGCCGAGGCCGGGCGAGAGCAGCACCGCGGGCGCATCCTCGGCGCCATGAATCTCGACGTGGAGCCCGTCGATCACCACGCTCAAAGATGCGCCACGCTGGCGATCTCGACGAGGCAGTCGGGCTTCACCAATTCGCACTTGATGCAGTAGCGGGCCGGCTTCGCACCCGGAAAATATTCGGCATAGACCGTGTTGAACGCAGCATAATCATCGAGATCCTTGAGGAAGATGTGGTTCATCGCCACGTCCGCCATCGTCGCGCCGGCGGCTTCGAGCGTGATCTTGATCACCTCCAGCACGTGCCGGGTCTGCGCCGCGGCGTCGCCGACATGGAGCACCACCCCGCCCTCGCCCAGCGCCAGCACGCCCGAGACATAGACGGTGTTGCCCGCCTTCGCGCCCGCCGAATAGGGTGCGATCGGCGTCGGGAATTGCGGCGGGTTGATCGGCTCGAACGGCATGAAGCTATCCTTGGCTGTGGTCCGGTCGCCGGGTCTGCCCGATCGCGCCGCAGAAATCCGCGACGGTGGAGACCCAGCCGAAGAATTTCTCGATGTTGTAGACGGCGGCCTGCTGCATCGCCTCCGGCCCCAGATGATGGGTCGCATCCTCCAGCATCACCCCGAAATATTCGAGGTGGAAGCCGTCGCGCAGCGTCGATTCGACGCAGACATTGGTGGCGATGCCGACGAACACGATGTTGCGGATGCCGCGCGCGCGCAGCGTGCTGTCGAGCTGCGAGTTGAAGAAGGCGCTGTAGCGCGTCTTGTGCAGGCGGATGTCGCCCGGCTTGGGCGCCAGCGCATCGACCAGATCATAGTCCCAACCGCCGCGCGCGAGCAGCTTGCCATGCAGGTCGGGCCGCTGACGCATCGTCTTGAGCGCGTTGGACTTGTGCCAGTTGGGCGAGCGCGGGCCGCCCGCCTCGACATAGTCCGCATCCCAGCCATTCTGCAGGAAGATCACCGGCATGCCGGCCGTACGCGCCGCATCGAGCACGGTCGCGATCTTGCCGATCGTGTCGGCGGCACCGGAAATATCGAACCCGGCGAGATCGACATAGCCGCCGGGCGAGGCGTAGGCATTCTGCATGTCGATCACCACCACCGCGGTGTCGGTAGGCGACAGGCGGATGGGGTCGGGACGGGCGGGCAGCATCACCGCATCGGCGGCGGACGATCCCGGAACGGCCAGATCAGGTTGGCTCATGCGCCGAGTGTGGGACAAGCAACACTGCGCCGCAACAGGATTATCGGCGGATCACCCCGCCGCCCCCACCGTCAGGCAGCCGAGGAACATCAGCAGCCCCGCAAAGCGGTTCGAACGGAATTTGGCCAGCGCATCGTCCCCATCCGCCTCGCGCAGCGTCGCAACCTGCCAGGCGAGGTGCAGCGCCACCGGCAGCAACGCCGCGAGCGCCAGCGGTTGCGGCCGCATCGCCCAGATCGCCGCCGCCCACAGGGCGACCGCGCCGAGATAGAAGCCGCCCACCCCGCCGCGGACATGGCTGCCCAGGCGCCGCGCCGAGGACCGGATGCCGACCAGCGCATCATCCTCGCGGTCCTGCAGCGCGTAGATCGTGTCGTAGCCGATCACCCACAGCAGCGCGCCGAGATAGAGCAGCACCATCGGCAGCGGCCGTTCGGGCCAGCCGGTCACCGCCACCCATCCCACCGGCAGTGCCCAGGAAAAGACGATGCCGAGCCAGAGCTGCGGCCACCATGTGATCCGCTTCATGAAGGGATAGGCGGCGACCGGCGCAATGCTGGCGAACGAGACGATCGTCACCGTCAGGCTGTCGAGGCCGACCAGCACGAGAAGCCCCACCGCGCAGAGCATGAACAGCCAGATCCAGGCCGCCTTGAGCGACACCGCGCCGCTGGCGAGCGGGCGGGCGCGGGTACGCGCCACCTGCTGGTCGAGATCGCGGTCGACGATGTCGTTATAGACGCAGCCGGCGCCGCGCATCGCGATCGCGCCGATCAGGATCAGCAGCACGACCGACCATCGTTCCGGCAACCCGCCCGCAAGCGCCATGCCCCAGGCACCCGGCCAGAACAGCAATTGCCAGCCGATCGGCCGATCCAGCCGCGCGAGCAGCCAGTAGGGCCTGAGCGCATCGGGCAGCGCCGCGGTGAAACCGCGATGCTCGCTGTCCGGAACGATGTCGGGCGCGGTCACCGGCCGACCATGGTCTCGGGCCGGACGACGCGATCGAAGGTCGCCTCGTCGACCAGCCCAAGCTCCAGCCCCGCTTCCTTCAGGGTCTGGCCATGATGGTGCGCATGCTTGGCGATCTTCGCAGCATTGTCATAGCCGATCTCGGGCGCGAGCGCGGTGACGAGCATCAGCGAGCGCGCGACGAGGTCGCCGATGCGGCGCTCGTCCGCCTCCATGCCGTCGACGCAGCGCTCGGCGAAGCTGACCATGCCGGTCGCCAGCAGATCGATCGAACGCAGCACCGCGGCACCGATCAGCGGCTTGAACACATTGAGTTCGAGATGCCCCTGCAGGCCGCCGACCGTGACCGCCTGATGGTTGCCGATCACCTGTGCGGCGACCATCGTCAGCATCTCGCACTGGGTGGGGTTGACCTTGCCCGGCATGATCGAGCTGCCCGGTTCATTCTCCGGCAGGATCAGTTCGCCGATGCCCGAACGCGGGCCGGAGCCGAGCAGCCGGATATCGTTGGCGATCTTGGTAAGCGACACGGCGAGGGTCGAAAGCGTGCCCGAGAGGTGGACGAGCGGGTCATGCGAGGCCAGCGCCTCGAACTTGTTCTCCGCGGTGAAGAAGGGCAGCCCGGTGATGTCGGCGATTTCGCGCGCGATCTCCTCATCGAAGCCGGTCGGCGCATTGAGCCCGGTACCGACCGCGGTGCCGCCCTGCGCGAGCTGGCACATGCCGTGCATCACCGCGGGCTCGATGCGCTTCACGTTGCGATAGAGCTGGTTGGCATAGCCGCCGAATTCCTGGCCCAATGTCAGCGGCGTCGCATCCTGCAGATGGGTGCGGCCGATCTTGACGATATCCGCCCACGCGGCCGCCTTGGTGTCGAGCGCGGCGCGCAGCCGCTCGATCGCCGGCATCAGATCGGCGGTCGCGGCGCGCGCCGCGGCGATGTGCAGCGCGGTCGGGAAGCTGTCGTTGGAGGACTGGCCCTTGTTGACATGATCATTGGGATGAACGGGGGATTTGCCGCCGCGCGTGCCGGTCAGCAGCTCGTTGGCGCGGCCGGCGATCACCTCGTTGACGTTCATGTTGCTCTGGGTGCCGCTGCCGGTCTGCCAGATCACCAGCGGGAACTGGTCGTCATGCCGGCCGTCGATCACCTCGGCGGCAGCCTGCTCGATCGCATCGGCCAGCTTCGCGTCCAGCCCATGCTTGCGGTTCACCCGCGCCGCCGCCTGCTTCACGATCGCCAGGCCATGGACGATGCCGATCGGCATCCGCTCCTGCGCGCCAAACGGGAAATTGCCGATCGATCGCTGCGTCTGCGCACCCCAATAGGCGCTCGCGGGCACCTCGATCGGGCCAAAGCTGTCGGTTTCGGTTCGGGTATCGGTCATATGCGCTCTCCGTTTGGCTGGAGGGAGCGGCACCGTTACCCGCACGGCCGGGGGCAAGTCGAGGCCGGACGGCCGGCTATCCGGCCATCGGCTGCAGCTTCACCCGGCGCCGGATCGTCTTGTCGAGCACACAGCTCGGGATCTGGATCCGGTCGATCGATCCGCCCTGCGCCAGCCCCTGGCACTCGGCGTCGCGCGCCTTGATCCAGGCGCGTTCCTCGTCGCGCAGCGCGATCTTGCCCGCCTCGTCGCGCTTGTCCATCGCCGATCGGTAGGCGGCGTTCAGCCGCTCGTCCTGCACCTTGATCTCGTCGGCGATGCACTGCGCCATCGCCGGGGTGACGCCTTTCGCCGCGTCGCCGGTTGCGAGGCAGGTGTCGTAGGCGGGGGAATATTGTTCCTCGATCTGCGCCTGAGTCAGTTCCGGGCCGCCTGCGCCCGGCGTCGGCGTCGGCGTCGGCGTCGGCGCGACGATGTTGGGTTCGGTCTCGTTGATCGATGGGGAAACGCCGCCCGGTTCCGCATCGGCGCCGCCATTGGGCAGCGCCGAACCGTCATTGCCATAGACCTCGGCCACGCCGCTCCCGGCATCCGCCGCCCGGTTGTCGAGCGGCTCGCTGCCGCCGCCCGAACAGGCGGCGAGGATCAGCAAGGGCGTGAGGATGGCAGTACGACGCATTCAGGATCTCCTTCGGGGGTGCCAGCCTAACCCGCGGGGCCGGGCCATGCGAGCGCGCGCGCGATGGAAGGTGCCGGGAGTAAGGGAAATCTGCGCCCCGAGCTTGCGCGGGGAGGATAAAAGGGCACGTCACACAAACGCCCGGATCACGTTGAGAAACGCGTCGCCATAATCATCGAGCTTGCGCGAGCCGACGCCGCTGATCTGGCCCAGCGCCTTGTGCGAGGTCGGCTTGACCTGTGCCATCTCGCGCAACGTCGAATCATGGAAGATCACATAGGGCGGCACGCCGGCGTCCATCGCCAGTTCGCGACGGGCGGCGCGCAGCGCTTCGAACAGCGGATCGCCGACCGGATTGGGCACGGCCCCGCCGCGCTGGCGGCGGCGCTCGGGCCGGGGCGGGAGCACCAGCGCCACCGGCACCTCGCCCTTCAGGATGCCGCGCGCCTCGGGGCCGAATTCCAGCCCGCCATGCTCGCTGGTGCGCAGCGCATCCCGCAGCAGCAGCGCGCGCGAGACCGGTTTCACCAGCGGCGCTTCCTCATCCGTGACGATGTTGAACACCGAAAGCTGGTCATGCCCGCGCTGGCGCACCTTTTCATTGGCCTTGCCAGTCAGCACCGCCTCGATATGGCCGGCGCCGAAGCTCTGGCCGGTGCGATAGACAGCGGAGAGGAACTTGCGCGCCACCTCGGTCGCGTCGATCGCGGCGGGCGGGCTCAGGCAATTGTCGCAATTGCCGCAGCTGGCGGGCGGCGTCTCGCCGAAATGGCGCAGCAGGATGGCGCGGCGGCAGGTGGCGGTCTCGACCAGCGCGCCGAGCGCGGTCAGCCGCGCCCGCTCGCCGGGCTGGCGGTGCGGCTCCACCTCGCCCATGCGCTGGCGGGCCCGGGCGAAATCGTCGGCGCCCCAGAAGAGTTGTGCGACCGCCGGATCGCCGTCTCGCCCCGCACGCCCGGTTTCCTGATAATAGGCCTCGATCGACTTGGGCAGGCCCGCATGGACGACGAAGCGCACGTCGGGTTTGTCGATGCCCATGCCGAACGCGATCGTCGCGACCATGACCATGTCCTCGGAAGCGACGAACTTCGCCTGATTCTCGCGCCGCACCGCCGGGTCGAGCCCGGCATGATAGGGCAGCACCGGCCGCCCCTTGCCCGCCAGTGCCTCCGCGAGCCGCTCCACCCCGGCGCGGGTCTGCGCATAGACGATGCCCGGCCCCGACTGCTCGGCGATGAAATCGGCCACCTGCCGCGTCGTGCTTTCGCGCGGCGCGATCATGTAGCGGATGTTGGGCCGGTCGAACCCGGCGACGATCAGCCCGTCGGCGGGAATGCCGAGCTGGTCGAGGATATCGGCGCGGGTATGTTCGTCGGCGGTGGCGGTCAGCGCCAGCCGGGGCACATCCGGAAAGGCATCCAGCAGCGGGCGCAACAGGCGATAATCGGGGCGGAAATCATGCCCCCATTCGGAAACGCAATGCGCCTCGTCGATCGCGAACAGCGCCAGCGGCGCGCTTGCCAGCAACTGGCGGAAGCCGTCGTTGGAAGCGCGCTCGGGCGCGACATAGAGAAGATCGAGCTCACCGGCGCGATAGCGCGCGATCGTCTCGTTGCGGTCGGCATCGACCGAGGTCAGCGTCGCCGCGCGGATGCCCACCGCCAGTGCGGCGCGAAGCTGGTCGTGCATCAGCGCGATCAGCGGCGAGACGACGACGCACGTGCCGGGCAGCGCGACCGCCGGAAGCTGATAGGTCAGCGATTTGCCGGCGCCGGTCGGCATCACCGCCAATGTCCGGTCGCCAGCCAGCACGCGGTCGACCACCTGGCGCTGCACGCCACGGAAGCCGGGAAAGCCGAAAGTGTCGCGCAGCAGCGCGGTAGGGTCGATCATCGGCGGCTTTATAGACGCGCCGCCGCCATCCGCCACCTCGCCGTGCCGTATACGAACCCCGATGTCAGGCAGCGTCGCTCATCGGGGCGCCGTCATCGAGCTCGATTCCGCCGAGCGGCATCGGCCGCGGCCGGCCGAACAGGAAGCCCTGCACCTCGTCACATCCTTCGCGCACCAGCACGTCGAGCTGTTCGCGCGTCTCGATGCCTTCGGCGAGAACGGGGATCGCAAGGCTGCGCCCCAGCGCCAGGACCGCCCGCACGATCGCCGTCGCCTGCGGACTGACCGCAAGCTCGGAGGTGAAGAAGCGATCGAGCTTGATCTTGTCGAACGGAAAGGCGCGCAGCGTTTCCAGCGACGAATAGCCGGTCCCGAAATCGTCCAGCGCAACGCCGACGCCGAGCGCCTTGATCTGGCCGAGCACCTGCAAGGCGCGTTCACGGTTGGCCATGATCGCGCTTTCCGTCAGTTCGATCTCGAGCCGCTCCGCCGGCAACCCCGTATCGGCGAGGATGCGCTGGAAGACCTGCGGCAGTTCGGCATGAGCGAGTTGCAGCGCCGACACATTGACGGCCACCTTGCTCGGATGCTCCCATTCCACCGCGTCGGCGCAGGCGCGCTGCAGCACCCACTCGCCGAGCGACAGGATGAGGCCATTTTCCTCGGCAACCGGAATGAACACGGAAGGCAGGACCATGCCCCGCTGCGGATGCGTCCAGCGCAGCAAGGCTTCATAACCGGTGACGGCACGGTCTGCGACCGACGCCTGCACCTGATAATAAACTTCGAGCTGGTTCTCGTCGATCGCCTTGCGGAGATCGTTGGCGAGTTCGCGGCGTTCGCGAATCGCCTCATCCAGCGCGCCATCATAATAGCAGGGCGCGCCGATCCCCTCGCACTTCGCGCGATACATCGCGAGATCGGCGTTGTTCGAGAGCACATCCTCCTGCAGCGCGTCGTCCGGATAGACGGCAACACCGATGCTGGCGCCAAGCCGCGCATCGAACTCGCCGAATCGTATCGGCGTGCGCAGCGCGGCATCGATGCGGTCCGCGAAGGCCACGATCTGGCTGCGATCGTCGCACCGGATGAGCGCGACGAACTCGTCGCCGCCCAGCCGGGCCACGACATCCTCGGCGCGAATCGCGCGGCGCAACCGCTCGGCAACCACCATCAGAACGTCATCGCCGGCCTTGTGGCCGTGAAGATCGTTGATCTCCTTGAACCGATCGAGATCGATCGCACACAGCCCGACCCGCTGGCCGTTGGCAGCGGCAACGTCGATCTGGCGGACGAGCCCGGCGTGGAACGCGATGCGGTTGGGCAGGCCGGTCAGTCCGTCGCTCATCGCCATCTGCCGCAGTTCGGCCATCGCATCGTTGCGCGTCTGCTGATCGATCAGCGCGGCGAACACGCCCGCGGCGATCACGACGAGCCCAAGCAACGCGGTCGCGATCGCCAGCGCGCGGACCTGCTCGCCGTCGAGCGGCGCGCTGCTCATCGCCACCGGCGCGATGTGCATCGCCGTCATCGCGACGAAGTGCAGCAGGGCGATGGCGAGCACGATGAGCACGACGCCCGCCGCCATGCGCAGCCGGCCGAACCGGTCGGACTGAAGCGCGAAGAACGCGCCACCGCCGAAGATCGCGGCGCAGCCGATCGCGGCAACGACATAGGCCGCATTCCAGGTCACGATGCCGTCGACCCGATAGGCCGCCATGCCGATGAAATGCATCGCCGAAATCGCGAGCCCGAAGATGGTGCCGCCGATCACCGGCCACGCGCCGCCCTGCCGCCCGGACGCAACCATGAAACCGATGCAGGACCCGACGACCGCGACGATCAGCGATCCGATGGTAAGAACCGGATCGAGGGTGACGGGCGCCTTCGCCTGATAGGCGAGCATGGCGATGAAATGGGTGCACCAGATCGTCGCACCGCCGGCGACCGCGGAGAGGAAGGCCCAGCCGAGCCGTTGCAACCCGAGCGTGCCGATCGCACGCTCGAAAAGCTGGACGATGCTGAACGCGCCGGCGCCACACACGAAAACGGCGAGCACGACCAGCCACGGGTCATGTTCGGTGGCGATACACAAAGCGACGTCGATCATGCGAGCCCTAGTCCCAAGCTGGGCGCGAGCAGATGCCGACGCGCAGGTTTTTACCTCTTGGGCCGCTAAATATTATGAACCAGTTAACCGCAACGTCAAGCGACCGCGATGGCGCGTTCCGCCTGTGTCGCCTGATAATGCCACATGCCGGCATAGACGCCGCCCGCTTCGAGCAATTCGGCATGCGTGCCCTGCTCCGCGACCCGCCCATGATCGAGCACCACGATGCGATCGGCGTCGACGACGGTGGACAGCCTGTGCGCGATGACGATCGTGGTGCGGCCATGCTCGATCGTGGCAAGCGTCGCCTGGATCGCCGCCTCGGTGCCGCTGTCGAGCGCGCTGGTCGCCTCGTCGAGGATCAGGATCGGCGGGTCCTTGAGCAAGGTGCGCGCGATCGCGACGCGCTGCTTTTCGCCGCCCGACAGCTTGAGCCCGCGCTCGCCGACGCGCGTCTCGTAACCCTGGGGCAGCGATTCGATGAAGCGCTCGATCGCCGCCCCGCGCGCCGCCGCGCGGATCGCCTCGGGCGTCGCGCCTTCGCGGCCATAGCCGATGTTGTAGCCGATCGTGTCGTTGAACAGCACCGTATCCTGGGGCACGATGCCGAGCGCGGCGCGCAGCGTTTCCTGGGTGACCTCCGCGATATCCTGCCCGTCGATCAGGATGCGGCCGCCGGTCACGTCGTAGAATCGGAACATGAGCCGTGCCAGCGTCGACTTGCCGGCGCCCGAGGGTCCGACGACGGCAACGGTCGCGCCCGCCGGCACGTCGAGATCGATGCCCTTCAGGATTTCGCGCTCGGGCTCATAGCCGAAGCGGACATTCTCGAAGCAGACATGACCGCGTCGCACCGCCAGCGCCGGCGCGCCGGGCCGGTCGATGACCTCCGCGGGCGCATCGACCAGCGCGAACATGTCGTTCATGTCGATCAGCCCCTGCCGGACGGTCCGATAGACCATGCCGAGCAGGTCGAGGGGGCGGAAGAGCTGCGACAGCAAGGTGTTCACGAGCACGACGTCGCCCGTCGTGAAGCGCCCGACCGACCAGCCCCACACGCTGTAGGCCATCGCGCCGGCCATCATCAGGTTGGTGATGAAGGACTGGCCGATGTTGAGCCAGGCAAGCGACGTCTCGTTGCCGACCGCGGCATCGGCATAGCGGCGGACGGCGTGCGCATAGCGCCGCGCCTCGCGATCCTCCGCGTTGAAATATTTCACCGTCTCGAAATTGAGCAGGCTGTCGACCGCGCGTGCGACCGCACCGGTATCGAGGCGGTTCATTTCCTCGCGCAGCTTCGCCCGCCAGTCGGTGACGAGCCGCGTAAACCAGATGTAGAGGGCGACCATCGCCAGCGTCGCCAGCACCAGCGCGAAACCGAACTTGACCTGGAAGATGATCGCGACGGCGACGAGTTCGATCACCGTTGGCGCGATGTTGAACAGCAGGAAATACAGCATCGTGTCGATGCTCTTGGTGCCGCGCTCTACGACCTTGGTGACCGCGCCCGTGCGGCGTTCGAGATGGAAGCGCAGCGAAAGCTGATGAAGGTGGCGGAACACGCGTTCCGCAAGCCGCATCGTGGCGATCTGGCCGACCCGCTCGAACACGGCGTTGCGAAGATTGTCGAACAGCACGCCGCCGAAGCGAGCGCCGGCATAGGCGATGACCAGCGCCATCGCGAGGCCGACGGCCGGCTGCAGCCCCGGTGCCATCCTGTCGACCGCCGCCTTGTATGCGAAAGGCATCAGCAATGTGGAGGCTTTCGCGACGACGATCAGCGCCATCGCGGCGACGACACGCACCCGCAACGCGCGATCGTCGCGCGGCCAGAGATAGGGCAGGAAGCGTCGGATCGACGCCAGCAGGGGCGGCGTCGGTCGGCTGTCGGTCGCAAGATCCGGGGGCATGGCGCCTCCATGTAGGATCTCGCGACGCAAGGGCCAATGGTGGAAACCGCTATAGGCTGCGGGAAGTCTGATCTTCGGAAGAGAAAGTCACCTGGGCCGGGGGTGCCACGCTGTGGGGAAAATGGCGCCCCCGACCCAGGGAAATCAGCAGCCACCCCGGTATCGACGGCTCGTGGGGAAAAGCCGTCGCCCGGTCTTGTGACTGCGACACGCGGGATGCCGAACTTTTGAGCCGGACGATGCGACCAGATACATCGCCAGACATGTTGCCATCCCGGTGTTCGCGTGTTGCCGGAGTGACTCGCCGGCAAGCATTCGAACTCGAGGTGTTTATGCGTCACATGGATGCATCCGGCGCAGTATGAGACCGCTTGTCACGGTTACATCCGCCAATTTCAAGGGCGAATGGAGCCTCGGCTGCGATGGACCGACGACTTCCTAAGGGTTTGTGTTACTGCCCGGACCAGTTTAGCGTGCATGTATCGTCGGGTATGGCCATGAGTCTTGGCCGACGTTCGCGCATCGGGGCGGACTGCGCGTGGAGCCAACTCAATGGGGTGCGCGGCGATTGCGGACGTGACGTCGCGTAGCGGGATGCCATGGGCGTTTACGAGGATGTGACCGGCGAGGGCGCAAGGCGCGGCGACGTGGAGGCGGCGGTGGCGGCGATTTCCGCCTCGCCGGAGTTCCTGCGCGCGCCCGTCATGCGCCGCCTTCTCGACTATCTCGTCCAGGAAACGCTGGCGGGACGGGGCGATCAGGTAAAGGCCTATTCGGTCGCTGTCGACGGGCTCGGCCGCGACCCCGATTTCGATACCCAGGCAGACAGCTATCCCCGCGTTCAGGTCGGCCGGCTGCGCCGCATGCTCGACGCCTATTATGCGCGCTACCCGCTGACCGCCGGCGTCGGCCTCTCGATCCCCAACGGATCCTACAAGGTTCGGCTCTTCACCGCCCAGCAAGCGGCAGCGCCTGCCACGTCGGTCGCGGCGTCGGCCACCCCGCCGGCCGGCGCCGTCGGGACTCGCGCACGCGCCGAATGGGATGCGGGAACCGCGCCGCGGCGCGGGCTGCGCTGGGCGCTCGTCGTCCTGGCGATCGTCGCGCTGCTTGGCGCCGCGATGCTCTGGCTCGTCCTCAATCCGCTGCGCAGCCTGGCGGATGCGGAGATCGTCCCCGCGCCCTCGCTCGAGCTTCAGCACGTCAGCACCGACGGCAGCCCGGAAGCCATGCGCACCGGCAACCGTGTCGACGCGGTGCTGGGCGACGCGCTTTACCGCTCGTTCGTCACCCTCATTCAGGCAGGTGTCAACGCCAGCCAGGCGGCGGCGCCCGACTACCGGCTCGTCGGGAGGGTCTCGACCACCGGCGGCGCCACCACGCTCGCCGTGCAAATCTATCATGTTCAGTCCGGCCGCCAGATCTGGTCGCAAACCGTGGCCATACCGGCCGACGCGACCCCGCTCGAACCGGTGTTGCGCCCCATGATCGCGCAGATCATCCAGCCCTTCGGCGTCATCGCCACCGATCAGCGGGCGCGCTTCACCGACCCCGCGGCGCCAGGCTTCCCCTGCCTGGTGCTCTATCACGACTATCGCCGCACGCGTGATTCGGCGATCTACACGACGGTCGATACGTGCCTCGAGCGGTCGGGCGAACTCACTCCGAACAAGACCAATGTGCTCGCAGCGCGATCTTTCATGGCTTTCGACGCAGCGCGGCTGACACCCGGCGACGCGCCCGCGCTGCGCCGGCGTGGCGCGCGGCTGGCACGTGACGCGGTGCGCGCCGATCCGTTCAGCGGCGTCGGCCATTATGCGCTGGCGACCGCCTTCTTCGCTGAAGGCCGCTGCGACCTCGGCAAGGCCAGCGCCCAGCGCTCGATCGAACTCAACCCTTATAGTGGTGAGAAACTGGCGACGCTCGGCGCGGCGATGTTCGAATGCGGCGATCCCGATGCGGAGCGGCTGTTGCGCGAGGCGCTGCTGCTCGACCCCAACGGCCCCGCCTACACGCGGACGCCGCTCGTCATCCTGCTGATCCGCCAGCAGGAGGCCGCCGAAGCGCTGGCGCTGGCCAACATGATCATTCCGCCGATGGACGCCACCCGCCCGTCCTACGATCTGACGATGGCGCTCGCCCAGGCGGCCAACGGCCGACGCGCCGCCGCCGCCGCATCGTGGCGGCGCGTACTTCGCAGCGCCGGCAGCAAGGGCGACGCAGCATCCCTTGCGGCGAGCCCGTCGCTCTCCCCATGGCTGGGGTCGCGCACGATGGAGGCGCTGAAAGAAGTCGGGCTGGTCAACAACTAGGAATATTGCCGGATCTTGGGATAATACGCCGAGAAATAGCGAAATCGTCGATCCGCAACCTATCCCGAAACCGAGAAATCCCCCGCCACGCCGTGCTTTCGCGGTTTGGCATGGCTTTTGCTGAAAGAGCGACATGGCCGCGACCCCGCGGCGCATCTTTCAGGGAGCCTGTCATGTCGATCCGTTTCGCCGATCTCCGCCGCAGCCTTGTCGCCGCCGCTGGCGCGTTGACGCTCAGCAGCCTGGCGCTCTCCGCGGCCGTCATGCCCACGGTCGCGCCGCTGACCTCGCAGCCTGCACTCTGATCCCACCCTTCTGCTTCAGGAACAGCCGATGTCGTCTTACGCCCTCGACAAATCCAATGCCAAGCTGCTCGGCGTGTGCTCGGGCTTCGCGCGCTGGACGTCGACCGATCCGTTTCTCGTCCGCCTCGGACTGGTCCTGCTGACCGTGTTCGCGTTCGGGCCGGTCGGATTGCTCGCCTACCTGCTCACGGCGTGGCTCGCCGAGGCCCGCTGAACGACCGATTAACCTCTTTGTCTTGCTTTGGAGCTGTGATCTAGGTCATAGCATGGGGCACCGTTGGCCTGTCATGCAGGCCAAAGAAGAGGTGTCGAATGTGGGGCTATAAGCATCGCGATCCAGCGATCCATAGCCGTGTTCGCGACCAGGCAGCCTGGCTGATCCGCGATCATGGCGACAATGCAGAGGATGTGCTGCGCGCGAAGATGAACCGGTCCAACATCACCAAGGATGATGCCTACCGGTTCAAGCTGACGATGGAAGAACTCGAACGTCAGCGCAAGCAAGGGCCACGGCGCAGCCGGCACCGCGGTAGCCTCTTGCAACGCATCCTCGCCCGCCTCGGATTGAATCGCCCCTCCCACGGAAGTTGATCGGCTTGGCGGCAATGCCGCCCGGTGCTAGACCGAATATATGGCCGCCTTGACCACCATGACCAGCGGACCGGGCTCGCGCCGCCGATGAACTGGCACCGGCTGACCCGCGGCGAGGATGAAGTGGTCGATGCCTTCATGGCGGCCCAGGCCGATCGCTTGAACGACCGCCTCGACGCCGCGAACGGCTGGCACGCCGATGGCCGGCGCTATACGCTCGATCCGCCGGTTCCACGTGGCCTTTCCGATACGCTCTATGCCATCGACACCGTGGAACTGCAGCGTGATCGTCCGCGAAGGATCGGCGCGATCGTGCAGCGATTGCTGGTCGCGGTGTCGCTGATCTGGGCCGCCTATACGTGTTATAGCGTATTGCTCCAGATCAAAAGCATCGCTTCCGCGTTGTTCCGCGCTTGACCTCGCTCCATCGATGCGAAACTGTGGGCCGCAATCAGGGGGGACATGGTGCGGATTCAAGGGCGCATGGGGCGTGCGCGAGCCGCGGCGGCGTCGAGGATGATTCGCCAGCCGATCATGCGGAGCGCCATCAAGGTGGATAGCGAACGCGCAGCCTATGTAAGGGCGGCGCAGGCAATCATTCGGGTCCGCGATCTCAGGGATCGCATCATCGGTGGCCACGGCCAGTTTGCGGATCCTGCCTGGGATCTGCTGCTCGATCTCTATGTCGCGACGGTTGAAGACCGGCCGTTGGCGGTGGGCGATGCCTGCGTCGGCGCACGCGTGCCGCAGACCACGGCGCTGCGCTGGATCGATCAGCTCGAGCGGCTCGGCAAGGTCAAGCGCACAGCCGATCCGTCCGACCGGCGGCGGACGCTCGTCAGCCTGACCGACGCTCAATTGTCCCTGATGGACCGGTTCTTCCGGTCGGCCGCCGATGCCGTCGGATCGTTCGGCGGCGACAATGCGAATTTCTCTTCGAGCAGTCCCAACGGAAGATAGAGCGTCGCGCCGATGTCCCGCTCCCCGGCGCGGTCGAGCAGGGTCAGGGCCTCGTTCAAAAGATCATAGGCGCGCAAAACGCGCGCGATAACGTCGCCAGAATTGGTATGCATGTTCCCCAGCCTTGTTGCGGTCCATGCTGCGCTTTTGCGGCGCTACGTCAAGAACGGAACCCACATCGGCCGGCGATCCGCTCCAAAGCGGAGCGGATTGTAAGGGGCGCGGCGATGAGGCGACCCAGCCCAGCGCCGAAGCGTTCCAGACCGCGTCATCGTTTGACAGCATCCCCGGCTTCGCCCAAGCCGGCCGCCATTCCGGTGAGGGCAGGCGGTGGCCGACGTCAAACTTCATTCAAGCTGGCTCGAGCCGCTGCGCGGCGAATTCGACAGCCCCTACATGCACACGCTCAAGGCGTGGCTGCTCGCCGAGAAGCAGGCGGGCAAGCGCATCTTCCCCAAGGGCGGCGAGTGGTTTCGCGCGCTCGACCTGACGCCGCTCGACGCGGTGCGCGTCGTCATCCTTGGGCAGGATCCCTATCACGGCCCCGGCCAGGCGCACGGGCTGTGCTTCTCGGTGCAGCCCGACGTCCGCATCCCGCCCTCGCTGGTCAACATCTACAAGGAACTGGAGGCCGATCTCGGCATTCCGCGCGCGCGCCACGGCTTCCTCGAACATTGGGCGCAGCAGGGTGTGCTGCTGCTCAATTCGGTGCTGACCGTGCAGATGGGCATGGCCGCCTCGCACCAGGGCAAGGGATGGGAGCGCTTTACCGACGCCGTGATCCGCCTGGTCAACGCGAAACCCGATCCGGTCGTCTTCATGCTGTGGGGCAGCCACGCGCAGAAGAAGGCGGCGGCGGTCGACAGCATCGATCGGGGCGGTCGCCATCTCGTCCTGAAATCCCCCCACCCCTCACCGCTGTCAGCGCATAACGGCTTCTTCGGCAGCCGGCATTTCTCGCAGGCCAATGCCTTTCTGGAACAGCATAGCCGGTCCCCGATCGACTGGGCCTTGCCCGCCATGGTCAGCGCGGCGGGCTAGCGGCGCTTCCTTCGAGCACAGAAAGAACCGAAAGATCCGCGTCCCGGCCCCTCACGCATCATCGACCGCGCATGCGCCCTCGTGCGGATGCGCGAGGCAGAGCAGCGCATGACTGGCCTGCGCCGTACTGGGGGGCGGCCCGTCGCCGAAGGCGAACTGCAGCACGAGCCGCTTCGGCGCGCCTTCGGCAACATAGAACCGCGGATCCGCGGCGCCCTCGCCATTCCGGATCGTCAGCGCGCGACCCGCAAGCGTCGCCTGCGTCACCTTGCCGTCGGTGCACAACAGATAGAAGGCGCGCCCGAGATTGGCCATCGTCCCCATCCGGATCGCAGCGATACGTTCGGGCGAGGCATCGCGCCCCGACGCTACAAAACTTTCAAGATCGACATCGACCGAAAGCGGTGGAAGCGTACATGCTGGTACCGCCACGGGCTCCACGGCAAGCATCACCCCGGCCAGAATCGTCATGAAAGGCATTATGGCCCCCTTCGTCATCCCTTCTAACACCGGATCGATCGGCGCCAAGGGCGCTTCACCGAGAGGAATTGCTTTGGCGCAATCCATGCGGCGACTATCATCCTGCCGCATCATGGCCGGTTCCGCATGATATCCTTTCGTCTCGCCGGCTTCGGCACCTATCGCCCGCGCGAGCATCGCCCTTCGACCGCGTTCGATACGCTGTTCGGCAAGCCGGCGGGCTGGACCGAGACCGAGTTCGGCATCGCCGCCCGCGGCGTCGCCGCCCCCGATGAGACCAGCTCGATGATGGCGGCCTCCGCCTGTGAGGCCGCATTGGCAGAGGCCGGCTGGCCGGCATCGTCGATCGACCTCCTCATCGGCGCTTGCGGGGTGATGGAGCAGCCGATCCCCGGCACCTCGGTGCTGATCCAGGAACGGCTGGGGCTCGGTCGATCGGGCATTCCGGCGTTCGACGTCAACCAGACCTGCCTGTCGTTCCTCACCGCGCTCGATATCGCCGCGCTCGGCATTGCGCAGGGCCGCTGGCGCCGCGTGCTGATCGCCTCGTCCGACATCGCGTCCGCCGGGCTCGACCTTGGCGTGCCCGCCTCCGCCGCGATCTTCGGCGACGGCGCCGCGGCGGTCTGCGTTGAGGCAGACGGCGGCTCCGCGGGTCTCCTCGCCAGCCGCTTCGCCACCTGGGGCGAGGGCCACGACCTCGCCGTACTCGCCGCGGGCGGCACGCGCGTCCGTGTCGCAGAGGGGTATGACGCGCTGATTGCCGGCTCGCGCTTCCGCATGGATGCGTTCGGGATATTCAGGGCCGCCGCACGCGGGCTGCCGAAACTGGTCGACGCCACGCTCGCCGAGGCGGGCCTCACCCGCCAGACCGTCGACCTGATCGTCTGCCATCAGGCGAGCGCGCCCGGCGTCGAGCATGTTCGCCGGCTGATGGGCGGCGCTCCGGCGCGCGTCGTCGACATCTTCGCCGATCATGGCAACCAGATCGCCGCCTCGCTGCCGAGCGGGCTGGTCGCGGCGCGACGCGCGGGCCTGTTGCGGCCGGGCATGTCGGTGCTGCTGCTCGGCACAGCCGCCGGGATCAGCGCGGCGGCGATGGCGCTGCGGCTGTGAGCGCGCCCCGCCACGCGCTCGTCACCGGTGCCACCGGCGGGCTCGGCCTCACGCTGGTGCCGACCCTGCTCGCCGCCGGCTATCGCGTCCGCGCCACCGGCCGCAGCACCGCCATGCTCGGCCGGCTGGCCGCGCTGGGCGCCGAGCCGCGCGCCGTCGACCTTACCGACCCGCAGGCGCTGCCGCCATTGTGCGCGGGCATCGATGTGGTGTTCCATGCTGCCGCGCTCTCGAGCCCATGGGGGCCGTTCGAGGCGTTCGAGCGGATCAACGTCACCGCCACCCGCCAGTTGCTCGCCGCCGCTTGCGGCGCTGGCTGCGACGGCTTCGTCTTCGTGTCCTCGCCGTCAATCTACGCCGCGCCGCGCGACCGCGTCGGGCTGATCGAGACGAGCGCCCCATGCGAGCCGGCGATGAACGCCTATGCCGCGACCAAGCTCGCCGCCGAGCGGCTGGTGCTGGGTGCCAACGGCATGCGGATGAAGACGGTCGCGATCCGCCCGCGCGCGGTGATGGGTCCCGACGACGGCGTGTTGCTGCCACGCCTGCTGCGCATCGTCCAGCGCGGCCGCTTCCCGCTGATCAATGGCGGGAAAGCACTGGTCGAACTGACCGACGTGCGCGACGCCTGCCGCGCGCTGCTGCTGGCCGACCGCCACCGCGTGGCGGCCGGCGGGCAGGCGATCAATATTTCCGGCGGTCAACCGGTCACCATCCGCGCGCTGGTCGAGGCGCTGGGCGAGGTGGCCGGACGCCCGATCCGGTTCAAGCCGGTCTCGGTCGATTTCGCGATGCGCGCCGCCGGCCTGCTCGAAACCATCTATGGCTTGCTGCCCGGCCGCCCCGAGCCGCCGGTCACGCGCTATGGCGTGGCGATGCTGGCGTTCTCGCAGACCTTCGACCTCAGCCGCGCGCGCCGCCTGCTGGGCTATGAGCCCCTGCATGATGCTGTGGCGAGCGCCCGCGAGGCGGCGGCGAACGCGCTGGGTCGCGCATGATCCGCTGCGGATTCGCGCTGATCGAGGCAGGCCATTGCCTGCATCCACAGGCGATGGCGCGGCGCGGCGCCAGCCTCTGCCCCACGCGATTTCCCGCGCTGGTCGGCGTGATCCGTCATCCCGGCGAAGGCGTGATCCTGTTCGACACGGGCTATGATCCCGCCTTCTTCGCCGCCACCGATCGCTTCCCGGAGCGCCTCTATCGCTGGACCACGCCGGTGAAGCTGGGCCCCGGTGAGGCGGCGGTCGATCAGCTCGCCCGTGCGGGCGTCGCACCCGATGCGGTGACCGCGATCGTGCTGTCCCACTTTCATGGCGATCACATCGCCGGACTCGCCGCCTTCCCCGCCGCGCGCCTCTTTTGCGCGCGCGCCGGACTGGAGGAGTTGCGCACCCGCGGTCGCTTCGGTGGCGTCCGGCGCGGACTGCTCGCCGCGCTGGTGCCCAGGGAGCCGCAGCGCCGCACGACCTTCTTCGAGGATCTGCCGCGCGTGACGCTGGCCGGCGATTTCGCGCCCTTCGACCAGGGCGTCGACCTGTTCGGCGATGGTGCGCTGTTCGCGGTCGAACTGCCCGGCCATTGCACCGGCCATTGGGGGCTGGCGCTGGCGATCGAGGATGGCCGGCGGCTGATGCTGGTCGGAGACGCCGCCTGGTCGATCGGCGCGATCCGCGACGACGCGCCGCCACCGCGCCTCACCACCGCGCTGCTCGGCAATACCGGCCGCTACCGCGCGACGCTCAACGCGCTGCACCGGTTGACGACGCGCAATCGCGAGATGGTCCTGCTGCCCTCGCACTGCCCCGAAGCCGCGCAGACATTCATTGGCTGACCGTGCGGCGATCCTGGCGGCATGGGCGCGCTCGCGTTGGGCCGCGCGCATCCGCGATCGGGACGCATTGGCACGGCGCCAGGCGCGGCTGTGGCGACGGATGGCACCGGCTCTGCGCGCGACACCGGCGCTGGCGCCGCATGCCGGCCGACCGCTCGCGACGCTGCCGATCACCGGCGTCGCGGCGATACGCGCCGATTTCGCGGGCTGGAACAGCCGCGGGCTCTCCGAGACCGACGCCCGCGCGGTCGCCGAGGCGGCAGAACGTGGTGAGGCGGCATTGCTCCCCGGCGGGATCAGCGCGGGCTTCTCGACCGGCAGCAGCGGTACGCGCGGCCTGTTCCTCGCCGACCCGGCGGAACGCGCGCGCTATGTCGGCCAGGCGCTGGCGCGGTTGCTGCCGGCGCGCGCGCTCCTCGGCGGGTGCCGCATCGCCTTGTGCCTGCGCGCGGACAGCGCACTCTATCGCGATGTCGGCCGCGCCGGGCGCTTCACCTTCGACTTCCTGCCGCTCGCCGCCAGCCCGGCCGATCGCGCTGCGGCGCTCGCGCGCATCGATCCGCAGGTGCTGATCGCGCCGGCGCACGTACTGGCCGAACTTGCCGAAGCCGGCATCGCCCTGCCCGCGCTCCACCGCCTGTTCTACGGCGCCGAGCCGCTGGGCGAGGCCGAGCGCGGCTGGATCGCGGCACGGCTCGGCCGCCGGCCCGATCCGATCTATCAGGCGACCGAGGGGTTCATCGGCGCGACATGCCGCATGGGCACACTCCACCTCAACGAGGAGGAGATGGTGGTCGAACTCGAACCCGTGCCTGGCACCAACCGTTTCCGCCCGATCGTCACCGATCTCGGGCGGCGGACGCAGCCGATCGTCCGGGTGAGGCTCGACGATCTGGTCGAGCCGCTGGCGGCGCCCTGCGCCTGCGGTGCCGTCACCCGCGCCGTCCGGCCGATCGAGGGGCGCGTCGACGATCTCTGGCGCTGGGAGGACGTGACGATCTGCCCGCGCGATGTCGAAACCGCGCTGGCCGACGCGCTGGGCGGCGGTGCCCGCTGGCGAGCCGTCGCCGGCCCCGCCGGAGTCACGGTCGAGAGCGATGCGCCCGACATGGCGGTGCCGGCATTGCGCGCGTTGCTGGCCAGACACCACGTCGACCGCCCCGTCATCGCCCACCCCTTTCACCCCCAATTCACCCCAAAAAGGCGGCGCGTGCGCTGGTGCAGCGGTGGCTGAGCGCGTGCTGATCACCGGCGCCCGCGCGCCCGTCGCGCTCGACATTGCGCGCAGCTTCGCCGCCGCCGGCCATGAGGTCCATATGGCGGACAGCGCGCCGGCGCTGATCGCGCGCTGGTCGCGCACGCCCTGCGCGCTGCATCGCCTGCCCCCGCCGCGCCAAGCGCCCGAGGCGTTCGCGCGCGCCGTTTCCGCTCTGGTCGCCGGGCTCGACCCGGTGCTGGTCGTGCCGACCTGCGAGGAGGTGTTCCACCTTGCGCGGCTGGGGCTCGACCGGCTGTTCGCCCCCGCGCCGGCGCGGCTGTTCGAACTCCATGCCAAGGATCGCTTCGCCGCGCTGGCGACCGGCCTCGGCCTGACCGCGCCCGAAACGCACCGCCTGGAGTCACCCGCCGGGTTGGCGGGATTCGAGGATACCGCCAGCGACTGGGTGTTCAAGCCCGTCCATTCGCGCTTCGGCACGCGGGCGCGCATCGGCCCGGCGACGCTGGACGGCATCGTGCCCGGCGCGGCCGAACCCTGGGTCGCGCAGCGACGGATCGTCGGCGAGGAAGTGAGCTTCTATGCCATCGCCCACGCGGGGACGCTCGCCGGCTTCGCCGCCTATCGATCCTCATGGCGGCTCGGCGGCGGCGCCGGCTATGCCTTTGCGGCGCTGCCCGATGTGCAGGCGCAGGCGCTGGGCGAGATCGCCGGCCGGCTTGCGCCCGCGGTCGGCAACGGCCAGTTCGCCTGCGACGCGATCCGCGACCGTGACGGCCGCTTCCATCTGATCGAATGCAACCCGCGCGCGACCAGCGGCGCGCATCTGTTCGGCCGCGGCCCCGGCCTCGCACGGGCGATGTTGGCGGGCACCGCGGTGGCGCCGGTGCGCGGGCTGCGGGTGCATGTCGGCCCCGCCCTGTGGTGGTTCGGCATGGGCACCGCCTTGCGCCGCGGCCGCTATCGCGACTGGTTCGGCGAGCTGCGCCGCGGCCGCGACGTGGTCGGCGCACCGCGCGATCGTTGGCCGATCTTCGGAGCCGCGGCGGACAGCGCGCAGTTCGCCGCGCGGGCGCTGCGCCATCGCCGCACGCTCGCCGAGCAGATGACCGCCGACATCGAATGGAATGGGGAGGCATGACGCCGCTGCCGCCCAACCTGCGCGAGACGTGGCTGCCCGTCGCCCTCTCCCGCCACCTCAGGGCGCGGCCGATCGCGCGGATGGCGGCGGGGGTCCCGATCGTGCTGTTTCGCGGGCGCGACGGCATCGGCGCGCTGCGCGACCGCTGCCCCCACCGCAACCACCCGCTTTCACGCGGCCGCGTCCGCGACGGCGCCCTGCAATGCCCCTATCATGGCTGGCGCTTCAGCGCCGGCGGCGCCTGTGTCGAGACGCCGGGCATCGCACTCGATCCCGCCCGCGCCGGCGCGCTCGGAGCGGAGCCGGTCGGCGTGGTCGAGCGCCATGGCGCGATCTTCGTGCGGGTCGCCGGCGATGATGGCGGCTTCGCCCTGCCGCCTTTGCTCGGCGACCCCGACAATGACCATTTCTGGTGGGCGCAGGGGCGCTGGCGCGGCCGCGCGCTCGACGCGATCGAGAATGTGCTCGATCCCTTCCACACCAATTTCATCCATGACGGCTTCATCCGCCGCGCCGAACGGCGGATGCCGGTGACGATGCGCGTCGATGCCCGCGCGCACGACATCGCGGTGACCATCGAGCAGGACAGGCCGGATTACGGCCTCATGTCCCGCGCGCTGGAGAGCGGCGGTCGCACCGGCAGCGTCACGCACTATTATCCGCCCGCGACGATCCAGGCGCGGTGGCAGGGCGCCGAACGCCTGACCTTGTGCGTCACTGCCTTCTTCACCCCCGAGGCGCCGGACCGGTTCCGCCCCTTCGCCTGCTTCACCACCCCCAAGGGCCTCGCCCCCGCGTGGCTGAAGCAGGCCGCGATCCGCGCCTTCCTCGCCCCCGTCGTCCGGCAGGATCGCATCGCGCTGGAACGGCAACTGGCGACGATCGAGCGCTTCGGCGGGCCGCGGTTCGTGCAGGGACCGGGCGATTTTCTCGGCCCCCGAGTCGCACGGCTTTGGGCGGGCGAGACGATCGCGCCCGCGCAGGAGGGGCCGTTCGCGGTCGAACTGTGATTTCGCGGAGACGGAAATAATTCTGCATTTGACCGCTGGCACCGACTGCCGCCAGACAGCAGCGGCCCCTATCTGGGCGTGATGACGGAATCTATGACCGAGAACGACAGTTCCCCGAGCAGTTTCTCGGTGCAGACCGGCGGGCGGGCCTGAGAGTCGGTCGATGGCCACGCAGCCTGCCCCCTCTCCCTGGGACCGCAACACCCGCCGTCGGCGGCCGGGGGCGCTCGTCCTCGCGGTGGTCGTTTACGCGCTGATCCTCGTCGGCCTGCTTTCGCTCGCCCCCAAAATCGCCGACATGGCGCAGTCCGGCACGAAGAGCTTCAAGCTGATCAACGTCACCGACGACCAGGGCAAGGAGGAGAAGAAGCAGGCGCCGCGCCAGCAGCGGCAGGCGGCGGAGGAGCGTCCGGCCGAGGTCAAGCCGCCCCCGCCCGTCGCGCTGCCCCCGCCCGTCGCGCTGCCCCCGCCCCCGGTCGCCCCGCCCAACGCGCCACCGATGCCCCCGAACATGATCATCATGTCTCGGCAGGACTTTGCCTCGACCGACATTTCCAAGATGGCGCGATCGGCGCAGTCGGGCACCCAGACCGCGCAGAACGGCCAGGGCGGCGCCGATTCGGAAGAGGTCGGCCAAGGGCCGAACGGCGAGCAGCTCTACGCGGCAGACTGGCATGTGCGGCCCAGAGGCAATGAACTCGCCTTCTACATGCCCAAGAACCGCCGTGGGTCGGGCTGGGGCGAGATCATCTGCCAGACCATTCCGGACTATCGCGTCGACAATTGCCGCCAACTCGGCGAATCTCCGCGCGGTTCGGGGCTGTCGAGCGCTCTGCGCCAAGCCGCCTGGCAGTTCCGCGTCAAACCGCCGCGCGTCGGCGGGCGCCTGCTGGTCGGCGCGTGGGTGCGCATCCACTACGACTTCTACGACGGCCGCACCGAACAGCAGCAGCCGTAAGGGCTTGAATATAGCCCCTACGCCGCCCGGATCAGCACATCCGCCATCCGGTTGAGCGGCGCATCGATGCCGTGCGCCGCCCCGAGCCGGGCGATCACGCCGTTGCGCGCGTCCGCCTCGGTCGGGCGGCCCGCCAGCCGGTCGGCATGGATCGAGTTGATCGAATCCGCCGGGCCGGCGCGGTAGCCCGCGACCACCTCGTCGGCGAGCGTATCGGGCAGATCGGCGCCCACCGCGCGGCCGACCGCGATGCATTCGCGCACCAGCCCGCGCATCAGTTCGGCGACCTCTTCGTCCGCGGCGATGCCGGCGGGCTTCAGAGTCAGCGCATTGACCGCGCCGGCGCAGTTCACCGCCAGCTTGCGCCACGCCGCGGTCGTCCAGTCGCCGGTCGTCCGCACGTCGATCGGGCCGTTCGCGAACAGCGCTGCGAACCCCTCCCCGCTCCCGCCGGCGGGCACGATCATCCCGCCGGTGCGCCGCTGCACGACGATGCCGGGCGCGCTGCGCTCGGCAGGAATATCGACGATCACCGGCACCAGCCGCTCCGCCGCGATCGCCGGAAAGCGCGCACGATGCTCGACGCCGTTCTGCAGCACCGCCACGCGGGTGCCCTCACCCACCAGCCGGTCGAGCCACGCCTGCGCGCCGACGGCGTCATAGGCCTTGGTGACCACCAGCGCCCAGTCGACCGGCGCCGCCGCGGCGGGGTCGGTCAGCAGGCGCGGCCTGCTTTCCAGCACGCCCGCCGGCGTCTCGACGCGCAGCGTTTCGAACGGCGTGCGCGCGCACAGCATCACGTCCAGCGTCGGATCGGAGATCAGCCAGGCCGCCACCGTCGCGCCGACCGCGCCGGTGCCGATCACCGCGACCCTCGTCATCCCTCGGCGCTGCCCGGCAGCTCGAACAGCGATTTGTACTGGCGCGGCTGCGAACGGAGATACTGTTTGGGTGCATGGACATGCGCGCCGAGATGCGCCGCGGCATGCCACGGCCAGCGCGGATCATAGAGGATGGTGCGCGCGAGCGCGACGAGATCGGCGTCCCCGGTGGAAACGATTGCCTCGGCCTGCTCAAAGTCGGTGATCAGGCCGACAGCGACGACCGGGATCGACACCGCCTGTTTCACCGCGCGGGCGAGCGGCACCTGGTAGGAGGGGCCGACCGGGATCTGCTGCGCCGGATGCAGCCCGCCGCTCGATACATGGATCGCTGCGCAGCCGCGCGCCTCCAGCGCCCTGGCGAAGGCGATGGTGCCCTCTGCATCCCAGCCGCCTTCCACCCAGTCGCTGCCCGAGACCCGCACCGTCACCGCGCGCTCGGCGGGGAAGGCGGCGCGCACCGCATCGAACACCTCCAGCGGGAAGCGCATGCGGTTCTCGAGCGAGCCGCCATATTCATCCTCGCGGCGGTTGGAGAGCGGCGAAAGGAACTGGTGGAGCAGATAGCCATGTGCGACATGGATCTGCACCGCATCGATCCCCAGCCGCGCGGCGCGTTTCGCCGCTTCGGCGAAGGCGTGCCGCACGCGCGCCAGCCCGGCCGCGTCGAGCGCCTCCGGCGCAACGTCGCTGTCGTTGAAGCCGATCGCCGAAGGGGCGACCGTCTGCCAGCCATTGTCATGGTCGGGCGCGATCTGCCCGCCACCATGCCAGGGCAGGTCGGTCGAGGCCTTGCGGCCGGCATGGGCGAGCTGGATCGCGATCGGCATGTCCGACCAGCGGCGCACGCTTTCCAACGTTTTCGCCATCGCCGCCTCGGTCGCATCGTCCCAAAGCCCGACATCGGCATAGCTGATGCGGCCTTCGGGCACGACCGCGGTCGCCTCGATCGTCAGCAGCGCCGCGCCCGACAGCGCGAGATGGCCGAGATGGATCTGATGCCAGTCGGTCATGCAGCCGTCGACCGCGGAATATTGGCACATCGGCGCGATGACGATGCGGTTGGACAGGCTGAGCTGGCCGACGGTCAGCGGTTCAAACAGTTTCGGTCCGGCCATGAGAATCTCCCGAGCGGGTTTCGCGGGTGCGAAATAGGCGCTGGCCCGCGTCGCACCAAGATGGCCTGATCGACGGATTTACGCACTTGCGTTGTTGAGCGCTGCAACGTCTTCGTCGCTCAGCACGATTTCCGCCGCACGCGCAAATTCCGCGACCTGCCCGACGTGGGTGGCGCTGGCGATCGGTGCCGTCACCGCCGGCTGCGCGATCAGCCAGGCCAGCGCGACCGCGCCCGGCGTCGCGCCGTGGCGGGCAGCGACGGCATCGAGCGCGTCGAGCGTGGCGAGCCCGCGCGCATCGAGATATTTGGCGACCCGGCCACCGCGCGTCGATCGGCCGAGATCGGCTTCGGACCGATATTTGCCGGTCAGAAAGCCCGAAGCGAGGCTGAAATAGGTGACGACACCGATGCCCTCCGCCGCGCACAGGTCGGCGACCGCGCCCTCGAACCCGTCCCGCTCGACAAGGCTGTATTCGGGCTGGAGCACGTCGTAGCGCGGCAGATCCCGTTCCCGCGACACGCCGAGGGCGGCGGCGAGCTGGTCGGCCGTGAAGTTGGAGGCGCCGACCGCGCGGACCTTGCCGGCCTCGATCAGCCGGTCATAGGCGGTGAGCGTTTCCTCCGCCGGCGTCTCCGGATCGAAGGCGTGCGAGAAATAGAGATCGATCGTTTCGATGCCGAGCCTGGACAGCGAGCGTTCCGCACCCTGCGTGATCCAGCGGGCCGAGAGCCCCTTCTCCCCCGGCGGACCCATGTCCATGCCGACCTTGGTGAAGATCGTCACCCGATCGCGCATGCTCGGCCGCGCTTTCAGCCAATTGCCGATGATCGTCTCGGACTCCCCGCCCCTATTTCCCGGGACCCAGCCCGAATAGACGTCCGCGGTGTCGATCGCGTCGAAGCCATGATCGACGAACGCATCGAGCAGCGCGAAGGACTGCGCCTCGTCAACCGTCCAGCCGAACACATTGCCGCCGAACACCAGCGGCGCGATCGAAAGGCCCGTGCGGCCGAGAGAGCGTTTCTGCATTCCTGCCTCCTTGTCACCCGGTAAAATCACACGATATCCCAGAAGGGACGGTGCCGAACCCCTGTTTCGGCTGGATGCGTTGCGAGTGCGAAGGTTTCACTTTCCATCGACACTGCGATCGGCTTGAAGCGCCAAATGTTACCCGTTAATTTGCTTTTCTATCCCTTGGAGGGATGGTCTCGGTCGTGGTGGTAGATGAATCACTGGCGGCGCCGCAAGCGGCAGCCGCGGGCGAACTTCGATATCGTCTTGGCATGGAGCGCCTGCTGAAGGCGGTTCAGGAGCTGTCGTTGGCGCGCGATCTTGACGCGGTGCAGCGTATCGTCCGCTCCGTCGCGCGCGAACTGACCGGCGCCGATGGCGCGACCTTCGTGCTCAACGATGGTGGCGATTTCTGCCATTATGCCGACGAGGATGCCATCGCGCCGCTGTGGAAGGGCCATCGCTTCCCGCAGCAAAACTGCATCAGCGGCTGGGTCATGCGAAACCGCCAACCCGCGGTGATCCCCGACATCTATCAGGATGAACGCATCCCGCACGCGGCCTACCGGCCGACCTTCGTCAAGAGCATGGTGATGGTGCCGATCCGTACGATCGATCCGGTCGGCGCGATCGGCAATTATTGGGCGCAGGAGCATCAGCCGACCGCGACCGACGTCACCCTGCTGCAGGCGCTCGCGGACGTGACGTCGGTCGCGATGGAGAATATCTCGGTCTACGCCGAACTCGAGGATCGCGTCCGCATGCGCACCGAGGAACTGGTTCGGGCGCATGACGAGATCCAGCTGCGCGCGATCACCGACGACCTGACCGGGCTGCTCAACCGCCGGGGTTTCTATGAGGTGGCACAGGCGGCGCTCGGCGCGCACCTGCCGGTATTGATCGCCTATATCGATGCCGACGGGCTGAAGCAGGTCAACGATCGGCTCGGCCATGCGGCGGGCGATGCGATGTTGACCGATCTGGCGGATGTGCTGCGATCGAGCGTACGCGCGTCGGACATCGTTGCGCGGATGGGCGGCGACGAATTCTGCGTGATGATGATCGAGCCCGAGATCGATGGCGATACGCTGCGCGCGCGGCTGGTGAACCGGATCGACAGCCGCAACGCGACGGCTGCCCGCGACTATCGCCTGTCCGCCAGCGTCGGCTGCATCGCGGTGGGCGCGACCACGACCGACGATCTCGACCATTGGCTGGTCGAGGCCGACCGCCGCATGTATGCGGAAAAGGCGGCGCGCCGCATGCAGCGGCACTGACCGCGCGATCAGCGGCGCGACCGGCCCAACCGCTGGTGCCGGCGGACGGCCCAGACAGTCCAAAGGGTAGAGGCGAGCGCGACGAACGCGACGCCAAGCCCCGGCACGAGTTGCCCGATGACGAAGGCCATGGCTGCGATCAGCGCGGCGACGGCGATATAGACCCACATCGGCAACATGGTACGGCCCCCCTGCTCGGTGCCGGCATCGTAACCCGCCACGGCGGGGCTGTCGACCGGATCAGCGCGCCGCCGCGGGCCCCAGATCCTCCCATCCGACCAACCGGTCGACCAGCACCATGCCGGGCGAGACGCCGAAATGCCCATAGCCTTCCAGCGGCTTGCGGTTCATGTCGGTCGCCGTCCGCCCGACGAAGCGCAGCCGATAGACATGACTGCGCTGCGGCTTGAAATCGACGGGGAGGACGCTGTCCTTGTCCATCGACAGCCAGACGCGATGGGGCCGCCCCTCCAGATCGGCGAGCGACGTCGCGCCCTCATGAAAGGACGAGCCCTCGAACTGGTTGACCCAAACGCCGGCAATCTCGCGCGGCGGGTCGAACGCCTCGCACGCGCGGGCGCCGATATAGGTGTGGATCGTGTAGGCGCCCTGCTTTTCCTTTACGAAGCAGCGCGCTTCTTTCGGGGCCTGCGGTGGCGGCGCAGCGGCCTGCAGCATCAAAATCGGCAAGGCGAACAGCATCATAGCGTCTCTCCCCGCCGCCGATCGTGGCGAAAGAAGCGAGTGCTGACAATGTGATCGACCTCGACCATATGCTCATCGAAGCCGACCGGCTGATGTATTTGGAGAAGGCTGCAAGGCCAGTGCAGCGACAGTGAGCGGCGCCTAGCCCTCTTCCCTCGGGGGAGAAGGTCGGGTGAGGAGGAACCGCGCCTGGGGTAACGGCTTCGGCAAGCCGGCTCCGGCGTGCAGGGCGACAAGGCCTTACGCTCTGTGCGACTGCCGCCCCCGAAGGGAAGGGGGCCGCGGCGGCGAGGGCTGTCTTCGATTCAGCCGCCCCCGCCCCTCAGCTCAATCCGTCAGCGCCGCTGGGACCTTGCCGCCGTTACGAGCCAGCTCGCGCATCACCTGCTTGTGCAGCCAGATGTTCATCTCTGCCGACCCATCCTTGGCGCCGGCATAGCCCAGCTCGGTCGCGAGTTCCTTGCGGTTGGCGAGGCTCGAATCGAGATCGAGCAGCATCATCAGATCGACGATGGAAACCTTGTAGTTGGATTTGGGGCTGCCCTTGTCCAACCAGATCTGGTGCAGCACCGCCTCGACATCGACCGGCTGTGCGGGCGCCGACGCTGGAACAGGGGCCGCCGCCGGCTTGGGCGCCGCGGCGGCGGGTGGCGGCGCGACTGCGGGCTTCGCCGCGGGTGCAGGGGCCTTGGCAGGCTCGGCCTTCTTGCCGAAAATGACATCCCTGATCTTTCCGAATACGCTCATTGGATCATCCTCACGGGCTGGAACAGCTCGGCCGACCAACGCCTCGCCGCCCGCGAAGGTCCGCCGATGTCAGAAAGGATCTGCCCTCACCCCAGCAGATGCACCGCCAGCCACACCGTCGGCTGGTCCGTCGCCGTCCATGTCACCCAATGCTTCACACCGCCGGGCACCAGCATATGATCGCCGGGCGCAAGCGCGCGTTCCGCCTCCCCCTCGACCAGTACCCGCGCCGCGCCGGAGACGATCATCACCCACTCGTCATGCGCCTGCACATAGGGCTGGTCCGGCGGGGTGACGTGGCCGTGCGAAACGATCCGCTCGATCAGCACGTCCGGGCGGCTGAGCAGCGCCTCGAAGCGTTCCGCCTCGCCGCCCGCCGGCGTCATCCGGCGGCCTTGCCCGACTGCCAGAGCAGGAAGGCGAACTCCTCGGCGGTCTCACGCAGCGAGTCGAAACGCCCGGACTTGCCGCCGTGGCCGGCGCCCATGTTGGTCTTGAGCAGCAGGACATTGTCGTCGGTCTTGGTGGCGCGCAGCCTGGCGGTCCACTTCGCCGGTTCCCAATAGGTCACGCGCGGATCGTTGAGGCCGCCGGTGATCAGCATCGGCGGATAGGGCTGCGCCCTGACATTGTCGTAGGGCGAATAGCTGCGGATCAGCGCGAAGGCGTCCGCATCCTCGATCGGATTGCCCCATTCGGGCCATTCGCCGGGGGTCAGCGGCAGATCGGGGTCGAGCATCGTGTTGACGACGTCGACAAAGGGGACGTGCGCGACCACCGCGCCCCACAGGTCGGGGTCGGAATTGACCACCGCGCCCATCAGCTCGCCGCCCGCCGACCCGCCCGAGGCGGTGATGCGGCCCTTGGCGGTATAGCCGCGCTCGATCAGCGCCTTCGCGACATCGACGAAATCGTTGAAGGTGTTGGTGCGCTTTTCCAGCTTGCCATCGAGATACCATTGCTGGCCGAGATCGTCGCCGCCGCGGATATGGGCGATCGCATAGGCGAAGCCGCGATCGACGAGCGAGAGCCGTGCGGTGGAGAAGCCCGGCGGGATCGCATAGCCATAGGCGCCATAGGCATAGAGGTGCAGCGGCTGCGTGCCGTCACGCTTGAAATCGCGGCCGTGGACGATCGAGACCGGGATCATCGTGCCGTCGCGCGCCGCGATCTCGATGCGTTCGGTGACATAGGCCGACGCATCATAGCCCGAGGGAATTTCCTGGACCTTGAGCACGGTCTGGGCCGCGGTCGCGACGTCATAGTCGACCACCGTATCGGGGGTGACCATCGACTCGTAGGAGAGGCGAAGCGTGTCGACCTTGTATTCGGGATTCTCATCCAGCCCGGCGACATAGCTCGCCTCGGGGAATGTGATGCGCTTCGGCGGGCCGCCCGCATAGTCGCGCAGCTCGATCTGATCGAGGCCCTTCTCGCGGCCCTCGACGACGTAGAAATCGGCGAAGGTCGAGACATCGGTCAGGTAGAAATCGCGCGAGGGCGCGATCAGCTCGGTCCATTCGCCGGGCCTCTCGACGGGGGCGGTAACGAGGCGGAAATTGGTATCGGTGTCGTTGGTGCGGATGAAGAGGGTGCCGTCATGCTCCTCCACCTCATATTCCACGCCCGGCACGCGCGCGCGCACCAGCACCGGTTCGGCCATGGGATCGGTGGCGGGCAGCAACCGCACCTCGCTCGTCACATTGTCGCCGGTCGCAACGAGGATCCACTTGCGCGAGTGGGTCATGCCGACGCCGGCCTGGAAGCCGTCGTCCGGCTCCTCATAGATCACGACATCGTCGGCGGCGTCGGTGCCCAGCCGGTGCAGCTTGATCGTATCGATCCGCCAATTGTCGTTGACCTCGCCATAGAGCAGCGACCGGTTGTCCTCAGCCCAGACGATGCCGCCCAGCGTGCCCTCGATCTCGTCGCGCAGCATCTCGCCGGTCGTGAGGTCGCGGATGCGGATGGTGTAGCGTTCGGAGCCGTCATCATCGACCGAGAAGGCGAGCAGCCGGTCGTCGGCGGTCACGTCCATCGCGCCGAGCTGGAAATAGTCCTTGCCCTCGGCGAGCACGGTCTCGTCGAGCATGAGTTCGTCGGGGCCGCCCGCCACCGGGCGCCGCCACCATTTGCGATATTGCGCGCCGATCTCGAACGAGCGCCAGTAGAGATAGTCGCCATCCTTGGCGGGAACGCTGGCATCGTCTTCCTTGATACGGCCCTTCATCTCCTGGAACAGGGTCTCGATCAGCGGCTGGTGCGGCGCCATCGCGCCCTCGAACCAGTCGTTCTCGGCTTTCAGGTAGGCGAGGATCTCCTCATCCTTGACGTCGGGATAGCCGGGGTCGCGCAGCCAGGCATAGTCGTCGATCCAGCGCACGCCGTGCCGTTCATTGGTCTGCGGCTTGATGGCGGCGACGGGCGGCTTGGCATCGGTCATGAAGGCGCTTTCCGGAGGAGGACAGGGGCGCGGGCCGCTGGTCTCAGGACGAGCACGGCCCTATGTTGGGCGCCATATCTGGATACGGGAAGTGTGTATGTCCACCCATGAGGCGCGCCTGAAGGCGCTGCGCGAACAGTTGCTGCGTGACCGGCTCGACGGCTTCGTCGTGCCGCTGACCGATGAGCATATGAGCGAATATGTCGGCGCCTATGCGCAGCGGCTCGCCTGGCTCACCGGCTTCCAGGGCTCGGCGGGCGCGGCGGTGGTGCTGCCCGAGGCGGCGGCGATCTTCACCGATGGCCGCTATACCTTGCAAGTGCGCGAGCAGGTCGACGGCAATCACTGGGCCTATGTCGGCGTGCCTGAAACGAGCATTTCTGACTGGCTGGCGGAGCATGCCGCCGATGGCGCGCGCATCGGCTACGACCCCTGGCTGCACACTAGCGACTGGGTGGCGCAGGCGACCAGGGCGCTCGCCGCCAAGGGCGCGACCCTGGTCGCGGTGACCGCCAACCCGATCGACAAGGTGTGGGCGGACCAGCCCGAGCCCTCCGACGCGAAGCTCAGCGTCCAGCCCGACGAACTCGCCGGCAAGAGCTCGGCCGAGAAGCGCCACGAGATCGCCGAATGGCTGGTCGCGCACAAGGCCGAGGCGGCAGTGCTCTCCGCGCTCGATTCGATCGCCTGGGCGTTCAACGTGCGCGGGCAGGACGTGGATCGCACGCCGGTGGCGCTTGCCTATGCGATCGTCCATGCCGATGCGACCGCCGACCTGTTCGTCTCGACCGAGAAGGTCGATGACGAGGTGGCGCTGCACCTCGGCAACGGCGTGCGGCTGATGGATCGCGACGCGTTCGAGACCGGGCTCGAACGGCTGGCGGGCAAGCGCGTCGCGGTCGATCCCGAGCGCGCGGTCGCCGCCATCTTCGAGACGCTCGACAAGGCGGGCGCGACGGTGCTGGCATTGCGCGATCCCGCGGTGCTCGCCAAGGCGATCAAGAACCCGGCGGAGATCGCCGGCCACAAGGCGGCGCAGGCGCGCGACGGCGCCGCGCTCAGCCGTTTCCTCCACTGGCTGTCGGTCGAGGCGCCCAAGGGCGGCGTCGACGAGCTCAAGGCCGCCGACACGCTCCGCGCCTTCCGCGAGGAGACCGGGCTGCTGCGCGACCTGTCGTTCGACACCATCTCGGCAGCGGGCCCGCACGCCGCGATCCCACACTATCGCGTCGACGAGTCGAGCAACCTGCCGCTGGAGATGGACCGCATCTTCCTGATCGATTCGGGCGGCCAGTTCGCCGACGGCACCACCGACGTGACCCGAACGGTGATCGTCGGGACCCCGACCGCGGAGATGAAGGACCGTTTCACCCGCGTGCTCAAGGGCCATATCGCGATCGCCACCGCGGTGTTCCCCGAAGGCACCAATGGCGGCCAGATCGATGGCTTCGCACGGCAATATCTGTGGGCGGCGGGGCTCGATTATGCGCATGGCACGGGGCATGGCGTCGGCGCCTTCCTGTCGGTGCACGAAGGCCCGCAGCGCATCGCCAAGCCGAGCTATCCGGGCGGCGGCCCTTCCGAACCGCTGCGCGCCGGCATGTTCCTCTCGAACGAGCCCGGCTACTACAAGGCGGGCGACTATGGCATCCGCATCGAGAATCTGGTGCTGGTGGAAAAGCGCGAAATCCCCGGCGGCGAGCAGACCATGCTGGGGTTCGAGACGCTGACCTTCGCGCCGATCGACCGCGCGCTCATCGAGGTGGGGCTGCTGAGCCCGGCGGAGCGGGCGTGGCTGAACGACTATCATGCGCAGGTGCTGGCGCTGATCGGGCCGCAGCTCGAGGGTGAAGCGAAGGCCTGGCTGGAAGGGGCGTGCAAGGCGCTCTGAGGTTTGGCGATTTTCCTCCCCGAGCTCTGCTCGGGGAGGAGAGTTGCTGACTTCGATGGGGCTCGGCGCAGAACAGGCTGCGCTCTCGCGCCGCGCGCTCGCTGTGCGAGCGCAACCCCTCATCCAACGTCGCCTAATTCGCTGCGCTCATCAGGCTTCGTATCCTTCTCCCCCAAGGGGAGAAGGTTTTTAGAAGCTCATTTCGTCGTAGACGCGCGAGAGGTCGCCGGCCCACACGCCATGATAGCGTTCCAGCAGCACTTCGGCGGGCACCTTGCCGCTCGCGACCACTTCGCGCAGCGGATCGAGGAAGCCGTTCTCGCTGTCTCCCGCGCCGTTCAGCCGCGCGCGCGCGGTGAGGCCGGCGCCGGCGATCTCGAGGATCCGCGGTGCGAGGTCACGGAGCCTGCCGCCGGGGATCGGCGCGTCGAGGCCGAGCTTCGGCACCGAATCGCGCAGCACCTGCCGCTCTTCCAGCGTCCAGTGCTTCACCTCGTCCCACGCCGCATCGAGCGCGGTCTGGTCGTAAAGCAACCCCACCCACAGCGCCGGCAGCGCGCAGATGCGGCTCCACGGGCCGCCATCGGCGCCGCGCATTTCGAGGAAGCTCTTCATCCGCACCTCGGGGAAGGCGGTGGAGAGGTGATCGGACCAGTCCGAAAGCAGCGGCCTCTCGCCCGGCAGCGCGGGCAGCCGGCCTTCGAGGAAGTCGCGGAAGCTCTGCCCGGCGGCGTCGATATATTTGCCGTCGCGGAAGACGAAATACATCGGCACGTCGAGCGCATAGTCGCGATAGCGCTCGTAACCGAAGCCGTCCTCGAACACGAAGGGCAGCATGCCGGTGCGCGCCGGATCGGTATCCGACCAGATGTGGCTGCGATAGCTGAGGAAACCGTTGGGCTTGCCTTCGAGGAAGGGCGAATTGGCGAAGAGCGCGGTCGCCAGCGGTTGCAGCGCGAGGCCGACGCGGAACTTCTTCGCCATGTCCGCCTCGCTCGCATAGTCGAGGTTGACCTGGATGGTGCAGGTGCGCAGCATCATGTCGAGGCCGAGGGTGCCGACGCGCGGCATGTGGCGCAGCATGATGTCGTAGCGGCCCTTGGGCATGATCGGCAGTTCGGCGCGGGTCTTGTCCGGCCACAGGCCGAGGCCGAGGATGCCGAAGCCGAGCCTGTCGCCGATCTCCTTGACCTGCTTCAGATGGCGGCCGGTTTCGGCGCAGGTCTCGTGCAGATTGTCGAGCGGCGCGCCCGACAGCTCGAGCTGGCCGGCGGGCTCGAGGCTGACATTGCCGTCCGGCCCGGAGAGCGCGATGATGTTCTCGCCCTCATAGATCGGCTCCCACCCGAACTTGGTGAGCGCGATCAGCAGCGCGTGGATGCCGCCCGGTTCCTCATAGCTGGGGGCGCGATGGTCGGCCTTCCAGTAGACGAATTTCTCATGCTCGGTGCCGATCCGCCACGCGGATTCGGGCTTCTCTCCCTTCGCGAAGACACGAAGCAGATCGTCGATATCCTCGACGACAGGGTCTTTTTCCGTGGAAACCGTCCGCGTGCTCATGGCGGGCCTCTAGCGAGCGTTTTGGGGCTACGCCAGTAGCATTAGGCGACCTATCTCTTGATCCGATGGAGCTTATCCGTTCGCCCAGTCGCCATTGACCGACATCCAAACCGCCGTCGCGGCGATCGCCGCGGTCTCGGCGCGCAGGATACGCGGGCCCAGCGAGACGGCGACGGCGCCCGCGGTCGCGCGGATGCGCTCGCGCTCGCCATCCTCGAACCCGCCCTCGGGGCCGATCAGCAAAGCCGCCGGCCCGCCATGCGCGCGCACCGCCTGCGCGATCGGCACCCCGCCCTGCTCGTCGGCGAAGAACAGCGCGCGATCGGCGGGCCAGCCATCGAGCAGCGCGTCGAGCGCCACCGGCTCGGCCAGTTCAGGCAGGCTGGTGCGGTCGCATTGCTCCGCCGCCTCGATCGCGGCGCTGCGCAACCGGTCGGCCTTGAACTTGTCGATCACGGTGCGGCGGGTGACCACCGGCTGGATCCGCGCCACGCCCAGTTCGCAGGCCTTCTCGAAGACCAGATCGATGCGGCCGCGCTTGAGCGGCGCGGGCAGCAGCCAGAAATCGGGCACCGTCTCGCGCGGGCGGAGATGATCGGAGACCGTCAGCAACAGATCGCGTTTGCCGGCGGCGGCACCGATCGCCAGCCATTCGCCGCTGCGATCGTCGAACAGCTTCACCGGATCGCCATCGCCCACGCGCATCACCGTGCGCAGATAATGCGCCGGCGCCCCCTCGATACGCAGCTGCGCGCCTTCACGGAGCGGCTCGTCGACGAACAGGCGCGGGGTAGAGCGCGGCGGCCAGGCGGGGGTGGCAGGCATGGCGCGATGCTTGCCGCGGCAAAGGCGGGAAGTCGACCACCAAACCTTCTCCCCTGGGGGGAGAAGGATACGCAGCCTTATGAGCGAAGCGAATCAGGCGAAGTTGGATGAGGGGTTGCGCTCGCGAAGCGAGCGCGCGGCGCGAGAGCGCCGCTCCCCACTCCGACCAGGGCCCCAAGGGCGAGGGTCTAGATCGCAATCATCCCCTTCAGCGTGGCGATCAGATCCGCCTCCTCCGCAGGCTTATCCGTCCGGATCCGCGAGATCCGCGGAAAGCGCATCGCGATCCCCGATTTGTGCCGCTTCGATTCATGGATCGAATCGAACGCCACCTCCAGCACCAGCGTCTTCTCCACCTCGCGCACCGGTCCGAAGCGGTTGACCGTGCTGGTCCGCACGAAGCGGTCGAGATCCTTCAGCTCGGCATCGGTGAAGCCCGAATAGGCCTTGCCCACCGGCAGCAGTTCGCCGCCCTGCTCGGGCGGCGCCGTCCAGCAGCCGAAGGTGTAGTCCGAATAGAAGCTGGAGCGCTTTCCCGAGCCGCGCTGGGCATACATCATCACGCAATCGGCGGTCAGCGGGTCGCGCTTCCATTTGTACCACAGACCCACCCGGCGCCCGCCGACATAGGGGCTGTCGCGCCGCTTGAGCATGACCCCCTCGATCGCGGCATCGCGCGCACCGTCGCGGATTTGGCCAAGCGCCTCGAAATCCGCGGCCTCGATCAGGTGCGAGAGGTCGAAGCGCACGGGGTCGAGCCGCGGCACGAACGCCTCCAGCCGGGTGCGCCGGTCCCGCCATGCCAGTTCGCGCAGATCTTCGGTGCCGTCGAACAATATGTCGTAGAGGCGGACGAAGGCGGGATAGTCCGCCAGCATCTTCGCCGACACCTGCTTGCGCCCCAGCCGCTGCTGCAGCGCGTTGAAGCTCGCCGCCTCGCCGCCCTGTGCCTCGCCCTTCACCAGCAATTCGCCGTCGAGCACGCCCTGGCCGGTGAACGCCGCCGCGACATCCGGAAACGCGGCGGTGATGTCGTCGCCGCCGCGGCTGTAGAGCCGCGTCTCGCCACCGACGCCGACGAGCTGGATGCGGATGCCGTCCCATTTCCACTCGGCCGCGAAGTCGGCGAGGTCGATGCTGCCGTCTTCCAGCGGATGCGCGAGCATGAACGGGCGGAACACCGGCAGTTCGGTCGAGCGCGGCTGGTCGCCACGCCCCTCTGCCCAATCGAACAAGGGCGCATAGGGCGGCTGCAGCCCATGCCACACCTCCTCCACCGCATCGACGTCGAGATCGAACGCCTGCGCCAGCGCGGTCTTGGCGAGCCGCGCCGAAACGCCGATGCGCAGTGCGCCCGACGCCATCTTGAGCAGCGCGAAGCGTTCCTCGGGCGTCAGCCGATCGAGCAGGTCGGCGATGACCGCGGGCGCATCCGACCGCGACAATGTGGCGAGCCGCGCGATCGTCGCCGACAGGCTGAGATCGACGTCGCCGCTGGGCAGTGCCGGCGGATCGGGCCAGATCAGCGAGACCGTTTCGGCGGTATCGCCCACATAGTCGCGGCTCATCCGGAACAGCACCGGATCGACCCGCGCATCGACCATCGCGCGGATGATCGCCGGCTTCACCGCCGGCAGATCGAGCGCGCCGGTGAGCGCCGCCATCGCCCAACCGCGATCGGGATCGGGGGTGACGCGCAGATAGTCGGCGATCAGCTTGAGCTTCGCGTTGCGCGACCGCGTGTAGATCAGCCGATCGAGAAGGGTCGCGAACGCATGCATGGCTCTGCTCGAACCGTATCAGGCGCGTCCGGTTCCCGCATCAGGTGAGCGCCATCCAGACCAGCCGCACGCCGACGAGCCCCATCAGCAGGTAGATCAGCCGGTAGAAGCGCCGCGGATCGATGCGCCGGACCAGCGCGACCCCGGCCAGGGTCGAGAGGATCGCAACGGGCAGCAGCACCGCGGACAGCAGCAGATTCTCGTGGGTGAACTGGTCGAGCGCGGTGAAGGCGGGAACCTTCATCCAGTTGATCAGGCGAAGAAGATCGCCGTGGTGCCGGTGAGGGTCGCCGGCGGCAGGCCGCGCGGCAGCACCCACATCTGGAAGGGCGGCCCGCCGGCAAGCGCGATCTGGCTGACGAAGCCCGAGGCGACGCCGAACAGGCTGCCCACCCACCCCGGCGAATCGGCGGACGCGGCGATCGCGCCGTGCCGCTCCACCCACATCCGGTGCGCGGCGAAGAGGATCGAGATGATGCCGAGCGCCAGCAGCACCGCGTCGATCGAGACGTGCCGCGCGAGCAGATAGCCGAGCAGCGTGCCGATCGCCGCGCCCGGCAGCATCACCGCGAGGATGTAGCCGTCCCAGCTCTTGCGGAACGCCCACACGCCCACCGCATCCTGCACCAGCATCAGCGGCAGCAATATCGCCGCGCCCTGCACCGGCGGCACCGCCAGCGCAAGCAACGGCAGCGCCACCGATCCGACGCCGACCCAGCCGCCCTTGCCGAGGCCGAGCAGGATCACCGCGGGGATGGCGACGAGGTAGAAGAAGGGATCGGTGAGCATCGCCGCCGCATGCACGGCGGCGACCTGCACGGAAAGCGCAAAACATGTGGACGCCGCCTGCCCCGCCTGGCTGCTACGCCGGGCGCCGATGCGACGGATCCTCCTCTTGCTGATCGGGCTGCCGATCCTGATCGCGCTGGGCACGATCGGCTGGGGCTATGCGGAGGCGGTGCGCACGCCGGTCGTCCGCCATGGCATGATCGCACTGCCCCGCTGGCCCGTCGGCGCGCCGCCGCTGAAGGTCGCGTTGCTCAGCGACATCCATGTCGCGGGGCCGGACATGTCGCCGGCGCGGCTGGCGCGCATCGTCGCGCAGGTGAATGGCGAGCGGCCCGATCTGGTGCTGATCGCCGGCGACCTGGTGAGCGACAAGCGTGGCGCCACGAGGCGTTACGGCGTGGCCGAATCGGTCGCCCCGCTTCGGGGTCTGCGCGCGCGGCTCGGCGTGGTCGCGGTGCTCGGCAATCATGACCATTGGCGCGACACGCAGGCGTTCCACCGCGCGTTGCGCGGCATCGGTATTACCGTGCTGGCAAACGACGCAGCGCGGCGCGGCCCGATCACGATCGCCGGCATCGACGATCACTATTCACACCACGCCGATGTGGGTGCGACGATGCGCGCCGTGCGGGCGCTCGGCGGGCCGGTGATCGCGCTAAGCCACAGCCCGGATGTCGCACCGGCACTGCCTGCGGCTGTGCCTCTGTTCGCCGGGCACACACATTGCGGGCAGATCAGGCTGCCGCTGGTCGGCCGCCCGGCAACGATGTCCCGCTATGGCGAGCGCTATGCCTGCGGGCTGATTCGTGAGGGGGAGCGGACGGTGCTGGTCGGCGCCGGGCTTGGCACTAGCGTGGTGCCGCTCAGGATCGGCGTGCCGCCGGATTTCTGGGTGGTGACGGTGGGAAAACGCTCCGAGGCTGCTGGCCCCACCACGATGTGAACGGCCGGTCCGAGCCGGCCCCTCCACCACCGCCTATCGGCGGCGGTCCCCCTCCCCGACACGACGCGTCGGGGAGGAAAGCAACGCTGCGATCAGTTCCGGCTCGCCTCGAACAGGAACCAGGCGCGCTGTTCGGCCTGGTCGGTCCAGTCGTCGAGGATGCCGCTGGTGGCATTGTCCTTGGCCTCGTCGACGATCTCCTTGGCTTCGCGCAGCGAGGCGACGAGCGCGAGATTGTCCTCGCGGAGTTCGGCGAGCATGTCGGTGGCGCTGACGAACTCGGCGTCATTGTCCTTGATGCGCTGGCGGCGGGCGATATCGCCGATCGAACGCAGCGTGACATTGCCGGTCTTGCGCACGCGTTCCGCGATCTCGTCGGTCGTGCCGAGGATCTGGGTCGCCTGATCGTCGAGCATCAGGTGATAGTCGCGGAAATGCGGGCCGGAGACGTGCCAGTGGAAATTCTTGGTCTTGAGATACAGCGCATAGCTGTCCGCCAGGATCGCGTTGAGCGCGTCGGCGACGGTCATCGCCGCATTGCTGGCAATGTCGGTGGGCGTTTTCAGCTTTGGTTTCGGGGTCTTCGCCATTGCGGTTCCTCCAGGGTGCGGATTCGTTTCGGGTTCAATAACAATCCGTCACGCAATGGTGTCCATCGAAAATGCGGTTAAAGTTTCGATCTTTGCAATCGGGCGGGTTGATGAGCCATTCGCGATGCGCAACAGAGCCGATGCGCGGCGAATCGCCCTGTGCCGGGCTTGACTTTCCAGCGGCTTTGCATCATTGGCCCGCGCTTGAACGGAGCGGCGGCGATCGCCGCTCTTGTCGTTTCAACGGAATCGCATAGAGGTTTTTGGGTCATGGCCAAGCCGACCACTGTCAAGATCAAGCTCGTCAGCACGGCGGACACCGGCTTCTTCTACGTCACGAAGAAGAATCCCCGGACCCAGACCGAGAAGCTGAACTTCCGCAAGTACGATCCCGTCGTGCGCAAGCACGTCGAGTTCAAGGAAGCGAAGATCAAGTAAGCCGGGCCGGGGCCTTCGCCCCGCCCGCCACCGACGAGCGTGCGCCCCGGCGGCGCGCGTTTCGATCCTGTTTTCTCTTGCCCCTGGCATCACCAGCAGGAACCGTGCGGCTGTGCCGCGCGGTATTTTGCGTTCGATCCGTCGGCCGATTCGGCAGGTCGCGGAAAAACGGCGGATCGGGTTGTTATCCTCGACAACGGTTCGCCTTTTTGCCACCCGGGGCACCACGCAGTCGACCGGGGAGACATCGGCCATGGCGGACAAGGATATGAACCCGCTCAGCGACGCGACCGTGCTCGCGCTTCATGCGCTGGCCTGGACGCTGGTGGAGCCGGCGCGCGCCGACCGGCTGATCGCACTGACCGGAATCGATCCGCTCGATCTGCGCGCGCGCGCCGCGGAACCGCCGGTGCAGGCCGCCGTCCTCGTCTTCCTCGAATCGCATGAGCCCGATCTGATCGCCTGCGCCGCGGCGCTGGACGTGAAGCCCGAGGTGCTGGTCGAAGCCCGGCAAAGGCTGGAGGCGTGAGCCGGCCGCTGCTGGTGACCGATTGCGACGAAGTTCTGCTCCACATGGTCGTGCCCTTCGGCCAGTGGCTCGACGAGGCGCACAATATTTCGCTCGATCTCAGCCTCGGCCGGTTCGGCGAGGCGATGCGCGAGAAGGATGGCGGCGCGCTGATCGCGGGGGAGCGCGTGTGGGCGCTGCTCGAACAATTCTTCACCACCGAGATGCACCGCCAATATCCGTTCCCCGGAACGATCCAGGCGCTCGATGCGATTCGCGCGGTGGCGGACATCGTCGTGCTGACCAACATCGGCATCCATCTTCAGGAAGGCCGGGCGATCCAGCTCCGCAGCGCCGGCGTGGAAGCGCCCGTGGTCGGCAATCGCGGCCCCAAGGGTCTGCCGCTGGCGCGGATCATCGCCGAATATCAGCCGAGCGCCTGCGTGTTCGTCGACGATATCGGCGTCCACCTCGATTCGGCGGCGGAGCATGCGCCGATGGCGTGGCGGCTGCAGATGGTGGGCGAACAGATGCTGGCGCCGCGCGTGCCGACCGCCGCCAGCGCCCACGCCCGGATCGACGACTGGGCGACCGCCACGCCCTGGATCCTCGCCCGCTTCGGCGAGGGCCGGGCCGATGCCGCGCCGGCGGGGGTTGACCATGAGGCAGCGGCAATGCTGAAGCCGGCATCATGAACCCGATCGAACAGCGCCTCGCCGATCTCGGCATCACCCTGCCCGCGCCGGCAGCCCCCATCGCCGCCTATGTGCCGGCGGTCGAGGCGAACGGCCTGCTCCACATCTCGGGCCAGCTGCCGTTCCGCGCGGATGGCAGCCTGATCACCGGCAAGCTGGGCATCGATCATGATGTCGAGCAGGGGCGCCAGGCCGCCGAGCGCTGCGGCGTGATGCTGATCGCGCAGATCAGGGCGGCGCTGGGCGGAGACCTTTCGCGCGTCGCGCGGGTCGTCAAGCTTGGCGCGTTCGTCGCCTGCAGTCCCGAATTCACCGATCAGCCCAAGGTTGCCAACGGCGCTTCCGAGCTGATGGTCGCCGCGTTCGGCGATATCGGGCGCCACGCCCGCAGCGCGGTGGGCGTGCCGGCGCTGCCGCTGGGCGCGCCGGTCGAGGTCGATGCGATTGTCGCTGTCCGCCCGGCTTGATCGCTGGCTGGCCCCCGCGCCCGGCGGGGCGCGGGCCGGCTTCCTCAAGACGACATCCTATGCACATCGCGGCCTGCATGGTGACGGGCTGATCGAAAACAGCCGCGCCGCCGCGCTGGCGGCGATCGCCGCGGGCCATGGCATCGAATGCGACGTTCAGGCAGCCGCCGATGGCGAGGCGTTCGTCTTCCACGATGCCGTACTCGACCGGCTGACCGGCGAACGCGGCGCGCTGGCCGACCGCACGCCGGCCGCCCTCGCCGCGATCCGCCTCACCGGCACCGACGAGACCTTGCCGCGGCTCACCGAGCTGCTCGACCTGATCGGCGGCCGCGCGACCCTGCTGATCGAGGTGAAGGCGCGCAACGCGCAGGTCGGCCGGCTGTGCCGATCGGTGCTCGATGCGCTGCTGGGCTATGAAGGGGTGGCCGCGGTGATGTCGTTCAACCCCGAGGTGGGCCACTGGTTCGCGGTCAACGCACCCGGCGTCGTTCGCGGGCTGGTGATGACCGAGGAGAAGGACCATGGCTGGCGCGGCCGGCTGCGCCGCCACGCCGCGCTGTGGCGGGCGAAACCCGATTTTCTTGCCTATGACGTGCGTGACCTGCCCTCGCGCTTCGCCGCCGCGCAACGCGCCCGCGGGCTGCCGCTGCTGACCTGGACGGTGCGCAGCGATGCCGCACGCCAGATCGCGGTCGCGCATGCCGATGCCATCATCTACGAACGGCCGGTGGCGGGTTGAGGGAGCGGCGATGAGCGAAGGCGATCCCGACGAAATCCGCGTGCGCATCGGCCAGGGTGTCGCCGCGTTCGATGCCGCGGCATGGGACGAATGCGCCGGGGCCGAAAACCCTTTCCTCAGCCACGCCTTCCTGACCATCCTCGAGGAATCGGGCAGCGTCGGCCCGGGCACGGGCTGGCAGGCGCTGCCGATCGCGGTCGAGGGACAGGACGGCGGTATCGCCGGGGTCGTTCCCTCTTATGCCAAGAGCCACAGCCAGGGCGAATATGTGTTCGACCATGGCTGGGCGGATGCATGGACGCGCGCGGGCGGACGCTATTATCCCAAGCTGCAGATCGCGGTGCCCTTCACGCCGGTGCCGGGGCCCCGGCTGCTCCTCGCCGATCCGGCCGCCGCGCCCGCGCTGATCGCGGCGATCGAATCGGTGGTCGACGCCAACGATCTGTCCTCGGCGCACGCCACCTTCATCACGCCGGACCAGATCCCGCTGTTCGAGAGCGCGGGCTGGCTGATCCGGGAGGGCGTGCAGTTCCACTGGCAGAACCAGGGGTTCGACGATTTCGGCGGCTTCCTCGCGACGCTTGCCTCGCGCAAGCGCAAGGCGATCCGCAAGGAACGCGCCGCCGCGGTCGAAGGGCTGGAGATCGTACACCTCAGCGGCGAGGCGATCACCGAGGCGCACTGGGACGCGTTCTGGCATTTCTACCAGGATACCGGCGCGCGCAAATGGGGCCGCCCCTACCTGACCCGGCGCTTCTTCTCGCTGCTCGGCCAGCGCATGGCCGATCGCGTGCTGCTGATCCTTGCATTGCGCGACGGCAAGCCCATCGCCGGTGCGCTCAACCTGATCGGCACCGACACGCTCTATGGCCGCTACTGGGGCGCGGCGGAGGAGGTACCCTTCCTCCATTTCGAACTCTGCTATTATCAGGCGATCGATGCCGCGATCGACCGCAGGCTCGCGCGCGTGGAAGCCGGCGCGCAGGGCGAGCACAAGCTGGCGCGCGGCTATGCGCCGGTGCCGACCTGGTCGGCCCACTATATCCCCAACGCCAGCTTCCGCGACGCAGTGGCGCGCTTCCTCGAAGCCGAACGCGCGGAGATGGAACGGGAGATCGAAGACCTTGGCGCCTTCACGCCATTCCGCAAGGGGGATGGCTGAAGGCGGTCCGGCCGAACGATCAGTTCGCCGCCGCGTTGCCGCCCGGCATGCCGGGATAGAGCTGCGCGATGCAGACGCTTGCCGCCTTCTGCTGATCGGCATCCGACAGCTTGGCGAGTTCGGTGGCGCTGCGCCCCTCCATCACCTTGTCCGCGGTGCAGCCGCAAAGCTTGGCGAAATCGATCGCGGTCTGCCCGGCCGGTGCGGCCGAGGTTGCCGACTTGGTGCAGTTCTCGACATATTTCTCGCGGAAACTCTTCTTGAACCCCTCATCGAACGCGCTGCCTTCGCCGCATGCGGTAAGCAGCATCAAAACGGCCAACGGCATTATCGCAACGACGCGCATCGGTACCCCCTCCAAGGAAACGGCCTCCGGCGAGCACCGTAGCCGTATCTGTAAACGCCTGCCGCGCCGGTCGCTGTGCGGCACGGCACACCGATACGACGAAGGGAGCAACCGCTGCGACGAACCGGATCGGATCGATCGAATGCCACCGGCTGTGACGGCGGTCGCTTTCGATCCGCCGCATTTCGTGTAGGACGATGCCCGAAAGCGCCGCTCAACAGGGGTTTTACGGAATGCAGGAAAATTTGTGGCTGCTGATCGCGATCGCGGTGCTGGCGTTGGTCGTGGTCCTGTTCTTCGTGCTGCGCCGCTATGGCAGGTCCGGCCGCTCGGTGCCGCCGCCGGCACCGCGGCTGACCGATCCCGGTGCCGATCCCGACCTCGACGAGCGCACGGTGGTGATCCCGGCGGCGCGTGCCTATCGCGCGCCCGCCCCCGTGCCGCCGCCCGCCCCGGCGCCCGAACCGGCGCCGCTGCCGGAGGTGGCACCGCCCGCCGGTCCGCCCGACGATCTGTCGCGCATCAAGGGCGTAGGGCCCAAGCTGGTCGCGCTTCTCAACGCGCTGGGCATCACCCGCTATGACCAGATCGCAGCATGGACCGCCGCCGATATCGCGGCGATCGACACCCATCTGGGCGCCTTCAGCGGCCGGCCGACGCGCGACAAGTGGGTCGAGCAGGCCAGCTTCCTCGCCAGCGGCGACATCGCCGGCTTCGAGGCACGCTTCGGCAAGCTGTAGGCAACGCTGATACCCCCTCCCCGACGCTACGCGCCGGGGAGGCAATGGCTTGGACTAGGCCGGCACCCACAGCCGCGCGACGAGCCCGCCATCGGTCCGGTTGGCAAGCGTCAGGCTGCCGCCATGTCCCGTCGCGATGGCGCGGGCGAGCGTCAGGCCAAGCCCCGCACCGCCGGTTTCGCGGCTGCGCGATCCTTCGAGGCGGGTGAAGGGCTCGAACATCCGCTCGATCGCGCCTTCGGGGATGCCCGGCCCGCGATCGGCGATTTCGATCGCGACGCCATCGCCCGCGCGATCGAGCGTCACTTCGACCTGCTCGCCATATTTCAGCGCATTCTCGATGAGGTTGCGCACCGCGCGCTTGATCAGGTTGGTCCGCACCGCCGCGGTCACCCGCGCGCCCGGTTCGAACGCGACATCATGGCCAAGATCGCGGAAATCCTCGACAGCGGCATCGACCAGCGCGGAGAGATCCACCTTGGTCGGCGGTTCGCTGGGCCGCCCGAGCCGCGCCAGCGACAGGATGTCATCGAGCGTGCGGTTCATCTCGTCGATGGTCTGCGCCATCCGGTTGCGCTCATCCTCGTCCTCGACGCTTTCGGCGCGGACGCGCAGCGAGGCGAGCGGGGTACGCAGATCATGGCCGATCGCGCCCAGCATATGATCCTTCTCGGCGAGCATCGCGCGGATGCGCACCTGCATCCCCTCGAATGCCTCGATCAGATGGCGGATGTCGGCCGACCCGCGCGGATCGAGCGCGGTTGCCGCACCCGCCGGATCGAAGCTCTCGGCGGCCACCGTAAGATCCCTGAGCGGTCGGGCGATACGCCGCACCACGAGCCAAACCGCCGCCATCACGACGGCATAGAGGATCAGCGTCTGGAACAGCAGTTCGATGATCAGGCGCGTCTGGCGATCGGGGATCAGGCCATAGCTGGTCACCCAGCGGCCGGGTGCGACCTCCGCCGAGATCACGAGCGCGCGCGGATCGCCATCGCGGTCGCCGCGGGTCACCGGGCGCCGGTCGCCCCGTTCCGCGCGCTCGCGGCGCTCATTCTCCCGGCGCTCGTTCATGCGCCGCGCGATGAAGCTGCCGGGCTCTACCGCGCCGATCGCCGCCTCGACCCGAAGCACGGTGACGCCGCGGTCGGCGAAAGCATCCCGCGCGCGCTCGGCGATGTCGGGGCGCAGCCGCATCGTGCGGGAGACCTGGCTGGCCGTGTCGATCGAACTCCAGCGCCGGATGCGTGCCGAGCGGCGTTCGCTCGGGCCCTGAACGGCGCCGATCAGCCGTTCGATTGCCGGCTCGCTCGCCTGCTGGAAGATCTGGCGGTCGCGCTCGCGCAGCAGCAGCGCGAAATTCACCGCCTGCGCGAGCAGCAGCGCCATCGCCACCGTCAGCAGGATCTGGCCGACAAGGCTCGACGGCCCCAACCGCGCCAGGCGGCGCGCACTCACAGCCGCGTCACCTCGGCGGAGAGGGTGTAGCCACCACCCCACACCGTCTTGATGAAGGTGGGGTTCTTGGCATCCGGTTCGATCTTGCGGCGCAGCCGGCTGATATGATTGTCGATCGCACGATCGAACGCCTGCGCCTCGCGGCCCTGCGTCAGATCGAGCAACTGATCTCGGCTCAGTACCTGGCGCGGGCGGGTAACCAGCGCCAGCAGCAGGTTGAACTCGCCGGTGGACAGCGGCACCGACACTCCGTCGCGATCGACCAACGCGCGCTCGCCTGCCTTCAGCACCCAGTCGCCGAAGGCATAGGCATCCGCATCGGGGGCATGCTGGCGGCTGCCGCCCGCGGCGGCGCGGCGCAGGATCACCTTGATCCGCGCGACCAGTTCGCGGGGACTGAACGGCTTCAGCACATAATCGTCAGCGCCCATTTCGAGCCCGACGATGCGATCGGTTTCCTCGGTTTTCGCGGTCAGCAGGATCACAGGCGTCTCGCCGGTCTCGCGGATGTGCCGGCACAGGCTGAGCCCGTCCTCACCCGGCATCATGATGTCGAGGATGACGAGGTCGATCGCATAGCCCGCCAGCCGCTGGCGCGCCTGCGCCGCGTCTCCGACGTGCGTCACGCGAAAGCCCTGCTTGGTGAGATAGTTCGCCAGCGGCTCGCGGATCGAACGCTCGTCGTCGACGAGCAGCAGATGGGGCGTCTGTTCCATGCGTCACCGGTGATCGGAAAGGGGAGGCGAGGCAAGCCCCGCATATGCGCCGCGACGCAGAGGTCGCGCGCGAACGCGGCCGGGAAAAGCGGGGATCGGGGCAGAGAGCGTGGTGCCGGTAAAACGGACGGGGCTGATACGCACCCCGTCCGTCACGGCACCGGTCGAGCGTACTTGCCCGACGCCTGAGCCACCCCAACGCATCAGCTGCGCTTGGGTTCCCGCGCTTTCCACGTTGCCCGGGCAGCGTCCCGCTCGGCCTTGGTAACGACGCCGTTCCTGTCGGTGTCGAGCTTGTCGAACATCGCGGTCATCGGCGCCTGGAACTCGGCCTTGGTGATCACGCCATCCTTGTCTGCATCGGCGCGCATCATCATGCCGCCCGGGCCGCCGCGGCCATGATGCCCGCGACGCATGCCGTGCCGGCCACCACGCTCCTGGCCATCGCGTTCGCCACGCCCGGCGCGCTTTTCACCGCGCTGCGCGTCCGCCGCCTTCATCTCGGCGAGCGTCACCGAACCGTTCCTGTCGGCATCGAGCCGCTGGAAACGCGCCTCGAGCCGCGCATCCTTCCGCGCCGCACGCTCGTCTGCGGTGATCTTGCCGTCACCATTGGTGTCGAGCTTCGCGAACTGCTTGTCCGCACGCGCGATCATCTCCGTGCGGGTCCAGTCCGCATCGCGGCCCGGCCGCTCAGCAGGCTGCGCGACCGCGAGGCCGCTGCCAAGCAAGGTGGCGCCCAGAGCGCCGAACAGGATCATCTTCTTCATGGGAACTCGTCTCCGTAACAGGGAGCGGCCTCTACGCGCCGCCACGACCTTGCTTATGGAGGCGTGCTGTCTCGCGAATTTGTCGCGCACCCATGAGAATTGTCGCGATTTGTCGCGGCATGGGCGGTGAAGATAGGGACAAATGGAGCGGGTAGCGGGGATCGAACCCGCATCACAAGCTTGGAAGGCTAGTGCTCTACCATTGAGCTATACCCGCGCGCCTCAGCCGCCAATGCCATCGGCCGGGCACGATCGTCAACTGTCGCGATCGGATCAGGCTCCGGCCGACTGCAGCGCGCGCCGAGCCGCTTCGGCGAGGAAGCCCGAACGATTCTTGGCGACACGATCGATCCGCGCGAGCAACCCTTCATCAAGCGTGATGTTGAGCCGTACCGCCCGCCCCGGCCGCTCGACCCGCACCAGCAGCCTGGCGACCTCATCCACATCCGGATGATGCCCGATCTCGTCGAGGTTGGACGGCTCGGGGATCGAATCGCCATATTCGGCCGCGACGTTCAGATGTCCGTCGAGCGCCTCCTCGGCGTTGCGCGCCGCGTCCTGCAGGCTGGTGCCGAACGATGTGCAACCCGGCAGATCGGGGAAGGTAACGCCAAACCCGTCATTGCCGCGCTCGATGATGGCAGGATAATATGCGGTTGCCATGCTGGTCTCCATGATAGGCCCGGATGCAGCGATCAGGGCAGCGGCACGCCGGTTTGTTTCGCTATGCTCTTGAGCGTGCCCAACGGCAGATCCTTCACCGGATGCGGCACGGTGGCCGTACCGGGCTTGGACGGATGACGGAAATGAATGTGGCTGCCGCTTTGCCTCACCTCGTACCAACCATCTGCCTCGATCTTGCGGATCACAATTCGGCTACTGATCATTCACCCCGCCCCTCCATGTGTATTTAATACACATTCCGTTCCCTTCAAACGAAAATAGAGACGCGCGCCGCCGCGCCGCGCTATCGCGTTTCGATGACCCTCCCCCCGCCCTTCGACTGGCGCGCCGCCGGGATCGGCCCCGGGCCTGACGTGCCGGCCGACCGCCGCGTGACCCGCGACAATTGGCGCACCTGGCCCTTCACGCGCTGGGCGTTCCAGCATGCCCGCGAACTGGTGCCGTCGCGGGCGCTGCCGCGGGCCGAGCGGCCGGTGCCGCTGATCGCGCGGCCGATCGATACCGCGGCGCTGGCGATCGACGATGGCGAAGGCCGGCAACTCGATTTCGACGGCTTTCTCGCCCGCAGCTATGCCGATGCGCTGATCATCCTCCATCGCGGCGAAATGCTGGTGGAGCACTATGCCAACGGCATGACGCCGGCGACGCCCCATATGGCGTTTTCGATCACCAAGTCGCTGGTCGGCCTCGTCGCCGAGCGGCTGATAGCGGCGGGCACGCTCGATCCCGATCTCCGCGCCGGCGATGTCGTGCCCGAATTGCGGCCGAGCGGATTTGCCGGCGCGACGTTGCGGCAGTTGCTCGACATGACCGACGGCACCGCGTTCGACGAGGATTATGCCAATCCCGATGCCGACGTGCACCGCTATTCGGCCGCCTATTGGACGCCGGCGGCGGGCCATGGCGGCGTGCTCGCCGCGCTGCCGGCCTTGGTCGGCACCGATGCGCTACCGGGGCAGGCGTTCCGTTATCGCACGCCGGTGGGCGACGTCGTCGGCTGGATGCTGCGCCGCGCGACGGGCAAGGCGCTGGCCACGCTGGTCGCCGAACAGGTGTGGCTGCCCGCCGGCTGCGGGGACGAGGCCTATATGCTGGTCGATACCGCCGGCATGGAGATCGCCGGCACGGGCTTCAACGCCACCGCGCGCGACCTCGCCCGCCTGGCGCTCTGGCTGATGGCGCCCGACCAACGCGCGCTCGTCGAACGGCTGCTCGCCGGCGGCGACCGGGCGCTGTGGTCAGCGGCGATGCCGCCGCGGCCGGCGACCGGATCCTATCGCGGCTTCTGGTGGATCGATCATGGCGCCGTGCCGGCGCTCGTCGCCAACGGCGTCTATGGCCAGCGGCTGTGGATCGTGCCGAACGAAGCGCTGGCGGTGATCGCGTTCGGATCGCACCCGATCGTCAGCAATCGTTTCACCGAGCCGCTCTATGACGGGCTGTTCGCGTCACTGCGGGCGATCCTGCCCGGATAGACCCCAGCGTCCCTGTCTTTTTCCTGCAACGCGGCCGTCATTGGGCTTTCGCCGAACCGGCACATGACGCGTCTCCACTTGCGGGGGATTGACGATGAACGACGCGCCGGCCCGTCAGCTCGATATCCGGCTGGCCGATTGCGCCGCAGACGTCGTGGCTGCCCAGCGGCTGCGTTGGGATATCTTCTACGACGATATGGGCGCCACCCCGCCGCCGGGCCTGCCGCACGGGCTGGACGTCGATCCCTATGATGCGATCTGCGACCATCTGCTGGTCGAAGATCATGGCGCGGGCGATCGGCCGATCGTGGTCGGCACCTATCGCCTGCTGCGCCAATCGGTGGCGGAGCGCCACGGCGGCTTCTACGGCGCCGGCGAATATGCGCTGGAGGCGATCCGCCGCGACGCGGAACGCGACGGCCGCGAGTTGCTCGAGCTCGGCCGCTCCTGCGTGGCGCCCGCCTATCGCGACGCCGGCACCATCCAGCTGCTCTGGCGCGGCATCGCCCGCTATCTGGCCGAGCATGGCATCGGCCGCATGTTCGGCTGCGCGAGCTTTCCCGGCACCGACCCGCAGGCGCATGCCGCGCCGCTTTCCTACCTGTTCCACAACCACCTCTCACCCGCGCAGATCCGGGTGACGGCGCTGCCCGCGCTTCATGCCGAAATGGGGCTGCTGCCGGTGGGCGGCTATGACCAGCGGCAGGCGATGCGGCTGCTGCCGCCGCTGATCAAGGGCTATCTGCGCGTCGGCGCGACGGTGGGTGACGGCGCGGTGATCGACCATCGCTTCAACACCGTCGACGTGTTCATGTCGGTGCCGGTGGAGGCGATCGCGGCGCGCTATCTCGACCGGTTCGGCGCGGTCGCGGCGGCATAGGCGGCCGCCACCGCGCCATGCGCGGCCTGCGCCAGCGCCTTGCGATCCGCCGCAGGCGCCAGCGGTTCGAGCAGGGTGAGCAGCGCCCGCGTCCGCTCCCGCGCAACCGCGTTGACGGAGGGCAGCAGCGGATCGTCGCCGATCCACGCCACCTGGCGCAGCCGCTCGGCGGACAGCGGCGCGCCATCCGCGGCCTGCCAGGCGATCGCCACCGGCTGGACGCGCGCGGCGGCGTCCGCCGCGGCGAACAGGCTCGAACGGAAGGGCAGCACGCCCAGCCCATCGGACGTCGTGCCCTCGGCGAACAGCATGACGTCTCCGCCGGCGCGCAGCCGATCGCGGATCGCCTCGGCCTGCGCGCCGGTCTCGCCGCGCCGTTCGCGCGCGACGAAGATCGTGCCGACGCGCGCCGCCATCCGCCCGATCAGCGGCCAGCTGCCGACCTCCGCCTTGGCGACGAAGGCCACGCCCAGCGCGCCGCCATAGACCGGGATGTCGGCCCAGCTGATATGGTTGGACACGAACAACGTTCCGCCGTGCACGGGTTGGCCGGAGACGATGGTGCGGATGCCGCAGCCGCGCGCGAGCGCGCCCAGCGCGGCGCGCTCATGGTGCCGCGCGCGCGGCGATGCCGGCGACGCCGCAAGCCACAGCGGCACGCGCGCCGCGACCGCGGCGACGCCTCCCAACGGTCCCAGCCATCCTCTCATCCCGGCGCCGCGGCTCAGAACTCGATGTCGAGCTCTTCCATTTCCTCGGCTTCGGCGCGTGCCGCATCGACCCATTCGCGCATCGGCGCCCAGTCGTCGATCGTCGCGCAATAGGCCGCGGTCGAGGGTTTCATCTCGACGGCATAGCTGAGGAAACGGCGTGTCACCGGCGCGAACATCGCGTCCGCGACCGTTGGCCTGGCGCCAAACAGATAGGGTCCGCCATAACGTTCGAGGCATTCCGCCCAGATCGTCTCGATCCGCTCGATATCCGGCCTGGCGCCGGTGAAGATGTGAAACCGGTCATGCTGCGCACGCAGGTTCATCGGCAGCGCCGAGCGCAGATGATGGAAGCCCGAATGAATCTCCCCCGAGATCGAGCGGCAATGCGCGCGGGCGATGCGATCCTCGGGGTACATGCCCGCATCGGGATAGCAATCGTTGAGATACTCGGCGATCGCCAGCGTATCCCACACGCTTGCGTCCTCGTGCGTCAGCCGGGGCACGAGCACCGACGGAGAGAGCAGCAGCAGTTCGGCGCGATTCTCGGGATCGTCGAACGACACCACCTGCTCGTCGACCTCGAGCCCGGCGAGCTTGCACAGCAGCCAGCCGCGCAGCGACCAGCTCGAATAATTCTTGCTGGAGATCGTCAGCACCGCGCCGGTCATCGTTCACCCCCGATCGGTTGCACCGCGCAATGAAAATCATGGCGCAGCGCAGCGATACATGCATATTCCCAGCCGTCAAAGACAGTCCGGAGGTGATCTTCTTCGGGTGGGGGCGCTAAGCTGATGATGTACCACGCCTATCAGGCGACCAACGATCTTCTCGAACCTGCTCGAATCGGCGCCCGGGCGATGCTTAAGCTGCGCGACGCGATGGGCGAGGCCGCCGGCGGCGACTGGGGCCGGCGAATCTTCGCGCTGGCGGACCTTACCGCGAACACGCGTGTCTCCCACCATCGCCCCCCCTTCGGGATCGATGCGGTGCTGGTCGGTAACCGGCTGGTCGACGTGCGCGAGGAAGTCGCGCTGTCGCTGCCCTTCGGCACCTTGCTGCACTTCGCCAAGGATGATGCGCCGCCGCAGCCCAAGATGCTGGTGGTCGCGCCGCTTTCGGGCCATTTCGCGACGCTGCTCGCGCAGACCGTCGCGGTGCTCTCGCGCGACCATGACGTCTATGTCACCGATTGGGCAAACGCGCGCGACGTGCCGCTGAGCGCCGGCCCGTTCGGCTTCGACGATTATGTCGCCTATTGCATGCGCTTCATGGAGGAAATCGGCCCGCGCGCGCACATGTTCGCGGTGTGCCAGCCCTGCGTACCGGCGCTGGTGGCAACCGCCTTGCTCGCGCAGGATCGCAGCCCCGCGCAGCCGAAGTCGCTGACATTGATGGGCGGGCCGGTCGATACCCGGATCTCGCCGACGGTGGTCAACGAACTGGCGGTGCAGCATTCGATCGACTGGTTCGAGGCGAACCTGATCTCGCGCGTGCCGTTCGGCCATGCCGGCTGGGGCCGCCGCGTCTATCCCGGCTTCCTCCAGCTCAGCGCCTTCATGTCGATGAACATGGGGCGCCATTTCGGCCAGCATCGCGCCTATTATCAGCTTCTTGCCGATGGGCAGGACGCCGAGGCGAAGAAGATCCGCGAATTCTACGACGAATATTATGCGGTGCTCGATCTGGCCGCCGAATTCTATCTCGAGACGGTGGAGCGCGTGTTCCAGAAAGCGGAACTCGCGGACGGCAAGATGTACTGGCGCGGCCGCAAGGTGGATTGCGGCGCGATCACGCGGACCGCGCTGCTGACCGTCGAAGGCGAGCGCGACGACATCTGCGCGGTGGGGCAGACCGCGGCGGCGCACGACCTGTGCACCTCGCTGCGCCCGCATCTGCGGCGCCACCATCTGCAGCCCGGCGTCGGCCATTACGGCCTGTTCTCCGGCCGCCGATGGGAAAAGGAAGTCTATCCGCAGGTCAAGAATCTGGTGCTGGCGACCGCCTGATACCGAGCCGCGCGGCGCTCGATCGAAACCCTCTGCCCATCGATCGCAGATCGAGCGGGACGGTGTGAGCGCAGCCGGATAAGCCGAAAAAGACGGTTTGCCCGTCCCTGCGCTTCCGCTAGAGGCCTGCCTTTCCCGTTTCCGGGGGGAGGAGACTATCATGACCGCGGCACCGCTGGTCGGCATCATCATGGGCAGTCGCAGCGACTGGGAGACCATGCGCCACGCCGCCGAGACGCTCGAAGCGCTCGGCGTGCCGCACGAATGCCGCGTGGTTTCCGCGCATCGCACCCCCGACCGGCTTTACGACTATGCGCACAATGCCGCGGGCCGTGGCCTCAAGGTGGTGATCGCCGGCGCTGGCGGTGCCGCGCACCTGCCGGGGATGACCGCGGCGATGACGGCGCTGCCGGTGCTCGGCGTGCCGGTCGAATCCAAGGCGCTGAGCGGGATGGACAGCCTGTTGTCGATCGTCCAGATGCCCGCCGGCATTCCGGTCGGCACGCTCGCGATCGGCCGCGCCGGCGCGGTCAATGCCGGGCTGCTCGCCGCGGCGATCCTCGCGACCACCAATGAGGCGCTGGCGGCCCGGCTTGCCGAATGGCGCGCGCGCCAGACTGCCGAGGTGGGCGAAGAGCCGGCATGAAGACGATCCCGCCCGGCTCGACGATCGGCATCCTCGGCGGCGGCCAGCTCGGCCGCATGCTCGCCATCGCCGCCGCGCAGCTCGGCTATCGCTGCCATATCTACGCGCCGGAGGCGAGCGGCCCCGCGGCCGACGTCGCGCCGCTGTGGACGCAGGGCGCCTATGACGATGTCGAGGCGCTGGCGCGCTTCGCCGAGGCGGTCGATGTCGTCACCTATGAATTCGAGAATGTCGACGCCGATCCGCTCGAGACGATCGCCGCGCGCGTGCCGATCGCACCCTCGCTGACCGCGCTCAGCATCGCGCAGGATCGCATCGCGGAAAAGAGCTTCATCGAGGCGTTGGGGGGCCGCCCCGCGCCGTGGCGGCCGGTGCGTTCGGCCAGGGATCTCAAAGGGGCGATCGACGCGCTCGGCGCGCCCGCGATCCTGAAGACCGCGCGCTTCGGCTATGACGGCAAAGGCCAGGCCCGCATCTGGACGATCGACGAGGCCGAGGCCGCCTGGGACGAGATCGGCCGGCAGGACGCGGTGCTGGAAGGCTTCGTCCGTTTCGACCAGGAATTCTCGGTGATCCTCGCGCGCGGCGGCGATGGCGCGGCGGTGGTGTGGGACTGTGCCGACAACCGGCACAAGGACGGCATCCTCGACCGCTCGACCGTGCCCGCCGGCGGCGCGATCGCGGCGCAGCAGGACGAGGCGCGGGTGCTGGCGCTCGCGGTCGCCGAGGCGCTCGAACATGTCGGCGTGCTGACCCTGGAATTCTTCGCCGGCGCCGATGGCCCGGTGTTCAACGAGATGGCGCCGCGTGTGCACAACAGCGGCCACTGGACGATCGAGGGCGCCACCACCTCGCAGTTCGAGAACCATATCCGCGCCGTCTGCGGCCTGCCGCTGGGATCCACCGCGCGCCTCGCCGCGCGGGTGGAGATGGTGAACCTGATCGGCGAGGACGCCGCGGGCTGGCCGGACATCCTGAAAGATCCGGCGGCGCATCTGCACCTGTACGGCAAGCATGAGGCGCGGCCGGGCCGCAAGATGGGGCATGTAACGCGGCTGGGGTAATCACCTCCCGCCAAGCGGGAGGGGAGAAGAAGGTTTACCGCCCCAGCAGCACCCGCGCCTGCCCGGCGATCTGCGCCAGCATCGAGGCGTTGGGCGCTGCCGACTGCCGCGCCCGATCGACCACGCCGCGGAACTGCGCCACGCGCGGGGCCTGGGCCGAAAGCCAGGCCTCGACCTGATCGTGCGGATCGCCCTCGCCGCGGGCGAGGAAGTCCAGCCGCATTTGCTGGAAATCGCGCGCGAGGCTCGATGTCAGCAGGCGTTCCCATGGATCGACCGGAGTCATGCGGATGGCGTTGGCCTGCGCCCAATCCAGCCCCAGCGCCTCGCCGATACGGGTGAAGGCGCCGGTCAGCACATCCTCCTTCACGCCCTTGCGCGCGGCGAGCGCGGCGAGGCCGACCGCACCATCCAGCTCGAACAGCCGGATCACGCGCTCCACAATCCGCTTGGGCGCGCCGGTACGCATCAGCCGCTGGCCGAGCGAGCGCGCCTGCGACTTGCCCTCCGCGAGCAGCAGCTTGTCCACCGCCGCGTCGAGCCGCGATACGCCCGGATCGAGGAGCGCGATCAGTTCGCCCGGCTGCTGCCCCGCCGCGGCGGTGCGCAGCAGATCGGCGATGTGCGAGCGCAGCGCGAGCGAGGAGAAGTCGAACAGGGTCAGTCGCCCCGGTTCGTCGATCTCGGCATCGTCGATCGCCTCCCACAGCCCGCGCATGTCGAACAGCCGCTCAGCCGTGACGAACATCGCCGCGATGTCGCCCAGCGAGGCGCCTTCCTCCTCCGCCAGTTCGAACGGGTGGATCAGCCCCAGCCGGTTGACGATCCGGTTGGCGATCTTGGTCGCGAGGATCTCGCGGCGGAGCTGGTGGCTCTCGATCGCGGCACGCCATTTCTTGCGCATCTCCGGCGGGAAGGCCGCGGCGAGATCGTCGAGCAGCATCGGATCGTCGGGGAGCGTGCTCGCCTCGATCGCATCCTGCAGCGCCAGCTTGGCGGTCGACAGCAGCACCGCCAGTTCGGGCCGCGTGAGCCCGCGCCCGTCCTGCGCGCGGCGCAGCAGCTCGTCATTCGCCGCGAGCCCTTCCACGGCGCGGTCGAGCCGGCCGGTGGTCTCGAAGGTTTCGATCAGCCGCACGTGCGACGGCAGCGCCGCCGCACCCGCCGCCTCGGCGATCGACAGCCCCAGCGTCTGCATGCGGTTGTCCTCGAGCACCAGCTCGGCGACATCGTCGGTCATCCGCACCAGCAGCGCATCGCGCTTGGCCTGGCTCAGCCGGCCCTCGATCATCTCGCGGTTGAGCGCGATCTTGATGTTGACCTCATTGTCCGAGCAATCGACGCCCGCCGAATTGTCGATGAAGTCGGTGTTGATGCGTCCGCCATGCTCGGCAAAGGCGATGCGCCCCGCCTGGGTCACGCCCAGATTGGCGCCCTCACCGATCGCCTTCGCGCGCACCTCCTCGGCATTGACGCGCAGCCGGTCGTTGGCGGGATCGCCGACCTCGGCATTGTTCTGCGAGGCGGCCTTCACATAGGTGCCGATCCCACCGAACCACAGCAGATCGACCTTGGCCTTGAGGATCGCGGTGATCAGCGCGCCCGGATCGATTTCCTTGGCATCGATGCCGAGCAGCGCCTTCGCTTCCTTGCTGAGCTTGATCGTTTTGGCGGTACGCGGGAACACGCCGCCGCCCTTCGAGATCAGCCTGGCATCGTAATCCGCCCAGCTCGATCGCGGCAGCGCGAACATCCGCTCGCGTTCCGCCCAGCTTGCCTCGGCGTCGTTGGGGTTGGGATCGAGGAAGATGTGGCGATGGTCGAACGCGGCCACCAGCCGCAGCGTCTTCGACAGCAGCATGCCATTGCCGAACACGTCGCCGGACATGTCGCCACACCCCACAACCGTGATCGGCTGGGTCTGCACGTCGGTGCCCATCTCGCGGAAATGGCGCTGGACGGAGATCCAGGCGCCGCGCGCGGTGATGCCCATCGCCTTATGGTCATAGCCCTGGCTGCCGCCGCTGGCGAAGGCGTCGCCGAGCCAGAAGCCGCGCTCCAGCGCGATCGCATTGGCGACGTCGGAGAAGCTTGCGGTGCCCTTGTCGGCGGCGACGACGAAATAGGGATCGTCGCCGTCGCGGATCACCACCTTGTCGGGATGCTTGACCGCGCCCTTGACGATGTTGTCGGTCACCGAAAGCAGCGTGCGGATGAAGATGCGGTAGCTCTCGGTCCCCTCCGCCAGCCACGCCTCGCGGTTGGCGGGATCGGGCAGCGCCTTGGGGAAGAAGCCGCCCTTCGCGCCGGTCGGCACGATCACCGCATTCTTTACGCGCTGCGCCTTCATCAGACCGAGGATCTCGGTGCGATAATCGTCGCGCCGGTCGGACCAGCGCAGGCCGCCGCGCGCGACGGGCCCGGCGCGCAGATGGATGCCCTCGACCCGCGCCGAATAGACGAAGATCTCACGCCACGGCAGCGGCGCGGGCAGCCCCGGCACCTTCGCGCTGTCGATCTTGAACGCCAGCGCCTCCCGCGACGCCGGCGAGAAGGCGTTGGTGCGCAAGGTCGCCTCGACCAGGGCGGTCAGCAGGCGGAGGATGCGGTCATCGTCGATCGCCGAGACATCGCCGAGCCCGCGCTCGATCGTCTTGCGCGCGGCATCGGCATCGGCATCCGACTTCGCGGCGCGGGCCGGATCATGCAGCGCATCGAACAGGCCGACGATCGCCGCCGCGATCGCGGGCGCGCGGCGGAGCGCCTCGACGACCGTAACCATGCCGTAGGACTGGCCGGTCTGGCGCAGATAGCGAAACCAGGCGCGCAGCAGGTTGGCGCCGCGCGGATCCAGCCCGGCGGCGGTGACAAGGGCGTTGAACGGATCATTCTCCGTCACCCCGGCGATGACGTTGCCGATCGCCGGTTCGATCACCGCGGCGCGCGCGAGCAGTGCGGCGGCATTGCCGCCCGGCGCTTCGAGCAGGAAATCATGGATATGGCCGAGGGCGCCGCCATCGAGCGGCGTCGCGCGTTCCTCGATCACGCGGAAGGCGAAATTCTCCAGCGCCGGCACCGCATCCGACAACGGGATCGAGCCGCCGGTGCCATAGATCTTCAGCCGCAACCGCGCCGCGCCGTCCTCTGCACGGCGATAGAGACGCGCGCCCCGCGCCTGCTCGTTCTCGAGCGCGTTCAGCCGCAGCGCGTCCAGCGCCGCTTCCTCGGGCCCATAGAACTGGCGATAGGGCACAGGAAATGCCGTGCCGTAGCGCAAGGTGAGGCGCGCAGCGCGCCCGGCCTCGATGCTTTCGCTCAGTGCCGCTTCCAGCGCGGGCCCCCAGCCGCGCACCATGCGTTCCAGCCGCGCGTCGAGCGCCGCCTCGTCGGGCAACGTGCCCTCGCGCAGGTCGATCGTGTAGCGGATCAGGCACATGCCACCTTCTTCGAGCGCCAGCGACCAGTTGAGCACCTCGCCGTTCGCCGCCTCCCGCAGCATCTCGCCGATCGCGACGCGACGCGCGGTGGAGAGTTCGTCACGCGGGAGCCAGGCGAAGACGTAGAGGTGGCGGCCGAGCGGGCTGGGTACCTGCACCAGCTTGGGCCGCGGCCGATCGACCAGCGACATCGCGCTCAGCGCAACATGCTCCAGCGCCGCCGGGGTGAACGCCACCACCAGATCATGCGGCAGCGACGTGAGCGTGTGTTCGAGCGCCTTGGCGTTGTGGCCGCCGGCCTCGAAACCCAGCCGCTGCTGCAGGTCCGCCAGCCGCATGCGCAGCAGCGGGATCGCGCTCGCCCGCGCCGCCAGCGCGGCGCTGGTCCAGAGGCCCGCATGGATCGACAGCGCCACCGTCTTCCCCGCATCGCGCCTGGGGACGATGATGAGGTCGAGCGGGGTACGGCGGTGGACGGTCGCGATCCGGTTGGACTTGAGGATCAGCGGCCCGGCATGACCGGCGTCGAACCAGGCGAAGGCGCTCGCCAGCGACATGTCCGCGAGCATCGGCGGCGTTGCCTTGCGCGACAGGCCGAGCTGGTCGCCGGCCTTGCCGCCGCGCGAGCGGACCTCGTGCCCGAGCAAAGTGAAATGGCGTTCGAGCAGCCAGGTGATGAAGGCGGCGCCCTCGGCATCCTCTTCCTCGAACGCCTCGGCATCGGCGCGCATCGCCGCCTGCATCGTCGGCCAGTCGGTCACCGCGGCGCGGACGTCCGCCAGCACGCTGTCGATCTCGCTGGTCAGCGCGCGGCGAACGCGCGCGTCCGCCCGGGCGATCTCCAGATAGATGATCGATTCGTCGGTGCCGCCGGCGCTCTCGGCCGCGCCGCCGAGCGCCACCAGATGGCCACCGGCGTCGCGCGACACCGCCAGCACCGGGTGGAGAACGCGGTGGATGTCGAGCCCATGCGCGGCGATCGCCCCCGCCACCGAATCGACGAGGAAGGGCTTGTCGCGATTGACGATCGCCATGCGCATCACGCGCTGGCCATCCTCGGTCACCGATTCCAGCTTGATCGCGGGATGATCGGGCGCGCGCTCCAGCAGCAGCGGGGCGACGAAATCGGCAGCGGCGTCGCGGCGGGTGGCGGTGAATCCTTCGAGTTCGCTGGGCAGCGCCGTTGCCGTCAATTCCTTCGCAAGCAGCTTGGCCACCTGCCTTTCACTCAAATGCTGAGGGTCGCGGAGGGTCGCCATCTGTATCTCACCTGCGTCGTGGTCGCGCCGCCCTCTGTGCGGGGTGACGCTTTGTCCGGCCGCGGATATGCGCCTTGGCACGCGGCACCTCAACCCCACCGGGCGACCATCGCACCGCATCCATCCCCTCGCCCCGTCTCGACCAAAGGGTGGTTTCCAGCGGGGCAAGCTGCGGTTATCGGGGGGAGACGACGTCGTGCCAATGCGATGTGCAACGTGTGTGCTTGCTTCGGCGGCGCCCACGACCGAAAGTAGCGTAATTATGAACCGATCAAGCAATACCGCGGCGACGCGACCGGCCGAGCCGACCCGCGGATGACCGTCTCCGCGCTCAGCCTGCTCATCGCCTCGACGGCGATGCCGATGCCGCAGCCCGCGGCGCTTCCCATTCCCGTCATCTACCAGCAGCAGGCGCCGGCACCCACGCCGCCGCCGGGTGCCGGGGTGACGGACCCTGCCCCGCAGACGATCCCCGAAACCCCGCCGCCGCCCCCGGCCGACACCGCGGACGCACCGCCGCCCGCCACGGGCGACGATATCGTCGTCACCGGCGAATCGCGGCCGCCGCCCGGCGATCCGCTGGAGAAGGTCAACGAGAAGTCGTTCGAAGTCGTCCAGGCGGTCGACAAGGCGGTCGTGGGGCCGATGGCCGACACCTACAAGGACGCGGTCCCCGGCCCGGTGCGTAAAGGGCTGCGCAACTTCCTCAGCAATCTCGGCGAGCCGGTCAATGCGCTGAACTTCCTGCTGCAGCTCAAGCCCGGCAAGGCGGCCGAAACGGTCGGCCGCTTCGCGATCAACTCGACGGTGGGCGTGGCCGGAATCGTCGACGTCGCCAAGCGCAAGCCGTTCAACCTGCCGCGGCGGACCAACGGCTTCGCCAACACGATGGGCTATTACGGCGTCGGCTCGGGCCCCTATTTCTATCTGCCGCTGGTGGGCCCCACGACCTTGCGCGATGCGGTGGGCGACGGGCTGGACCGGCTGGTGCTTCCGCTCGCGGTCGGCAGCCCGTTCAACAATCCGGCCTATGTCATCCCGGCCAAGGTGATCGACTCGCTGGACTCGCGCGCCGAATATGAGGCCGAGGTGAAGCAGATCCGTGCGCAGAGCGACCCCTATGGGGCCGTGCGCGACGTCTATCTGTGCCGCCGCCAGGCGGAAATCGACACGCTGCGCGGCCGCGAGACGGCGCCCTGCGTGATCGGCGCGACGAAGCCCGGCGAGGACGCAGACGGGGCAGCGGACGAGGCTCCGGCAGGTGCGGAAGCGCCGCCCGCGGACGCGGAGGCGGACGCCGGCTGATCCCGCGGAAGAGCCTCAATCGCCGGCAAAGGCGAACGGTGTGAGGCCCATCTCGCGATCCGCCATGAGGACCGCGCGGCCCGCCGGCGCCGCCGAGCGCTGTGGGCAATCGGGACGGGTACAGGCGCGGCAGCCGAGGCCGATCGGGGTCGCATCAGGCCCGGCAAGATCGATGCCGCGCGCATAGACGAGCGCGGCGGCATGTTCGGCGGCCACGCCGAGGCCGATCGCGAACTCCGCCCGGATGCCAAGCGGCGACCGCACGGGCGGCTGCACCGTGCGCGCGATCGTCAGCCAGCGGCTGCCATCCTCCAGCGCCACGAGTTGGCGATGGATCGTCCCCGGCCGTTCGAGCGCGCGATGCACGTCCCACAGCGGGCAGCGCCCCGCCGCCTCGACCAGCGCGGCGCTGCTGGCACCCGAATAGCGCTTGGAGACCTGCCCGGCGCGGTCGATCCGGACCATGAAGAAGGGCAGTCCGCGCGCACCGACGCGCTGCAATGTGGCCAGCCGGTGCGCGACCATCTCGAAGCCGGCGCCGAAGCGGCGCTGAAGCAGCTCGACATCATAGCCGCTCGCCTCGCACGCGCGCAGGAAGCGCGCATAGGGCATCATCAGCGCGGCGGCGAAATAGCCGTTGAGGTGGCGGCGGAACAGCCGTTCGGCGAGCGGATCGGCGAAGCCGGCGCCCTTCACCAGCCCGTCAATCTCCGCCTTGGCCTCGAGCTGCGCGAGCTGGAAGCTCGCCTGGAACGTACGCGAGGCCGGATCGAGCATCTCGGAGAGCTGGAGCTGGCGGGCGTGCAGGTCCAGCCGGCGCAGGCGATCGGGCATCACGTCGCTCGGCAGGATGCGGATCGCGATCTGGTGCTTCACGCGCAGCCGCTCGGCGACCGCGTTGTAGAGATCCCCCGTCATGAGCCGCAGTTCGTCGGCCAGCGCCTCGGCGGCGGAATCGAGATCGGCGAAGTGATTGCGCCAGCGCTCGATCTCGCGCCGGGCGAGCGACACCGCCTCGCTCTCGTCATAGCTGCCAACCGATCCGCCGCCGGCCGCCAGCCGATCGAACACACGCGCGAACGCCTCGGCGGCACCGGGCGCCGCGGCCAGCCATTCCTCCAGCTCGGTGCGATCGACGCTGAGGTCGGCGAACAGCGGGTCGGCGAGCCGCTTGCGCAGCGCATCGGCGCCGCCGCCCGGCTCATCCCTGGCGAACGCACGCGGATCGAAATCGAAGCGCGCGGCGAGCCGCAGCAGGATCGCCGCGGTCAATGGCCGCTGGTTGCGCTCGATGAGATTGAGGTAGCTCGGCGAAATCTCCAGCATCTCGGCAAGCTGGGCCTGGGTGAGCCCCGCCCCGCGACGCAGCCGCCGCACCTGATGCCCCGCGAAAATCTTTCTTTCGGCCATCGGCCCTGTGTAAATTCATTTACAACATGACTCAATCCGCAGCGCGCAGCGGGACGCGATGACATCATCGCGACTGGCCGGCCCCTTCGCACCAGCATGACGGCGCTCTAGGGCGATCGACAGAAAGATAGGCACCCGCGGCGCTGTCGCGCAGCGGACAAGAGTCAAAGCCAAAGGCGCGCCACGCGCGCCCTGACGAGTTTCCTGGGGAGGAAAGCGCGCCCGCCGGCGGGCCAGCCGGCGGGCGTCATGCTATTGGAAGCGATAGACGACGCTGAAGCCGATATGATCGGACAGCATCTTGGCGCCCTTGGGATCGCGCGTGAACAGCACTTCGCGCGCCGCCGGTCGCAACCGGGTCTCGTCGCTGGGGTAGAATTGCCAGTCGTTCGAATGGATCAGCGGTACGTTGGAGGCGATGGCGAGATCGCCGCGGCAACTCGCTTCGTCGCTGCGGCACAGCGCGGCATATTTGTCGCGCCCCATCGCCGCGGCGGGCTTCATCTTCCAGTGGCGGATATAGCCGGCGAGCAGCGCCAGCCGGCCGGGCGAATGGCCCATGTTGAAATCGCCCGCGACGATCTGGATCGTCCGCCGGACCCGACCGCGCCCGCCATCGACGAAGCGGCCGAGCGCCGCCATCTGCGCCGAGAAGGCCAGGCGGTTCTCCGCTTCCGGCCGGCCGGAGGGGTTGCCGCTGTTGAGGTGGGTGGTGACGATCTCGACCGGATCGGCGACACCCGGCACCGCCAGGGTCGCGGCGAGCGCGCCCTTGTTGGCGAGACAGTCATAGCCCGCGCAGGCGTCGGCCGGAAAAGCGGTGCTCCTGACCCGGGTGATGCGATAGTCGGACAGGATGACGAGCCCGCTCGACAGCACCGGTCCGATCGTCTCGCCGCGCAGGAACTGGCGCCCGCCCGGCAGCGCGAGGGGTGCCGCGGCCGGACGCTGCGCGCCCACGCCGGGGCCAAGGGCCTCATAGCGATAGCCGGCGCGCGCGCCGATCGCCCGCGCCTCGTCGGTAAACGCCTCCTGCAGCACCACCACGTCGGGCGCGCGGCCCTCGGCGCGCAGCGCGGCGAGGCGATCGGCGATCTTCGCCAGCGCCTCGGGCCGGCCGAAGGCCAGCGGCCATGGCAGCGCGCCGACATTGTAGGTCATGACGTCGATGCGATCGGTCGGTGCGCGGTGGTCGAGCGCCGGCATCGCGACGGTGCCATCCACACCGGCGCGGCCCACGGTGCCAAGCCCAAGCGCGACTGCCGCGAGAAGCCAAAGCTTCGCGTTCATAATCCGCCCTCCTTTTCCGGGGGGCGTGCGTTGAACTCCGGCAGCCCGCCCCTCGGGTCCCCGCGTGCGCCGCTAGCGCATGGGCGCGTCAGCGGCATGACGAACAGGGGACTTGGGGGTGACGCGGCTGTTACGGTTTGAGTTCGGCGCGACCGGGGCGAGCGCGAAGACCTGACCCGCGCTGACCGTCCGGCAGATCGCCGCGGACGCGGTGGTGCGGTGGTGCCAGGCCGAACCCGGCTCGCTCAGCTGAAGAAGTCGAAGTTCGCGGCGCTCACCCAGCCGTTCACATAGTTCGCATAGAACAGCCCGAACGCCACCGCGGACGCGAGGGTGACGATCAGCACCACCCGCCCCGGCCGGAAGTTCGCGGGGGCGCTGTCGGCCTGGCCGGGCACCTTCTCCACGCCCATCTCGTCTGCGGTGCGGACGCCGAAGGGGAGGACGACGAAGCCCGTCATCACCCAGAACAGCAGGTAGATCGCCAGCGCCGACGAAAACGACATCGCCTCACACCCTGATCAGCAGCACGTCGACGATCGGCTTCTTGCCGGTCCACTGCGTCGCGACGCGGCGCACCGCCAGGCGGATGGCCTCGCGCAGCCGATCCTCACTGTTGCCGCCATCGGTCGCCGCCTTGCGCGCGGCATCGGCAGCATCGGCGAGAAAATCCTCGCGATCCTCCTCCACCGGCACGCCCTGCACGCGCACCTGCGGATCGCCGACGACCCGGCCGGCGCGATTGACCGCGACCGCGACCGAGATCTGGCCATTGAGCATCAGCTTGCGGCGCTCGTTCATGGTCGCGCCGCCTGCGGGCAGGATCACGTCGCCATCCAGCACCAGGCGGCCGACCGGCGCGTGGCCGACGATCGCGGGCTCGCCGGGGGCGAGGCGGACGATCTTGCCATTGTCCTGCACCACCGCCTTGGGCACGCCCTGCGACAGCGCGAAGCGCGCCTGCTCGGCCATATGGCGGATCTCGCCATGCACCGGCATCACGATCTCGGGCCGGATCCAGCCATACATCGCCGCCAGCTCGGGGCGACCGGGATGGCCGGAGACATGGACATGCGCCTGCCGGTCGGTGATCATCAGCACGCCCGCCGCCGCCAGCTTGTTCTGGATCAGCCCGATCGCCAGCTCGTTGCCGGGGATCTGCTTGGACGAGAAGACGACGAGATCGCCCGCCTCCAGCTTGATCGGATGGCTGTCGCCGGCGATGCGGCCGAGCGCCGCGCGCGGCTCTCCCTGCCCACCGGTGGCGACGATCATCACCTCGTAGCGCGGCAGCCGCATCGCCTCGTCGAAATCGACGACCCGCGGGAAATCGGCGAGATAGCCGACCGACTTGGCGACCTTGAGGATGCGATCGAGCGAACGGCCGGCGACACACAATGTGCGCCCGGTGTCGCGCGCGACCTGCCCCAATGTCTGCAGCCGCGCCGCATTGGAGGCGAAGGTGGTGACGAGCACCCGGCCCTTCGCCTCGCGGATCACCGCATCCAGCCCTTCGCGCACCGCGCCCTCTGAGCCCGACGCTTCGGGGTTGAACACATTGGTGGAATCGCCGACCAGCGCGAGGATGCCCTTGTCGCCGATCGCGCGCAGTTCCTCGACGGTGGAGGGGGTGCCGAGCTGCGGCGCCTCGTCCAGCTTCCAGTCGCCGGTGTGGAAGATGCGGCCGTACGGGGTTTCGATCAGCAGCGCATTGCCCTCGGGGATCGAATGGGCGAGCGGCACATAGGTGAAGCCGAACGGTCCGAGCTGGAAGCTGCCCTCATTCTCGATGATGTTGAGTTCGATCTTGTCGGCGATCCCCTCTTCCTCGAGCTTGCCCATGATCAGCCCGGCGGTGAAGGGCGTCGCGTAGAGCGGCACGCCGAGATCGAGCGCGAGATAGGGGATGGCGCCGATATGATCCTCATGGCCGTGCGTCAGCACGATGCCGAGCAGATCGTCGGCACGCTCCTCGATGAATTCGAGGTCGGGCAGGACGATCTCGACGCCGGGCAGGCCGGGGTCCGAGAAGGTGAGGCCGAGATCGACCATCACCCACTTGCCCTGCGTGCCATAGAGATTGACGTTCATGCCGATCTCGGCCGAGCCGCCGAGCGCCAGGAAGAGCAGTTCGTCTCCGGGAATTGTCACGTGTGTTTTTGTTCTTTCATTTGTGGGCCGCGCGGCGGCGGCCGGATTCGCAGGTCAGCGAGCCAGCCTCGCATGCATGATGGCGAGCCCCTGGATGGTGAGGTCGGGCTCGATCGCGTCAAACACCGATGTATGCTGATCGAACAGCGACGCAAGCCCGCCGGTCGACACCACCGTTACCGGCCTGCCGATTTCCGCCTTGATCCGCGCCACCAGGCCCTCGATCATCGCGATATAGCCCCAGTAGACGCCGATCAGCATCTGATCCTCGGTCGTGCGGCCGACCACGCTTTCGGTTTCCGGGGCGGCGATGGCGATGCGGGGCAGCTTGGCCGCGGCGGCGACGAGCGCATCGAGCGACAGGTTGATGCCCGGCGCGATGATGCCGCCCTTATAGGCGCCTTCGTAATCGACGACGTCGAAGGTGGTGGCGGTGCCGAAATCGACGACGATCAGGTCGCCGGGATGGCGGGCATGCGCCGCGATGCTGTTCACAACGCGGTCCGCGCCCACCGTCTGCGGCTCCACCACGTCGAGCGCGATGCCCCATTCCACCGGCGCGCGGCCCGCGATCAGCGCCTCGGTGCCGAAATATTTGGAGGCGAGCACCTGCAGGTTGTGCAGCGCCCGCGGTACCACCGTGGCGACGATCACCGCATCGACATCGGCGCGGCGAAAGCCTTCGAGTTCGAGAAGCTGGTGCAACCAGACGGCATATTCGTCGGCGGTGCGGCGCGGATCGGTGGCGATGCGCCAGCGCGCGCGGATGTCGCCGCCATCGACCAGCGCGAAGACGACGTTGGTGTTCCCCGCGTCGATCGCAAGCAGCATGGCGGCCCCCTCTTTCCCTTGCTGCGCCTTACAGCATGAAGATGTCGGCGGCGTGGATCGTCTCCACCCGGCCGTCGCGCAGCCTTAGCCGCAGCGCCCCCTCCGCGTCCAATCCCTCGAACAACCCATCATGGACGATGCTGCCGGGCAGGCGCGCGGAAAGCGCGGTGCCGATGGGATGGGCGCGCTGCAGCCAGCGATCGCGCACCGGCGCGAGCCCCTCGCCGCGCCAGCGGCCGAGCCAGCGCGCGAAGCTTTCGGCGAGGGTTTCGAGAAAGATCGCCGGGTCGGGCGCGACGCCGCCGATCGCGGCGATGCTGGTGACGGCGCGGCCGAGGCCCTCGGGATGATGCGCGAGGTTGACGCCGATGCCGACGATCACGGCATTGCCGCTGCGTTCGAGAAGGATACCAGAAAGCTTGGCGCCATCGATCAGCAGGTCGTTGGGCCATTTGAGCATGACGCGGCCCGGCAGCCAGACGGCGACCGCATCGTCGAGCGCGACCGCGGCGACCATCGCCAGGGTCGCTGCGGTCGGATCGCCGGCGAGCGGGCGAACGACGGTGCTGGCGTAGAGATTGCCCGGCGGGGAGGCCCAGTCGCGCCCCAGCCGGCCACGGCCGGCGGTCTGCGTCACGGCCCGCAGCCAATGGCCTTCCGGCGCGCCGTCGGCGGCGCGGATGACCATGTCGTGGTTGGTCGAGGCGGTGCTCTCGACCGTGTCGATCAGGGTGATCATGGGATGGTGTCAGGCCGTGCGCTCATCGGGAAGCCAATATCCCGTTGCGGACATTACCATCTTCCACTCCCACTCCGTCGTCACCCCGGCTTCACCCCGGGCCCCGCTGCCGCTTGTGGCGCGATTGCCTCGTTCGCTTCCGAGATCATAAGAAGCAGCGTCCCGGGTCAAGCCCGGGACGACAAAAGGTGATGCTTTCCAGTGTGTTCGAGACCGAACGAAAAAAGGGGTCGCGAGCCGCGGCCCCCGAAGCCTCAGAACAAGGCAGCCGCAGCCGCCGCCGATACGGTGCCGAGCACCGGGATCAGCAGATAGCCGAGCGGCGAGACGAACAGCGCCGCGACCGCGATCACGCCGCCCTCGACGACGCTCTCGGTCGGGTGGAAGGCTTCGCCCGGCTCGTCGAAATACATCGTCTTGACGATCTTGAGGTAATAGAAGGCGCCGATCACCGAGGTCGCGATGCCGATCGCGGCCAGCGGCACGAGGCCGGCGGCGACCGCCGCATCGAACACCAGGAACTTGGACCAGAAGCCGAGCAGCGGGGGGATGCCGGCAAGGCTGAACATGAAGATCGCGAACGCCGCAGCGAGCGCCGGCCGCGTACGCGACAGGCCCGAGAGGCTGGCGATCGTCTCGACATTCTGGCCATCCTGGTCGCGCATCTGCAGCACGCACAGGAAGCTGCCGAGCGTCATCGCGACATAGACCGCCATATAGGTCATCACCGCGGCGACGCCCTCGGGCGAACCGGCGGCGAGGCCGATCAGCGCGAAGCCGACATTGTTGATCGACGAGTAGGCGAGCAGGCGCTTGATGTTGGTCTGGCCGATCGCAGCGACACCACCGAGGATGGTCGAGGCGAGCGCCGAGAAGATCACGATCTGGCGCCACTGGTCGACGCCCGGGCCCATCGCCTCGACCGCGACGCGGACGAACAGCGCCATCGCCGCGACCTTGGGCGCGCTGGCGAAGAAGGCGGTGACCGGGGTCGGCGCGCCTTCGTAGACGTCCGGCGTCCACATGTGGAACGGCACGGCGCTGATCTTGAAGGCGATGCCGGCCAGCACGAACACCAGGCCGAACAGCTCGCCCATCGAGATGCCGTCCGCCATCGCGGCGGCGATGCCGTCGAACGCCGTGGTCGAGGTGAAGCCGTAGGTCAGCGAGATGCCGTAGAGCAGGATGCCCGAGGCCAGTGAACCCAGCACGAAATATTTGAGGCCCGCTTCGGCCGAACGCGTGTCGGTGCGCTGGAAGCTCGCCAGCACATAGGCGGCAAGGCTCTGCAGCTCGAGGCCGACATAGAGCGTCAGCAGATCCGACGCGGAGACCATCATCCCCATGCCGACCGCCGAGAAGAGGATCAGCACCGGATATTCGGCGCGGGCGCTGCCGCCCCGCGAGAAATAGGCGGGCGCCACCACCGCGGTCACCGCCGCCGCGATGTAGATCAGCAGCTTGGCATAGGCCGCGAAGGCATCCGCGCGGTAGAGGCCCCCGAACGCCTCGCCGCCATGGCCCGCGGGGCCGAGCAACGCGAGGCCGGCGCCGACGAACAGCAGCACCGCCAGCCAGCTGAGAGCCCGCGTCGACTTGTCACCGGCCCATGCCGCGACCAGCATCAGCACGATCCCGCCGATCGACAGGATCAGCTCGGGCAGCGTCATCATCAGGTTGGTTGCGTAGCTCATCGGGCCAAATCACCAGTCACGTTCGTCTCGGCGTGGCGCACGGCAGCGCGCCACGAGCGGATATTGCAGGAGCGGATCAATGCCCGCCCCCATGCGTCACCCCTGCGCCATGCGCAGCGGCCGGCATCGGCTTGCCCAGCACGACCCGCGCATCGCCTTCCGGCTTCGCACGGCCGAGCCGCTCGACGAGCGTGCCGATATCGGCGCGCATCGGGGCCATGAAGCTTTCGGGATAGACGCCCATCCACATCACCACCGCGGCGATCGGCACCAGCAGCAGAAGCTCACGGCTGGAGAGATCCGGCATCGCCTTCACATCCTCCTTGGTGAGTTCGCCATAGGCGACCCGGCGATAGAGATAGAGCATGTAGGCGGCGCCGAGGATGATGCCGGTGGTGCATACCAGGGCGACGGTGCTCGACACCTCATAGGTCCCCATCAGCGAGAGGAACTCGCCGACGAAGCCGCTGGTCCCGGGCAGGCCGATCGACGCCATGGTGAACAGCAGGAACAGCACCGCATATCTGGGCATGTTGATCGAAAGGCCGCCGTAGCGGTCGATCTCGCGGGTGTGGAGGCGATCGTAGATCACGCCAACGCACAGGAAGAGCGCGCCCGAGACGAGGCCGTGGCTGAGCATCACGATCATCGCGCCTTCCAGCCCCTGCTGGTTGAACGCGAACAGGCCGATCGTGACGATCGCCATGTGCGCGACCGACGAATAGGCGATCAGCTTCTTCATGTCCTGCTGCACCAGCGCGACGAGGCTGGTGTAGACCACCGCGACCATCGACAGCCCGAACATCAGCCATACGAGCTGCGCCGAGGCTTCCGGGAACATCGGCAGCGAGAAGCGGATGAAGCCGTAGCCGCCCATCTTGAGCATCACGCCTGCGAGGATGACCGACCCCGCCGTCGGCGCTTCCACGTGGGCATCCGGCAGCCAGGTGTGGACCGGCCACATCGGCATCTTCACCGCGAAGCTCGCGAAGAAGGCCAGCCACAGCCAGGTCTGCGCCTGCACCGGGAAATCATAGTTCATCAGGTCGGGGATGTAGGTGCTGCCGGCTTCGCGCGTCATCCACAGCATCGCGATCAGCATCAGCACCGAGCCGAGCAGCGTGTAGAGGAAGAATTTGTAGCTGGCGTAGATCCGGCGTGCACCGCCCCAGATGCCGATGATCAGATACATCGGGATCAGGCCGGCTTCGAACATGATGTAGAACAGGAAGATATCCTGCGCCACGAACACGCCGATCATCAGCGCTTCCATCAGCAGGAAGGCCGCCATGTATTCCGGCACCCGCTTGCTGATCGCCTGCCAGCTCGCGCCGATGCAGATCGGCATGAGGAAGACGGTGAGCATGATCAGCATCAGCGCGATGCCGTCGATCCCCAGCGCCCAGGCGAAGCGCCCGAACAGCGCCTGATGCTCCACGAACTGCCACTGCGCGGCGCTGCCAGACTGGTCGAAATTCACCCAAAGCAGGATGCCGAGGACGAAATCGACCAATGTCGCGAGCAGCGCGATCCACCGCGCGTTCGACGCGCTCGCATAGAGGCACGCGATCGCCGCCACCAGCGGCACCGCGAGCATCACCGTGAGGATGGGAAAACCGTTCATCGCACCATCATCCAGGTCGCGGCCGCGGCCAGGCCGAACAGCATCACGAGCGCATAAGTGTAGAGGTAGCCGGACTGAAGCTTCGCGGTCAGCTTGCCGCCCTGGACGACGACGGCGGAGACGCCGTCGGGCCCGAAGCGGTCGATCGTGCCCTGATCACCGCGCTTCCAGAAGAAGCGGCCGATCGCGAAGGCGGGACGCACGAAGATGATGTCGTACAACTCGTCGAAATACCATTTGTGCAGCAGGAAGTCGTAGAGACCGCTGAACTGGTGGACGAACTTCGCCGGGACGTCGGTCCGCCGGATATAGGCGTACCAGGCGATGGCGAGACCGGTGAGCATGGCGATCGTCGAGGCCAGCTTCACCATCGTCGGCACCTCGTGCATCTCGTGCATCAGGTGGGTGTTGAAGGCGATCGCGCCCTTCCAGAACTCTACGCCACCTTCGGCATCGAGGAAGCTGTGGTGGAAGACCTGGCCCGCGAAGATCGCGCCCAGCGAGAGGATGATCAGCGGGATCAGCATCACGACCGGGCTTTCGTGCGGGTGATAGCCCGCGGTGCCGGTCGCGGCATGGCCGTGGCCATGATCGTCATGATGCGCGTGCGGATCGTGGCCCGCATCCTCGGCGGCCGGCGCGTCGTCATGCCCGTGGCCATGCGCGTCGTGCGCATGATCGTCATGCCCGTGGCCGTGCGCGTCGTGGACGGCGTGCTGGATATGCTCGCTGCCCGCCCAGCGCGGCGTGCCGAAGAAGGTGAGGAACACCAGGCGCCACGAATAGAAGCTGGTCAGCAGCGCGGCGAAGACGCCGACGGCAAAGGCCACCCGGCCGGTGCCGCCCGCGGCCCAGGCCGCCTCGATGATCGCATCCTTCGAGAAGAAGCCGGCGAAGCCGATCTGCGGGATCGGGCCGATGGCAAGGATGCCGACGCCGGTGATCGCCAGCGTACCGAAGGTCATCGCCCAGAAGGTGATCGGGATGTGCTTACGCAGGCCGCCATAATAGCGCATGTCCTGCTCATGGTGCATCGCATGGATCACCGAGCCCGCACCCAGGAACAGCAGTGCCTTGAAGAAGGCGTGCGTGAACAGATGGAACATGGCGGCGCCATAGGCGCCGACGCCGGCGGCGAAGAACATGTAGCCGAGCTGCGAGCAGGTCGAATAGGCGATCACGCGCTTGATGTCGGTCTGAGTCGTGCCGACGGTCGCGGCGAACAGCGCGGTCGCGGCACCCACCAGGGTCACGACGGTGAGCGCGGTGTGGCTCACCTCGAACATCGGCGAAAGGCGGCAGACCATGAAGACGCCGGCGGTGACCATCGTCGCCGCGTGGATCAGCGCCGACACCGGGGTCGGGCCCTCCATCGCGTCCGGCAGCCAGGTGTGCAGACCGAGCTGCGCCGACTTGCCCATCGCGCCGAGGAACAGCAGCAGGCAGAGCACCGTCATCAGGTCCGCACGCAGGCCGAAGGCGCCGATCGTGGCGCCCGCCATCGACGGCGCAGCGGCGAGGATCTCGGGGATCGAAATCGTGCCGAACACCAGGAAGGTGCCGAAGATGCCGAGCATGAAGCCGAGATCGCCGACGCGGTTGACGACGAACGCCTTGATCGCGGCAGCATTGGCGCTGGGCTTGCGGAACCAGAAGCCGATGAGGAGGTAGGACGCGAGGCCCACGCCTTCCCAGCCGAAGAACATCTGCACCAGGTTGTTCGCGGTCACCAGCATCAGCATCGCGAAGGTGAACAGCGACAGATAGGCGAAGAAGCGGGGCTGGTCGGGATCTTCCGACATATAGCCCCAGCTATAGAGGTGGACGAGCGCCGAGACGCTGGTGACGACCACCAGCATGATCGCGGTCAGCGTGTCGACCCGGAGCGCCCAGGCGACGTTGAGGTCGCCCGAACGGATGAAGTCCAGCACATGGACGACGATCGCCTCGCCATGCCCGCCGAGCACGCCGATGAAGATCGGCCAGCTCAGCGCACAAGCGATCAACAGCGCGCCGGTGGTGATCGCCTTGGCGACCGTGTTGCCGAGCGCGCGGTTGCCGAAACCGGCAACGATCGCTGCCAGCAGCGGCAGGAAGACGATGAGTTTGATGGAAGTTTCGGTCACCGAATGATCACCCCTTCATCCGGCTGGGATCATCGACCGCGATCGTGCCGCGGCCACGGAAATAGATGACGAGGATCGCGAGGCCGATCGCCGCCTCGCCGGCGGCGACGGTCAGCACGAACATCGCGAACACCTGGCCCACGAGGTCCCCCAGGAAGGCGCTGAACGCGACCAGGTTGATGTTCACGGACAGCAGGATCAGCTCGATCGCCATCAGGATGATGATGATGTTCTTCCGGTTGAGGAAGATGCCGAGCACACCCATCACGAACAGGATGGCCGACACGCCGAGATAATGCTGGATGCCGATCACAGCTCCACCCCCTGCCCGACGGGCTGATTGATATTGCGGGTCGCGTCTTCCGGACGGCGACGGACCTGCTTGGTGATGTTCTGCGGACGGACGCCGCCGCGCGCGCGGTGGGTCAGCACGATCGCGCCGATCATCGCCACCAGCAGCACCAGGCCGGCCGCTTCGAAGATATAGAGATAGCGGCTGTAGAGCAGCCGGCCGATCGCCTGGATGTTGGGCACGACGGCCGCATCCGGGGTCGGCGCTGCGCCGGCGCCGATCTCGATCGCGCCCGCCTTCCACACGCCGAGGCCGAACGCGATCTCGACCGCGAGGACGATCGCGAGCAGCAGCCCGATCGGCAGATATTTGGTGAAGCCCGCGCGCAGTTCCGCGAAGTCGACGTCGAGCATCATGACCACGAACAGAAACAGCACGGCGACCGCACCGACATAGACGATGACGAGCAGCATCGCGATGAACTCGGCGCCGATGATCAGCATCAGCCCGGCCGCGTTGAAGAAGGCGAGGATCAGCCACAGCACGCTGTGAACCGGGTTGCGCGACGTAATCGTCATCGCCGCGGAGGCGATCACGACGGCCGCGAACACGTAGAAGGCTATTGCCTGGATCACTTGGAAGATGTCCCCTGGCTGCGGCGCTTAACGGTAGGGTGCGTCGGCGGCAAGGTTGGCAGCGACCGCGCGCTCCCACTTGTCACCGTTCTCGAGCAGCTTCGCCTTGTCGTAGAGAAGCTCCTCGCGAGTTTCGGTCGCGAACTCGAAGTTCGGCCCTTCGACGATCGCATCAACCGGACAGGCTTCCTGGCAGAAACCGCAATAGATGCACTTGGTCATGTCGATGTCGTAGCGCGTCGTGCGGCGCGAGCCGTCCTCGCGCGGCTCGGCCTCGATCGTGATCGCCTGCGCCGGGCACACCGCTTCGCACAGCTTGCACGCGATGCAGCGTTCCTCGCCGTTGGGATAGCGGCGCAGCACATGCTCGCCACGGAAGCGGGGCGACAGCGGGTTCTTCTCGTACGGGTAGTTGATCGTCGCCTTGGGCTTGAAGAAATACTTCAAGGTCAACCAGTGCGCCTTAACGAACTCCCAGAGCGTGAACGCTTTGATGAAGTGACCCAAACTGTTCATCGAACCGCCTCGCTGCGGAAAATTGTCGTGTGTGCGGACATCAGACCATCCACCGCGTCAGCATCAGGTAACCCGACACCAGGAACACCCAGAGAAGCGACAGCGGCAGGAAGATCTTCCAGCCCAGCCTCATCAACTGGTCGTAGCGGTAGCGCGGGACCGTGGCCTTCACCCATGAGAAGACGAAGAAGAAGAACAGGATCTTGGCGAACAGCCAGATGATCCCCGGCACGGCATAGAGCGGCGCCCAATCCACCGGCGGCAACCAGCCGCCCCAGAACAGCGTCGCGTTGAGCGCGCACATCAGCAGCACGTTGCCATATTCGCCGAGCCAGAACAGCGCGAACGCCATCGACGAATATTCGGTCTGGTAACCGGCGACCAGCTCGCTCTCCGCCTCGGTGAGGTCGAACGGTGCGCGCGCGGTTTCGGCCATCGCCGAGATCAGGAAGACCACCGCCATCGGGAACAGCAGCGGGTTGAAGCCGAAGCCGTTGATGAAACCGAAGATGTGCGCCTGCTGCGCCTCGACGATCGTCGACAGGTTGAACGAGCCCGCCCACAGCACCACCGAGATCAGCACGAAGCCGATCGAGACTTCGTAGCTCACCATCTGCGCGGCGGCGCGCAGTGCCGAGTAGAACGGATATTTCGAGTTGGACGCCCAGCCCGAGATGATCACGCCGTAGACGCCGATCGAGGAGATCGCGAGAATATAGAGTAAGGCGACGTTGATGTTCGCCAGCACCACCCCGGCCTGGAACGGGATCACCGCCCAGGCGAGCAGCGCGACCGTGAAGAAGATGATCGGCGCGAGCAGGAACAGGCCCTTGTTCGCGGCGGTCGGGATGATAGTTTCCTGCAGGAACACCTTCAGGCCATCCGCGAAGCTCTGCAGCAGGCCGAGCGGGCCGACCACGTTCGGGCCGCGGCGCAGCGCCATCGCCGCCCAGATCTTGCGGTCGGCATAGATGATCATCGCCACCGCCAGCATCAGCGGCAGCGCGATCAGCAGGATGCCGATCAGCGTGGCGACGAACCAGCCGAATTCGAAACCGAGAAAGGATTGGAACCAGGCGGTCATTCCGCGGCCTCCAGGAACTGCTCACCATGCAGCAGCTCGGCCGAGCAGCGCTGCATCGTCGGGCTGGCGCGGCCGATCGAGCCGGTCAGATAGAAATCCTTGATCGGATAGCCGGCGACGCCCAACGGGCTGGCCGGCAGCGACGGTGGCGCCCACGGGAAGGCGACGAGACCTTCCTCGGCAAGTTCCGGGTGCGCTGCACCCATCTTCGCGCGAAGCGCGCCGAGCGTGTCGAACGGCAAGGTCTTGCCGAGCACGTCGGAGAGCGCACGGAAGATCGTCCAATCCTCGCGGGCGTCGCCCGGCGGGAAGACGGCGCGCTCGCCGCGCTGGACGCGGCCTTCCAGGTTCATCCAGGTGCCGCTCTTCTCGGTATAGGCCGCACCCGGCAGGATCACGTCCGCGGCATGCGCGCCCTTGTCGCCATGATGGCCGACATAGACCTTGAAGGCGGCGCCGAAGGCGGTGAAATCCACCTCGTCGGCACCCAGCAGGAACAGCAGCTTCGGCGCCTTATCGGCAACCGTGGCGATGCCGCCGGCCTGCGCATAGCCGAGCACCAGGCCCGCCATGCGGCTGGCCGAGAAGTGCAGCACGTTGAAGCCGTTCCAGCCTTCGCGCACGAGGTTGAACTGGCTCGCGAACGCCAGCGCCGCGCCATGCACGCCGTCCAGCTTGAGCGCGCCGCCGCCGACGATGATCGCCGGACGCTCGGCCTTGCCGAACAGGTCGGCAACCGCCTGGGGCAGGTTGGCGAGCACGCTCATGTCGTCGCCCAGCCACTCGACCTTGTAGGTCAGGTCGACCGGCGCGCCGATGCCATAGACCCTGGCGCCCTTCTTGATCGCCTTGCGGATCCGCGTGTTCACCAGCGGCGCTTCCCAGCGCAGGTTGGAGCCCACGATCAGGATCGCGTCGGCGGTCTCGATGCCGGCGATGGTCGAATTGAAATTGACCGCCGAAAGGCTCGACACGTCGTAGGCGAGGCCGGTCTGGCGGCCTTCGAGCAGATCCGAGCCGAGTGAGGCGAGCAGCGCCTTGGCGGCGTACATCGCCTCGGCCTCGACATAGTCGCCCGCGATCGCGGCGACGCTCGAACCGGCATTGACCGCGGCGATCGCCCTGAACGCCTCTTCCCACGTCGCCGGCACCAGCTTGCCGTCGGCGCCGCGGACGAACGGACGATCGAGCCGCTTGCGGACGAGCCCGTCGACCGCATGGCGGGTCTTGTCGCTCGCCCATTCCTCGTTGACGTCGTCGTTGACGCGCGGAAGCACGCGCAGAACCTGGCGGCCGCGGCTGTCAATGCGGATGTTGGTGCCGACCGCGTCCATAACGTCGATCGACGGCGTCTTGCGCAGCTCCCACGGGCGCGCCTCGAACGCATAGGGCTTCGAGGTCAGCGCGCCGACCGGGCACAGGTCGACGACATTGCCGGACAGTTCGGAGGTGACCGCCTTCTCCATGTAGGAGACGATCTGCATGTTCTCGCCGCGATAGATCGCGCCGATCTCCTCTACGCCGGCGACTTCCTCGGCGAAGCGCACGCAGCGCGTGCACTGGATGCAGCGGGTCATCACCGTCTTGACGATGGGACCCATATATTTCTCGGTCACCGCCCGCTTGTTCTCGTCGTAGCGGCTATGGCCCTTGCCATAGGCGATCGACTGGTCCTGCAGGTCGCACTCGCCGCCCTGATCGCAGATCGGGCAGTCGAGCGGGTGGTTGATGAGCAGGAATTCCATCACGCCTTCGCGCGCCTTCTTGACCATCGGGCTGTCCGTACGGACCTCCTGATTGTCGGCGGCGGGCAGCGCGCACGACGCCTGCGGTTTCGGCGGCCCCGGCTTCACCTCGACGAGGCACATGCGGCAGTTGCCGGCGATCGACAGCCGCTCATGATAGCAGAAACGGGGAATTTCCTTGCCCGCGGCCTCGCAGGCCTGGAGCACGGTGGCGCCGGCAGGTACCTCGACCTCGACACCGTCAACTTTGAGCTTGGGCATTATTCGCCGTCCTTCCGACCCGCAACGGCGCCAACCGCCATCGAGCCGGGTATGTTCGGGTTCATCGGATTGGCCATCAGCGTGCGGCTGAGCGGATGGATCACCAGATCCATGTCTTCCATCGGAATCGCACCGAGCAGAACCTCTTCCCCCATGACCAGCGCGCCGGCGAACGCATTGCGATTGGCAAAGCGCACGCGCACGGGGCCGGCATAGGGAATGACGCGCTTGGCGCCGTCCGCGAGCGTAATCTCACGCTCTTCGAGCACCTGCAGGCGCAACTGATTGGCGACATGCTGCGGCACGACCAGCCATGTCGAACCGCGGTCGACGAGCGCCTTCTGGACGATCGGGCTCAACGCCGCGTCCGACGGGTTCGACAGTTCGATCTCTGCGTAGACGAGGCCCATTATTCCGCCGCCTCCATCATCGGCGCCGGCCCGCGCTTGTCGGCGATGCGGCGTTCGATTTCGGGGCGGAAGTGGCGGATAAGGCCCTGGATCGGCCACGCAGCGGCGTCGCCGAGCGCGCAGATGGTGTGGCCCTCGACCTGCTTGGTCACCTCGAACAGGGTGTCGATCTCGCTGGCGTCGGCATCGCCGGTGCGCAACCGCTCCATCACGCGCCACATCCAGCCGGTGCCCTCGCGGCACGGCGTGCACTGGCCGCAGCTTTCATGCTTGTAGAAATAGCTGATACGGCTGATCGCGCGGACGACGTCGGTCGATTTGTCCATGACGATGACGGCGGCGGTGCCGAGGCCGGAGCCGAGCGCCTTGAGGCCATCGAAATCCATCGGCGCGTCCATGATCTGCGCGGCCGGCACCAGCGGCACCGACGAGCCGCCCGGGATCACCGCCAGCAGATTGTCCCAGCCGCCGCGGATGCCGCCGGCATGCTTGTCGATCAGTTCCCGGAACGGGATCGACATCGCCTCTTCGACGACGCACGGCTTGTTCACATGGCCGGAGATCTGGAACAGCTTGGTGCCGGCGTTGTTCTCGTTGCCGAAGCCCTTGAACCAGGGCGCACCGCGGCGGAGGATCGTCGGCGTGACCGCGATGCTCTCCACATTGTTCACGGTCGTCGGGCAGCCATAGAGGCCGGCACCCGCCGGGAACGGGGGCTTCAGGCGCGGCTGGCCCTTCTTGCCCTCCAGGCTTTCCAGCATCGCGGTCTCTTCGCCGCAGATATAGGCGCCGGCGCCGCGATGGACGAACACGTCGAAATCATAGCCGGAGCCGGACGCGTTCTTGCCGATGAAGCCGCGGTCATAGGCCTCGGCGACGGCCGCGAACAAGGTCTCGGCCTCGCGGATGAACTCGCCGCGGATATAGATGTAGGCGGCACGCGCGCGCATCGCATAGCCCGCGATCAGCGCGCCTTCGATCAGCTTGTGCGGATCGTGGCGGATGATCTCGCGGTCCTTGCACGATCCCGGCTCGGATTCGTCCGCGTTGATGACGAGGAAGTTCGGGCGACCGTCGCGCGGTTCCTTGGGCATGAAGCTCCACTTCATGCCGGTCGGGAAACCGGCGCCGCCGCGGCCGCGCAGGCCCGACGCCTTGATCTCGTCGATGATCGCGTCCTGGCCGCGCGCCATCAGCGCCTTGGTATCGTCCCAGTCGCCGCGCTTGATCGCTGCGTCGACGTTCCACGGCTGGAAGCCGTAGAGATTGGTGAAGATCCGATCCTTGTCGGCGAGCATTTACCAGCCCCCCCGATAGTCATGATTTTCGGAGACCATCTCCGTAAGCGTGGTCGGGCCGCCCTCGGGGCAGCTCGTCTGGCGGCCGTTCTGCGGGCCCGCCTTGGGCGAGCCGCCGGCCGCGAGCGCATCGAGGATCGCGGTCATGCTGTCATAGTCCAGGTCTTCGAAATTATCATCGTTGATCTGGACCATCGGCGCGTTGGTGCAGGCACCCAGGCACTCCACCTCGGTCAAGGTGAACAGCCCGTCGGGCGTGGTCTTGCCCTTGGCGAGGCCGCGGTTCTTGCACGCGGACATCACATCGTCCGACCCGCGCAGCATGCACGGCGTCGTACCGCAGACCTGCACATGATAGCGGCCGACCGGCGCCATGTTGTACATGGTGTAGAAGGTCACGACCTCGAACGCCCGGATATAGGGCATGCCGAGCTGCGCCGCGACGAACTCGATCACCGGCACCGGAAGCCAGCCCTGCGTGTTCGTCTCCGCACCCACCTGACGCTGCGCGAGATCGAGCAGCGGCATCAGCGCCGACGCCTGCCGCCCCTCGGGGTAGCGGGCGATGACGGTCTTCGCCTGTTCGGCATTTTCGGGCGTCCACTGGAACGCGCCCCAGCGCGCGCGAGTCTCGGCCTCATCGGGAATGTGAGCAGCGTCAGCCATGATTTTCCTCGGTCGACCGGCTCGGCAGCAGGCTCCAGACGAGCGCGCCGAGCCATCCGATCATTGTCCAGCCCGTCAGGATGTTGACGAGCAGGATCGCAACCCGCTGGCGATGGCCGCGGGCGAAGGCGATGATCGCGGGCACCGCATAAAGCGGCAGCATCACGACCAGCACGATCAGCCAGTGGATGATGGAGAGTCCGCCCACTAGCGGTCGCACTCCCCGAACACGATATCCATCGCACCCAGCACCGCGGTGGTGTCGGCAAGCATGTGGCCCTTCATCAGGAAGTCCATCGCCTGCAGGTGGCTGAACGCGGTCGGGCGGATCTTGCAGCGATACGGCTTGTTGCTGCCGTCCGACACCAGATACACGCCGAATTCACCCTTGGGGCTCTCGGTCGCGACATAGACCTCGCCCGCCGGCACGTGGAAGCCCTCGGTGTAGAGCTTGAAGTGGTGGATCAGCGCCTCCATCGAGCGCTTCATCTCACCGCGCTTCGGCGGCACGACCTTGCGATCGAAGCTGGCGATCGGCCCGTCCGGCATTTCGGCCAGGCACTGCTTCATGATCCGCGCGGATTGGCGGACCTCCTCCACGCGCACCATGAAGCGATCGTAGCAATCGCCGCTGGTGCCGACCGGCACGTCGAAGTCCATCTTCGCATAGACGTCGTAGGGCTGCGACTTGCGGATATCCCAGGGAATGCCCGAGCCGCGGATCATCGGGCCGGAGAAGCCCCAGCGCAGCGCGTCTTCCTTGCTGACGACGGCGATATCGACGTTGCGCTGCTTGAAGATGCGGTTGTCGGCCACCAGGCTGATCGCATCCTCGAACAGGCGCGGCAGGCGCGTGTCGAGCCAGTCGCCGATGTCGGCGAGCAGCTTGAGCGGCGCATCCTGGTGGACGCCGCCGGGACGGAACCACGCCGAGTGCATGCGCGCGCCGGAAACGCGCTCGAAGAAGTTGAGGCAGTCCTCGCGGATCTCGAACAGCCACAGGTTCGGCGTCATCGCGCCCACGTCCATCACATGGCTGCCCAGGTTGAGCATGTGATTGGAGATGCGGGTCAATTCCGCGAAGAACACACGCAGATACTGCGCGCGCAGCGGCACTTCGAGATCGAGCAGCTTCTCGACCGCGAGGACATAGCTGTGCTCCATGCCGAGCGGCGAACAATAGTCCAGCCGGTCGAAATAGGGCAGAGCCTGCAGATAGGTCTTGTACTCGATCAGCTTCTCGGTGCCGCGATGGAGCAGCCCGACATGCGGGTCGCAGCGCTCGACGATCTCGCCGTCAAGCTCCATCACCAGGCGCAGCACGCCGTGCGCGGCGGGGTGCTGCGGGCCGAAATTGATCGTGTAGTTCTGGATCTCGACATCGCCCGGCGTCGGATCCGCCGCCGTGACATGCGCTTCCAGCTCTTCGAGATGGCTCGCCATCACTGGTCACCCTTGGGCTTGATCACCGTCTTCGGCTCGTCGCCATCGTCGCCGGGCTTGCCTTCGCCCGATTCCCTGGCGGCGAGCGTGCTGGCGGGCTCGCCCGCCCCGGTGTCGCTCTTCTTCTCGGTCGTCTTCGGCGTCTCTGCCGGCGTCGCCTTCGGCGACTGCGCGGCGTCGGCCTTCACGATGTCGTCGGCCTTCAGCGGCGTCGGCGCGCCCTTGGCTTCGGGCAGCTTCGCCTTCTCGTCGCCGGGCAGCACATATTCGGCGCCTTCCCATGGCGAGGTGAAGTCGAAGGTGCGGAAGTCCTGCGCCAGCTTCACCGGCTCATAGACGACGCGCTTCTCTTCCTCGGAATAACGCAGCTCGACATAGCCGGTCAGCGGGAAATCCTTGCGCTGCGGATGGCCGCGGAAGCCATAGTCGGTGAGGATGCGGCGCAGGTCCGAATTGCCTTCGAACAGCACGCCGTACATGTCGTACACCTCACGCTCGAGCCAGCCGGCGACAGGCCAGATCGCGGTGACGGACGGCACCGGCTTCTCCTCGTCGGTCATCACCTTCACGCGAACGCGATGGTTTTTCGTGACCGACAGCAAGTGGTAGCAGACCTCGAACCGCTCCGCGCGATCCGGATAGTCGACGCCGGCGATCTCCATGAGCTGCTGGTACTGCAGCGCCGGATCGTCGCGCAGCGCGATCATCGCGTCGTAGAGCGCGGTGCGCGCGACGACGAGCGAGACCTCACCCACCAGATCATAGGCATCGACGAGCGCCGCGCCGATCGCGGCACGCGCGGCATCGATCACGCCGTCATTGGGCGCATAGACAGGGGCCGGACTGCTGCTCACCGTTCGATCGTCCCCGCGCGGCGGATCTTCCGCTGCAATTGCATGATGCCGTAAAGCAAGGCCTCGGCGGTCGGCGGGCAGCCGGGTACGTAGATATCGACCGGCACGATGCGGTCGCAGCCGCGCACGACGCTGTAGCTATAATGATAGTAGCCGCCGCCATTGGCGCAGCTGCCCATCGAGATGACGTATTTCGGCTCCGACATCTGGTCGTAGACCCGGCGGAGCGCAGGCGCCATCTTGTTGCACAGCGTGCCGGCGACGATCATCACGTCCGACTGGCGCGGCGACGCGCGCGGCGCTGCACCGAAACGCTCCATGTCGTAACGCGGCATGTTCACATGGATCATCTCGACCGCGCAGCAGGCGAGGCCGAACGTCATCCACCACAGCGAACCGGTGCGGGCCCACTGGAACAGTTCCTCGGTCGAGGTGACGAGAAAACCCTTGTCACCCAGTTCCGCGTTGAGATCCTTGAAGAAGGCGGGATCGGGGTCCGTACCGGGAGCCACCGGCATCCGGACCTGGGGCGACAATTCTACTCCCATTCGAGCGCCCCCTTCTTCCAGGCGTAAATGTAGCCGAGCACCAGCTCGGCAAGGAAAATCATCATGGCAATCCAACCGGCCCAGCCGATCCCGCCATCCGCTTCCTTGCCCAGCGAAACCGCCCACGGAAACAGGAAGGCAGCTTCGAGGTCGAAGATGATGAACAGGATGGCGACGAGATAGAAGCGAACGTCGAACTGGCTGCGCGAGTCCTCGAACGCAGGGAAGCCGCACTCATATTCGGTCAGCTTTTCCGGAGAAGGCTTGTGCGCGCCGGTGAACCGAGCGGCGATCATCGGCAGGAACACGAAGGCCGTCGAGAGCAGCAGGGCGACGCCAAGAAACAACAAGATGGGCAGATATCCAGCGGCGACGGACGCCATGCGACTTTCTCCGGAATATACCGCTGGCCCGCGGCTTTTTCGGAGCCGGCTTTAGGACTGCTGCACGTGCGAAGCAAGGCTTCGGGAGTGTGAGAATGACTCGCAAAACCGCGGTGTTCCGCGGCCTGAAATCAGGCGCCGATGTGTCGCTCGAACGCCGCCATCAGGCGAATCCACTCGTCCACGCTGTCGGCGAGATTGTCGCGCGCGACGCCGCCCTTGGCAAGATTGACATCCATTTCGATGACCGCCTTGCCGGCCGGATCCAGATAGGCGCGGGCGAAGCGGTTGGCGGCATTCCAGCCGTTCAACGATTCAAGCGTGGCGCCGGCGGCGGCGTAGTCGGCATAGAATTGGACGGTCGAACACGCACGGTTTTCCGTGCATCCCATGAGGATGACCGCGAAAGGGGAACCCGCCGCGCTGCTGAAGATGTGCGGCATGCCATCCCGCTCGGACGCGACATCCGCCTTGTAGCCCTGAGCGGTCAGCACGCCGGCGAGCGTATCGAGTTCGGCGCCGACATTGCGGGTAACGGAGGGCTTGGGCGCGGCAGGCCGGGCGACCTCGGGCTCCGGCGGCCCCGCCTGGGCCGACGCTGCCGACGCAATCGGCAAGAGCGCCAACATCAATGGCGCCGCTCTCAATTGCGCATGCGACCGCCTCATGGCGCCTCTCCGTTTTATTCTGTTTCCAGCATGCATCCGCCGGCGTCCAATTACAACGCCGACTGCAGAGGCCGCTCAGCGCAGCCCCTTGAGCGCCCCTCCGACCAGCTTGTGCAGTTTCGAATGCAGGCTGTCGTTCGCCGCAAGCAGCTCGCGCCGGTCGATCGGGCGGTCGCCGCCGCGATAGTCGGTCACGAAGCCGCCGGCCTCGCGGACGAGCAATATGCCCGCCGCGGCGTCCCACGGCTGGAGATGGCTTTCCCAGAACCCGTCGAACCGGCCCGCCGCCACCCAGGCGAGGTCGAGCGCGGCGGAACCCAGGCGGCGGATGCCTGCCACTTCCGGCGCGACGGCGGCGAAGATCGCACTCCACGTCTTGAAGTCGCCGTGGCCGAGAAACGGAATGCCGGTGGCGATCAGCGAGTCGGCGAGGTCGCGCCGCGCGGACACGCGCAGGCGGCGGTCCTGCAGCCAGGCACCGCGGCCCTTTTCCGCCCAGAAGCTCTCATCGGTCAGCGGCTGGTAGACGAGACCGTGCGTGATCTCGGACTTGCCGCCGGCACCGCGTGGATCCTCGACCGCGATCGCAATCGAGAAATGCGGGATGCCGTGCAGAAAGTTGCTGGTGCCGTCGAGCGGATCGATGATCCAGCGCGGCTTGTCGGGATCGCCTTCGATCTCGCCGCCTTCCTCCAGCAGGAAGCCCCAGTCGGGCCGCGCCTTCTTGAGCTCTTCATACAGCGTCTGTTCGGCCTGCTTGTCGGCCATCGAGACGAAGTCCGCCGGCCCCTTGCGCGAGACCTGGAGGTTCTGGACCTCGTTGAAGTCACGACGCAGCCGCGGCGCCGCCTTGCGCGCCGCACGCTCCATGATGGTCAGAAGGCCGGAATGCGAAACCATATATTTTTCTTCCTTAGCCCTCTCCCCTCCGGGGAGAGGGACAGCGGCGGCGAAGCGGCCGCAGGGAGAGGGGCGGTATCATCAGGCGAGGAGCAGGAGGACAGCCCCCTCTCCCCGACCCTCTCCCCGGAGGGGAGAGGGAGAAGGCTCAGTCAGCCCGCTTGACGTAGGTCTGCTCGTAGACGTCCACGACGATGCGGGTGCCGGCCGAGATGTGCGGCGGCACCATCACGCGCACGCCATTGTCGAGCACGGCGGGCTTGTAGCTGGATGAAGCGGTCTGGCCCTTCACGACGGCGTCGGCCTCGACGATCGTCGCTTCGATCTGGTCGGGGAGCTGAACACTGATCGGGCGCTCGTCGTAAAGCTCCATCACCACGTCCATGCCGTCCTGCAGGAAGGCCGCGGCATCGCCCAGGATGCCCTTGTCGAGCGTGACCTGGTCGTAATTGTCCTTGTCCATGAAGGTCAGCATGTCGCCATCAGCGAACAGGAACTGGAAATCCTTGGTGTCGAGGCGCACGCGCTCCACCGTCTCGGCCGAACGGAAGCGGACATTGTTCTTGCGTCCGTCGATCAGGTTCTTCAGCTCCACCTGCATGTAGGCGCCGCCCTTGCCGGGCTGGGTGTGCTGGATCTTCACGGCGCGCCAAAGCCCGCCCTCATATTCGATGATGTTGCCGGGACGAATGTCCACGCCGCTGATCTTCATGTTCGTCTCACGATGTTGAAAAGAGCCGGGTGCGGCCTTTACTCTTCGGCGCCGTCAACGGCAAGCATGGTGACCGCGGGGGAAAATTGCGGCCGGGACCGTCATTCGGTCGCTTCTGTCCAATCGCCCGCAATCCGAATCACGTATTGCAGCCGCAACGAGGGCCGCCCGTCGAGGCGGCGATCAGGGATCATCGGAGCGCAAGATGTCGGAGTGTGAGAAGGGGCGCGAGTCGCGTCCGGCGGATAAGTCGGTTCGGAATTCGGTGCCGGTGCGCCGGCCGCCGCCGGCGGCGGGACTGTTCGGAAAGCTTTGCCCGGCCGAGCCGGCCCCGCGCCGCGACTGCCGCGCGCTACCCACCACCGCCGAATTCCAGGCGCGCTTCGTGGCCGCCGCCATCCGCAACCCCGCCCCGCGGCAGCAGGCCTGATCGTCAGACGGCGTGGCTCAGCCCAGCACCGCCGCGAACGCCTTCATTGCCGCCGCCTCGCCTTCGGGCGCTTGCCACACCGCGCCGCTCACCGCGAGGAAATCGGCGCCGGCGGCGATCAGTGGGGGCGCATTGGCAGGTGTGATGCCGCCGATCGCGACGCACGGCAGCTCGAACAGGGTCGTCCACCAGCTCAGGATCGACGGTTCGGGCCGGTGGCGCGTCTGCTTGGTCGTGGTCGGAAAGAAGGCGCCGAACGCGACATAATCGGCCCCCGCCTCGCCGGCCGCCATCGCGAGATGCCGGCTGTCATGGCAGGTCACGCCGATCTGCGCGTCGGGCCCGAGCATCTGGCGCGCCTCGCGCGGATCGCCATCCTCCTGGCCCAGATGCACGCCGTCCGCACCCAGCCGCTTCGCCAGCGCGGCACTGTCGTTGACGATGAACGCCACCTCGCGCGCGGCGCAGATCTTCTGCAGCGGCTCGGCCAGCCGCGCGGCCTGATGCTGGTCGACGCCCTTCACCCGAAACTGGAACGCGGCGACCGGCGCCGCATCGAGCGCGCGCGAAAGCCGGTCGGCGAAATCGCCCGACACGTCGGCCGGCGAGACCAGATAGAGCTGGCAGGGCGGCCGCCGGTCGTCGCGCTCGAAGCGATCGGCAAAACCGGGGTCCAGCCTCAGTTCGTCCGCGATCGCCGGCAGGTCACCCTCGCCCGCATCGGTTCCGTTCTGCATGCCACACTCCCTTGCACTGATCCGCGCCCCTTCCCCCGCCGCGCTCCGGCGGTCAAGTCGGCAGCATTTGCCCGCGCATGCCGGCGCGCTAGACAGCGGCGATGGCCTATCTCTACCTGTTGATCGCGATCGTCGCCGAGGTGACGGCGACCTCCTTCCTCAAGCAGTCGGCCGGCTTCACCCGCCCGCTGGCGACGGCGGTGACGATCGCCGGCTACGGCATCGCCTTCTATTGCCTGTCGCTCACCCTGCGCGACGTGCCGACGGGCATCGCCTACGCGATCTGGTCGGGCATCGGCATCGTACTGGTCGCGGCGGTGGCGTGGATCGCCCAGGGCCAGAAGCTCGACGCACCGGCAATGATCGGCATGGCGCTGATCATCGCCGGCGTCGTCGTGATGAATCTGTTCTCGAAGACAGCCGCGCACTGACCGCCGGCGGCGCACACATCACTGCGCCATGATCTCCGCCTGCGCGACACCGATCCGTTCCAGGGCATGGCTCATCGGTGCGAGCGACGCCGCGAGCTTCATCATGACTTCCGGCTTCGGCGATTTGCGAATTTACGCCGCGGATTTGCGCAGCCGCCGGCCGAAGGCCGTGGACAATGTGAAGGTTTCGCGCTGCACGCCGGCGGCGGCGATCGCCTTGGCGAGCAGCGCTTTGGACTGGGCCAGCTTGCTTCTGAGTTCGACCACCGTCGGGCGCACCATCGTCGACGCAGCCCCAAGGGTCGTTCTGGCCGATCATCCGGCCGCAGTCGAGCGGAGAGCGGCGCCGAAGCACCGCTCCCCCAAGCCGGACTTATTCCTCGCCCTTGTAGATGCGGACGAGCTTGTCGAGCATCGCCAGCGCTTCGCCGCGCTCGCGCTGGAAGGTGTTGCGGCCGATGATCGAGCCGTTGCCGCCACCGTCACGGATGTCGATCGCATCTTGATAGACCGCGTCGGCGCCCTTGGCGGCGCCGCCCGAGAAGACCACGATGCGACGGCCGGCGAAGCAGCTCTGTACGACGTGCGCGACGCGCTTCGCCTGGGTGGAGCCGTCGAAGCCCTCATAGGCCTTCTTGGCGTCCTTCTGCTCGATATGGTCGGTCGGCAGCTTCACCTTGATGATGTGCGCGCCGAGCAGCGCCGCCATGTGCGCCGCATAGGCACCGACATCGAGCGCCAGTTCGCCGCTCTTGGGCAGCACGCCGCCGCGCGGGTAGGACCAGATCACGGTGGCGATGCCGACCGACTTGGCCTCCGCCGACATTTCCCGGATCTCTTCCATCATGTCGAACACGTCGTCCGCACCCGGATAGATGGTGAAGCCGATCGCCGAACAGCCGAGGCGCAGCGCGTCTTCGACGCCGCCGGTCACCGCCTGGTTGATGCCGGTCGCCCAGCTGTTGGAGCTGTTGACCTTGAGGATGGTCGGGATCTGGCCGGCGAAGGTCGCGGCGCCTGCTTCCAGCATGCCGAGCGGCGCGGCATAGGCCGACAGGCCGGCGTCGATCGCGAGCTGGAAATGATAATGGGGATCATAGGCCGGCGCATTCACGGAGAAGCTGCGCGCCGGGCCATGCTCGAAGCCCTGATCGACGGGGAGGATGATCAGCTTGCCGGTGCCACCCAGACGCCCCTGCATCAGGATGCGGGCGAGATTCGCCTTCACGCCGGGATTGTCGGACTCGTAGTTCGCGAGAATGGCCTTAACCGTCGGCGTCATCGGAATCCCCTGTGTTGCTTGTGTCTGCGATGGGCCTGATAGCCACGCGATTGCTGCGTCGCAACAGGAGCGATTGCTGCGCTTTCCTGCCCTTTCCCTTCAGCGGAGCGGGCGGAGGCCGGGAATGACGGCAGGGTTCGATCCCTCCGGCGGCTCCAAGTTCCGGCCTTGCCGGAGGCTCGCTGCGCTCGCCCCAACCCCATCCCTCCCATGAAGAGGTCTGAAGCTACAACAGCTTGTCCAGCGTGATCGGCAAGTCCCTGATCCGCTTCCCCGTCGCGTTGAAGATCGCGTTGGCGATCGCGGCGGCGGTTCCGGTAATGCCGATCTCACCGATGCCGCGAGCGCCCAATGGCGTGTGCGGATCGGGTATGTCGGTCCAGATCACGTCGATCTCGGGAACGTCGAGGTGCACCGGCACATGATATTCGGCGAGGCTGGCGTTCATGATCCGGCCACTGCGCTCGTCGAACTCCGTCGCCTCGGTAAGGGCGAGACCGATCCCCATGATGATGCCGCCGCGGAACTGGCTGGTCGCGGTCTTGGGATTGAGGATGCGTCCGCAATCGAAGGAGCCCAGGAAACGCCGCACCCGCACCTCGCCGGTGATTGCGTTCACCCCCACCTCGGCGAATTGGGCGGCGGTGGAGTGCATCGAATATTTCATCAGCTCCAAAGGCATCGGCGCGCTCTCCTCCGCCTCGACGGAGGCGCGCTGCGCGCGCGCGAGGATCGAGGTGTAGGTTTCGAACCGCGTCGCATCCGTCGCATGGGCGAGCCCGCCATCGCGCGCGACCACCTCATCAGGCTTGAGGCCGGCGAGCGGGCTGTCGTTGCCGGCGAGCTTGAGCAGTTCGGCGATCACCGCTTCCGCCGATGCGATCACCGCAGCCAAGGTCGCGGCGGTCTGCGAGGAGCCGCCCGCCATCGCACCGGCGGGCAGGCTGCTCTCGCCATATTCGAAGGTGACGTCCTCCAGCGCGAGACCGAGCCGGTCGGCGACATGCTGCACCTGCACGGTCGCCGTGCCCATGCCCATCTCGTGCGCGGCGGTGGAGACGGTCGCGGTGCCGTCCGCATCCAGCCGCAGCCGCGCGGCGTTGCCCGGCATCCGGTAATAGGGGTAGGTGCCAGTGGCGACGCCCATGCCGATCAGCCATTCGCCCTCGCGCCGGCTGCCCGGCACCGGATTGCGCTTGTCCCAGCCGAAGCGGGCGGCGCCATCGGCATAGGCTTTCAACAGATGGCGCGCCGAAAAGGCATTGCCGCTCGTCGGATCCTTTTCCGGCTCGATCCGGCGGCGCAGCTCGATCGGATCGATGCCGAGGTCGAACGCCAGCTCGTCCAGCGCGGATTCGAGCGCGAAGGTGCCGACAGATTCTCCCGGCGCGCGCATGAAGGTGTTGGCGAGCATGTCGAGCTCGGTGATCTTCTGCTCCAGCCGGAAATTCTCCGCGGCATAGAGATGCCGTGCCGGAAAGGTAAATTGCTCCGGACAATCGTTGTTCGCGCTCATCGCAGCCACGCCGCTGTGGATCAGCGCCGACAATGTGCCATCCGCGCTGGCGCCGAGCGCGACGCGCTGTTCGGTCAAGGTGCGGCCGCCGACCAGCCGGTAGACGCTCTCGCGGCTGAGCATGAGCTTGACCGGCCTGCCCGCCAGCTTCGACGCCGCCGCGGCGAGGATCTGGTGCGACCATAGCCCCTTGCCGCCGAACCCGCCGCCGACGAAGGGCGAGCTGACGCGTACCTGCTCCGGCTGCAGCCCGAAGATGTCCGCGACGTTGGCGGCGGTGCCGCCGATCATCTGCGTGGCATCGTGCAGGATCAGCGTCTCACCCTCCCACCGCACCGTCGCGGCGTGGAGTTCGATCGCGTTATGGTTGTGGCGCGGGGTGCGATAGACCTGATCGACCCTGAACGCCGCCGCCGCATGTGCGGCCTCGGCATCGCCGATCTCCATCAGCGGCGCCTCGCCAAGGATGGAGCCGGGATGCTTCGCCTGCGCTTTGGCGGCGCCGAAGGCGGTGGTCGCCGGTTCTGCCTCGTAGGTCACGGTCACGAGGCTGGCGGCATGATCCGCCTGCTCCTGCGTTTCGGCGAGCACCACCGCTACCGCTTCGCCGTTCCAGTGGATCGCGGCGTCCTGCATGACGGGCAGGTTGCTGCCCGAGACGCCGTTGCCGTCCATGAATGCCTTCGGCCGGTTGAGCCTTGGCGCGTTCCTGTAGGTCATCACCAGCGCAACACCCGGCGCGGCCTCGGCCGCAGCGGTCTCCAGCGTGGCGATACGGCCGCGGGCGATGCTCGAATGGACGATTGCGGCGTGGAGCAGCCCCTCCATCGCCACCTCGGCGGCGAAGCGCGCCTGGCCCTGCACCTTGAGATTGCCGTCGATCCGCGAGACCGGCGTGCCGACATGTCCGTGCCGCGCGCGCAGCGGCGCGTGCGTGGCGCCGGGCAGCAGGGTATCGGGCACGTAGCGCAGCGCGGTCTTCATGATGTCCATCAGCGTCATGCCGCGTCTCCTGCAAGGCCCGCCAGCACGGCACTGATCGTCCGCCGCGCGAGTTCGATCTTGAAGCCGTTATGGGCCAGCGGCACCGCCTGGCCGAGTTCCGCCTCGGCGGCCGCCTCGAACAGCGCCGGCGTCGCCTTCTCACCGCGCAGGCGCGCCTCCGCTGCGGCGGCGCGCCACGGCTTGTGCGCGACGCCGCCCAGCGCCAGCCGCACGTCGCGGATCGTGTCGTCGGCATCGAGATCGAGCGCGGCGGCCACCGAGACGAGCGCGAAGGCATAGCTCGCCCGGTCGCGCACCTTGCGATAGGCAGAGCGCGTCGCGAAGGGCAGCGACGGCACCTCGACGGCGATGATCAACTCTCCCGGCCGCAATGCGGTTTCCTGCCCCGGCGTGTCGCCGGGAAGGCGGTGGAAATCATCGAACGGCAGGCTGCGGGCACCGTCGGGCCCGTCGAGATGCACCGTTGCGCCGAGGGCGGCGAGCGCCACGCACATGTCCGACGGATGCGTCGCGACGCAGGCCGACGACGCGCCGAGGATCGCGTTGACGCGGTTGAAGCCCGCGATTGCGTCGCAGCCGGCGCCGGCCGCCCGCTTGTTGCAGGCGGCGGCATCGTCATAGAAATAGAGGCAACGGGTGCGCTGGAGGATGTTGCCGCCCACCGTCGCCATGTTGCGGATCTGCGCGGAGGCGCCGGCGAGGATCGCACGGGCAAGCAGGGGGTAGCGCGTGCGCACGCGATGATCGCCGGCGACGGCGCTGTTCTTCGCCGCCGCACCGATCAGCAGCCCGCCATCGGCGGTGTCGGCAATATCGGCGGAAAGGCCGGTGACGTCGACCAGCCGGTCCGGAGCCTCGATTCCCTCGCGCATCAGATCGACGAGATTGGTGCCGCCGCCGAGATATTTGGCGCCGGCGATCGCACCCTGGCGGATGGCGGCCGTGGTGTCGGCGGCGCGGTCGTAACTGAAGGGTGTCATGCCGCCTGCTCCGTTTGCCGCTGGGCGTAGGTTTCGGCGATGGCGGCGACGATGCCGTTATAGGCGCCGCAGCGGCACAGATTGCCGCTCATCCGTTCACGCAGTTCATCATGATCGAGTGCGATCGATTCGGCGGAGAGGTCCTGCGTGACGTTGCTCGGCAGGCCCCGCGCCACCTCCCCGGCCATCGCGACCGCCGAGCAGAGCTGGCCGGGCGTGCAATAGCCGCACTGGAAGCCGTCGTGCACGACGAACGCCCGCTGCAGCGGGTGCAGGCCTTCGCTGCCGGCGAGCCCTTCGACCGAGACGATCTCGCGCCCCTGATACTGGACCGCGAGCGCGAGGCAGCCATTGATGCGTTCACCGTCGACCAGCAATGTGCACGCCCCGCAGGCCCCCTGGTTGCACCCCTTCTTCGCCCCGGTCAGCCCGAGATGGTCGCGCAGAAGGTCGAGCAACGAGGTCCGGGCATCGACCTCGATGTCGATCGCCGCGCCATTGATCGTAAACCGCATGAATTCGCCTCCGCCGTGACGGACGCCTGCCGAAGGCGCCGCAGATGGAAACACCGTGCGATCGAATTGGGTCCCCAAGTGCCGCGCATGGTCCGTCGATATGCTGTATGACAGATTTGCAGGAATCCTCGCGAAATCGGCCAAAGACCGCGCGATTTTCTTGAACTTGCCAGACAGATTATCTAGCCTCCGCGTTAGCGCTACCGCCGTACCGGTCGCGACGATCAAGGATGCCGCAACGGCACTGGCGGACACGCGGATCCTATAGGGGAGGAAGACGGATGGATTTCGATCGACGCGACATCCTGTTGTCGGCCGCGGCGGCTTTGGTCGCCGGGTCGAGCGGCGCGGCACGGGCGGCCACCGGGCGGCCGTTCGGCTACGCGATCGTCGGCCTCGGCCAATACGGCCTCAAGACGATCATCCCGCAATTCGCGAACTGCGCGCACAGCCGGCTGGCGGCGGTGGTCAGCGGCGATCCCGCGAAGGCCGCGCGCGTCGCGGCCGAACATGGCCTGCCCGCGAGCGCAATCTATTCCTACGAGACGTTCGACACCATCCGGAACAACCCGGACGTCGACATCGTCTATGTCTGCCTGCCCAATTCGATGCATGCCGAATACACGATCCGCGCCGCGCGCGCGGGCAAGCATGTGATGTGCGAGAAGCCGATGGCGATTTCGGTCGCCGAGTGCGAGGCGATGATCGCGGCATGCAAGACGGCGAAGCGCAAGCTGATGATCGGCTATCGCTGCCATTTCGAGGCCACCAATCTGGAAGCGATTCGGCTGGCTTCGAGCGGCGCGATCGGCAAGCTGCGCTACGTTCGATCCGAACATGGCTTCGTGATGCGCGATCCGTCGCTCTGGCGGCTGAAGCGGGCGCTTTCCGGTGGGGGGTCGCTGATGGATATCGGCATCTATGCGCTGCAGGCCTCGCGCTACCTGACCGGCGAGGAGCCGGTCGCCGTGTATGCGCGGGAATCGACGGATCGCAGCGATCCGCGCTTCACCGAGGTGGAGGACATGATCGACTTCACGCTGGAATTCCCATCCGGCGTGATGGCCGGCTGCTATTCGATGTACAGCGCCAACCAGAACCGCGTGCTGGTGATGGGCGACAAGGGCCGCGTCGAGCTGGAACCGGCGACCCGCTACGCAGGCAACCGGATGTGGACCGGGCGCGACGGGCGCGAGCAGGAAGTGACGCCGCCTGCCACCCCGCACAAGACCCAGTTCGCCGGGCAGCTCGACCATCTCGTGCAATGCGTGAGGACCGGCAACGAGCCGATCGTGTCGGGCGAGGAAGGGCTACGCGACATGCGGATCATCGAGGCGATCTATCGATCCGCGCGCGAAGGGCGGCGGATCCAGCTGGGCGCCAAGGCATGATCGCGCGCGTCGCCGCCGCGGCGCTGCTGGCGCTTGCCCTCCCGGCCGCCGCGCAGGCACCGGCCGGTTTCGCCCCATCTGCCGAGGTCCGCGAGAAGGTGGCGGCGATGGCGCAGGCGATGAAGCCCGATCAGGGGTTCATCGCCCAGCCCCTGGTCGGTGACGGCAAGACCGTCGCCGCGCTGGAATATTGGCGCAAGCCCGGGCGGCCGGCGGTGCATCCCGACGAAGCCGAATATGCGATCGTCGTCGAGGGCGCGGGCACGCTGATCATGGGCGGCACGCTGGTCGATCCCGTGGTGCGGCGGCCGGGGCTGACCGAGGGCAGCCGGATCGAGGGCGGCACGACCCACAGGCTTGCCCCTGGCGACGTCATGCTGATCCCGGCGGGCGCGCCGCACTGGTTCGGAATCGAGGACACCCACCTGGTGCTGCTGGGAATCAAGCTGCCGAAGGGTCCCTGACCGCGCGGCGCGTCACGGGTTCAGGGCATGCGCCATGCATAGAGCCCGTGATGCGCCAGCACATACAGCGTCTTGCGGTCGGCGCCGCCGAACAGGATCTGCAGCGGGCGTTCGGGCACGTCGATGCGGCCGACTTCCTTGCCGTCCGCCGCATAGACGAACACCTGCCCGTTCGCGACATAGACGCGGCCGGCACCATCGCTCGCCACACCCTCGCCGCCGCGTTCGGCAAAAGGCTTGAGCCCGGTCACCGTGCCGCCCGCGCCGACAACACCGCTATAGGTGCGGTTCTCCGAGCCGTTGGTCAGATAGACGCGCTCGCCCGGCTTGCCCTGGATGAAGCCATAGCTGTCGAGCGGGTCCGAGAAGCGCCGCCCGCGATGGTCGGACGGCCCCTGCGCGAACACACGCCATGCCGGCAGCACCAGCGATCCATCCGGCGAGGCATATTCCTGCGCCTTGGGCAGCGCCATATCGCGCGCGAACATCTCTGCGAGGGTGGTGAACCGATAGGTCGCGGGATCGAGCTGATCCTTGAACTCGCCATTGTTCCACCAGTTGACCGGCAGCACCGTCGCCGCGCCCGCGCGGGGCGCCACCGGAGTCGGCGCGATCACCGTAACCTGGGTGTCGGGCGCGTCGGGGGTGACGCTGTAGACCGTGCCGCGGCGCCCGAACGAGGACAGCACCAGCAGATTGCCTGACGCGTCGATCGTCAGGTTGACCGGATCGAGCGTGGCATCGCGCACGATCTCGAGCTTGCGCTCCTCGGACCAGCGCCAGATGCGCTGGAAGTGGCGGTCGATGAAATAGAGCCGGCCCTGCGCGTCCACCGCGCCGCCGCCGATCGAATAGAAGCCATCCGCCAACCGCTCGACCTTGCCGTCGAGATAGCTGACCGGCGCTACCGGTTCGGGCTTCGCGGCCACGTCGAGCACCGCGAACTCGCGCTCGCGCACGTCGAGCCCGCTGGTGACGTCGCGGATCGCGTTCTCGAACGGGAATTTGGTCAGCCGCAGGAAGGTGGCGCAGCCATTCTCGTCGCAGGTGCCGAGTCCGCTCTCGCCGTTCACATGGACGTTGCGAAAGCGGATATCCTGCGAATTGTAGAGCGTGACCGCCGCGGGCGCCGGCTTGCGGGTGCGGGTGACGCGATAGCCATGGAAGTTGGCGACGAGGATGTTGCGCGAGTTGCGGATCTCCAGCGCCACCGCATCGCCGCTTTCACCCCCCTCGCCTTCGGTCTGCGGCGCCAGCAATTCCCAGTTGGCGACGCGGTTGAGGCCGATCTCGGTGCGGACATGATGTTCGACCGAGGCCTGGATGATCCGGCCCGGCGTCTCGGTGTCCGAAATCAGGATGCCGGGATGGCCGAAGGTGCTGGGACTCCAGACATTGGCGAAGGTGCCGCCGCCGCCGTCGGTTACCCACAGGCTGGCATATTGCCCGTCCCAGCGCTTCGCCGCATCGGGATCGCCGGTGCCATTGTTGTTGTAGGGCATCGTCCGGCTGCCGTCGAACAGGTTGGTGCCGTGGCCGCCCTGGAACTTGACGTCGTTGACCATCGAACCGGCGCCGGCCTTCCACAGCAGCGCTGTCGCGCGCGGATTGATGCCATTGGTGTTGAGCCCGACGCCGGCGACGATCGCATCGCCCCCCTTCGCGCTCTCGACCAGGGCCTTCGGCGCGCCGACGCCCTGGAAGCCGGGCGTGCCATCGGGCAGCGAGATCTGTGTCAGGCTGGGGTGGAGCCCCACCAGCACCGTGTCCGGCCGCAGCCGCAGCGTGTCGCTGACCTTGTAGAAGCCGGCGGGCAGATAGACGACGCGGTTGCCGTCGATCGCCTTCTGGATCGCGGCGGTATCGTCGGTCTTGTCGTCGCCCTTCGCACCGAGGCTGCGCACGCTCACCCAGTCCGACACCGGCGGCAGCGCGCGTATTGCCGGCGCGGACGGCGCGGACGGCGCGGGCAGCGCGGCGATGCGCTCGGCCTTCATCACGGTCCTGTAATCGCCGATGCGGCCGAGGCCGGGCAGGGTCAGGCCATGGGTGAAGGAGGCGACCTTGTAAGCCGCGCCGCTGCCCGCCACGGTCTTGCCGCTGTCCCGAAAGCGCGCGAACACCGGGGTGTTGGCGGCGACGACATTCTGGAAGCCGACCTGCGTGTAGACATTCGTCTCGTTGGAGATGATCACGCCCGCCTTCGACACATTCTCGAAGCGGATATCCTGCCCCCACAGCCAGTCGCCGTAGCCGCGGTCGATCTCGATGCCGACGGGGGTGTTGCGGATCGCGACGTTGACGAGCGTCAGCCCCGCCTCATGCTCGCGGATCGCGGCGTCGCGCTGCCCCTCGAAGGTCGCATCGACCAGCGCGAACGGCCAGGCGGGCGAAGGCTTCTCGGCGAGGATGCCATAGCGGCCGCCGCGGAAATGCAGATCCTCCGCCTCGTTCGCGACATGGTAGAGCCCGGCGAGCCCAGAGCCGATATCGAAATCGACATGGCTGACGAAGCTGTGCTGCGCGGAATGGAAACGGATCGCGGTGGCGGCCGCATTGCCTTCGAGTATGCGGAAATCGATATTGCCCAGCGCCGAATAGAAGGTTCCCGGGTTGGCGTCGGGAACATCCTTGTTGAACGGCACGCTGCCCGGCGGCGGGAAGGCCACGGGCCGCGCATCCTTGGGGTCGCGTTCGCGCCGGGCGCCCGCGAAGATCAGCATGTGCGCGACGCCGCGCTGGAAGCCGGGCGTGTTGCGGCCGAGCAGGATCACCGGGCGCTGCTCGCCGATGCCGAAGATGCGCACGCCGGGCCACAGGAAGATCGTGCGGGTGATCCGATAGGTCCCCGCGGGCAGGAAGACGATGCCGCCGCCGCCCTTTTCCGCCGCCTTGTCGATCGCCGCCTGGATCGCGGCGCTATCATCGGCGCGGCCGTCGCCAACACCCGCCACCTTGACCGCCGCCGGCTCGTCGGGCGCGGTGCGGTAGACGGACGGGGACGCATAAGCGGTTCCCGCCGCCGCCAGAAACAGCAGCACCGAGGCACAGGCTCCACTCAATCCGCGATACATGCAGTTACTCCGGCAGACCAAACAAATGTCCCGGCCGGTGAGGGCCGGGACGAGGTGGGGGGAGGGGACTGGGAATGGGGGTGATCGATCCGATGATGCCTCAGAAGCTGAAGCGAAGGCCTGCGCGATACGTCCGCCCCAGCGTGTCGTAGAGCGCCGGGTTCACGTCGAGGCCGGTGTTGGTCTGCGGGCTCGCCTCCGGATCGCGATCGAACAGATTGTCGACCTTGAAGTAGAAGCGCACCTGCTCGTTGAGGTTGTAGGAGCCGCCGATATCGACATAGAAGGCGCCCTTCATGCGATTATAGTCGATCGTCGGATTGTTCTGGGTCGATGCCGGGCAGCTTCCCGCCTGGCATTCGATATACTGGTTGCCGAAGGTGCCGCTGGAGAACCAGCGTTCCTGCACGGTGAAGCTGAACTGGTCGTTCTCGTAGGTCTGGATCGCCAGCCACTTCCAGTCGGGCGTCGCGCCGGTGTTGTTGCCGGCAGTATCGACCGGGATGGTGCCGGGAATGCCGGGGTCGGTCACGAACTTGCGGACATGGGTGGCGAGGGCACGCACGGTCAGCGACCCGTCCAGCCCCAGCGGCCTGCGCCACTGATAGCTCGCCTCGATGTCGAAGCCGTCGGTCTTGATCGAGGCGAGGTTGAACGACTGGACGTTGACGAACTTGAAATCGCTGTCGAGGTCGAAGGCGCCGCAGGTGGAGGTAATGCCTTCGAGGAAACAGAGGTTGACGATCTGCTGCGCCGACAGGCTGGAGATCACCCCCTCGAGCTTGATCTTGTAATAGTCGAAGGAAAGGCTGAATCCCGGCAGCCAGGGCGGATTGGAGAGCACCGCGCCGACTTCGGTGTTGCGCGCGATCTCGGGCCGCAGGTCGGGGTTGCCGACCGTGTTCTGGATGATCAGCACCTGCTGACCGCTGCCGCGCGGGTCGGTAAAGTTGGGAACGGTGGTCGTCACCGGCGCGGCGAACAGCTCGGAAAGGTTGGGCGCCCGAACGTCGCGCGACGTCACCGCGCGCAGGCGGAACCCGTCGAGCGGCGTATCCCAGGTGCCGCCCACCTTCCACGACCAGACCGTGCCGGAGGTGCTGTAATCAGTCACGCGCGCCGCGCCGTTGATGTTGGCGCGCCCTGCGCCTTCTGAGTCGATCAGCGGGACATCGACCTCGACGAAGCCTTCGACCACCTCATATCGGCCGCGGCCATTCTTGTAGTTGCCGGCATACCAGTTGCTGCCATCCACCGCGTTGAGCAGCGGGTCCGCGGGATATTCGGCGCTGTTGGGGCTCGCATCCATCACGCCCGCGCCATAGGGATCGGCGTTGACCCGATAATATTCGCGGCGATATTCGCCACCGAACGCCACCGACAACGGCCCCGCCCACAGTTCGAAGGGTGAGCCCGAGATGTTGAGGCTGGCAACATCCTGCGTCTGCTTGGTGTGCTGGAACGGGCCGTTCTCGGGGGTGATATAGGCGAGCGCCGCCGTCGACGGGATGTTGTTGCCGAAGATGTTGATCGGCGCGCAACCATTGGCCCGCGCCACCGGATCGCGACAGACGATCTCGCCGTTCAGCCGGATCGCGTCCGCCGCCTGGTTGTAGCGGCGGTTGAGCATGATGTTCTCGACATCGATGTCGGTGATGTTGATGCCATGCTCATAATAGGCGTCGTAGTTCCAGTTGCTCGCGATCTTGCCCTTGGCACCCGCGACGAAGCGATACTGCCTGCGGTTGGTGTAAACCTGGATGTTGGGCAGGATCGCGTTGCTCAGGCCATAGCGGAAGTTGGTGATGCCCGCGGTCGCGCAGGCCGTCGCAACCGATTCCGGCAGGTAGGGATTGCTGCACTGGACGGTCAGGTCGGTGCGCGCGGCACCCGGGTTGGGCTGGTTGTTGGTCTTCACCCGCGCGATGTTGACGGTCGCATAGAGTTCATTGTCCGGCGCGAACTCATAGGCGATGCGGGTAAAGCCGTTGATGCGCTCCAGCGCGGACTGCAGCGAGGTGCCCGAGCCGACATGCCCGGACATGTCGCCGCCGACGCAGAAGCCGACGAAGCAGCCATTGACGTTGCCGGCTGCATTGCGCGCCGGCGTGCCGTTGGAGCCGTACGCGAAATTATAGGGATTCCCAGCGGCATCGAACGCGATGCCCTGCAGCGGCCCCGTGTTGATCAGGCCATATTTGGCATATTGATAGGGCTGGCCGAAATCGCGGTACAGATATTGCGGGTTGTTGCTGTTGAGCACGCCGGTGTTGACGAGCGTCGTCGCGCGATACCAGTCGCGATCCCCGGCAAGGTCGGTGCCGAAATTGCCCGGCCCCACGCCTTCCTCATGATCATATTCGCCGCTGACGATCACATGCAGCCGGCCGAAGGACTTGCCCCAGGCACCCTGGATCAGGACCTGCTGATTGTCCTTATAGTCGGTGATGCCGCCCTGGATGTTGCCCTTGAAGCCTTCGAACTTGGTGTTGGTGATGAAGTTGACGACACCGCCCACCGCATCCGATCCGTAGGAGGCCGAGGCGCCGCCCGTCACCACGTCGACGCGCTGGATCAGCAGTTGCGGGAACAGGCTGATATCGGGCACGCCGGTGACGTTGGCGCCGACCACGCGCTGGCCGTCGAGCAGGGTCAGCGTGCGGATCGTGCCGAGGCCGCGCAGCGAGAAGGAGCTGAGGCCCTGCTGGCCGCTCGACGTGCTGAACGTACCCGTGGCGGCGCCGGTCGAGCCCTGCAGCGAGGGCAGCTGCGCGATCGTGTTGAAAATGTTGGGCTGCGCATTGTTGGCGATCTGCTCGGCCCCGATCACGGTGGTCGGCGTCGGCGCGTTGAATCCGCTCGTGGTGATGCGCGATCCGGTGACGATGATGTCGGCATTTTGCCGTTCCTGCGCCCCCGTATCGGGCGCCTCGTCGGCAACCGTCACCGTGTCGGTCTGCTGCGGAGCCGGCGCGGGCGCCTCCTGCGCATGCGCCGCGCCGCTGAATGTGATCGCTATCAATGCCGCGAAGCTGACACCTGCAAGATGTCGGCAGGTTCCGATCGTCGCCTTCATCATCCATCCCCTTCTTTTGTTTGACGGCTGCGCCCGGTGCCTTGCCATGCCCCATAGCGAGCGTTTCGTTGTAAGATTATCGCGCGGACCGACGCGCCGCATGCAAGACAATGGTCGTAGTCGTCCGCGACCGTAGCGGTGAGCTCAAGGCCGGGCCGAATACAGCGCGTGGTGCGTCAAGATGAACAAGGTGCGGCCACCGGCTCCGCCGAACAGAATCTGCAGCGGCCGTTCGGGAACATCGATCCGCCCCACTTCCTTGCCGTTCGGATCATAGACGAACACCTGCCCGTTCGCGACATAGACGCGCCCCTGCCCATCCACCGCGACGCTTTCTCCACCTCGGTTGGCGAAGCGCTTCAGGTCGGTCAACGTGCCACCGGGGCCGACCTTGCCGCTATAGGTGACGTTCTCGGAACCGTTGGTGACGAACAGCCGCTCGCCCGGCTTCGCGCCGACCAGGCCGTTGGCGTTCAGCCCATCCGACCAGCGCCAGCCGACATGATCGATCGGCCCCTGCTGCCAGACGCGGAACGCGGGCAGCGAGAGGCTGCCATCGGGCGAGACATATTCCTGCGCCTTGGGCGTGCCGACATCGCGCGCGAACATCTCGGCAAGCGTCGTGAACTCATAGGTCTTGTGATCGAGCTGGTCGCGGAATTCGCCATTGTTCCACCAGTTGACCGGCAGCAGCGTCGTCGCCGCGGCAGCGCCGCGCGCCGGCGTCGGCGGGATCAATGTGATCTTGTCCTGTGGCGCGGCCGGATCGAAGGAATAGACCCCGCCCTTGGGACCGAGCGACGACAGCACCAGCAGATGGCCTGAGGCATCGACCGCGAGGTTGACCGGATCGAGCGCATGATCGCGCACGATCTCCAGCCCCTTGCCCTCGGTCCAGCGGTGGATGCGCTGGAAGCGGCGATCGATGAAGTAGAGCGCGCCGGCGGCGTCGACCGCGGCGCCCGAGATCGACCAGAAACCATCCTCCAGCTTGCTCACCCTCGCGCTGCTGGCGGGAGGCGGCGCGATGCGACGGTCTGCGGCACCGATGTCGAGGCTGGCAAACTCGCGCTCGCGGACGAACAGCTTGCGCGTCACATCCTCGATCGCATTGTCGAACGGATATTTGCTCGCGCGCAGGAACGTGCCGCAGCCCTCGTCGTCGCAGGTGGCGTAGCCGCTTTCGGCGTTGATGTGGACGTTGCGGAAGCGGATGTCGCTGGAATTGATCAGCTTCACCGCGCTTTCCGCCGGGGCATAGCTGCGCGTCACGCGATAGCCGTGATAATTGGCGAACAGCAGGTTGCGCGAATTGCGGATCTCCAGCGACACCGCATTGGGGCCGTCGCCCACTTCCTGCTCGGTCTGCGGCGCCAGAAATTCCCAGTTCTGGACATTGTCGAGCACGAACTCGTTGCGCGCGTGGTGCTCGACCGACATCTCGTAGACATGGCCGGGCGTGCTGGTGTCGGTGATGTAGAAGCCGGCCTGCGCGAAGGTGTTGGGGCTCCACACATCGGCGAAGGTGCCGCCGCCGCCATCCGTCACCCAGATGCTGGGATATTGCGCGTCCCACCGCCCATCCGACACCGGATCGCCGCTGCGCGCGGAAAGCGATCCCAGCGGCTTGCCGTCCGAGGTCGGCGTGCCGCCGCCACCCATGATCTTCACGTCTTCCACAAGGCTGGTCTCGCCCGATCGCCACAGCAGGGCGGCGGCGCGCGGGTTGATGCGACCGGTGAACAGGCCGAGGCCGGAGAGGATGTTGTCGCCGCCGCGCGGCGTTTCGAGGATCGGCAGCACCGCGCCGAGCCCGGCATGGTTCGGGTTGCCGTCCGGGATGTAGAGCTGCGTCAGCGCGGGGTGCAGGCCGATCAGCACCGTATCCGGCCGCAGGGTCAGCCGATCGGTCACCTTGTAGAAGCCGGCCGGGAAATAGAGGATGCGCTGGCCGTCGATCGCCTTCTGGATGGCGGCCGTATCGTCGGTCTTGCCATCGCCCACCACGCCCAGCGACTTCACATTCACCCATTGCGCCATCGCCGGCAGATCGCGGATCGCCGGCGTGCGCGGCGCGGGCATGGCGGGCAGCGCTTCGATCTTCGCTTCCGTGGCGTAGCTGCCGGTGTGGCCGAGATCGGGGATGGCGAGGCCATAGGAGAAGGAGGAGACCTTGTAGGCGCGCCCCTTGCCGGAGATCGTCTTGCCGCTGTCGCGGAAGCGCGCGAACACCGGGCTGTTGCTGGCCAGCGCATTCTCGAAGCCGACCTGGGTGAAGACGTTGTTCTCGTTGGAGATGATGACGGCCGCCTTCGAGACATTCTCGAAGCGCACATCCTTGCCCCACAGCGAGTCGCCGTAGCCGCGATCGATCTCGATCCCCACCGGCGTGTCGCGGATGCTGACATTGACCAATGTCAGGTCCACCTCATGCTCGCGGATCGCAGCATCGCGCTGCCCGTCGAAGCTGGAATCGAGCAAGGTGAACTGCCAGGCGGGCGAGGTCTTCTCGGTGACGATGCCGTAGCGGCCGCCATGGAAATGGACATTCTCGATGACGTTGCCGGATTGATAGACGCCGGCGAAGGCCGATCCCAGGCGGAAGTCCATGTGACTGAGAAAGGCATGCTGCGCCATGCGGAAGCGCACGCCTGCGGCGGCGGGATTGCCCGCGCCGATCTCGATGTCGACATTGCTCATGGACGAATAGAAGGTGCCCGAATTGGCGTCGCGCACCACCTTGTCGCGCGGCACCACCGTCGGCACCGGCACCGGCACCTGCCCGACATTGTACTGGTCGCCGCCGGCGAAGACGATCATCGTCGATACGCCCTGCTGAAAACCGGGCGTGTTGGGCGCGAGCAGGATCACCGGACGCTTCTGGCCCACGCCATAGACGCGAACGCCGGCTGGCACCGTCAGGGTGCGGGTGATGCGATAGGTGCCGGCGGGCAGGAAGACGATGCCGTGGCCGGTTGCGTCCCGCGCCTCGTTGAACGCCTGCTGCAACGCCTCGCTATCATCGCTGCGGCCGTCGCCCCGCGCCTTCACGGTCACGGCACGCGGCTCGTCGGGCGCCACGGGAAACACCGACTCTCCAGCCGCCCATGCGGGTCCGCCGCCACCGAGCGCGGTTGCCGCCAGCAGCGCCGCCATCATGCTGCGTGCCATCATCGCGTTCTCTCCCATGTTGTCGCACCGTTAGCGCTCGCTAGATCGCGCGGCCCGCTTTGGCACGCGCGACGATGGTCGTAATTCACGGGCGCGCGGGCATGCCTATGATGGCGCGACGAATTCATCGCGATGCTTGCTTGGTTCAGGCCATCGCTCGTCTGCGAGGACGCACTCTTGTCATCACCCGCCGATCAGATCGACGCACAACCTTTTGCCGTTATCGTCATGGGCGTCAGCGGCTGCGGCAAATCGACGCTCGGCGCGCTGCTGGCCGCCGAACTCAATTGCCCCTTCCTCGAAGGGGACAGCTTCCATTCGGACGATGCGGTGGAAAAGATGCGCGGCGGCCGCGCGCTGACCGACGAGGATCGCTGGCCCTGGCTCGACCGGCTGGGCGCCGCTGCCGCGGCGGCGGTTGCCGAACACGGCGTGGTCGTCACAGCCTGCTCGGCGCTGCGCAAGGCCTATCGCGACCGGCTCCGCGCCGCGATCGGCGATCCGGTGCGCTTCATCCTGCTCGACAACAGCCGCGACCAGATTCTCGCGCGCCTTGCCAACCGCCCCGGCCATTATATGCCGCCAAGCCTGCTCGACAGCCAGTTGGCGACGCTCGAACGGCCGCTGGCGGAAGAGGGGGTGCTGATCCTCGAGACCAATGCGGAGCCCGATGCGCTGCGCGATGCGGCGCTGGGATGGGTGCGGGGGTAGCGAAGCGGACTACGGCATCAGCCGCCGCCGGCCTTCCCACAAATGCCAGCGCATCGCGAGCGCCGCGCCTTCCGGATCCTGCGCGCGGATCGCATCGACGATTACTTCATGCTCGCCCAGCATCGTCGCGATCACTTCGGGCGGCCGGGATCGGGAGATGTCGACGCCGGCGCGCATGATCCGCTCGATGTCCGATCGCAGCGCGTCGAACACCAGCAGGAAGGCCGGATTGCCCGTCGCCTTGGCGATGCGACGGTGCAATTCCATATCCTCCGCGTGCGCCGGCGCGCTGGAGAGCAAGGCCGCGCGCAGCAGCGCCAGCCCTTCCTCGACATGCGCCATCTCCACCGCGGTGCGGCGGATGGCGGCGAGGCGCGCCGCTTCCGCCTCAAGCACGAAGCGCACCTCATAGCTGCCCAAAGTGGTCGGCAGTTCGGCGAGCGGCATGAAGGCGGCCAGCCGGTCCGACGGCCGGCTCTTGACGAAGGAACCGGCGCCGCGCCGCGCCTCGGTGATGCCGTCCGCGGCGAGGCGGACCAGCGCCTCGCGGACGATCGCGCGGGATACGCCGAACATCTCCGCCAGCCCCGCTTCGGAGGGCAGGCGCGCGCCGACCTCCAGCGCCTCCGCCTTTATGATCTCGACGATGCCGGCATAGACCTGATCGGAAAGCCGCGCCTGGCTCATCGCGCTCCCTTTCCCATCGCTCGCCTCATCGCCTTGCCATGTTAGAAGATGCTGCTCGCCACAAGCACCAACAGCAGGCCGACCACCGCAACGACGGTTTCCATGATCGACCAGGTCTTGAAGGTGCCGGGCATGTCGGTGCCGAGATAGGACTTGACCAGCCAGAAGCCGGGATCGTTGACGTGCGAGAAGAAGAGCGAGCCCGCGCCGATCGCCAGCACCATCCATTCCGGGGCGACGCCCGATGTCGCGACCAGCCCCTGCATCACGCCCGCAGTGGTGATCGTCGCCACGGTCGCCGATCCCGTCGCAAGCCGGATGCACACCGATACGCCCCAGGCAAGCAGCAGCGGCGAGATCGCGCCGCCCGCCGCCACCCGCACCAGCATGTCGGAGAGACCGGCGGAGACCAGCACCTGCTTCAGCGCACCGCCGGCGCCGATCGCCAGCAGAATGCCGCCCGCCGGGGCCATCGCCTCCGTCCAGATCGCGTTCTGGATCTCGCGATCGGCGATACGGCGGCCGAACAACAGCGGCAGCGCAGCCAGCACGGCGATAAGCAGGGCGATGACGGGATCGCTGACCCAGGCCAGCCACTGGAAATAGACCGCGACATCGGGCGGCAGCATCGCCACCGCCTGGCCGGCGGCGATCAGCACCACCGGCAGCAGCACCGCGGTCAGCGCCCGGCCGACCGACGGGGTCGCGACGTCGACCTTCGCCGGTTCGAGCAGCGGGGGGCTGAGCTTGACGCCGGGGGCGGTGAAGCGCGCGAGCAGCGGCCCCGCGATGATCGCGGTCGGGATGCCGACGATCAGGCCGTAGAACAAGGTCAGCCCCAGGCTTGCGCCGAGCGCGTCGACCGCGAGGAGCGGGCCGGGATGCGGCGGCACCAGCGCATGGACCACCGACAGGCCGGCGAGCGCGGGCAGCATCAGCCGCAGCTTGGCGGCATCGTCGTTCTGACCGCTGGGCAGCGCCGCGGCGGCGGAGGCGACGATCGGCAGCAGCAGCACCAACCCGGTCTCGAAGAACAGCGGCAGGCCGATCAGCAGTGCGGTGAACAGACTTGCCCACGGCGCGCCGCGCACACCGGACAGGCGCAGGGCCGAGCGGGCGAGGCCGCCGGCACCATCGGACAATTGCAGCATGGCGCCGAGGCCGAGGCCGAGCGCGACCACGAGCCCGGTGCCGCCCAATATGGCGCCGGCGCCTTTCTCCACCGCATCGGCGGTCTCCGTCATCGGGATGCCCGCAAGGACGCCGACGGTGAAGGCGCCGCACAACAAGCCGACGAACGGATGGAGCCGGATGCGGATAATCAGGAAGATCGAAAGCGCGATGCCCGCGATGGCGGCCAGGACCAGCCGATAATCCTCCGCCGTCATCTCGCAGGCGATCCGCCGGCGGAACCGCGGGACATCGTCGCGTCACTTCGTGCCGGGCGACGGAGCGCAGCCTTCATCCTTATCCTCTCCTTCGGATGCCACCGCACCGGATCGGCGCGCGCGATCCTTCGATCTGTTGGACATGTTATCGCCGGCTTACCCGCATGCACGCGGAAAATGGTCTATCTTGCGCGACCACCGAACAATCTGTCAGACTGGTTTAGCGCCTGCACTACAGTTGCGATTCAGCCCCGATACCGGAGTGCGTCGACCAACAGCGCGAAGGCGGCAGAGGGCTGGCGCCGGCTGGGATAATAGAGGTGATAGCCCGCGAACGGCGGGCACCAGTCCTCGAGCACGCGTTCCAGCCGCCCGTCTGCCAACTGCGCCGCGACATGATCCTCCATGAGGAAGCCCAGCCCCGCCCCGGCTTCCGCTGCGCATGCGATCATATCGACGTCATTGAACGCCAACTGTCCTTCCACCCGCACGCGCAGTTCCCGGCCATCCTTCTCCAGTTCCCACACATAGAATGCGCCAGCGGTGTTGAGGCGCAGATTGATGCAGTCGTGCCGGGCGAGATCCTGCGGGACCGAGGGTTTGGGGTGCGTCTTGAAATAGGACGGCGCGCCGACGACGGCCATCCGCAGATCGGGGCCGATGCGCACCGCGATCATGTCCTTCGCCAGCGCTTCCCCCAATCTCACGCCGGCATCGAACCTGTCGCTGACGATGTCGGCGAACCCGGAATCGATGCTCAGTTCGATATGGATATCGGGATAGTCGGGCAGCAGCTTCGCGATGACCGGCCACAATATGGTGTTGGCGGCATGCCGCGCGGTGGTGATGCGGATCGTGCCCGATGGCTTGTCCCGGAAATCGCTGAGCGCGGCGAGCTGCGTATCGATGCTCTCGATCGCCGGCACCAATGTGGTCAGCAGCCTTTCCCCCGCCTCGGTGGGCGCGACGCTGCGCGTCGTGCGGGTCAGCAGGCGCACGCCCAGCCGCGCCTCCAGCCGCCGCATCATATGGCTCAGCGCCGATTGCGACGTGCCCAGCCTGGCGGCCGCGCGCGTGAAGCTCTTTTCTTCGGCCACCGCCATGAAGGCGGCGAGATCGGTCAGATCCTCCCTGCGCATTCATGAATCATAGACATAGGCTTATGCGACTTCCAGCGTCTAATCGCATCACCGCCGCGCTGCGGCCCTGCCATTCTTCCCGTACGCCGCGCGTTCGCGATCGATACGACCTTGTCCCAAGTCCGATCGCACGCCACGCGCGGCGCGGTCGCCGGGGGTGGCGAGGGGCAGCAATCCGCGTCCGCCGCTACGCGAGGCCGCATCCGGTCGCGATTAATGAATTTTCTTCACGGCCTCATGCAATGAACGACACATATTCGTGTCCTCATTCCGCGTTTAGGATCATAACGCCAGTGCCTTGGCCCGACGATCGCCATAAGGCGGCGCAAGCGGGTCGAGCTAAAAGGATAAGGGATCGACCATATGCCAGGTCCAGCCGGTTTCGAAATTTCACGCCGCGGCGTTCTCGTCGCGGGTACAGCCACGGTCGCGCTCGGCGCGACACCCGCCGAAAGCCAGGCGCCGGCCTCTGCCGCCGCCGCCGCGCCGCCATCCATGCCCGTGGCGCTTACGGTGAACGGCGAACGCCGCGAGCTGACGGTCGACACGCGGACGACCCTGCTCGATGCGCTGCGGGAGCATCTGAAGCTCACCGGCACCAAGAAGGGCTGTGACCATGGCCAGTGCGGCGCCTGCACGGTGATCGTCAACGGCCAGCGGATCAATTCCTGCCTCAGCCTCGCGCTCCAGCACCAGGGCGACGAGGTGACGACGATCGAGGGGCTCGGCACACCCGGGAAGCTCCATCCGATGCAGGCGGCCTTCATCAAGCATGACGGCTACCAGTGCGGCTATTGCACCCCCGGCCAGATCTGTTCGGCGGTGGCGGTGCTCGACGAGATCCGTGCGGGCGTGCCGAGCCATGTCCAGGCGGACGTCGCCGCGCGCCCCGGCTTCACCAACATCGAGATGCGCGAGCGGATGAGCGGCAACATCTGCCGCTGCGGCGCCTATTCCAACATTGCCGAGGCGATGGCCGAGGTTGCGGGAGAGCAGGCATGAAATCCTTCACCTACGAACGCGCGACTTCCCCCGCGCAGGCCGCGGCGGCGGTAGCGGGCCGCACCGGCGCGAAGTTCCTCGCCGGCGGCACCAACCTGCTCGACCTGATGAAGCTTGAGATCGAGACGCCGACGCATCTTGTCGACGTTCAGGATCTGAAACTCGACAAGATCGAGAAGACGCAGGAGGGCGGGCTGCGCATCGGCGCGCTCGTCACCAACACCGCGCTCGCCAGCGACGATCGCGTGCGGCGCGACTATGGCGTGCTGACCCGCGCGATCGTCGCGGGCGCCTCCGGCCAGTTGCGCAACAAGGCGACGACGGCGGGCAATCTGCTGCAGCGCACCCGTTGCCCCTATTTCTATGACACCAACCAGGCCTGCAACAAGCGCAAGCCGGGTTCGGGTTGCGCCGCCATCGGCGGCTTCTCCCGCCAGCTCGGCGTCGTCGGCACGTCCGACGCGTGCATCGCCACCTATCCCGGCGACATGGCGGTGGGGCTGCGGGTGCTCGACGCGATGGTCGAGACGGTGAAGCCCGACGGCGCGACGCGGGCAATCCCGATCGCCGATTTCCACCGCCTGCCGGGCGACACCCCGCAGCGCGACACCGTGCTGGACGCGGGCGAGTTGATCACCGCGGTGACCTTGCCCAAGCCGATCGGCGGCACGCATCTCTATCACAAGGTGCGCGACCGGGCGTCCTACGCCTTCGCGCTCGTCTCCGTCGCGGCGGTGATCCAGAAGGACGGCAAGGGCCGCGTCGCCTTCGGCGGCGTCGCCCCGCGCCCCTGGCGCGTCGAGGCTGCGGAGACGGAGATGCCGAAGGGTGCCGCCGCCGTTGCCGCCCGTATGTTCGCGGGCGCCCGCCCCACCGAGGAAAACCGGTTCAAGATCACGCTGGCCGAGCGAACGCTCGCCTCGCTGATCGCCGAGGCGAGGAGCTGATCGCCATGGAATTCAACGCACCCGCAGGCACCAACCTGTTCGACCAGTCGAAGATCGTCGGCAAATCCACGCCCCGCATCGACGGCCCGCTCAAGACCACCGGCACCGCGCCCTACGCCTATGAACGGCACGACGTCGTCGCCAACCAGGCCTATGGCTATATCGTCGGCGCGGCGATCGCCAAGGGCCGCATCGTCTCGATGGACACGTCTGCGGCGCGCGCTGCGCCCGGCGTGCTCGCCGTGATCGCGGCACCCGAGACCAAACCGGTCGGCAAGGGCATGGGGAACAACGCGCCCCTGTTCGGCGGCAGCGAGGTCGCCCATTATCATCAGGCGGTCGCCTGCGTCGTCGCCGAGACGTTCGAGCAGGCGCGCGCCGCCGCCGGCCTGATCCGGACACGTTACCAGCGCGCCGACGGCAGCTTCGACCTTGCCGGCGCGGCACCCGCCGCACCGCTCGCCAAGGGCCGCGACGGCAAGCCGGACCAGTCGACGCTGGGCGATTTCGCCACCGCTTTCGCCGCCGCGCCGGTCAAGATCGACGCGCGCTACACCACGCCCGACGAGAGCCATGCGATGATGGAGCCGCATGCGACCATCGCCGCGTGGGAGGGCGAGAAGCTGACGCTCTGGACATCGAACCAGATGATCGCCTGGGGCAAGGGCAGCATGGGCCAGATCCTGGGCATCGATCCAGCCAATGTCCGGCTCGATTCGCCCTATATCGGCGGCGGCTTCGGCGGAAAGCTGTTCGTCCGGGCCGATGCGGTGCTGGCGGCGCTGGCCGCGAAGGCGGCCGCCCGCCCGGTCAAGATCGCGCTGCAGCGGCCGCTGATGGCCAACAACACCTCGCACCGCCACGCCACCATCCAGCGCATCCGCATCGGCGCCGGGCGTGACGGCCGCATCACCGCGATCGCGCACGAGAACTGGTCGGGCAACCTCAATGGCGAGGATGGCGAGAACGGCACCGCGCAGACGCCGTCGCTCTATGCCGGCGCCAACCGGATGACCGCCAACTATATCGCCACGCTCGACCTGCCCGAAGGCAATGCGATGCGCGCGCCCGGCGAGGCGCCGGGGCATCTGGCGCTGGAGGTCGCGATCGACGAACTCGCCGAGGCGGTCGGCATGGATCCGATCGCATTGCGCATCCTCAACGAACCCAAGCCCGAAGCCGTGCCCGGCACGCCGGATCAGCGCTTTTCGGACCGCAATCTGGTGCGCTGCCTGCGCGAGGGGGCGGAACGCTTCGGCTGGTCGAAGCGCAGCGCGAAACCCGGCCAGATGCGCGAGGGGCGCTGGCTGATCGGCATGGGCGTCGCCGCCGGCTATCGCGGCGCGCCCACCGGCACCTCCGGCGCGCGCATCAAGCTGGAGGCGGATGGACGGATCATCGTCGAGACCGACATGACCGACATCGGCACGGGCACCTACACGATCATCGCGCAGACCGCGGCGGAAACCATGGGCGTGCCGCTCGAGCGGGTAAGCGTCGTGCTGGGCGATTCCGACTTCCCCGTCTCCGCCGGCTCCGGCGGCCAGTGGGGCGCCGCCAGCTCGACCGCGGGCACTTATGCCGCCTGCGTCGCGCTGCGCCGCGCGATCGGCCAGAAGCTGGGGTTCGATGGCGATGCCGCGAGCTTCGTCAACGGGCAGATCACCGCCGGCGGCCGCACGCGGCCGCTGACCGACGCCGGCGCGCTCTCCGCCGAGGACTCGATCAAGTTCGGCGACTTCAAGCGCGGCTATGACATCGGCACCTATGCCGGCCATTTCTGCGAGGTCGCGGTCGACGCCTATACCGGCGAAACGCGCATCCGCCGAATGCTGGCGGTGTGCGATGCCGGGCGCGTGCTCAACCCGCTGTCGGCGCGCAGCCAGGTGGTGGGTGCGATGGTGATGTCGGCAGGCGCGGCGCTGATGGAGGAACTGGCGGTCGACAAGCGCTTCGGCTTCTTCGTCAACCATGATCTGGCCGGTTACGAGGTGCCCGTCCATGCCGACATCCCGCATCAGGAATGCCTGTTCCTCGACACGCTCGATCCGGTCGTCTCGCCGATGAAGGCGAAGGGCGTGGGTGAACTCGGCATTTGCGGCCCGGGCGCCGCGGTCGCCAACGCGATCTACAACGCCACCGGCATCCGGGTGAGAGACTATCCGCTGACGCTCGACAAATATCTGGATAAACTGCCCAAAATCGCCTGACCGGGAGATTGTGCATGGATCCGAAGACCACCGCGCTGGTGCTGATCGAATATCAGAATGATTTCGTGACGCCCGGCGGCGTGCAGCATGACGCCGTGAAGGGCGTGATGGCGTCGACCGACATGCTCGCCAACAGCGTCGCGCTGCTGGAAGGCGCGCGCGAGGCGGGCATCACCGTGCTGCACGTGCCGATCGCCTTTGCCGAGGGCTATCCCGAAGTCCCCGCCGAGCCCTATGGCATCCTGGCGGGCGTGGTCGGCGCCAAGGCTTTCCGCAAGGGAAGCTGGGGCGCCGAGATCGCCGGGCCAATGGCACCGCTGGACGGCGAGATCATCGTCGAGGGCAAACGCGGGCTCGATTGCTTCGCCAGCACCAACATCGACTTCATCCTGCGCCAGCGCGGCATCGCCAATGTCGCGATCGCCGGCTTCCTCACCAATTGCTGCGTCGAATCGACGATGCGATCCGCCTATGAACGCGGCTTCCGCGTGGTGACGCTGACGGATTGCTGCGCGACCGTGGGCGAGGAAGAGCAGAGGGTAGCGATCACCAAGGACTTCCCGATGTTCTCGCTGCCGATGACGCAGGGGGCGTTTCTCGAGGGTGTGGCCGGGTAGGGCGGAGCAGGGCCAAACCCATCCGTTCAATTCTCACCTCCTGCGTTCGCGCCGGGGGCGTTCATTGCCCGATCCTCCGGGCGCGGTTTACGCAGACGCGCGACCCGCTTTATCGTGCCGCGCATGACAGACGCGCTGCTCACCGCGATTCGCCGCTATGCCGAAGCCAATGCCGATGCCGGCGGCATCGCGCGCACGCCGATCCCGGGGATGACGGTGGTGCGCGCCACCCGCGTCGGCGAACTGCAATATGCGATTCAGCGGCCTTTGATCTGCCTCGTCGCGCAGGGCACCAAACAGGTGACGATGGGCAGCAGCAGCCTGACCTTCCGCGGCGGCGATTTGATGCTGATCACTGCGGACGTGCCGACGATCAGCCAGATCAGCCGCGCGACGTCGATGGCGCCCTATCTGTCGTTCGCGCTCCATCTCGATCCCGCGCTGATCGCCGATCTCTCCGCCGAGATGAAGGCGGCGCCGATCGAGGCCGGCGCGGCGCTGCGCCTCCAGCCGACCGACGCCGAGGTGGCGGATACCGCGCTGCGGCTGGTGCGGTTGCTCGATCGTCCCGCCTCGATCCCCGTGCTGCAGGCGCAACTGGTGCGTGAGATGCACCATTGGCTGCTCGCCGGCCGCCATGGTCCCGCGATCCGCCATCTCGGCTTCCCCGACAGCCACGCCCAGCGCATCGCCCGCGCGGTGGACGTGATCCGCAGCGACTTCGCGGCGACGCTGCCGGTCGAACGGCTCGCCGCGATCGCGGGGATGAGCCAGTCGACCTTCCACCTCCACTTCCGCAACGTGACCTCGCTGTCGCCGCTGCAGTTCCAGAAGCAGCTGCGGCTGATCGAGGCACGTCGGCTGATGCTGGCGGAGGGCGCGACACCGGGAAACGCGGCCTATGCCGTGGGCTATGAAAGCGTGCCGCAGTTCACCCGCGAATATCGCCGGCTGTTCGGGCTGCCGCCGGTGCGCGAGACGGAAGAGGCGCGGCGGCGCACGCAGATCGCAGCATAACGCCTTTTTGCATGCCCGCGTGGCGCCCCGGGCGCCCCCCTCCCGATCGATCGCAGGCCAGGCGGAAGGGCATTACGCCATGCGCGCGTGGAACAGCTGCCCGCGCTCCACGACGAACACGATGGCCAGCGCGCCCAGCCCGATCGCGAGATAACCCAAGGCGAAGGGGAAGGTCGTGCCGTCGAACGCCTGTCCGATCACCGAGGCGACCAGCACCGCGACGAGGCTGGTGATGAAGCCCTGCACCGAGGATGCGGTGCCGGCTATATGGCCCACCGGCTCCATCGCCATCGCGCCGAAATTGGGGCCGCACAGGCCGACGCAGGTCATGCTCAGCGCCTGGATCGCGAGATAGGTCCACAAGGTTTCGAGCCCCGCCAGGTTGATCGCGACATGGATCAGAGAGAGCAGGATCAGCAGCAGCAGGCCGGTCTGCGAGATCATGCGCGTGCCCAGTCGCTCGACCAGCCGGCTGTTGGCGAACGCCGCCCAGCCCATCGCGAAGGCGCACACGCCGAACAGGATGGCGAAATGGCTGCCCTGGCGAAACACGTCGGTGAAGATCTGCTGCGAGGCGGAAACATAGGCGATGATCGCGCCGAAGGTCAGCCCGCCGGCCAGCGAATAGCCCAGCGAGTAACGGTTCGCGAGCGTCTGGCGATAGGCATCGGTCAGCGAGGCGACCGAGATCGGACGGCGATATTCGGCCTGCAACGTTTCGGGCAGGCGCATCAGCACCCAGGCGAAGACGAGCGCGGCGAAGGTGCCGAGCGCGTAGAAGATGAAGCGCCACGGCCCGAATTCCATCAGCACCTGGCCGATGCTGGGCGCGAGGATCGGCACAAGGAAGAAGATCATCTGCGCCAGCGAGGAGGTGCGTGCCATCTTGCGGCCCGAGTAGCTGTCGCGAATGATCGCAACCGAGAGCACGCGCGATGAGGCCGACATCAGCCCCTGCAGCAGCCGCGCGGCGAGCATCGTGCCGAAGGTGGGCGCAGCGGCGGAGAGGATGCAGGCGCCGACGAAGCCCGCCAGCGTCACCAGCAACACCGGCTTGCGCCCCAATCGGTCGGACAGCGGCCCATAGACGAGCTGGCCGAGCCCGAAGCCGAGCACGTAGATGGTGACGATCCACTGCCGGTGATTGGCGCTGGCGATGCCGAGTTCGTGGCCGATCTCCGGCAGCGCCGGCAGCATCAGATCCACCCCCAGCGCATTGACCGCCATGATCGCGGCGACGAGCGCCACGAATTCTCGGGCATGCATGCCGGGATGGGGCGTGACAGGGGTACTCATGCGGGGTCGCCTATCGCTTATGCGGCATAACCGCCAGCATCTTGGCCGAGCATCTTCAACAGTTCGGGCGACCGCGGCATCGTCGACTGATCGGCAGGTTGGGTGGGCGGCGCCTAATCGCTTCCGGCTGATCGATCGTGCGTGGAAGATCGATTCGATCGGAGCATGGATCACCTGACGCCGACTTATTGCTAACGCCTCGCAATTCTCTTACTGGCGAGTCAGGGATGACGCGAGGGGACTGAGATGAACGGCGCGGCGGTTGCCGGCGACGAGATCGGGCGAATCTATGCAGCGCACGCGCCCTGGCTGCGGCGCTGGCTGCAGCGTCGCACCCGGTGCGGCAACCGCGCGGCGGATCTGGCGCAGGACACGTTCTGCCGGCTGCTCGAAGGCTTCGACGGCGACGCCATCCGCGACATGCGCAATTATCTGGCCGTCATCGCCAGACGGCTGCTGATCGATGACATCCGTCACCGCGAGGTGGAGCGTGCCTTCCTGATCGCGCAGGCCGAGATCGGCGGCGGCGTCGACGAGATGACGCCGGACCGGATCGCCGAGGCGGTGCAACTGCTCGATGCGCTCGCGCTGCTGCTCGGGCAATTGGCGCCGGAGGTGCGCGAGGCGTTTCTGCTGCGCCGGCTGGACGGGCTGAGCCATCGCGAAATCGCCGCGCGGCTGGGCATTTCGGACCGCACCGTCAAACGCCACGTCGCCCGCGCCTATGCCACCTGCTACGCGCTGGCCTATCCCGACTGATGGTCGACGCCCACCGCCTTCGCCCGACGCCGGATATCGTGCGCCGCGCCGCCGAATGGGCGGCCGAGCTCGACGATGCGCGCGTGGCGGCGGCGCGGCGCGATGCCTGCGAGGCCTGGTGCGCCGAGGACCAGCGCCACCGGCTGGCATTCGACCGGATGCGGCTGATCGGCGGCCGCTTCGAGGGGCTCGATCCCGTCGGCCGCAACGCGCTGGCGCGGGTCGGCCGGGCGACGACGCATGGAAAGCGCGCGGCGGGCGGCCTGCTCGCCATCGCGCTGCTCGCGGTCGGCGGCGGCTGGCTGGCGATGCAGAGCTTCACATTGCGCAGCCTGCTCCCCGATCACCGCACCGCGCCGGGCGAGCAACGACCTGTCATATTGGCGGACGGATCGCGGCTCGATCTCGACACCGGCACTGCGGTCAGCCTGCGCGAGAGCGGATCCGCGCGGCGGATCGACCTCTATGAGGGCCGGTTGATGGCAGAGGTCATGCGTGACCGCGACCGCCCCTTCACGATCGTAACGCATGACGGCACCGCGACCGCGCTCGGCACGCGCTTCAGCGTCCGGCGCGAGGGCCGGGCCACGATCGTGACGGTGATCGAATCGCGCGTCCGGGTCTGCCCTGGCGCGGAAACCGGCGGGCCGAACTGCCGTGACCTCGGCGCGGGCGAGCGCGCGCTGATCAGGAGGGGCGCGGTACGGCGCATGGCTCCGGTGGGTGTCGAACAGGCCTCGGCATGGACCAAGGGCTGGCTTGAGGCGGACGACATGCCGATCGCCGAAGCGCTCGCCGAGCTCAACCGCTATCGCACGCGACCCGCGCGCATCGCCTCCACCACTTCCCGCGACATCCGCATCACCGGCAGCTTCTCGCTGACCGACAGCGACGCCTCGCTGCGCGCGATCGCCGCGACCAACGGGCTGATCGTGACGCCGACAGCGGATGGCGTGGTGCTGCACCGCGCGCACTGAACATTTTTTCGCAACGGCTGTCCCGATCGGCAACATTCGCCCGTCCCACCGGCGAACGACACATCGATCGGGGGTTACCATGGCATCCAATTTCGCGGCCTCGCTGGCCGTACTCGCCCAGGCGCTGGCCTTGTCCGGCGCGATTCTGCCTGCCACCGCCATCGCGCAATCGCACGCGACGCGCCGGTTCGACGTGCCGGCGGGGCCGCTGGGTTCGGCCATCGCCCGCCTCGGCCGCCAGGCCGGGCTGGTCGTCGCGGTCGATCCCGCGCTGGTCCGCGGCAAGCGCAGCGCGGCGCTCAGCGGCGATTTCACCGCCTCGGCGGCGCTCGACCGCCTGCTGACACCTGCCGGGTTGCAGGCCGCGCCCGATGGTGATGGCGGCTATCGCGTCTCCGCGCGCGCCGCGCCCGCCGCGCCGCGTGCGCAACCGCGCAGGCCGCTGGCGAGCAGCGCGCCGATCGGCACGCCGATCGTGGCGGAGGATGATGGCGGCGCGGACAGCCAGATCGTCGTCGTCGGCGCGCTGACCGACGTCGAGATCGACGAGGACCAGATCGAGTTTCGCCAGGCCGCGAGCCTGACCGACCTGTTCCGGCAGGTGCCCTCGGTCGCGGTCGGCGGATCGCTGGGGATCGCCCAGAAGATCTATGTGCGCGGCCTCGAGGACAATATGCTCAACGTCACGGTGGATGGCGCGCCGCAGCGCGGCACCCTGTTCCACCATATCGGCCGCGTCTCGATCGAGCCGGAACTGCTCAAGACGGTCGACGTGAAGGCCGGTGCCGGCGAATCGACATTGGGCTTCGGCGCGATCGGCGGCGCAATCCGCTTCCGCACGCGCGATGCCGACGATCTGCTGGCGCCCGGCAAGTCCGTGGGCGGCATGGCCAAGGCGGGCTGGTTCTCCAACGACGGCTACAAGCTCAGCGCCACGCTCTATGCGCGGCTGGTGGGCGACATCGGCGTGGTCGGATCCTACACCTATGTCGACCGCAGCAATATGGAGGACGGATCGGGCCGCGAACTGCTCGGCACGGCGGCGAAGCAGGAACTCGGCTTCGTCAAGGTCGGCGGCGACCTTGGTGGCAGCCACCGCATCTCGCTGAGCTATGAGCAGCGCAATGAGGAAGCGGCGTTCGGCCAGCGCCCCAACTGGCCGGTGCTCGTCGGCGATCCGCTTTTCCCCGCCGAGGGCAAGCGCCAGACCGCGACGCTCAACTATGGCTTCGCCGCCGGTGACGGCATCGATCTGGAAGCCACCGCCTATTGGACGCGATCGCGCTTCGAGCAGGATCGCTTCGATCGCTGGGGTCGCTATGGCGCCGCGATCCGCTCCGCCGGGTTCGACGCGCGCGCCCGCTTCCGCCAGGCCGGGCATGACCTGATCGTCGGCGCCGAATATCGCAGCGACAAGGTGGTCAGCCGCTATCTGGACGATGCGAGCGTCTGGGGGCCATGGGCGTGGGATCCGGCGATTGGCCGCTTCGAGGAGCGCGGCAGCGTGTTCGGCCTCTATGCGCAGGATCATTGGCGCGTCGCCGATCCGCTGACGCTCAGCTATGGCCTGCGCTATGACGGTTATGACCTCAAGCAGGTCACCTACGCCACCGGCACCGACAGCGACGGGGTGAGCTGGAACGCCGGCCTTCGCTACGAACCGATCGACGGCCTGGCGCTTCACGCCAGCTTCGCCGAGGCGTTTCGCGGCAAGGAGATCGGCGACGCCTTCACCTTGGAAACGCGCCCCGGCCGCATCGCGCTGGCGCCCGACCTCCAGCCCGAGCGCGTCGACAATTATGAGGTGGGCGCCTCGTTCGACCGCGACGGTTTCCGTGCCTCGGCGGTCTATTACCACATGGCCATCGACGATGTGATCCTCGACCAGATCGGCAGCGGGCCCGCCCCGCAGGCGGCGAATTATTTCGAGAATGTCGGCCGCTTCAAGGCGAACGGCGTGGAAGTGCGCGCCGGCTATTCGAGCGGGCCCTTCTCGGTCGACGCCTATTACAACCACTACCGATCGCGGCTGAACGGCGACCAGATCGAGGGCTATGAGCATATCGGCCTCGGCACCTCGGTGGGCGACAACTGGAACGTCACCGCCGGCTATCGGCCGCTGCCGACGCTGGGGTTCGAGGTGAGCGTCAACCATTATGACGACCTCAACGATATCGAGGTGCTCCAGCGCAATGTCGAGATCGGCTGGGCGCCGACCACGCAGTTCGTGGACAAGCCCGGCTACACCGTGATCGACCTGTTCGCGCGCTGGCAGCCGCTGGGCGACGAACGGCTGACCCTGCTGGCCGGCGTCTACAACCTGTTCGACGTCACCTACCGCGCGCATGCCAGCGTGGCGGATTATACCGCGATCCCCGATTTCGAGGGCGTGGTCGGCGTGCGCGAGCCAGGGCGGGATATCAGGCTGACGGCGGCAGTACGGTTCTGATGCGGACACGCGGTCGCGCGATGCAACGCGCACGGTGGGGCCTTCGGCTGTGGCACCGCGGCTTCGGCATCGGCGCCGGTCTCTGGCTGCTGCTGCTCGCCCTCACCGGCACGGCGATCGCCTTCTACGACGAACTCGACCGCGCGCTGGTGCCCGAACTGCGCACGATCCCGGGGGAGTTCACCGCCCTGCCCCGCGTCGATCTCGCGCTCGCCACCGCGCAGGTGCGCCATCCCGGCTTCGTGCCGCGCCACATCGATCTGCCCAACCGTCCCCGCGACAGCATCATGATCATCGGCAGCGAGAACGGCCAGGCGGCTCAACTCTTCTCCGATCCGCGCGACGGCGCCATGCTCGGCTTGCGGTCAAGCGGCAGCTTCGCGTTCGACCGGCGCCATTTGATGGACACGCTCTACGCGCTGCACATGGATCTGCTGCTTGGTCCGACAATGGCGTGGGTCCTCGGGTTGGTTGCCCTGCTTTGGGCAATCGACCATGTTCCGGCCGCCATCCTCGCCATTCCCCGCCTCGCGCGCTGGTGGCGGGCACTGCGGGTGAAGCCGCGCGGGCGGCGGGCGCTGTATGACCGCCATCGCGCGCCGGGTCTGTGGCTGATGCCGGTCACATTGATGCTCGCGGTCAGCGGCTTGTGCCTGTCATGGCAGGAGGAGACGCGCGCGGTCGTCTCGCTGGTTTCGCCCGTATCCGAACGGCTGCACTATGATTTCCCCGACGCCCCGGTGCCCTCCCGGCCGATCGGCGTCGATCGCGCGCTCGCCCGAGTCCGCGGAGCTGGTGTGTGGCGCGTCGACAGCGTGCAGATCCTGCCCGCCAAGGCGGTCTATGCCGTGCGGGCGTTCGACGAGCGCGACCTCGACGGCATCGGCCGCCGCTGGATCTACGTCGCGATGGCCGATGGCCGCATCCTCGCCGAGCGCCACGACAATGGCAGCAGCGCCGGCGATGCCTTCTTTGCGTGGCAGTATCCGCTGCATTCGGGAAAGGCGTTGGGGTTGGCCGGCCGTGCGCTCATCTGCATTGCCGGGCTGGTCACGGCTTCGCTGTGCCTCACCGGAATCGCGCTTCTGCTGCTCCGGACGAGCCGCTGATCGCGGCGGCGGACAAACAACCGGGTGGCGTTCAGCGCATCATAGGGGCGGCATAGGGTGGGCAGCGGCCGAGCGGCCGCCTGCCCGTTCCGGAAACGCGATGAAGCGCCATCGCGGGACGGGCTGACAATGCTTTGATCGATCTGGCATAATGGCCCGTCGGAATGCCGTCCGGATCGGACGCGGCTGGCGGGGGTAACAGGGGAGGCAGTTGAGCGATCCCATGCGCGCACCCGTAGCTGCGCATGCGACGAGGCGGAGTGACGGATGACCGATGTTGCGATCGCATTGAACCGGTTCGGGCTGGGCGCACGCCCCTCGGACGCCGCGCCTGCCGATCCGCGTGCCTTTCTGCTCGACCAGTTCGATCGCTATCGTCCGCGCCCGCCCGCCATCGCCGCGGTGCCGCCGCGCGCCGAGGTGGCGGGCCGGTTGGCGGATTTCCTCGCCGACCGGCGCGAGATGAACGAAGCGGCGCGCAAGGCGCAGCGGGCAGCGGCGGGCGATGCCGCCAAACCCGGCGTGGCGCCCCGGGCGAAACCCGCCGCGATGCCGCCCGCCGGCGCCAACGCGGCGGCGGGCGATGCGCGGCTCGACATGCGCGCCGATCACCTCGCGATGGTGGCGGCACGCACCGATCAGGCGCTGGGCGCCGAGGCACCCTTCGTCGAGCGGCTCGTCCATTTCTGGGCGAACCATTTCGCGATCTCGGTCGACAAGTTCGCGGTGATCGGGCTCGGCGGGCTGCTCGAATTCGAAGCGATCCGCCCGCACGTGCTGGGCCGGTTCGGCGACATGCTGATCGCGGTCGAGAGCCACCCCGCGATGCTGCTCTATCTCGATCAGGCGCAATCGATCGGGCCCGAGAGCGCGATCGGTGCCCGCATCGGCGCGCGGGGCAAGCGCAACGCGGGGCTCAACGAGAATCTGGCGCGCGAGATTCTGGAACTGCACACGCTGGGCGTCCGCACCAGCTATGATCAGGCCGACGTCACCGAATTCGCCCGCGCGCTGACCGGCCGTACGGTGCCGCGGCTCACGCGCGTGCCGGGCATCGACCGGTTGGGGCTCGACAGCCGTCCGGCGGGCGAAACCCTGTTCGTACCCGAGATTCACGAACCCGGCCCGCGGCGCATCATGGGCAAGGCCTATGCGCAGGAGGGGGCGGCGCAGGCCGATGCGGTGCTCGCCGACCTTGCCGTGCATCCGGCAACCGCGCGCCACATCGCCACCAAGCTCGCCCGGCATTTCGCCGGGGACGATCCATCGCCCGCGCTGGTCGGACGCCTCGAACGCGCCTTCCTCACCAGCGGGGGCGATCTGCCGACCGTCTATCGCGCGCTGGTGGAGGCGCCCGAGGCGTGGGCGCCCGCCCCCGTCCGCTTCAAGACCCCGTGGGACTGGTATGTCTCCGCGTTGCGCGCGGCGGGCACGCGCGAGGCCGCCGGGCAGGCGACCGTGGGGCTGCTCACCCAGCTCGGCCAGCCTGTGTGGCGGCCGGGATCGCCGGCGGGCTATGACGATATCGACGCGAGCTGGCTCGGGCCCGACGCGCTCTCGCGGCGCGTCGCCGTGGCGGAACGGCTGGCGGCGCGCACGCCGCCCGCGGTCGACGCGCGGACATTGGCGCCGCGGCTGATGCCGGGGCCGATCCGCCCCGCCACCAGCGAAGCGATCGCGCGCGCCGAAGGCCCCGCACAGGCGTTTGCCCTGATGCTGGTCTCGCCCGAATTCCTGAGGAGATAAGCATGAGCATGATCACCCGTCGCGCGCTGATCGCCGCGGGAGCCGCGGGCGGGCTCGGCTACGCCCTGCTGCCCGGCTTCAGCGTTGCCGCCGCGGCGACCGACCAGCGCTTCATCTTCATCATCATGCGGGGCGCCGCCGACGGCCTCTCGATCGTCGCGCCCACGGGCGATCCCGATTTCGCCGCGGCGCGCGGGGGCCGCAACGTCGATTCGACGGGCGGCGCCCGGCTCGATCCGATGTTCACGTTGCACCCGTCGCTGGTCGAGATGGGCAAGCTTTACCAGGCAAACGAGGCGCTGTTCGTCCATGCCGTCGCCTCGCCCTATCGCGATCGATCGCATTTCGATGGCCAGAACGTGCTCGAGACCGGCGGAGAATCGCCCTATGTGCTCAAGGACGGCTGGCTGAACCGCATGCTCGCGCTGCTGCCCGTCGACGAATCGCGCGCCCTGGCGATCGCCCCGGCGGTGCCGATGGCGCTGCGCGGCCCGCGGCCGGTGGAGACCTATGCGGCAGGGCCGCAACCGCGCGTGACCGACGACCTGCTGGCGCGTGTCGGCCGGATGTATCAGGGCGATGCCGAACTGGACGAGGTCTGGGCGCGTGCACAATCGACGCGTGCGCTGGCGGGCGACCTTGGTGCCGACGCCGGGCGCAACGCGATCGCGCTGGGCGCGCTTGCCGGCAAGCTGCTCGGCGCCGAATCGGGGCCGCGAATCGCGATGATCGAGACGGGCGGCTGGGACACGCATGTCTCGCAGCGTTCGCGCCTCGAGGGGCAACTCAAGGGACTCGATGGCATGATCGCCGCGCTGCGCACCGGGCTCGGCCCCGCCTGGCGTCGGACGACGGTGCTGGTGGCGACCGAGTTCGGCCGCACCGTCGCGATCAACGGCACCGGCGGCACCGATCATGGCACGGCGTCGGTCGCGATGCTGCTGGGCGGCGCCGTGAAGGGCGGCCGGGTCATCGCCGACTGGCCGGGGCTCAAGCCGGCGGCGCTCTATGAAGGGCGCGATCTCAAGCCGACCGAATCGCTGCACGGCGTGATCGCCGGCGCGGTGGCGGGCCATTTCGGGCTTGAGCCGAAGCGCGTCGTCGCCGGGCTGTTCCCGGGATCGCCTGCGAGCGCGACCGAGGGGCTCGCTCGGGCGTAAGCCCACGCTTCGCGCCCGCTGGCGGACGGATCGGATGCCGAAACGCGAACGGCCCGCCAGCCTGTGCCGAAGCACGTGCTGGCGGGCCGTACGATGCGCCCAGCCGTAAAGCGGCCAGACGAGTGCGGCTTAGCGCGAAGCGATTTCCTCGCTGCTCGCGTCGGCGACGCGGAACGAAACCGGCATGCCGCCCGAAACGCCCGAAACGCGGCCGTTGTTGACGGTCAGCGAGAAGCGCTTGCCGTCGGGATAGCGGCGGCCATTGATCATGGTGCGCTCGCCCTTGGTCGAGACGGTGTAGACATAGGTCATACCGTCGCGCTCGAACGACTTGGACGGAGCGGCGGGCTCCGCCGAAGCGACGGTGGCGAGCAGAGCGGCGGCAGCGGCGGAAACGATGACGTACGACATTCTCATGGATCAAACTCCCTATGGAATGCCGATCAGGACTCTCGAATGATTTTCTGGTTTGTGTTGACCCGCTTTTGCTGCGGTGCAGCTTTGCTCTCAAGCGCAAATTGCAACCAATGGAGTGCATGAAATGCAATCACTGGCCGCGAATCTCTGCACCGCGTAAAGCGGGTGTGCGCAGATGCAGAAAAGCCCCCGGCGACGCGCCGAGGGCTCTTCGATGAATTCTGGACCGCCCACTGGCGGCACTGCGGCCGCCGGGGCGAGTCGGATCAGCTATTCCGTGCGGAAACCGGCTCCCCGCGCTTCGCCGGCGCGGCTTCGGGCTTGCTGGGAACGGTGGCGGCAAGAACGACGGCGGCCGCACCGGCAGCGACGACATAAGACATGCGCATTGACGTTTCCTCCAACCAGAGACCCGTGTTCAGGCCCTCTCCGGCTTCTTTTCGCTATAAGGCATGCTGCGATGCAGCGAAGATTGCAAGCGCAAAACGGCTAAGCTGGCATGCAGAATGTTGAATCGGGCGAGATTCACGATGGGCAGTGCAGCACGGCAACAGGTCCGATCCGGAGGAAATTCCACGCCGAAGCGGTATCGATCCCGCTTGCCGGCCACAGGCGCCGGGCGCATCCTTCAGGGCATAATCCAGATCGGGAGAGCCCCATGCCTCTGTCGCGTCGCCTGCCCCTGCCGCGTCTGCTGCTCTCGCTTGCACTCGTTCTGCCCGCGCCCGCGCTGCTGGCGCAGGACCAGCCGCCGCAGGAGGAGGAACAGGAGGGTTTGGACAATGTCATCGTTACCGGCATGCGCGTGCGGCAGGGCGGCGCGCAGGACATCCGCCATTTCCGCAAGGTCGCGCTCGAATCGGGCATTCCCCAACCCGATTCGCTGACCGTCGAAGGGTTGATGGGCGAGCATGATTTGACGATCGCGACCGCGACGCCTTGCGCGCAGCTTTTCTGCCTGGCGACCGAAGCGATGCCGGCCGCGCTGCCCGGGCGGCCGGACGACCGGCTGTTCGTCGGGCTTGGCTTCGGATCCAATATCGATGCCGACACATGGCGGCGCGCGCCGCTCAACCTCGTCGCGGTGGTCGACAAGTCAGGATCGATGGATGGTCAGCCGCTCGACCTGGTCCGCAAGAGCCTCCGCCAGATCGCCGGCCAGATGCGCACGGGCGATCGCATCGCGATCGTCCTCTATGGCGATGAGAGCCATGTCTGGCTCAAGCCCACCGACGCCGGCCGGGACCGGGCGGCCGTGCTCGCGGCGATCGACGGGATCAAGAGCGAAGGCTCGACCAACATGGAGGAAGGGCTCAAGATCGGTTACGAGACCGCTTTCGCCGACGCCGCCCGGTTCGAGGGCAATACCCGCGTGATGCTGTTCACCGATGAGCAGCCCAATGTCGGTAGCACCGATGCGGGCAGCTTCATGGGAATGGCGCTGGATGCCTCACGGCGCGGCATCGGCCTGACGACGATCGGCGTCGGGCTGCAATTCGATGCCGAACTCGCCACCACCATTTCGAGCGTGCGCGGCGGCAACCTGTTCTTCATCGGCAATGCCGACGAGGTAAAGAGCGTGTTCGTCCGTCAGCTCGATACGATGGTGAGCGAATTGGCGCATGACGTGGTGCTGACGATGGTCCCGACCGCCGGCTACAGCATCACCGGCGTATTCGGCGTGCCCGACGGACTGATGCAGGAGGGCAAGGACGGCGCGATCGCGATCACCGTGCCCACCGCCTTTCTCAGCACCAATGGCGGCGGGATCTTCGTATCGCTGGGCAAGGAAAGCGCGCGCGACCATCTTCCCGCCATCGCGCTTGCTGCCGGCGAGCCGCTGATGCGCGTCGATCTCAGCTATGTCGGCGCCGCGGACGGCAAGGCGGGGCGCGATTCGGTGACGGTTGCGGCGCCCGCCGGCACGCCGAGCACGGCGCTGCGATCCGCGCAGCTGCTCGTCGACGAGTATCTCTCGATGCAGGGGGCAGCGGCGGCCTATCATTCGAACAACGATCCCAAGGCCGCTTATGCACTGCTGGCGGGGCTCGACAAAAGACTGGCGGCCAGCGGCCTATCCGGCCTCGAGGGCGAACGCACATTGGTCGGCAAGCTTCTCGAACAAACAGCCTTCTATGCGGGTTATGCCGGCGAACGGCCCAAATCCCTGAGCCATCTGGGCGTGATCGGCGACTGGCGGATCATCAGCGCTGTGGGGTTCGAGGATCTTCGCCGCGGCGACCAGGTCAGCTTTTCGGACGATGAGGAATTCACCGTCGTTCGCGCCAATCCGCGGCGGGGCGAAGAGGCGGAGGATTATGAGAGCTATGAGATCAATGAGCGGAAGATCCACCTGCCCGAATCGAAGCTCGTCATGTCCTACCGCGCCGACCGCGACCGGCTCTACCTCAACGGCGACGATGCGCAGGGCAGGCTGCGGCTGGTGATGGCGCGGCTGGAAACCGAGTGAAGGGCGGCCCAGCCATTGCGGTCGCGATGGGGGACGAAGGCATATGATACGGTGGATGGGCGCGGCGGCGCTGGCGACTGGGCTGGTGGGGCCTGCCCCTCCCGCGCATGCGGGCATTCCGGTATCGCAGCAAATGACCTGCGCGATCGGCAGTGAGAGCTTCGCGTTCGAGACGACCGCATCCTATTCCACCTTCGGCGAACGCCCCGACGGGCGTCCCTATGGCAGCTGGTTCTTCCCGCTCGCGCTCCCCGTGTGTCCTGGAAACGGCCTCGTCATGTATCGCCCGTTCACCGACGACGAGAAATTCCGCTTGCCGGCATTGCTCGCGAGTGCCGACTTCAAGGCGCTCGCGGGTGAGACAGCCTATTATCGCGCCTGGTGGATCGAGAAGGCGCTGGTGCCCGCTTCCGACGAGGCGGCCTGGCTGTTGCTCTCGGCGGTTTGGGAAGCATCGGACCAAGCGGCGCCGGCCGACGCTCGCTGGTCGCCGCGCCACACGCGCTATCGCGACAGCTTCATCGCAGAGGCCGATGCGCAACGTGCCCGTGCCCGGCCCGGCACGCCGATCTGGCTGGCGCTGTCCTACCGCGCGGCCAATGCCGAGCGCGAGTCGGGCCGTTTCGATGCGGCCGCGCAGCGGCTGCGGGCGATCGCCGACGCGCCGGAAATATCCGGTGCGAACGAGAAGGATATGAAGAACAGCCGCGGGTGGAAAGGCCGGGCGGCTAAGCTCATGGCGACGGTCGCGCAACGCAACACCGCCTTGGAACCGGTCGCCATGCTCCCGCCAGGCCAGGCGAAATATCTGTGCGAACGGCAGCGCGCTGCGCTCGACCCGATCGATCAGGCGGCGTGCGACGCGCTGCCGAAGGCCGGGGGATAAAGCGGCGGGATCTGCGAGGACGGGCCGATACCGTCCGATATCGCCGGTGGCTGGGTCAGCGCACTACGCTGCGAAAGGTGACGCTGCCCGCCTCGCCCGCGGGCAGCACACGGCGCCAGCGCAGGTGCGTCACATCCTCCGGCCGGGCGGCGCGCAGGCGGCCCGACAGGTCGCGCCGCGTCAGCGTTGCAAGCGCGCCCCAGCTTCGGCCGCCATCGACCGAGACGATCGCGCCGGGATCGCTGCTGTCCTCGAAGCGGAGCGGCCGCGGCAGCGGGTTGGTGATGGTGAAGGCGGACCGCGCCCGATCGCCGACGGTGCGATAGGAGAGCACGAACACCAGCCGGTCGCCGCGCGTCACCGTCTCCGGCGTTTCCAGCACGATGCGCGTCGCGCCATGGGCATCGGCGACGGCGCGCTCGACGAACATGGCGCTGCTCAACGCCACCTCGCCATCCGCCGCGCCACGGGGCGCGGCACCGATCAGCGTCAGCGGCACCAGCGCCGCGATTGCCTTCTTCATAGCCCCTCCGTCCTGTGGTCCCGTCCCGCCCGGTCTGCGACCGATCGGGAGCGGGTTCGCTCGGGCGCCGCGCGGGCTTATCCAGGTGCGATGAAGCATATTCATCGCACCTGGATAAGCGGCCGCCGGCTCCCCCCGAAGCCAGCGGCCGCTCCCCCCAGAAGTCCGCGACCGACCCCATCCCCACACAGCGGGATCGATCGCCACCCGTTCGATCTGCATCTGCCGCGCGCACGCGAAATGGTGCATAGCGCCTGACAGGCATCGAACCGGCGGGATCATCGTGCACGCAAGAAGCGAACAGACAGTTAATGTCGCCATGCCAATTTATCGTTTCGATCGAAAGGGTAGCCGTCCGTGCTGAGCGACGAGGACCATCATGGCGAGGATCACCATGAGGGCATGCTCACCCCCGTCGAGCAGGTGGGGCTGCGCCGCGCCGCGTTGCGGCGTGACCGGCTGCTCGCCGCGCTGACGCTGATCGCCGGCGTCGGGCTGATCGTCGGCCTGCCCTTCGCGCTGAAAGCGGGCGCCGAATTCTTCCTGCCGGTCACGGCGGCGCTGGTGGTCGCGATCGCCTTCGTGCCCGCGCTCGAATGGTTCGAGCGTCGACGCGTGCCATCCGGCCTCGCCGCGATGCTGTGCGTGCTCGCCTTCCTGTTCATCGCCAACATCGCACTGGCGGCGATCGTGGTGCCCGCAACCGAATGGTTCCAGCTTTTCCCGGACCGAATCGGCCGAATCCAGGCCAATGTCGCGCCGCTGATCGAGCTCTATTCGAACCTGCAGGACTATCTCGACCGCGCGCTGCGCACGCTGGAAAGCGGCCGCGTCGGCTCGGCGCGCACGGCCGCAGTGGAGCCGCCGAGTTCGATCCTGGAACTCGCCGCCACCTCGGCGCCGACCGCAATCATCCAGATGTTCTTCGGCCTGCTGGTGATCTTCTTCTTCCTCTCGGGCTGGACGCGGCTGCGCGCGCGCACGATCACCAGCCGGGGCAGCTTCGGCGGCGCGATGGCGACGGCGCGGGTCATCCAGAACGTGGTCGACGCGACCTCCGCCTATCTCGGCACGATCACGACGATCAATTTCAGCCTCGGCCTGCTCGTCTCGGCGGGGCTGTGGCTGATCGACATGCCTTCCCCGCTGATGTGGGGCGGCATCGTGATGATCCTCAACTATATCCCCTATCTGGGGCCGATCCTCGCCGCCTTCCTGCTGGCGGTGGGCGGGCTGATGACCTTTTCGGACATCTGGTTGGCGCTGATGCCCGCGATCATCTTCATCGGCCTGCACCTGGTGGAGGCGAATGCGATCACCCCGCTGATCGTGGGGCGGCGGCTGACGATCAATCCGCTGTCGATTCTCGTCTCGATCAGCTTCTGGGGCTGGGTGTGGGGCGCGCCAGGCGCACTGCTCGCGGTGCCGCTGCTGATCATCATCCAGACCGTCGCTTCGGCCGCCGGCAAGCCGGACATCGCCGGATTCCTGTTCGAAAGCGGCACCTTGACCGGCCGGCGCGACGACGAGGCGGGCGCCGAAGACCTTGTTTGAAAAACGCGCCGCAAGACGCGCTTGACAGTCCGGCGAGCCTCCCCTAGTGGCCACGCCTCCAACGCACCAAGCGGGTGTAGCTCAGTTGGTTAGAGCGCCGGCCTGTCACGCCGGAGGTCGCGGGTTCGAGCCCCGTCACTCGCGCCACTCTTCAACTTCCCAAGGTTGAAGGTGGCGCCTTCCGCTTCCCGATCATGCCGTTGGACGTGGCCCCATTCGATCCCGGCAGACGGCGTCCTCGCCCTCATTCGCAGCGCCATGCGCTAACGCCGAACGGGTTGCGGCATTCCCTCGCCGCCCAAATCGACATGTGCCGCATTTCCGATTGAACCGCCGCGCACATGCTGCCAAGAGCGCGCGGCGCGGCGGCGAATCCCGCCGCAGGACCCCAAGCGGGTGTAGCTCAGTTGGTTAGAGCGCCGGCCTGTCACGCCGGAGGTCGCGGGTTCGAGCCCCGTCACTCGCGCCATTTTCAACGCTGCAATGTTGAAGATGGCACTTTCGCCCGCGCCCGACGAAAAGCCGACCGGACGGCCTTCCATACGACCACGTTATGGCACGTCGCGTGCGCGCCCACGTCTCATGCTGAGGCAGGGCGTCTGTCGACGCGCGTCAGCTGGACGCTGCCGCGCGGCATATCGCAAGGTCCCTCAACGGGTCTCCAACTCGCGTGCCTGCACCAGGTGCCGGTTGATCTCGGGGATGCGATCCCGCGCCAATTCCTTCAGCGCAGCGATGTTGCCCGATACCGCATAGCTTTGCAGCGTCACCATCGCAGTCTCATGCGCCGAGACCTGAGCGCGCAGATAGGCGCCGGCAAAGGCGTCGTCGTCGGTATCGCGCAGCGCATCCAGGCGCGCGCGCATGTCGATCGGCAGCGTCGCATCGAGCGTGAGCGGTGGCGTCAGCCGCCCGGTGGCGGCGCGCAGCCCGGCAAGCGCTCGCTGATGCTCGTCGATCATCGAACGAGCGAAGGCACGGACGTCCACCGCCGCCGGCCGGCGCGCAGCCAGTTCGGACGTCGCGATGATGAAGGCGTCGATCGTCGCGGCGCGGTCGATGAAATCCTGTGCATCGACCACGGTCGGCGCCCGCGTGGGGCGCGGCGCCGGTTCGGGCTCCGCGGCCGGTTCCTCGACGAGCAGGTTGCGCGTCGCATCCCGGCGCTGCGGGTCACCGCAGGACGCGAGCGACGCCAGAGCGGCGCCCAGGCCCGCCATCGTCCCCAGCGCGGCCATCCGCCGCGCGATCCGCAACCCCGCCATCCCGTTGCTCCCTCTATGTTTCGTCCGGACGCGCCCTTCCCATGCGGCGACAACGCCGCGCTGCCAACCCCCGCCGGCCCGAAGGCGCCCTGCCATCAACGCACCGGCCGCACGAATGGCGCAGCGCGTCGCGCCGGTGCGTCATCGAGGATGCTTTCCTTTGCCGCCACCCGGTGCGATGCGGCCGGCAGGGATCAGCGCCAGCGGCCGGTTTCCATCCAGCGCAGCAGCGGCTTGAGCGGCGCGATCCAGACGATCCCAGCGACCACATAGATCAGCAGTTGCACCAGCACCGGCAACCGCCCGATCGTGGCCGAGAAGGATCCGACGATCACCATCACAAGCAGGATAAGCGCGAGAATCAGGAACATGCCGAACGGCTTGCGCCAACTTGGCGTCATGCCCCCGCCCCTTCGGCGCGCGGCCCCGCGATCCACTCACGCTCGGTCAGCACCGCGTCCAGCGGCATGTCCCACGTCTCCCGCGGAAGCGAGTCAGCCTCTTGCGCGGCCCAGGCGACGCCGATGCGCAGCGCCCGGGGGTTCGCGGCGAAGGCGCGGTCATAATGGCCGGCGCCCTGCCCCAGCCGGTTGAGCGCTCGGTCGAAACCGACCAGCGGCGTCAGGATCAGGTCCGGCGCCACCTCGCGGCCCGCGGCATCGGGCTGCCGCAGCCCCAGCGGGCCGACGACCAGCAGCGATCCAGGCCGCCAGGCGATGAACCGCACCGGATCGGCGCGCGAGACGATGTGCGGCAGCGCCGTATTGCAGCCCATCGCCGTCGCCTGCGCGAGCAGACGCAGGGGATCGGCTTCGTCGCCCAGCGGCACATAGGCAGCCACGGTCCGCGCGCGGCGCATCAGCGCGGCCAACGGCCCCGGCGCGATGCCAAAGGTGAGCGCGCGGATCGCAGGCGGCAGCGCCGCGAGATGCGCGGCGCGGCGCTCACGCAGCGCGGCGCGCAACGCGCGTTTGTCCGTCACCGCTTCGTCACCCGCGTTCATCGGACAATCCCGGCGATGGAGGGAAAAAAGTTGGCGGGACCACCATGGCCGTTTGCCGGGATATCCACTGACGCCGAGAACGTCAGGTGGGGACCATATAAGTCAGACCAGGATCCGCTCAGGGACAGCCCCCATGGATGATGAATAGCCTCAGGGATTATCGAAGGCTCGCACCGGGCAGTACCCGCCGCCACCTATCTAGGATGTCGGCGCGACGCCCTCAAGCCCCGCACGCAGAGTTTCGAGCCGGCCGGCGAGTCGCTCCAGCGTCTCGGCGAGCGCTACGTCCGATCCGCCACCCGATCCGGCGGCCGCCGCGGTATCGCGCAGATCGGCCAGTTCGTCCGCCAGCAGCAGCGCTGCGAACAGCAATTGCCGCGTTTCGTTGACGGTGCCGAGGCCGCGACCGGCCTCGCGCGCCTTGCCGTCGACGATCAGCGCCATCCTGCGAAGATGTGCCTCCTCGCCATCGCGGCACATCACCTTGTGGGTGCGGCCGGCAATCTCGATCGCGACCTCAGCCATGATCGTCTTCGCCGGCCGGCGCCGCTGCTGCGGCAAGCAGCGCATCGATTGCGCCAAGCGCCACTTCCGCCTCGCTGCGCAAGGCCGCATGCCGCTGCTCGAGCGCGGCATGCGCCATCGGATCGACACCCGCCGGCGCTTCGGGGCGTGGCGTGGCTGTCCAGCGCTCGATACCCTCGACTGCCCTTTCGATCCTTGCGATCGCGACGCTGATCCGGTCGTCCGCCATTCCTGCCGCCCCTAGCACAGCCACGGGAGGGAGCAAGCGGCCCCACCGGTTGACGCTTCGCCTTCGCCACGACAAAGGAGCGCTGCCGAAAGACACGACTCGCGGCGGCCCGGGGCCTCCGGCCCGCGCTGCACCAGGGGAGCATCATGACCGCGACGACCGACTCCGTTTCGCGCCTGCAGATGGCGAATGCGATCCGTGCGCTGGCCATGGACGGCGTCGAAGCCGCCAACAGCGGCCACCCCGGCATGCCGATGGGCATGGCCGATGTCGCGACGACATTGTTCTGCGATTATCTGAAGTTCGATCCCGCCGATCCGCGCTGGGCCGATCGCGACCGCTTCGTGCTCTCCGCCGGCCATGGCTCGATGCTGATCTATGCGCTGCTGCACCTGACCGGCTATGCGCGGCCGACGATCGAGGACATCAGCCGCTTCCGCAGGCTGCACAGCCCGTGCGCCGGCCACCCCGAGAATTTCGAACTCGCCGGCATCGAGGCGACCACCGGGCCGCTGGGCTCCGGCCTCGCCACCGCGGTCGGCATGGCGATCGCCGAGCGTCACCTCAACGCGAATTATGGCGACGACCTCGTCGATCACCGCACCTGGGTGATCGCGGGCGACGGCTGCCTGATGGAAGGCGTCAACCATGAGGCGGTCGGCCTTGCCGGGCATCTCAAGCTCGGCCGCCTGATCGTGCTATGGGACGATAACCGCATCACCATCGACGGCGCGGTCGACCTGTCGTCGAGCGAGGATGTCGTCGCCCGCTACGATGCGTCGGGCTGGCACACCGTGCGCTGCGATGGCCATGACGAGGCCAGCATCAAGGCGGCACTGGACGAAGCGATCGCCGACGACCGGCCCTCGCTGGTCGCCTGCCGCACGATCATCGGCAAGGGCGCACCCAACAAGCAGGGCACCTCGGCGACGCATGGCGCAGCGCTGGGCGCCGCCGAAGTCGCCGCCGCGCGCGAAACGCTCGGCTGGACGTCCGAGCCGTTCGTGATCCCCGCCGACATCGCCGCCGCATGGGCCGAGGCCGGCCGCCGCGGCGCCGCGACCAATGCCGACTGGCAGGCGCGCGCGGGTGCAGCCGCCAAGGGGGCCGATTTCGTGGCGCGGATGGCGGGCGAATTCGAAGCAACCGGCTGGCTGAAGCCCTATGTCGATGCGCTGATCGCCGAGCCCAAGACGGTGGCGACGCGCAAGGCATCCGAAATGGCGCTGGAGGCGATCACCGCCGCGATCCCGGCGACGCTGGGCGGTTCGGCCGATCTCACCGGCTCCAACAACACGCGCACCAAGTCGACTCCGCCGCTGACCGCCGCACATTATGGCGGCCGCTATCTGCACTATGGCATTCGCGAGTTCGGCATGGGGCTGGCGATGAACGGCATGGCGCTGCACGGCGGCATCGTGCCTTATGGCGGCACTTTCCTGGTGTTCGCCGACTATTGCCGCGCCGCGATCCGCCTCTCGGCGCTGCAGAACGCGCAGGTCGTCTATGTGCTGACGCATGATTCGATCGGTCTCGGCGAGGATGGCCCGACGCACCAGCCGATCGAGCATATGATGAGCCTGCGCGTCATCCCCAATCTCGACGTCTATCGCCCCGCCGACGTGATCGAGACCGCGGAATGCTGGGCGCTCGCGCTGGAGCGGCGTGACGGTCCCGCGGTGATCGCGCTGACCCGCCAGAACCTGCCGCAGCTTCGCCTCGAAGCGTCGGAGAACTTGTCGGCCAAGGGCGCCTATCGCCTGAAGGCCGCGGAGGGTGACCGCAAGGTGGTGCTGATCGCCACCGGTTCCGAAGTGGAAATCGCGGTTGCCGCTGCGAAGGCGCTTGAAGAAGCCGGGGTGGGTGCCGATGTGGTTTCCATGCCGAACTGGCGCCATTTCGATGCACAGCCGGCCGACTACAAGCGCAACCTGCTTCCCGCCGACATGCTCAAGGTCTCGATCGAGGCCGGCACGACGATGGGCTGGGAACGCTATGTCGGCCTCGATGGCCTCCGCTTCGGTATCGACCGGTTCGGCGCATCCGCGCCGGCGAAGGATCTGTACGAATATTTCGGCCTCACGGCCGCAACGATCGCGCCGCAAATCCTCTCGGCGCTGGGCAAGTAGGAGCTACGGAACATGGCAGTGAAAGTCGCGATCAACGGTTTCGGACGCATCGGCCGCCTGGTCGCCCGTGCGATCCTCGCGCGTCCCGAAAGCGGCCTCGAACTGGTTGCGATCAACGACCTCGCGGACGCCAAGGCGAACGCCCTGCTGTTCAAGCGCGACAGCGTTCACGGCACCTATCCGGGCACCGTCGAGGTCGACGGCAATGACCTGATCCTCGACGGCAAGCGCGTGAAGGTTTCGGCCGAGCGCGATCCGGCGAACCTGCCGCATGCCGAAAACGGCGTCGACATCGCGCTCGAGTGCACCGGCTTCTTCACCGACCGCGCGTCGGCCGAAAAGCATATTGCCGCCGGCGCCAAAAAGGTGCTGATCTCGGCGCCGGGCAAGAATGTCGACCTGACCGTCGTCTTCGGCGTCAACAACGACAAGCTGACCGCCGAGCACAACATCGTCTCCAACGCGAGCTGCACCACCAACTGCCTCGCGCCCGCCGCCAAGGTGCTGAACGATGCCATCGGCATCGAGCGCGGCCTGATGACGACGATCCACGCCTACACCAACGACCAGAAGATCCTCGACCAGATCCACAGCGATCCGCGCCGCGCCCGCGCCGCCGCGATGTCGATCATCCCGACCACGACGGGCGCCGCCCGCGCGGTGGGCGAGGTTCTGCCCGAACTGAAGGGCAAGCTGGACGGTTCGGCGGTGCGCGTGCCGACCCCGAACGTCAGCCTCGTCGACCTGACCTTCACCCCGAAGCGCGACACCACCAAGGACGAGGTCAATGCGATCCTCAAGGCGGCGTCGGAATCGGGCCCGCTGGTCGGCATCCTCGCCTATACCGACGAGCCTTTGGTCTCGATCGACTTCAACCATCAGCCGGTCTCCTCGACGATCGACAGCCTCGAAACCACGGTGCTCGAAGGCAAGCTCGTCCGCGTCGTTTCCTGGTACGACAATGAGTGGGGCTTCTCGAACCGCATGGTCGACACCGCCGGCGCGATGGGCGCGCTGCTCTGATCTTCCTTCCCTCCTGCTGCGCAGGAGGGATCGGGGAGGGCCTGTTCGGGAGGGTTCGTCCGGATGGACACGCCCTCCCCCGCCCACGCCCGCGAGCGGGAGGGGAATTTATGACGTCCGCGCGGCTGATCGGCATCGCCCGGCATGACAGGCCCCACGGGCCGATTCAGACCGTCGACCATGTCGGCGTGACCTGCACCGAGGGCGTACATGGTGATTATCGCGGCGCGCTGAAGCCCGGCCGCAACCGGCGGCAGGTGACGGTGATGCGCGCCGAGGACTGGTTCGCCGCAGTCGAGGAGGTCGGCCTGCCGGTCGAATGGCAGGAACGGCGCGTCAACCTGCTCGTTCAGGGGCTGAAGGAATGGCCGCCCGAACCGGGACAGGTCATGCGTGTCGGCGCGGCGCTGGCGCTGCGCATCAATGGCGAATGCGATCCGTGCAAGCGGATGGATGCGCTGGTCGATGGCCTGCAACGGGCACTGCGCCCCGGCTGGCGGGGCGGTATCATCGCGACGGTGATTGCCGATGGCGACATCGCACTGGGGGATGACGTGAGCGTTCACGTCGAAGCAATGACAGGGAGCAAGGCGTGAAGGCGTTCCGCACACTCGACGACATGGGCGACATCCGCGGCAAGCGCGTGCTGGTCCGCGAGGATCTCAACGTGCCGATGAAGGACGGCGTCGTCACCGACGATACCCGCCTGCGCGCCACCGTCGCGACCGTCGGCGAGCTCGCCGACAAGGGCGCGATCGTGCTGATCCTCGCCCATTTCGGCCGCCCCAAGGGCGCGCCGAACCCCGAAATGTCGCTGGCGCCGCTCACCAGGCCCTATAGCGCGGTGCTCGGCCGCACGGTGATGTTCATCGGCGATTGCGTCGGCGAGACCGCCGAGTCAGCGGTCGCCGCGCTCAACCCGGGCGACATCGCCGTCCTCGAAAACACCCGCTTCCATGCCGGCGAGGAGAAGAATGATCCCGCGCTGGTCGAAGCAATGGCGAAGCTCGGCGATTTCTACGTCAACGACGCCTTCTCCGCCGCGCACCGCGCGCACGCCTCCACCGAGGGGCTCGCCGGCAGGCTCCCCGCTTTCGCCGGCCGCGCGATGGAAGCCGAACTCGACGCGTTGGAAAAGGCGCTGGGCGAGCCCGAGCATCCGGTGGCCGCGGTCGTCGGCGGGGCCAAGGTTTCGACCAAGCTCGACGTGCTCAAGCATCTCGTCGCCAAGGTCGATCATCTGATCATCGGCGGCGGCATGGCCAACACCTTCCTTGCCGCGCGCGGCGTCAACGTCGGCAAGTCGCTGTGCGAGCATGACCTGACCGCCACCGCCGACGAGATCATGGACGCCGCCGACGCCGCAGGCTGCACCGTGCACCTGCCCTATGACGCGATCGTGGCCACCGAGTTCAAGCCGAACCCGGCGACGCGCACCGTCAACGTTCATGAGGTCCGCGAGGACGAGATGATCCTCGACGTCGGTCCGGCCGCGGTCGAGGCGCTTGGCGACGTGCTCAAGAACTGCCGCACCCTGGTGTGGAACGGCCCGCTCGGCGCGTTCGAGACGCCGCCCTTCGACGCGGCGACCGTCAACCTCGCCCGCACCGCCGCGGCGCTCACCACCGAAGGTTCGCTGGTCTCGGTCGCCGGCGGCGGCGACACGGTGGCCGCGCTCAACCAGGCGGGCGTGGCCGACAAGTTCAGCTTCGTATCGACGGCCGGCGGCGCCTTCCTCGAATGGATGGAAGGCAAGGAACTGCCCGGCGTGAAGGCGCTGGTACGCGCCTGATCGTGCCGCCGCGCCGTCTCGATCGGACGGCGCGGCGACCCGGATCAGTCTTCGTCCTTCCACGCCCAGTAAAGCTGGGCGGGCGGGATGTTCACCGGCTCGAACGCATGGTCGATGCGCGGGAAGAACGGCGCGATGAAATCGCGCACCTTCGGCGAGAACTGATAGACGAGGAAGGCGCCGCCGACGCGCAGCGCCGCGCGCGTAGCGCGGGCGATGTCCGGCCCCACACCCGGCGGCAAGGTGGAAAAGGGCAGGCCCGACAGCACATAATCGGCATGATCGAAGCCGAGATCGTTGAGGATCCGCTGCACGTCGGCCGCCGATCCGTGCACCGCCCTGAAGCGCGGATCGGCGATCTCGGCGCGCAGGTAGGAGATGAATTCCGGATTGGTATCGATCGCCACCAGCACCGCATCGGGCGCCAGGCGCTCGAGCACCGGGCGGCAGAAGGTGCCGACGCCCGGGCCATATTCGACGAACACGCCGGTGTTCGCCCAGTCGACCCGCGACAGCATGTTTCGGATCAGCCGCTGGGACGACGGGATGATCGAGCCGACCATCACCGGGTGCTTCATGAAGCCCTTGAAGAACATGGTCAGCGGACCCGGCCGTCCCCCCGCGCGCCGCGCCAACCTGATGCGCTTTCGCGCTGCCTTCGCCGATGAGCTCATGAGCGTCCTTGATTGTCACAGTAACGAATGATTCACGTCGCAAAAACGTCACAACAATTCAAGCGAACCAATGTTGCCTTGCGACGGAGGGAGTGGCGCAGTCGCCGGAGCAGGCCTAAGCGGCGCCATGCACCTGACACCGCCCGCCGGCACGATTGCCGTCATCTTCACCTCGCGCCGCACCGCGGCCGACGATGCGGGCTATGCCGCCGCCGCCGAAGCGATGGAGAAGCTCGCTCGCGAGCAGCCCGGCTATGCCGGCATCGTTTCCGCACGCGGCACGGACGGGCTCGGCATCACCATCAGCTATTGGGAAAACGAAGCAACCGCCATCGCGTGGCGCGACCATGCCGAGCATGAAGCGATCCGCGAACGCGGCCGTGCGCTCTGGTATGAGGATTATGGCGTGGTCGTCGCAGACGTCAGCCGCGCCTACGCCTGGACGCGGGACTGAGCCGAAACGGCCCCTCTCCCGCGCGGGAGAGGGGCCGGAACCGAGGATCAATCCTGCCCGGCGTTGCGTGGCGTGAGCATGCCCGGCGAGATGAAGCCGATCGGCTGGAGCGACAGCGCGTCCTGCTTCAGCTTCGCCTGGATCTGCTCATATTCGCGCTCCATCTCGGCGGTCACCGATGCGCGGGTTTCCTCCAGCGCGCTCTCGAAATGGCGCGCCGTCACCTTTTCCACCGACAGTGATTCGCGCAGCGCAAACAGGCCGGCGCGGCGCACCAGATCCTCGAGGTCGGCGCCGGTGAAGCGCTCCGTGCGCTCCGCCAGATCGTCGAGATCGACATCCTCGGCCAGCGGCATCTTGCCGGTGTGGATCGAAAGGATCCGCCGCCGGCCGCTCGCATCGGGGACGCTCACATAGACAAGCTCGTCGAACCGGCCCGGACGCAGCAGCGCCGGATCGATCAAATTGGGCCGGTTGGTCGCGCCGATCACGACGACCGACTGCAGTTCCTCCAGCCCGTCCATCTCGGCGAGGATGGTGTTGACCACGCGCTCGGTCACCTGTGGTTCGCCCAGACCACCGCCACGCGCGGGCACCAACGAGTCCAGCTCGTCGATGAAGATCACGCACGGGGAAACCTGTCGTGCGCGGGCGAACAGCCGGGCGATCTGCTGCTCGCTCTCGCCATACCATTTGGAGAGCAGGTCGCTCGACTTGGTGGCGATGAAGTTCGCCTCCGCCTCGCGGGCGACCGCCTTGGCGAGCAGGGTCTTCCCGGTTCCGGGCGGGCCATAGAGCAGGAAACCCTTGGCCGGCCGGATGCCGAGGCGACGGAATGCGTCCGGGTCCTTCAGCGGCAGCTCGACGCCCTCGCGCAGCCGTTCGCGGGCATCGTCGAGGCCGCCGATGTCGTCCCACCCGACATTCGGCGCCTGCACCATAACCTCGCGCATAGCCGAGGGCTGCACGCGCTTGATCGCCGCCTGGAAATCCTCGCGCGTCACCGCCAGCGATTCGAGCACTTCCGCCGGGATCGAGCGATCCTCGAGGTTGAGCCGCGGCATGATCCGCCGAACCGCCTCGATCGCCGCCTCGCGGGTCAGCGCCGCAAGGTCGGCCCCGACGAAGCCATAGGTCTGGCGCGAGAGTTCGGCGAGATCGACCCGATCGCCCAGCGGCATGCCGCGGGTGTGGATGCCCAGGATCTCGCGACGGCCGCGCTCGTCGGGGACGCCGACGACGATCTCACGATCGAACCGGCCCGGACGCCGCAAGGCCTCGTCGATCGCCTCGGGACGATTGGTGGCGGCGATCACGACCAGATTGGCGCGTGCCTCCAGCCCGTCCATCAGGGTCAGGAGCTGCGCGACGAGGCGCTTCTCCGCCTCGCCCTGCACCTGCCCGCGCTTCGGCGCGATCGAATCGATCTCGTCGATGAACACGATCGACGGCGCCGCCTTGGTCGCCTGCTCGAACACGTCGCGCAGCCGCTTTTCCGATTCGCCATAGGCCGAGCCCATGATCTCCGGGCCGTTGATCAGGAAGAACTCGGCGTCGCTTTCGTTCGCAACCGCGCGCGCGAGGCGCGTCTTGCCGGTGCCGGGCGGGCCATGCAGCAGCACACCCTTGGGCGGATCGACGCCCAGGCGCTGGAACAGCTCGGGGTAGCGCAGCGGCAGCTCGACCATCTCGCGGAGCTGGTCGATCGTGTCGCCCATGCCGCCGATATCGTCATAGGTGACGTCGGCGCGCTGGCGATCATGCGGCTCCTCATATTCGGCGCGCAACTCGATCTCGGTTTCCGCGTCGATATGGACGATGCCCTTGGGTGTCACCGAGATCACCGAAAGGCGGATCTCCTGCAACGCGTAAGCGGGCGCCGCCAGCATCTGGCGCAGGTTGGGCGGCATGTCGCCGCGGTCCACCTGCTGTTGGCCGGCGGTGGCGACGACATCGCCCGCCGCAAGCGGACGGCCAGCAAAACTGCGCTTCAGCGCGTTGGTCGAACCCTGCAATCGCAGGTTCTGCTGCGCGGGCGCGAACACGACGCGCTGCGCCGGCTTCGATTCCGCCTTGCGCACCGTGACATACTCGCCCGAACCGGCGCCAGCATTGATGCGCAGCAGGCCGTCGACGCGGATGATCTCAAGCCCCTCATCCTCGGGATAGGGCAGCACAGCACGCGCAGGCGTCGCGCGCTTGCCGGCGATCTCGATGACATCGCCCTCGGTAATGCCGAGCGTCGCCATGAGCGCGCGCGGGATACGGGCAAAACCGCGGCCGCTATCTTCGGGCCGGGCATTCGCCACCTGCAGCTTGGGTAAGATCTTCTCCCCGTCCGCCATCTGATCGTTCCTGTAGTTGCCGAGGCGGGAACATAGGGATGGGAGCGGAGCGATGCGAGCCCCCGCAGGGCAAAGCCGCACGGAAGCGTCCAATCGCGGCATTCGTGCACGCGGAGCGCAAAAAAGAGGCCGATCGCGAACGACCGGCCTATGAAAGTTTTAGGAGAGGATGCCTGAAAGGCAGTTTTTATATGCAACGCAGCATGGGATTTCGCAATTGCGCACTGCATCCTGCTGAATGCAGGATCTGCACGTAACGGTTTACAATCCTCGAAGCTGAGCGTTCGGCGATGCGGTCGCGAAAACGCACGAAAAAAAGGCCGGCGCGAAATCGCACCGGCCTGGAAAGTTTTAGGAGAGGATGCCTGAAAGGCGCCCCCTATGTGCGGCGCAGCGTCCTTCTTCGCAAGTGCGAACGAAATGGTAACGACTGCAAGGGTTGCAATCGTGTAACTGACATGTTTTCCTGTGTTCCGCCGTACGTTAGGTAGGGTGCGTAGTTGGTGCGCCGCACCATTCAGGGGTCAGCCATGCGTCGTTTGCCGCCGCTCACAGCCATCGAGGCGTTCGTGCAGGTTGCCCGGCTGGGGTCGGTCAAGGCTGCAGCCGAAGAACTTGCGCTGTCGTCTCCCGCGCTCACGCGACGGGTGCAGACGCTCGAGCGCTTTCTAGGTCGGGCGCTTTTCGAGCGCCGTCATCAGTCGATCAAGCTGAACGCCGAGGGTGAACGCCTGCTGCAGCAGATCGCGCCGTCGATCGATGCGCTGTCCGACGCCATCGAATCGATGACCAGCGGGCCGGACATATTGCGCCTGCGATTGGGCGTGCTGCCGCTGTTCGCCTCGCAGCGGCTGTTTCCGCATTTGGCCGAACTGCGCACGCGCTTTCCCAACCTGCACATCGACGTCGATACGGCAGCGCACAGCATCTCGCGGCTGGGCGACGGGCTGGATGCGGCGATCACATTGGCCCGCGAGCTCGATCCGGCGCTCTATGCCAAGCGGCTCGATCGCAACATGGTCTATGCGATCACCTCGCACCGGCTGACCACCGGCCCCAAGGCGATCACTCGCCCCGAGCAACTGGAAGAGCATACGGTGATGCTCCACCGCGACATGCCCGACACGTTCGACAGCTGGCGCGCCGCGATCGGCATGCGCCGGCTGGAGCCGGCGGCGGTCGACTATTATGATTCGGGGCAGCTCATGCTCGAAGCCGCCGCGCAGGGGCTCGGCGTCGCCTTCATGCACGAAAGCCATTACAACGACGCGCATGACGAGCGGCTGGTGCGGCTGTTCGATTTCTCGGTCGAGAGCCCGTACAGCTACTGGTTCGCCTGCCGGCCGCGCGCGCTGGCGACGCGACCGGTGCAGATCTTCCACGACTGGCTGGTGGATCTGTTCGCCTGAGGGCCACGCCCCGGCCGTTCACGCCCCAAGCCAGGCCCTGAACAGCGTGTTGGCGATCGCATAGTCCGGCGGTGGCAGGAACGGCGCATCGGGCGCCCCCGCCATCGACGCGGCGACGCCCGCGCGCGGCACCCACATCGCGTCCTCCAGTTCGGTATGGTCGATGGTCAGCGCATCATCCTCGGCGGTGGCGACGCAGGCGACCATCAGCGAGGAGGGAAAAGGCCAGGGCTGGCTCGCGACGTAACGCACGTCGCGCACCCGGATGCCCGCTTCCTCCCACAGTTCGCGCGCCACCGCCTCCTCCAGCGCCTCGCCGGGTTCGACGAAGCCGGCCAGCGCCGAATAGCGGCGCGGCGGGAAGCGGGGCTGGCGGCCGACGAGCACGCGATCCTCATGCTCGGCCAGCATGATCACCACCGGATCGACGCGCGGGAAATGCTCGGCCTCGCACGCCGGGCAGCGCCGCCCCCAGCCGGCGCGCTGAACGAGCGTCGGCTGGCCGCAGCGTGCGCAGAAGCCATGCCGCTCATGCCAGTCGATCAGGCTGCGCGCGCCGCCATAGAGCGCGGCCTCCCCTGGCGCCATCATCCCGATCGCCTTGAAGATCCACGCGGAGCGCGTCGCCGCATCGAGTGCACCGGGCACGTGCTGCGCGAAATGCGGGCGACCGTCCGCAAGGCCGAGCAGGATGAGATCGGCGCCGTCGGCCGCCTCGGCCATGCCGCCCCAGACGAGATGACCGGTCTCGTCGAGCACGGGGTCGATGCCATCCAGGCGCAGCAACCGCGCCGCGGGATCGGCAGCCAAAGCCGCGATCGCCGCCGGATCGGCGCGCAGATTGTCACCGCGATCGAGCATCGCGCCGGTGAAGCCTGGAACAGGTCTCATGCGGTGGCGTAGACGCTGCGCGCGAAGCCGGTGGTGAAGGGCAATGTCGTATCCGGCATGAACTGGGCATAGCCGCCTGCGCGCAGTCCTGCGCCGGGATCGATGAACGCGATCGTCGCCGCAGCGCCGCCCCAGCCGAAGCTGCCTGCGCCGCGGCCATTTTCCGCACGCAACGTCACCCGCCCGCCCGCACCGAAGCCATTGCCGTCGATCATCGATCCGGCGGTGGCCGCACCCGGCGGCAGCAGGTTGGATGTGGCGAGCTTCACCGTTTCCGGCTTCATCAGCCGGGCATTGCCGAGCGTGCCCTGCCCCAGCAGCATCGCCAGGAACCGGTCATAATCGCGCGCCGAACTCACCAGCCCGGCGCCGCCGAACGGGAAGGCCGGCTTGTCCGCGAAGATCGTGGTCGCGCCCGGATCGACCGGGATCGGCATGCCCTGAAGGTAGAAATAATTGGTGGTCATCCGCCCGCGTTCTGCGGCGGGTACGGTGAACCAGGTGCTCTTCATGTCGAGCGGATCGAAGATGCGTTCCTGCAGGAACTGGTCGAAGGGCATGCCGCCGGCCACTTCGATCACCCGGCCGAGCAGGTCGAGGCCGACCGAATAGCTCCACTTCGCACCCGGATCGGCGATCAGCGGCAAGGTCGCCAGCCGATCCGCGAACACTTCCAGGCTGGGCGCGGTCGGCACGTCGGGCACACCCGGCAGCCTGAACCGGCCAAGCGCCGCCGGAGTCAGCCCCAGCCGCAGATATTCCTGCAGCAGCGGCCCCTGCGTGATGATCGTGTAGCCGAGGCCCGCGGTGTGGGTGAGCAGGTTGCGGACGGTGATCGGCCCCTTCGCCGGCCGGCTCGTCAGATCCCTCATCGGATCGACCAGCACGCGCGGATTGGCGAAGCCGGGGATGAAATCGGCGATGTTCCGGTCGAGCGCGAGCTTGCCCTCCTCGACCAGCATCATCGCCGCCATGCCGGTAACCGGCTTGGTCATCGAATAGATCCGCCACAGCGTATCGCCGTCCACCGCCGTCCGGCTGTCGCGCGCGATCGTGCCGGCGCCATGCAGAGCCGGCGCCTCGCCGCCGCGGCCGATCGCGAACGCGACACCCGGCAGCTTGCCGTCGCGCACGAGGCCGTCGAGCAGGGCACGCGACGCCGCCCAGTCGGCACCGGTGGTCCGCGCCAGAGCGGGCAGCGCCGCGAACGCGCCCGCCGCGGCGATGGCGCCCAGAAAGCGGCGCCGGTCGAGCCTAAGGTCGGTTGGGGTCATAATCCTCTCGCGCGGCGCGCGCCGCCTTGATGAACACAGTGGGCAACCCGGCCTCTTCCAGCCGGTCCCGCGGCCACCATTCTCCGTCAGCCGGCGTCGCGCAATCCCTTTCCAGTACAGCCGCGGCGATGCTGAGATCGAGCGTGAAATGGGTGAAGACATGGCTGACCCGCGGCGCCAGCAGCCGCCAGTCGAGCGCCGCCGGCGCCCCGTCGAGCCCCGGCGGCCGATCCGCCCACGGCCCCGTCGGCAGCGCGCGCATGCCGCCGAGCAGCCCCTTGTCCGGTCGCCGCACGACCAACACCGCGCCATCGCGCTCGATCCAGAAGATCGTGCCATGCCGTTGCGGCTTGGCCTTTTTCGCCGCCTTCACCGGAAAGCGCGCCGGATCGCCGGTGGCGCGCGCCGCGCAGCCGGCGGCGATCGGGCAGACGAGACAGGACGGGCTACGCGACGTACAGATCGTCGCGCCGAGATCCATCATCGCCTGCGCGAAGTCCCCCGCGCGCCGCGCCGGCGTGAGCGTCGCCGCCAGCCGGCGCAGCGCGGGCTTGGCGGCAGGCATCGGCTCGGCGACGGCGAACAGCCGCGCCACGACGCGCTCGACATTGCCGTCCACCACGGTCGCGGGCCGGTCGAAGGCGATCGCCGCCACCGCCGCCGCGGTGTAGGCGCCGACGCCCGGCAGTTCGAGCAGCCCCGCCTCGTCGTCGGGAAAGCCGCCGCGCAGCGTTACCGCCCGTGCGCAGGCGAGCAGGTTGCGCGCGCGGGCATAATAGCCGAGCCCCGCCCAGGCGCTCATCAGTTCGGCATCCTCGGCAGCGGCAAGTGCCGCCACCGTCGGCCAGCGCGCGGTGAACCGCTCGAAATAGGGAATCACCGCGGCGACCGTCGTCTGCTGAAGCATGATCTCCGACAGCCAGACGCGATAGGGTTCGGGCGCCGGCGTGCCGGGCGGGCTGCGCCACGGCAGGCGGCGGGCATTGGCATCATACCAGGCCAGCAGCAGCGGGGCGACCGCATCCTTCATATCGACGGACATGGGTCGGCTATGGCATGACCGCGGCGATGACGGAACGACGCAGCAAGACCGGTAGCAAGACGACACCCCCCGCGGTCGAGCGGGAGCGTGGCGGACGCGCGCGTTCGGTATCCGAAATGCTGCCCGACGTCGGCCGCGCGGCGTTCCGCCAGTTCGGCTTCATCCAGTCGTCGATCGTCAGCCGCTGGGCCGAGATCGTCGGCCCGCGCTATGCCGAGGCATCGGCGCCGGAAGCGATTCGCTTTCCGCCGGGCCGACGCTCCGAGGGCGTGCTCCATCTGGTGGTCGCCAGCGCGCACGCGCCGATGATGCAGCATGTCGCGCCCGCGATCATCGAGCGGGTCAACCGTTTCTTCGGCTATCCGGCGGTGGCGCGGCTCGCGATCCGGCAGGGGATGATCGAAAAGCGCGCCGCGCGCCCGGCGCCGGCCGCCGAACCCGCGCCGATACCCCGCGACCTGGGCGAAAGCCTGCGCGAGATCGGCGACCCCGAACTCAAGGCGGTGCTCGAAGCACTGGCCCGCGGCGTTGCGGCCAGCAACGGCCCGCCGCGCGTCGAAGGAGACCATAAATGAAACGCGGCGTCTCGATCGCGGCGGCAACCTCCGCGCTGGTTCTGGCGGCCGGGCTGGCCGGTGCCGCCCCCGCCCCCCGCCGCATGGCGGCAAGCGCGCCCGCCGCGGCGGACTGGACGCGACGCACCAGCATGACCGAGCAGGGCGCCTATGTGCTCGGCAACCCCGCCGCCAAGGTGCGGGTGGTGGAATATCTCAGCTATACCTGCAGCCATTGCGCACATTTCGTCAGCGAGGCGGAAACCGCGCTCAAGCGCGACTATATCAGCCGCGGCACCGCAGCGATCGAATTGCGCCATGCGGTGCGCGACCGGTTCGACTATGCCGCAGCATTGCTCGCACGCTGCGGCGGCGCGGAGCGATTTTTCGGCAATACCGAGGCGATCCTGGCCGCGCAGCCGCAATGGCTGGCTAAGGCGGAAGCCTATGCGGGGCCGCGACCCGCCTCGGTCGATGAGGGGCTGCGCGCCGTCGCCAAGGCGAGCGGGCTCGATCAGTTGATGATCGGACGCGGGCTGACCGCGCAGCAGGTCGATGCCTGCCTGGCAGACGATGCCCAGCAGGCGACGCTGGGCACGATGACCGAGGCCTCGTTCAAACGCATCCAGGGCACGCCGAGCTTCGAGATCAACGGCACGGTGCTTGCCGACGTCCATAGCTGGGACATGCTGGAGCCCCAGATCAAGGCAGCGCTGGCGCGCTGAATTCGTTTTACACGGAGAAGACCGACCCCATGCGTATCACCACCGTTCTCGCCCTGTCGCTTTCGATCGCGCTCGCTGCCTGCGGCGGCAGCGAGGGCGGCAACACCAGCGCCGGCGCCGACGGCCCCAAGGTCGCCGCCACGCCGGCCCCGGCCGGGCAGGACTGGACGACCACCGTCGTCAAGACGCCCGAGGGCGGCTTCCGCATGGGCAACCCCAACGCGCCGATCAAGCTGGTGGAATTCGGTTCGATGACCTGTTCGCACTGCGCCGACTTCGCCACGACGGGCATCCCCGCGCTGAAGCGCGACTATATCGCGACCGGCAAGGTCAGCCTGGAATATCGCAACTTCGTTCGCGATTCCTTCGATCTCACCGCCTCGCTGATCGCGCGTTGCGGCGGTGAGGCCCCCTTCTTCGCGCTGACCGAACAGATGTTCGCGACGCAGGCCGAATGGATCGGCCGCGCCCAGTCTCCGGAAGCCGAGCAGGCGCTGCGCGGCGCTGCCGGACCCGCCCTGCTGCCCGCGCTCGCCAAGGCCAGCGGGCTCGACCAGTTCGCTCGCCAGCGCGGCGTGAGCGCGGACAAGATCGCTGCTTGCCTCAAGGACCAGGCCGAGGCCGAGCGTCTCGCCAAGGGCGTGGAGACGGCCAGCGAGAAGTATAACATCACCGGCACGCCGAGCTTCCTGATCAACGACGAGCTCGTCCCCAACGCCGCCGCCTGGCCGCAGCTGGAGCCGGCGCTGAAGGCCGCGGGCGCCTGATCGGCTGAGATGCGCGGGCTGGGGCGCCTCCGGGACATGCCGGGTTGAGGATCAAGCGGCTCAAGCTCGCTGGGTTCAAGAGCTTCGTCGACCCCGCCGAACTGCACATCGAACCGGGGCTGACGGGGATCGTCGGCCCCAATGGCTGCGGCAAATCCAACCTGCTGGAGGCGATCCGGTGGGTGATGGGCGAATCGAGCGCGCGGTCGATGCGCGGCGCCGGCATGGAAGACGTGATCTTCGCCGGCACCGCGACGCGGCCGGCGCGCGACTTCGCCGAGGTGACCATCCTCACCGAGCGCGGATCCGGCGAAGGCGACGGGCCGATCGCGTCGGCAGGCGACGGTGACGTCGAGATCGTCCGCCGCATCGAGCGCGGTGCCGGATCGGCCTATCGCGTCAACGGGCGCGACGTGCGCGCCAAGGATGTCGCGCTGATCTTCGCCGACGCCGCGACCGGCGCGCACAGCCCGGCGCTGGTCAGCCAGAACCGCATCGGCGCGATCATCTCCGCCAAGCCGACCGAGCGCCGCGCGATGCTGGAAGAGGCGGCGGGCATCGCCGGCCTGCATGTGCGCCGCAAGGATGCGGAGCAGAAGCTGCGCGCCGCCGAGACCAACCTGACCCGCGTCGACGAATTGCTCGCTGACATGGACAATCGCGCGGCGGCATTACGCCGGCAGGCGCGGCAGGCGGAGAAGTATCGCCAGCTCACCGACCAGATCCGTATCGCCGAGGCACGGCTGATCTATGCGCGCTGGCGCGATGCCGCCGCCGCGGCCGACGCCGCGCGTGCCGAGGCACAGCGCGCCGAAACCCTGGTCATCACCGCCGCCGAGGCGCAGCGCGCCGCGGCCACCGCGCAGCTCGATGCCGCGCAGACCTTGGCGACCGCGCGCGCCGGCGCGCAGCGCACGCGCGACGCCGCGACCGAGGCGGGCCATATCCTCGCGGCCTCCCGCACCGAACGCGGCGCGCTCGACCGGCGCATCGCCGAGTTGGCGGCCGCCGCCGAACGGCTCGACACCGATCGCTCGCGCGAAAGCGATCTTGCGCGCGACGCCGCCGAGGCGCTGCAGCGTCTGGGCGATGAGACCAAAGCGCTCGATGCGCGCGTCGCCGCCGCCGAGAAGGACCGCCCCGGGCTCGCCGAACACCTCGCCGCCGCCGAGGTGGCGACACGCGATGCCGAGGTCGCGCTGGCCCAAGCGCTGGCCGCGCAGGCCAGCGAGCAAGCCGAGCGCCGCGTGGCGGATGCCGCCATCGCCGCCGCCGCCGCGGGGGTTTCCCGCGCCGCGCGGGATCGGGATGCGGTCGTCCGCGAGCGGGCCGGGTTGGGCGACGAAGCACCGCTGATCGCCGAGCGGGCCCGGGCGCGGACCACCCGCGAGCGGGCGGAGCACGCGGCCGAGGCCGCCGCTGCCGCGATCGAACAGGCCGAGACCGACCGGCGCGATGCGGCCGCGGCACGCGATGCGGCGGAAGCCGAGCGGTCTTCAGCGCGCGCGCAGCTTGCCGCGCTCGAAAGCGAGGCGCGCGCGCTCGCCAGGACGATCGACCGCGGCACGGCCGGCACCCACCGCGCCATCGACCGCGTCCGCGCCCGCCCCGGCTATGAACGCGCCTTGGCGGCGGCGCTCGGCGACGAACTCGACGCGGCAGTGGGCGCCACCGGCAAAAGACGCTGGCAGGGCGCGGCGTCGGCGGAAGGCGATCCGGTCCTCGCGGGGGGCGAGCGGCTCGCGGATCATGTCGAGGCACCGGCGGAGCTGGCGCGGCGGCTGGCGCAGATCCTCGTCGTCGAGAGCGATGGCGGCGAGGCGCCTTGCGGTCGGCCAGCGCCTCGTGACGCGCGATGGCCGGCTGCGGCGATGGGACGGCTATGTCGCCGAGGATGTCGGCGCTGCTGCGGCCGAGCGGCTGATCCGGGTCAACCGGCTGACGGAAATCGAGGCGCAGCTTCCCGCCGCGCAGGCGCTGGTCGAGCGCGCGGGCGCCGCGCAGGCCGAGGCGGCGACGCGCGCCGAGGCCGCCCGGCGGGGTATCGATCAGGCCCGTGCCGCGCTGACCCAGGCCGAGGCGACTGCACGCGGCGCCACGCGCAGCGAGGATCAGGCAGTCACCGCGATCGAACGGCTCGAAACGCGCCGCGCCGAACTCGACCAGCGCATCACCCGCGCCGAGGCCGAAGCCGCCGAGGCGGGGGCCGATCATCGGCGTGCGCAGGCCGCCCGCGCCGCGCTGCCCGATGGCATCGAGACCGCCAAACAGGTTCAACTGCTCCAGCACGCCGCCGAGGCCGCTCGCGCCAATGCCGCGCAACTGCGCGCCGAGGCGGCAACGCTGGAACGCGGCATCGCCGCCGACCGCCAGCGCCGCGAGGCCGCTGCCGGCGAGGCGAAGGGCTGGCGTTCCCGCGCAGGCGAAGCGGCGAAGCGCATCGAGGAGATGGCCAAGCGCGAGAAGACGATCGCGGCGGAGCAGGCGACCTTGGCCGAGGCCCCGGCGAAGCTCGCCGCACGCATCGCCGCGGAGGAAGACGCCGCCACGCGCCTGGCCGCCGAGGCGACCGCCGCCGCCGCCGCCGAGCGCGAGGCCGAAACCCGCGTGCGCGAGACCGAGGCGGTCCAGGTCCGCACCGCCGAGGCACTGGCTGCAGCGCGCGAGGCCCGCGCCGGCGCCGTGGCGCGCGCGGAGAGCCAGGAACAGCGCCGCACCGAGATGAGCCGGCTTGCCGGCGAGCGCTTCGATTGCCCGGCGGTGGTGCTGCCCGAGAAGCTCGGCTTCCCCGGCGCCGAGGTCGGCAACGCCGATATGGAGGGAGGACGCCACGACCGGCTGGTCGCCGAACGCGAGCGGATCGGTCCGGTCAACCTCGTCGCCGAGCAGGAATTGCGCGAGGTGGAAGACGAACGCGCGCGGTCGGCAGCGGAGCGCGAGGAACTGGGGCAGGCGATCAATCGACTCCGCGGCTCGATCGGCAGCCTCAACCGCGAGGGCCGCGCGCGGCTGCTCGCCGCCTTCGAAGCGGTCGACGGCCATTTCCGCAGGCTGTTCACCACCTTGTTTGCGGGCGGCGAGGCGCATCTGGCGCTGGTCGATTCGGACGATCCGCTGGAAGCGGGACTGGAGATCATGGCGCAGCCGCCGGGCAAGAAGCTCGCGGCGCTGACCTTGCTGTCGGGCGGCGAGCAGGCGCTGACCGCGGTCGCGCTGATCTTCGGCCTGTTCCTCACCAACCCCGCGCCGATCTGCGTGCTGGACGAGGTCGATGCACCGCTCGACGACGCCAATATCGAGCGCTTCTGCGACCTGCTGGATGTGATGACGCAGGAAACCGATACCCGCTACCTGATCGTCACCCACAACGCGGTGACGATGAGCAGGATGCACCGGCTGTTCGGCGTGACGATGATAGAGAGGGGCGTCAGCCGGCTGGTCTCGGTCGATCTGGGCGCGGCGGAGCGATTGCTCGCGGCAGAATAAGCGGCGAAACGGGCAGGCAAACGCCAAACCCCCTCCCGCTTGCGCGGAAGGGGGGCCGGGGGAGCGGCTTCCTTTCCCTTATGCCGCGAACTGGTTCATCGTGTTGTGCGCGCCGCCGGCCTTCAACGCGGCCTCGCCGGCGAAATACTCCTTGTGATCGTCGCCGATGTCGCTGCCCGACATGTTCTGGTGCTTCACGCAGGCGATGCCCTGCCGGATCTCCTGGCGCTGGACGTTCAGGACATAGCCGAGCATTCCCGCCTCGCCGAAATACTCCCTGGCGAGATTGTCGGTGGAGAGCGCCGCTGTGTGGTAGGTCGGCAAGGTGATCAGATGGTGGAAGATGCCCGCCCGTGCCGCCGCATCCTTCTGGAAGGTGCGGATGCGCTCGTCGGCCTCGGCAGCCAGATCGGTGCCGTCATAATCGACGCTCATCAGCCTTGCACGGTCATAGGCCGACACGTCCCGCCCTTCCGCCGCCCAGGCATCGAACACCTGCTGGCGGAAATTCAGCGTCCAATTGAAGGAGGGCGAGTTGTTGTAGACCAGCTTGGCGTTGGGGATCACCTCGCGGATGCGGTCGACCATCGAGGCGATCTGCTCGATATGCGGCTTCTCGGTCTCGATCCACAGCAGGTCGGCGCCATTCTGCAGCGAGGTGATGCAATCGAGCACGCAGCGGTCCTCCCCGGTGCCCTCACGGAACTGGAAAAGGTTCGACGGCAGGCGCTTGGGCCGCATCAGCTTGCCGTCGCGGTTGATGATGACGTCGCCATTGACGGTCGAGAGGTCGGTCACCTCCGCGCAGTCGAGGAACGCGTTGTACTGGTCGCCCAGGTCGCCCGGTTCCTTGCTGAACGCGATCTGCTTGGTGAGGCCGGCGCCCAGCGAATCGGTGCGGGTGACGATGACACCGTCCTCGACGCCGAGTTCGAGGAAGGCGTAGCGGCAGGCACGGACCTTCGCGAGGAAGTCCTCGTGCGGCACGGTGACCTTGCCGTCCTGGTGGCCGCACTGCTTCTCGTCGGAGACCTGATTTTCGATCTGCAGCGCGCACGCGCCGGCCTCGATCATCTTCTTCGCCAGCAGATAGGTCGCCTCGGCATTGCCGAAGCCCGCGTCGATATCGGCGATGATCGGCACGACGTGGGTCTCGTAATTGTCGATCGCCTGCAGCAGGCGCTGCTCCTCGATGCGATTGCCGGCGGCGCGCGCGGCATCAAGCTCGCGGAACATCATGCCGAGCTCGCGCGCGTCCGCCTGGCGGAGGAAGGTGTAGAGTTCCTCTATCAGTGCGGGTACCGAAGTCTTCTCGTGCATCGACTGGTCCGGCAGCGGCCCGAAGTCAGACCGCAGCGCGGCGATCATCCAGCCCGACAGATAGAGGTAGCGGCGCTTGGTGGTGCCGAAATGCTTCTTGATCGAGATCATCTTCTGCTGGCCGATGAAGCCGTGCCAGCAGCCCAGCGACTGGGTGTAGGCCGCCGGATCGGCATCATAGGCGGCCATGTCCCGCCGCATGATAGCAGCGGTGTAGCGCGCGATATCGAGCCCGGTCCTGAACCGGTTCTGCAGCCGCATCCGGGCCACCGCCTCGGCGCTGATCCCGTCCCATGTACCCTGATGACTCTGGATAAGCTGGCCGGTCTCGGCGATATGCGTCTGGTAGGTCATGCTTCACCTTGTGTGGAGAACTTTCAAAGTGAGTTATGCTGCCGATCGCCGATTTCCGCGAAAATTCGTGAACTTGTCGCGTCGCGCTGTCACCCGCGGGCTCATATCGACGGTCGTTTTGTAAATTACTGACAGGATTGGATCATGCGACAGGCGGCGACCGAACTTGAGATACGTACCGAACGCCAAGGCCTTGTCGAGGTTACGCGGCCGATCGCTCGCTGGGTGGCCGAACAGGGAATGACGACGGGGCTGCTGACGGTCTTCTGCCGCCACACCTCCGCGTCGCTGCTGATCCAGGAAAATGCCGCGCCCGAGGTTCGCGACGACATCGAAGCCTATTTCGCGCGAGTCGCGCCCGAAGACCGCGACGCCTATGCGCATGACGACGAGGGGCCGGACGATATGCCCGCGCATCTCCGCACCGCGCTGACCCATACCAGCCTCTCCGTGCCCCTGCTCGGTGGCCGTCTGGCACTGGGAACGTGGCAGGGCATCTACCTGTTCGAACATCGCCGCCAATCGCATCGCCGATCGCTGGCTTTGCATCTGTCAGGCGACTAAAGCTGCTCGGGAAGGAGCTGCCTCAATGTGGACCGACGCCTGGAAGATGGGCATGACGATGTGGCAGACGGGAGTCGCGCTGCAGGAAACGATGATGGCGGTGCCCGTCGTCATCGCGCGCCGCAGCGACAAGATCGATGCCGCAATGCGGAACCCGCTAGATGGCGACTATGTCGAACTGGCGCGGATGGTGCCCGAGAAGGTGGAGGCGTTCGGCAGCGCGGGCGCCTCGCTGATGGAGGACTGGATCGGCGTGCAGACCGCGATGATGGGCCAGTGGCGCGACATCGCCAGCCTCGGCACTATCGCGATGACCCGCGGCACCGTCGGCCGAATCCAGGCACGCAACCGGCGCATCGGCAAGTTGCTGGGCGGCGCCGGCGGCAAGGCGCTGAAACCCGTCCACAGCCAGGTGACGGCGAATCGCACGCGACTCGAAAAGGCAGCGACGCGCTCCGGCTGAATCAGGCGGCAGCCGATGCGACCAACATCGACCACCTGCGTTAGTCTCTCCGGGCCAACGACAGGGAAACGCCGATGGCGACATTGGGAACGATCGACGACGGCCGGGGCCGCCAGGCCGATACGCCGCTCAAGATGTCGCGCCACGCATGGCGCGACATTCTCTGGCGCGTGTGGGCCGAAAGCGGCAACGACAATATCGGTCTGATTTCCGCCGGCGTCGCGTTCTACGCGTTCCTCGCCTTCGTTCCGCTGCTCGCGTCGGTCGTGCTGACCTATGGCCTGCTGGCGGATCCCAAGACGGTTGCCGACCATCTCAAGGTGCTGTTCGATCTGCTGCCGACCGATGCCGCAAGCCTGATCGGCGACCAACTCGTCGCGATCACCGCAACCGCCGCCCAGAAGACGGGGCTCGGCCTCGTCATCGCGCTCGCACTTGCCGTCTATGGCGCGATGAACGGCGCGAAATCGATCATCACCGCGCTCAACATCGCCTATGACGAGAGCGAGACGCGGAACTTCTTCAAGGTCACCTTCATCGCGCTCGCGATCACGGTAAGCCTGTTGTTCGTCGCGGTGTTCACCATATTGGCGATCGGCGCGCTGGCGTTGCTCGAAAGCCTGATCCCGTGGGCGCCGAAATTCGTAATCACCCTGATCCGCATCGCCTTCTGGCTCGCCGCCGCGATCGCGGCGAGTACGGTGATCGCCACCATCTACCGCTACGCGCCCAATCGCCGCAAGGCGCAGTGGCGCTGGCTGACCGCCGGCTCCGCCTTCGCGACCATCGGCTGGTTGGCGATGACGTTGGGCTTCGGCTTCTACGTCGCCAATTTCGCCAATTACAACGCCACTTACGGTGCGCTGAGCGCGGTGGTGGTGATGCTCATGTGGCTGTTCCTTTCCGCCTACATCCTGATCCTCGGCGCGGAACTCAATTCCGAGATCGAGCACCAGACCGCGCTCGACACCACCGTGGGAAGGCCGCGGCCGATGGGCGAACGCCGCGCCTTTGTGGCGGATACGCTGGGCGATGTGCCGTAGGCGCTGGAGCGCGGGGCATGCCATCGTCACGCTGAGCGCAGAACTGCCCGCTACCCCATCTGAAGGAAGCGGGCGGTTCGGTACGTCTCGATCACCGCTTGGATTCAGGAGCGCCTGAATAGCCTCAAGCGAAGATTTCCTTGTCGTCGCCCTGCAGCGCGGACGGCACGGGAAGATGCGCGTCGGTCGGACCCGACGAGCGTTCGGTCGTGGGCGCAGCGCCGCGCCACGCATCCCACCACATGGTCATCATCGCCTGATGCATCTCGAAGGGCAGCGCCCAAAGCGCAAAAAGCGGATTCTCAAGCCCGCGGACGGGCTCCTTTGGAATATAGCTCATGACATGGACTCCGATGGGGGTGGATCGCCGTTGCTCCGTCCTCTCAACGTCCGGATCGGCAGTGGTTTCCAGCCAATCATCGTGCAAAGGCCGCATGCTGCGGCGCGGAACCATCGGCCGCGCCGCGGGTTTGCGAAGAATGCGCCGGAAAATCCGGGCCGATCATGAATCTGTCGCCGTTGCGGTGCATCAGGGGGAAAGAATGAGCCAATGCACCACCCACCGTCTGCCCGGCGCGGTTTGTCACGCCTGATGATCATGGGGCGGGGGGCAAAGCGCATCGGTGATCGGAGGAACCAGGCGGCAGTGATCGGGCTGTGCGTGGCGATGCTGGCGACGCCGGCGGCAGCGCACGCGCAGGCCGCAACCGCGACGCCGCAGGATGACGCGATCCTGAGCGATCCCGATTTCGACGCGAGCCTGCCTCCGCTCGATGAAACCGTGGCGCCCGATGCCGGCACCCCGCCATCCGCCGTGCCGCCCCCGGCCGCGCCGGAGGTGACAGGCGAAACGCCGCCCGCGCCGATCGTGCCGGAAACCGAGCTGGTCGCGCCGCTCGAACCGCTTTCCACCTTCGATGCCGATCCCCCCGCCGAGACGAAGATGGCCGCGGACGAGAAGCCGCCGGAAATCCCCTACACCGTCGTCGTGAAGGGCTTGAAGGAGGTCGGCCTCGAGCCGCTGTTCCGCGATCTTTCGGCCCTGCTCGACGGCGACCGCGAGGCGGCGAATGCCGCGCAGGTTTCGGCGCGCGCCGATGAGGATGTGAAGCTGATGGAGCGGCTGCTGCGCTCCGAGGGCTATTATGACGGCGTCGCGACGATGACCGTCAACACCCTTCCCAACCCCGAGAACCGGCTGACGGTGACGTTGAACGCGACGCCGGGCGCACGCTACATGCTGGGCGATATCGCCGTCACCGGCCCGGCCCCCGAGCCGCAGGCGATGGCGCTGGAGGCGCTCGACCTCAAGAGCGGCGCGCCGATCGTCGCCGCCGAGATCGAGACCGCAGAGGCGAACGTCGCATTGCGCCTGCCCGAGCAGGGCTATCCCTTCGTCGCAGTCGGCGACCGCGACGTGCTGCTCGACGAGCGCGACCATAGCGGCGACTATACCCTGCCCGTCGATGCCGGTCCCAAATCGCGCTACGGCGGCATCAAGGTCGAAGGCGATCCGGTGTTCGACGTCGAGCATGTCACCCTGCTCACCCGTTTCGATCCGGGCGAGGTCTATGACAGCCGCAAGACCGACGATCTCCGCCAGGCGCTGATCGGCACCAGCCTGCTCTCCACCGTGTCGGTGGAACCGGTGCGCACCGGGCAGGTCGGCGAAGACGGTACCGAGACGGTCGACCTGCTGGTCCGCCAGACCGAGGGGCCCGCGCGTCAGCTCGCCGGCAGCGTCGGCTATGGCACCGGCGAAGGCATCAAGCTGACCGGGAGCTGGACGCACCGCAACCTGTTCCCGCCCGAAGGCGCGCTCTCGGTGGCAGCGGTCGCGGGCACGCAGGAACAGAGTCTGTCGACCGGTTTCCGCCGCTCCAACGCCGGCCAGCGCGATCGCACCTTCGCGCTCGGCGCCTCGGTCGCGCGACAGGATTTCGCCGCGTACAACGCGCAGACGATCACCTTGAACGGCAGCCTTGCGCGCGCCAGCACGCCGATCTGGCAGAAGCGCTGGACCTGGAGCGTCGGCGGCGAACTGATCGCGACGCGCGAAACCCGCTTCCAGACCGAATTGGTCGACCGCACGCGCAGCACTTATCTGATCGCCGCGATCCCGCTGCAGCTCGGTTACGACCGCTCGAACAGCCTGCTCGATCCCACCCGCGGTTTCCGCCTCAACGCGCGCGTCAGCCCGGAAGCGCAGAAGCGCACCGGCAGCGGCGGGTTCGACAGCTATGGCCGCCTGCTGTTCGAAGGCAGCGCCTATTATCCGGTGAGCGATGCGCTGGTGATCGCCGGGCGCGCGCGCGTCGGCTCGATCCTCGGCGCTGCCCGTGACGATATCGCGCCGTCGCGGCGGCTCTATTCCGGCGGTGGCGGATCGGTGCGCGGCTTCGGCTTCCAGGAACTCGGCCCCAAGGACGTGAACAATGACCCGATCGGCGGCCGCTCGGTGACCGAATTCGCCCTCGAAGCACGGTATCGCTTCGGCAATTTCGGGGTCGTACCGTTTATCGACGCGGGCCGGATCGGCGAAAGCTCCGCGCCATCGCTGTCGGGGATGCGCTACGGGGCCGGCATCGGCGGGCGCTATTACACCAATTTCGGGCCGATGCGCATCGACGTGGCGACACCGATCGGCCGCAAGCCGGGCGAATCGCGGATCGCGCTCTATATCTCGATCGGGCAGGCCTTCTGATGGCAAGCGAAGCCCCAACCACCGTGGTCGTCAAGCGCCGCTCGACCGGCTGGCGCATCGCCACCTGGCTGCTCGGCATCCTCGCGGTGTTGCTGCTCCTCATCGTCGCGATCGTGTTCGGTATCAACACCGGGCCCGGTCGCGCCTTCCTCGTGCGCCAATTCTCCGGCTTCGAAACCGCATCGGGCATGGGATTCCAGCTCGAACGGATCGATGGCTCGCTCTACGGCAAGCTTCAGCTCGTCGGGCTCAAGGTCACCGATCCCAAGGGCGTGTTCCTCGAATCACCGCGCATCGATCTGGACTGGCGGCCGTTCGCCTATCTCCACAGCAAGGTGGATGTCCGCTCGCTGACCTCACCGCAGATCCGCCTGCTGCGCACGCCCGCGTTCAAGCCGGTCCCCTCCGACCCCAATGCGCCGCTGCTGCCCGATCTCGACATCACCGTCGGCCGCCTCGCGATCGACCGGTTCGAGGTCGAGGCGCCGGTCACCGGCCAGCGCCACATCGTCCGCCTCGTCGGCACGGCGGACATCGCCGACGGCCGCGCCCGCGTGAACGCCGACGCGCGCGCGCTGCGCGCCGCGGGCGTCGCCGGAGGCGATGTCGCGATCGTCAAGCTCGATGCGGTGCCCGAGGCCAACAAGCTCCAGATCGACGCACGCGTCACCGCGCCGGCCGGCGGACTCGTCGACAGCTATGCCGGCACCGGCCGACCGATGCTGCTGACGATCGGCGGCAATGGCGACTGGGAGACTTGGGATGGCCGCGTGCAGGGCACGCTCGGTGGACAGCCGCTCGCCAATCTTGCGCTGACCGCGCGCAACGGCACGTTCTCGCTCAAGGGCGATGCGATGCCGGCGGTCTATGTTCAGGCCGCCGACGCGACACTGGAGGAAGCCCAGCAGGCACCCCTCGCCCGGCTGACCGCGCCGGCGCTGGCGATCGACGCCACCGCCGCGCTCGCCGAGCGCAGCGCCAACATCGCCTTCTCGGCCAAGTCCGATGCGATGGTCGTCACCGGCAAGGGGCTGGTCGATCTCGGCCGGAGCCGCCTGGGCAATTTCATCGTCGCCGGCGCGCTGCTCAAGCCCGGTTCGATCGCCGACAGCCTCAGCGGGCGCGACGTGAAGTTCGCCGCGGTGCTCGATGGCCCGTTTGCGACGCCGACCGTCGCCTATCGCCTGAACGCCGCGCAGATAGCGTTCGGCACGATGGGCGTCAGCGGTCTTGCCGCCCAGGGCAGCGCTAAAGTGGATGCCGATCGCATCCTCGTGCCGGTCAGCGCCACTGCGGAACGGGTGACCGGGCTCAACGCCGCCGCGGGCGGCCTGCTCGAAAAGCTCTCGATCAACGGTGATCTCGCCTACGCCGATGGGCGCCTGCTCTCCGACAATCTCAAGCTCAAATCCTCGCAGATCGATGCGACCGCGATCGTCCTCGCCGACATCGCCAACGGCAAATATACCGGCGCCATCAAGGGCCGGGTAAACGACTATCGCATCGCCGGGCTCGGCCGACTCAGCCTCGTTACCGATGCCGAGCTGGTGCAGGGCGCGGCCGGCGGATTCGGCATCCGCGGCAGCTTCCGCGCCACCACCCGCCGTATCGAGAATGAGGCGCTGGCGAATGTGCTGGGCGGCGACGCCGTCACCATCGCGCGCTTCGGCTTCGACGAGAAGGGCACGGCCTCGCTGGTCGGCCTTCGGATGACCGCGCCCGGATTCCGCGTTACCGACGCCAAGGGCAGCTACAATCTCGACAGCGGCCGGATCGCGTTCGATGCGCGCGCGGTCTCACGCGAATATGGCCCGCTTTCCGTCAATGCCACCGGCACGCTCGAACGGCCGCTGGTCAACCTGCGCGCGGCACGGCCGGGGCTCGGCGTCGGGCTGCGCGACATCCAGGCGACATTGCGCGGCGTGCCTGCCGGCTATGCCGTCGTCGGCCGCGGCGATTCGGATTATGGCCCGTTCAACGCCGATGTGACGATCCGCACCGGGGTGCTGCTCGCGGTCGACATCAAGCGCGCGACCTTCGCCGGCATCGATTTCAACGGCACCGTCCAGCAGACCCGCGCGGGGCCGTTCGCCGGCCGGCTGGCGCTTGCCGGCTCCGGCCTCAACGGCGGCATCGTCCTCGCGGCGGCGGGCACCAACCAGCGCGCCGATATCGACGTGACCGCGAACGCTGCGACCATCCCCGGCACCGTGCCGATCTCGATCGGCAGCGGCCATGTCCGCGCGACCGCGATCCTGCTTCCCAATGGCCCCGCGGTGAACGGCGCGTTCCAGCTCGCCGACGTGCGCCAGGGCGAGGCCATCGTCGAACGCGCGCAGGGCCGGATCGATTATCGCGACGGCAGCGGCAAGCTGGCGCTGGTGGCCAACGGCAATGCCGGCGTGCCGTTCAACGTCGCCGGCCAGGCGGCGATGACCCCGACGCGCATCGTTGCCAACCTCAAGGGAAGCGCCAATACCATCGCGTTCAACCTGACCAGGCCGGCGGTCATCACCAAGGAGGGCGCGGACTGGGTGTTGGCACCCACCACCCTCGTGATCCCGCAGGGCAAGGTCGATCTCAACGGCCGCTTCGGCGCGCGGACGGAGGCGCATGCCCGCCTCGCCAACATGGATGTCGCGATCGCGCAGGCGTTCGTGCCCGGCCTGGGCCTCGGCGGGCGCGCGAGCGGTACGCTCGACTATGTCTCGGCGGGCGCGGTGCCGACGGTGAAGGCGCGGCTCGATATCGCCCGCTTCACACGGACGGCGGCCTATGTCGTCTCCGATCCGGTCGACATCGCCTTCCTCGGCACGCTCGACGATAATGGCGGCGATCTGCGCGCACTGATCCGGCGCGGCGGCACCAACGTCGGGCGGATGCAGGCGCGGCTCGCGCCGCTCGGCGGGGGCGCCGGCCTTTCCGACCGGCTGTTCGACGCGCCGCTGTCCGGCGGCATCCGCTATTCGGGGCCTGCCGACGTGCTGTGGACGCTGACGGGCATTTCCGGCCAGACATTGGCCGGCCCGATCGCCATCGCGGCCGATTTCGGCGGCCGGCTCTCGCAACCGACGATCAACGGCCTGATGCGGGCCAAAACCCTGCGCTACGAGAACGAGACGTTCGGCACGGTCATCTCCAACATCGCGCTCGACGGCCGCTTCACCCAGTCGCGGCTCGAGCTGGTGTCGCTCACCGGCCGCGCCGGCACGGGCAGCGTCAGCGCCAGCGGCAATGTTGGCCTCGACGCAGCCAGCGGCTTCCCGATCGACCTGACCGCGAAACTCGATCGCGCCCAGCTCGCGCGCAGCGATGCGCTCGGCGCCACCGCCAGTGGCACGATCCGCGTCCTCAACGGCCGCGACGGCGGGACGATCAGCGGGCAGATCAACATCCCCAACGCGCGTTATCAGATCGTGCTGCAAGGCGCGGCCGAAGTCGCCGAGCTGGAAGGCGTGCGCCGCCGTACCGACAAGCCCGGCCAGGCCAAGGTGCAGCAGGCGAGCGCGTTCGCGACCAACTGGAAGCTCGACCTGCGCATCCGCGCCGACAATGAGATCTTCGTCAGCGGCATGGGGCTGGAGGCCGAATGGGCCGCCGACATGCGGATCACCGGCACCGCCGACGCCCCGCGCATCGTCGGCAAGCTCGATGTGGTGCGCGGCACCTACAGCTTCGCCGGCCGCCGGTTCGACCTCGACGAGAGCGGCGTCGTGCGCTTCAACGGTCCGCTCACCGACCCCGAGCTCGATCTCGCGGCGAGTACGACGGTGGAGGGCGTCTCGGCGATCATCAACATCGGCGGCCGCGCGCAAAGCCCGCAGATCACCTTCACCTCGACGCCGACCTTGCCGCAGGACGAGGTGCTCTCCCGCCTGCTGTTCGGCAGTTCGGTGACATCGCTGTCGCCGACGCAGGCGATCCAGCTCGCCGCGGCGCTCAACTCGCTGCGCGGCGGCGGCGGTGGCGGGCTCAACCCGCTGGGCACGCTGCGCTCGGCGACGGGCATCGACCGGCTGCGCGTGCTGGGCGCGGACAAGACCGCGGGCCGCGGCACCGCGCTTGCGGCGGGGCAGTACATCTCCAACGACATCTATGTGGAGATCATCACCGATGCGCGCGGCTTCACCGCCACGCAGTTGGAGATTTCGCTGTCGAAGACGCTTAGCCTGCTCAGCCAGGCCGCCTCGTTCGGCGGCTCCAACGTCAACCTGCGCTACTCGAAGGATTACTGAGGAAGGCCGGGCCGGGCTGACCGACGGCGCTCATTCGCTCATGCCGGGGACGGCGATTTTCCTCTCCGAGCAAGCGCGGAGAGGAAACGACCGACCGATCGATCCGGCGATCAGTTCCGCGACAGCCGCTCCGCCAGCACCGGCCGCAGCCGCGCCGCGACGACGTCGCTGCCCAGCCGCGAGAGATGGACATCGTCCATATAGAGCAACTGGCCATTGAGGCGCGCCCGGCAGGTCGTGCCCGAACAGAGCGCGTCGCGCATGTCCAGAATGCTCGTATTGCCGCCGACCTTGGCGACGCGATCGAGGATCGTCCGCGAGATGCGCTCCTGCACGTCGTGCGAATGCCGCGCCTCGAACGTGTCGCAGCGTGCCGGGTCCAGCCCGTTATACACCGCGGCACGCACGCAGACGAAGGGGTTCACTTCGGGCAGCGGGATCTGGTCGACGACGATCACGCGGATGCCGCGGGCGTTGAGCAGCCGCGCGGTGGTCGCAAGGCTCTCTGACGCGAGGCGCTGCGATTGCTCGACGGTCTCCGCACCGCCAAGGGTGACCGCCCGGATATGCCCCGCCGCCAGCATGTCCCACCGGCCCGCCATGACGACGACGCGGATCGCCGGATCGGCAAGAATCCGTTCGAGCGCGGCGTGGCCGAACGTCGGGCAGTCCCGCCGCAGCTCGCTGTAGGGCGTGTAGGATGCGGCCTGGATCGGCGCGCAGCCCGCCTTGGTAACCTGCTGCACGGTGAAGCCGCGCTGGCGCGCGAGCACGTCGAGCGAGGGCGCAAGCTGCGCCGCGTGCGAATCGCCCCACAGCACCACGCTGGGCCTGCCGGGCGCGCCCAGCAGGCATTCGCCGGGGCCGGGCACGCGGCCATCGGTGCGCAGGCAGGGCGCGGCGTGGAAGCGGGCGAGATCGCCGGCGACGCCGCGGGTGAATCGCGCCGCCGCTGGATTGCGGAACTCCATGCCCCGCGTCAGCACCACAGCGCCGCCCAGCAGCACCAGCAGGCCCGATCCCGCCGCTGCCGCCAGGAACACCTGCCGCCGGGTGAAGCGGTTCTTGCGGCGGAACGGGGCCTCGACGAAGTGCAGCGAGATCGCCGCCATCACGAACGACCCGGCGATCACGCCGAAGGTCGCGATCGGGCCCAGATGCTGCAGCTCGTAGAAGCGCGTGAAGACGATGATCGGCCAATGCCAGAGGTAGAGCGAATAGGAGATGCGGCCGACATAGACGATCGGCTTGAGGCTCAGCATCCGGCCGACGACGGTGTCCTGCGCGCTGTGGATCAGCAGCGTGGCCCCCAGCGTCGGCGCCAACGCCGAGAGACCCGGGAACGGCGTGTCCGACGAATAGAGCCACACCGGCACGACGATGAGGAGGAGGCCGAGCAGCGCCAGCGCGTTGCGCGCGGCCGCGCTGCGCAATTCGGGCACGGCCCCGATCGCCAGCGCCGATCCCAGGAGCAATTCCCAGGCGCGCGTGATGGGCAGGTAGAAGTTGAAGGTCGGCGCGTTGCTCGTCGCCCAGACACTGATCGCCAACGAGACGAGGCCGATCACCGCGATCGCGGCGCCCCGCCACCGGTTCATGAATCGCGAGATGAACGCCAGAACCAGCGGGAAGACGATGTAGAACTGCTCCTCCACCGCCAGAGACCAAGTGTGGAGCAGCGGCTTGAGCTCGGCCGAGCCGTCGAAATAATTGGCTTCGGTGAAGAACAGGATGTTCGACGCGAAGAACACCGTCGCCACGAGGCTCTTGGCGTAGAGATAGAAATCGATCGGCGGGAACAGCAGCCAGGCCGCCGCGAAGGTGGAAAAGAGCGTGAAGAACAGCGCGGGATAGAGCCGCAGGATCCGCCGCTCATAGAAGGCCGGGATCGAAAGTCCGCCATGCCCGATATCCTCGAGCAGGCTGCGCGTGATCAAATAGCCCGAGATGACGAAAAAGATGTCGACGCCGACGAAGCCGCCCGAAAAGCCGCTGAGCCCGGCGTGGAACAGCACCACCGGCACGACCGCGAACGTACGCAGGCCATCGATATCTGCGCGATACTTCAATCGGGCCTCCGCTCGGCGTTATGAGAATCTTTGGGGTCGGCCGGTCTCGCCGCGAATGCCAGCCCACCAGCCCGCCAGCGCGACCTGCCAGTTCCGCCAGGCGCGCGCCTTCAGATATTGCGCAGTCAGCACCAGCGTGGTCGCCGCGACAACCGGATAAAGCGAGGGGCGGAAGCGCCGCGTGAACAGCAGCTTGTTGCGCTCGTCGAGATAGACGGCGAGCGGCGAGCGATGCTTGCGGGAGACGCTGGAACCGATCGTCGAGCCGTGCGCATGCAGCACGATCGAGTCATGCGCATAGCCCAGCGCGTGGCCGCCGCGCCGGAAGCACCAGTCGGTTTCCTCATAATAGAGGAAATAGCGCTCATCGAACGGACCGACCTCTTCGACATAGCGGCGCGGCGCATACATGCTGGCGCCCGCCACATAATCGAGGTCGCGTTCGATCGCCGCCACGTCCGGCTGATGATCCGCCGCCTGGCCGAGACCGATGTTGAAGCCGCGCGCGATCACCGCACGCCAGCGCGCGCCATACAGCTGGATCGTGCCGCTGGGCGTGCGCACCAGCCGGCTGCCGACGATGCCATAGCCACCGGCTTCCTGATGGCGCCGCAGCGCGTCCATCGCATCTGCGTGCGGTTCGGTATCCGGGTTGAGGATCCACACCGCATCATAGCGCCCTTCCGCAGCGATCGCGGCGAAGCACACATTGATGCCGCCGGCATAGCCGAGGTTCGCACCGGCGTCGTACAGCTCGACCGGCTGGCCGCCGGGCAGACGACCGCTGCGATGGTCGACCATCCGTTCGCCATTGGGCGTCCGGGCAAGCTCTCCCGTCACCTCCGCGACCGCCTCCACCAGCGGCGGGAAGGCAGCCGAACCGCCATTCTCGCAGACATGCACCGAGAAATCGATATGGGTGGACTGGCCGAGCTGGGCGATACAATCGCGCACCTCGCCCGCGTTGCGGAACCCGACGATCACCACCGCGACATGGGTCATGCCGGCTTGCGCCTCTTCAGCAGCCGGCGCAGCGTGCCGAGATAGCTCTTCGCGTTCTGCGCAGCGCCCAGCATGCGGGCATTTTTTGGCAGCGACAGCCCCCGGAAGCGCGGCGGCCGGTGGCCGACCGATCCCAGCGCGGCGAGCCGCGAGAGTACCAATCCCTTACGCTTCGCCTGGAAGGGCTGCATATGGTGGATCGAGCGCACCGGCACCGGCTCGCTGGCGACGCGTCCGCTCGCCTCAGCCTCGTCGAACAGCGCGGCACCGCGGCGCGTGCGCGTGATCACCAGGCTGCGGCCGTCTGTCTCCTCGAACAGCGGATAGCCCTTCTCGTCGCAATGCCAGCCATCGGCGAAGGTGATGTCGGCAAACTCGCCGGTGCCGTCGGGGCACACCTTGCAGCGGAACTGGAGGAAGCGGTTGAGGATGGTGCCCCAGCTGGTGTTGTAATCCATCTGGTAACGGCTGCCGTCCGCCAGCACCGCGGTGGCATAGCCAGGCCAGCCGTCGCCGCGGAAGCGGAAGGAGGTGACCTCCGATCCCTGCGGCACGCCCATCGCCTTCAGCACGGCGTCGGTGCCCTTGTAGCTCGGCACGCCGGCGCACATGAACGCCAGCATGTAAGGCACCTTTTCGTTCACGCGGGGATCGACGCTCGCAAGGTTGCGCAAGCCGGCGACGTCGCACGGCTTTCCGACGAAGGCGAAGCGCCCCGGGGCATCGAGCCGCGCGGCGATGTCGGCCAGCGGCGAGGACGGCGCATAGCGCGATCCGGCGCTCTGGAAGATGCCGTCGCGGCCGGTGCTGATTTTCAGCGCGTTGCGGACCGGCGACTCGTCCGACATCGCGGTCTGCACCACATAGTCGATCTGACCGGTTTCGATCAGGTGCACCAGCACGCCCGAAAGCCCGCCGCCGGAGGAGGCGTTACGGCGCAGTTCATTATCGGTCGACCAGCCGAGCTTGGTCTCGACGATCGGTCCCCAGACCGGATGATACTCCGCGTCGCGCACGGCATTGTCGCGATCGATGTTGAGGCCGGGACAGATGGTATCGACGCGTTTTACCAACGGCGCCGGCAGCGGCGCAGTGGCGTGCGGCCGCTGGTAGCCGTCCGCCGTCTCCCCCATCTCGATCAGCCCGCCGCTGACGCCGGCGCACAGGCCGCAGCCCGAACACAGCCCGGCGTCGCGGATCTGGTCGACGCGCCGTGCCATCATGCGAAAACCTTCGCGAACAGCTCGTCGAGATAGTTGCGGTACGAATCGAGGATCGTCTGCGCGCGCGCGTTCGCCGCGGTCGCCGCCGCGGTCGCGCCGGGCACGTCGGCCAGCACCGCCTCGAGCTTCGCCATCACGACATCCTCACCCTCGCTGGTCATGTCGCCCAGATGCGGATAGCCCAGCGTGCCGAACAGGCCGGTGAATTTGCGGCTGTAGCCCAGCGGGAAGGTGGCGGTGTCTGAAGAGATCGCCGCGATCGTCGCGTGCATGCGCGCGCCGATCAATAGGTCGAGATTGGCGATATAGCTCTTCGCCACGCACGGGCCGGTAAAGCGCGGCGCAATCTTGAGGTGCGGGTATTTCTGCTGCACCGCGAGCGACACGGCGTGGTCGTCTTCGTTCGGTAGTTCGGGCGAGAGCACGTGCGGCACGAGATAGACGTCGAACCGCGGATCCTCGGCCAGCCGCGCGATGATGCGATCGGTGAGTTTCTGATAGTCGAGCGCCAGCGCGATCTTGTCGCCGACCTGCAGGTCGCGGCGATAGAGCAAGGCCGAAACGTTGAGGCCGACCTTGATCGGACCCTGCGACAGATCCCGCGCCTTCTTGTCCGGCGCCTTGTCGAAGGGCAGCGCGAACGCGACGTCGGTCGTCAGCCGCGAACGATCCTCGAAGCCCAGGCCTTTCAGCACTTCGAACGAGGGCACGTCGCGCGCGAACACCGTCTCCGCGCGGCGCAGCGAGGCACGCGCGGCCATCCGGCCCTTTTTGGTCAGGAACGGCCCGATCGTCTGCGGGCTGAAGATCAGCGGCCTGCCGGTGCGCGCCGCGGCGAACTTCGAGCCGATGATCAGCGCGAAGCGCTTGAGACGGTAGATGTCGGAGAAGCTGTCGCCGCCGCCGATATCGAAGAAGATGTCGCACTTTCGGATCGTGCGGTGAAGGTCCGATCCCGGGGTCAGCAGCGACTTGTAGCCGACGTTGACGAAATCGGAATCGAACGGGCTCTCATCGGCATAATCGATGCGGCCGAGGCCGCCGATGATGTGCAGCACCGGCTTGCGTCCATGCTTCGCCAGCGCGTTCGCGATGAGGTTGGTGTTGCCGATGGTGAGCGCACCCATGCCGAGATTCTCGGAATCGAGCGAATGCCACAACAAGCCGAGGTGATACGGCTTGAGTTCGGTCGTCATGCACTTCTCCCGATCTTGATCGCGCAACGTTGCAACACCTTGGCGCCCCCTCCCTCGGATCCGGGCAGACGCTTTCCGCGCCCCTCGAATCAAACGACGCTGTCGGTACAGGATTAGGTTTTATTTCGCACTTGCGAAACAAACTTTTTACAGGATCGTCGACTGCCGCTTCCGGCCCGAGATCGGCCGGTTAAGCCGTAGCCGGCAGCGGCGGACGGCGGCGCGGCTGCTGCCGACCGCGGGCTGGTTGCTCCCCCTCAACCTCTTTCTTCCGCTCTGCAGCAAAGCGCTGATACATCGGCACCGCCGCGGCGCCCATGCCCACGAGGAAATAATAGAAGGGCTGGAACTTGCCGTAGAAGGTGCCGCAGAACCCGCACAGCGCGAACGACAGCATGATGAAGGTCCAGGCGAGGCGGAAATTCTGGTGCCGCGGCGTGATCAACTGCTTGGGTATGGCCAGGAACTGCCACAGCGTCACGATCAGCGTCAGCGCGGTCAGCGCCCAGCCCACATAGCCTGAAAGCAGGCCGTTATAGATCCAGAAATTGTCGATCGACACCTTCATCCACGGGGCACGCACCCAATATTCCGGCACCATGCCGAAGATCGGATGCGCCGAGATGTTGATCAGGCCATAATCCCAGATCAGGATGCGGTTGTAGCTCGAGGCCCGGTTGAATGCGAGATAGTTAATCACCAGACCGATGATACCGGATTTGGTGAAGGTGTTCACCGCCAGCGCGAAGATCGCGACGATCACCACCGTGTTGACCAGACGCTTCTTGATCCGCCGCGTCGCCGTTTCGATTGCAATCATAACGAACTGGGTCATCATCGAGATGATTGGCGTGGTCGAAATCGACAGCAGCACAGCGCCGATTACTACCAGCAGCTTGCCGATCCGCACGCCGGGCCGCCGTTCCATATACCAGATCAGCGACACGAGCGTCGCCGAGAACAGGCCGAACAGAATCGTGTTCTCAAAGAACGCCTGCGCGCGGCGCAGCCCCATCCGGACGTCCGTGCCGTCATAATAGTAGCCCGGAGCGATACCGGTGAGTTGACTGGTATATTCAATCAGCGGCTTCCTATGGCTGATCGCCTCCGGGATCGCGATCACAAACGCCAGCAGCACGATGATGAACAGCGGGTTCAGGATCGAATAAATGTCGTCGAGCGACTTGAAGCACGCCCGACCCAAAAAATAGGCGCAGGTCACCTCTAGTAGCAACTGCCCGGCACGCTCGATCGCAGCGCTGAACGGATAGTTCAGGAAGATGCAAAGGCATGCCCAACCCGAAAAGCCGACCAGCAGCCAGTCCGACTTGTGGAACTTCATGTCCGGCGCCATCACCTTGACGATGAGCACCGGCACGATGAGGATCATGAACAGGCGATAGGACGTGACCAGCACCGGCCCCGCATAGAATGCGATCGTGTGCGGGATCATCATCAGGAAAAGGAAGGCGGCGACCAGGGCCGGAACCTTCGCGCGCGTCCTCAGCGGAACCCGCCGACGGTTATCGACCGTTGCGATCTGCATCACTCTGTCACTGGCCTCCCGCATGTCGGCCGGCGCCGCTGCACCGGCCTGCGCCCGCATCTGTCGAAATACTCAACGCAGGATGCGGGACGATGTCAATCTCGGGTTAGGCCTTCTTGCTGAACGCGCGACGAAGCGCCGGCGGCGTCCAGTCTGCCACGAAGTGCCGCATCGCGACCTTCATGTCGCGCTTCTCTGCCGTTCCGGGCCGTTTGCGGAACACCGTGGTGCGATTGGGCAGGTTGGCGATGCCTTCCTCGGTGGCGGTGTAATAATAGGTTGCGATCGAGCGCCGCGACCGTTCCGGCGGGCAGCTCAACGGATCGGGATGGCCATGGAAGCTGTCGAGATCGGTGTTGAACACCACCGCGCGCGCCATCAAAGGTGCGACCTTGACCTCGCACTTCGTCATCGCGCGATCCCACAACTCCAGCTCGCCGCCATAATCCGGCGACCAGTCGTCGTTCAGGTAGATCAGCAGGTTGAGCCTGCGGACCAGCTTCATGCGGTTGTGGATATTGAAGTCCGCGTGCACGCCGAGGTGGCCGCCACGCTTGGTCTCGTGCAGGCCGCCGCCAAGATAATAGGGATCTGGGATCAGCCCGCCGATGCCGGTCATTTCCTCGAGGAAAGAGAGAAAGGCTTCGCTGTTCAGCTCGGCAAGGAGGTTCTTGACCAGCGCGCCCTCGACCGAGCCGGGGTGGTACTGGAACTTCAGGCGCTCCTGCTCGCGATCGAAGTAATCGCGGCCGTCGCTGCCCGGAAACTCGGCGAGCAAACGACGCAGGACGGCAGCGTCCACGAAATCGTCGATCGCGATGTGAGGGAATGGCGATGCTTCGCGGTAGCGCGTCGCCAGCGACTGGCCAGCTTCCTTGCACTGATCTTCGTCGAAGGAAACATAGCCGCCAGATTCTTGCAACGTCAGGACGCTCATGCTCGTCGACCTACCCCTTCATTTGCGTGATCTTTCGCCCTGATCTTACGGTTGCTGCGCACGCCGAATCATTGACGATGATCAACGCACCTATATGCGCGATGGAAAAATTTTGCACGTGCGAAATGATCTAGCGGGTCGGCCGCCGACGCTCAACATCTTCTCCGGGCGGTGAATTTTTCGGCGGACGTGTGCTGCGCCATGCGCGGAAAACCGCCATTGCGCTACGCCGCACCCAGCATTCCCGGCTGCAATATTGCGGCGCCCGCCTGCAGCAAAACCCATCGCTGCAGCGCGTGGTCGTGCGCTCAGCCAGCTACCGCCTTCTGCGGCGCGGCAAGCCGCAGTCGCCGCAGCAGAGCGCGCGCCGCTGCCATCAACGGCTTTTCCACCCAGCGGTGGATCGCCACACCCCCGACCAGTGCCGCCACGCAGAAGATCAGGAACGCGACCGAGCCGGGAATGAGGCTCGCCAGCTTCAGCTTGATGGCGATCTTGGTCATTGCCGTCAGCGTCAGCATGTGGGTCAGGTAGATCGAATAGGACGCCTGTCCGATGGTCACCGCAAGGCGCCCCGCATGGATCCCCTTCGATCGCTCCATCTCCACGAAGCCCAGCAGCGCCGCTGCGCTTGCCACGCCATAGGCGGGGATCTGGATCATCCGGGGCACGACGTGCCAAAAGGAATCGTCCAGCCCGATCAGCAGGAAACCCAGCGAGCCGGCGACCGCCATCGCGACGGGGGCCGGTATGCGATGCCGCTGCAGGACCAGCGCGCAACCGATGCCGAAGATGAAGAGTATGTTCATCGGCGAGACGACATAGCCGTAGCGCCCGAAAAAGCTCAGTACATAGCTGCCCAGCGACCAGGCGACGATCGCCGCCACGCCCATTTTGCGGTTCCAGATGAACAGGCAGAACACGGCATAGAACAGCACCTCGTGGAACAGCGTCCACGCCACGAACACGACCGAGCGGAAGGGATCAATACCGACGAGGAAGATCGATCCCACCACCGCGTCGAGCGAGATGCGGGAGAGCACGCCGGGCACGACCAGCATCGAGACGATGACGATCGCAAGGCACACCCAGTAAAAGGGGTAGATCCTGACGAAACGCTTCTCGAGGAAGGGCAGGATCTTGCCTGGCTGGCCGCCGTCGCCCGCATGGATCAGCGCGATGATGAAACCCGAGAGCACGAAGAAGAATTCGACGCCGGCGTGCCCGAAGGAGAACAGCCCGCCGAACAGCTTTTCGGCCCACAGGCGGGGCGTGTCGTAATAATATTTGTCGACGTGGTAGAGTACCACCAGCGTCGCGGCGACACCGCGCAACGCCTCCACATTCAGAAGCTTCTGTTTCGCCATCGCCGGACCCTACCCCCGGCGGCAAGGGGCGCGCCGCCAAACGCCAACGCGCGACCGCCAGGCGCAGATCGGACCTTTCCTAGCCCGGTCAAAGCGCCTAGTTTGCCGCAATGCAGCAACATTGACGTATGAGGCGTTGTGAATCAACTCTTGTCGGTGATCATCCCGCACTACAACGACGTCGACAACCTCGTTCGCTGCATCGCCATGCTGCAGCGGCAAAGCGTTGGGACAGACCGTTTCGAGATCGTCGTCGCGGACAACAATTCGCCGATCGGCATCGGGGCCGTCCGGTTCGCCGTGGGGGATAGTGCGCGCGTGATCGAAGCTCCCGAACAGGGCGCGGGCCCGGCGCGCAATGCCGCAGTAGCGGCATCCAGAGGCGAGATCCTTGCCTTCATCGATTCCGATTGCCGGCCGCAGCCCGACTGGCTCGAACGGGGCATCGCGGCACTCACCAACGCCGACGTGGTCGGCGGACGCGTCGATATCGTCGCGGCCGATCCGGCCCGCCCCAACCCCATCGAAGCGTTCGAGAAAGCAACCGCCTTTCCGATCCGCGACTATGTGGAACGCAAATCCTTCGCGGTCACCGCCAACCTGTTCGTCACCCGCGCGGTGTTCGACAAGGTCGGCACCTTCCGCTCGACGGTGGCCGAGGACATGGACTGGTGCCGCCGCGCGGTCGCGCTCGGCTATCGCCTGGTCTATGCCGACGACGTCGCGATGGCGCATCCGGCGCGCGCGACCTGGGCCGAATTGTCCCGCAAGTGGCGGCGGACGACCGCCGAAACCTTCGCGCTGACGATGGAACGGCCCGGCGGCCGCGGCCGTTGGATCGCGCAATGCGTGCTGGTGCTCGTCTCGATCGCGCCGCACGGCGCGAAGTTGCTGGTCACGCCCAAGCTCGCGGGTGCCGGAGCCCGCGCCGGCGCGGTCGCGACGTTGGCACGCATTCGCTGGTTCCGCTTCACCCAGGGCCTCGCCCTGCTCGCCGGCCGGAACTGATCGCAGATCGCCCCGGCGAAAGCCGGGGACCGAGCAGCCTCAGCCGCGGCAGTCCTTCAGCACGCCGCTCTCGACGATCCGCTTCACCGTCGCACGCGCCAGCAGATCCGCGCCGAGCGGCGTCAGGTGGCGAGCACCATTCTTGAAGAAAAGCTGCGCCGCCGGATCGCGCGCCGCCGCCCGGAACTGGGGGATCGCGCTCACCGCCGGCAGGTCGCGTTTCACATCGGCGGGCATGAGATCGTAGGAAGAGCTGAAGACGCGGTCGGGGGTACGGTTGGGAATATCGACGACGATCGTCGCCGCGCCGTCCTTCGCCGCTTCCGCTCGCGCCGCGCGCAACAGCGCGGCGGCGAGATCGACCTGCGCCTGGTTGATCACATAGGTGTTCTGTTCCACCTCGTTTTCGGCCGGCCCCGCCTCGCGCTTGGCGAAGAAGGCGGTCAGCTGCTTCACCCGCCAGCCGATCTGCTCGCGCGCGAAATTGTAGAGATGGCTGTGGTCCGCGAGCAGTCGGTAGGGCGCGAACTTCATCAGCTTGTCCTGCGCCGCGACCGCAGGAAGATAGGTGTCGGCGCCCTTCACCAGCCTGTCGCCCTCCAGCTTGAAGAGCCCGGCGCGGCTGTTGTCGTCATAGTCGGTGACCTGCCACTGCATCAGCACCAGATCGGGGTCGAAACCGCGCACCTTCGCCTGATAGGTGCGCAGATGCTCCGCCGTGCCGAAGCCGGAAACCGCGAAGTTGAGCACCTCGGTGCGATAGCCCGCCGCCTTCAGCCCAGCCTCGATCCGCGCCTGCAACGTCTGCGGCAGATCGAGTTCGTAACCGACGAAGTAAGAGTCGCCCATCATCGCGACGCGGCAGGTGCCGGCGGGCTTTGTGGTCGGGAAATTGCGATCGTCGCGCATCCCCTCCGCATTGATGCGATATTCGACGAACACGTCCGGTGTCGAATGCGCATAGACCGCGCCCGGGATGTTGCCGCGCACGCCATAGGGCGTGCCGGTGATGTAGCGCGGCATGATCGCCTGCGGCGCGAAGATCCGAAGGAAGATCTCGCCGACGATCAGCGTCCAAACGCCAAGCCCCACGATCGTCGCGGCGACTCGAAAGAGCATGGCGGGCTTCATGCGGGGCGCGGCCTTCCGGGTCCTAGAAGTCGAAATAGATGAACTCCTGGCCCGCCGGTGCGGTCAGGACGATCACGGAAAAGACCAGCGCGACGACGCCGGTGTAGCGGACGATGAATGGGGACCGTGCATAGGCCTCACGCGGGGTCGCGAAGCGCAGCCCGCATTCGATCAGCATCAGCGGCACGGCATAGAAGGCCCAGCGCGACCACGCGCCGTCAGCGAGATTGTCGAAGCGGAAGATGCCCGCGACGATCGCATTGCCTTCCGCCATCGATTCGGCGCGGAAATAGATCCAGGTAATCACCATCATCGGAATCCATGCCGCCCAGGCGATCAGGTTGGTGACGAGCGCACGCACGCCCCCGGCCTCGTTCGCCGCCTTGACGATGTCGTCGAGCCGCAGCGCGCGATACACCACCTGCACCGCGCCGTGGAGGAAGCCCCAGAACACAAACGTCCAGGCGGCACCGTGCCACAACCCGCCAAGCAACATCGTAACCATCATGTTGCGGTAGGTCTTGAGGTTGCCGGCGCGATTGCCGCCGAGGCTGATGTAGAGATAATCGCGCAGCCACTGCGACAGGCTGATGTGCCAACGCGTCCAGAACTCGCTGGGTGTCCGCGAGAAATAGGGCAGGTTGAAGTTCAGCCACAGCTCGAACCCCATCAGCCGCGCGATGCCGCGCGCCATATCGGTATAGCCCGAAAAATCGCCGTAGATCTGGAAGGTAAAGGCCAGCGCCGCGACCACCAGCGCGCCGGAGCTGTGCGCCGAGGGATCGTCGAAGATCGGATTGGCGATGATCGCCATATTGTCCGCAATGACGATCTTCTTGAACAGGCCCCACAGGAACAGCATCGCGCCCGAGCGCAGCATCTCGCCCGAAATCGGCAGCACGCTGCGGAACTGCGGCAGCATGTGGTTCGCGCGCTCGATCGGGCCGGCGAGAATCTGCGGGAAATAGGAAAGGAAGGCGGCGAACTCGATCAGGCTCGTCGAGGGTTCCAGCTTGCCGCGCCAGGTATCGACGGTGCGGCCGATCGACTGGAAGGTGTGGAAGGAAATGCCCAGCGGCAGGATGATGTTGAGCGCGACGAAGCCGAGTTCGATGCCGAGCGGCGCGAGCGCTTCCTGCAGGCTTTCCCCGAAGAAGTTCACATATTTGAAGAAGGCGAGGACGGCGAGGTTGACGATCACCGACAGCAGCAGCCAGGCCCAGCGGCGCTTCGCCTCGTCGGCCACGCGGTTGAGTAGCATCACTGAGCCAGCGAACAGCAGGAGAGCGGCAAGCGGCGGCAGCAAAAGCAATGCTGCATCTGCGAAGGCGGTCGCCGCGAAACCCTTGCCGCCGGCCGCGCCGATGATGCAGTGCGCAACGAAACCTGCCAGCGACACGCCGGCAAGAAAGCCCGAACTCTTGATCAGTTGCTCACGGGTGACGCGATGGCCGGCGGCCCCCAGCGCGGTCAGATAATCGAGCGAGGTGGTGAAGGCGAGCAGCGCGAGAAAGCGCACATCCCACCAGCCATAGAAGATGTAAGCCGCGAGGATGAGCAGCAGATTGCGCGCAACCACGTGGCGGCGCACCGCCAGGAAGGCCGGATAGAAGATCGCGAAAAACGCGGCGAAGGTCCACGTGAAGAACAGCATGTCAGCGGGCAACCGCCTTCCTGCCGGAGCGGGCCACCGCCCGATCGTCGCGCTTGGCCGCAGCCATCTTCAACCCCGCCCGTCGTTTGCTGCAGCACCTCTTGCCCATCCCAATCCATCTTGCAATGCAAAATAATGATTGGGTATCTCGCCGCAGACCGGTTTAGCGTCGGGCCGATCGCCTGCCCCCTTATGGGGCATTTGAGGGGGTGAAAATTGACCAAGGCTCGCATGCGCACATGGCTCGGCTGGCTGGCGCTGCTTTCGGGCATCGCCGCGCTCGCCGCCTGGATCCTCGTTTTCAGAATCATTACCTTGCCGTGGGGCAAGCCGGTGACGATCGGCTTCGAGCCCGGCGAGAAGAGCGCCAAGGGTGAATTGCAGCTGGTGTTCGGCGATGCCGACTATGCGCTGCAGGGCTGCTGCGCGGGATCGACCTTCGTCGTGAAGGATACGCGCCGCGGCGGCCAGGTGCGCGGCTTCCGCACCCGCCCCACCGACGCGCATGTGAAGGGCAATTTCCGGTCCGAACTGCGGCTGCGCCCCAATGCCGTCGGCGAGACGGTGTGGTACAGGTCGCGCCTGCTCGTGCCCGCGGACTGGAAGGCCAGCAAGGTACCGGTGATCGCGATGCAATGGCACGGTTCCAAGGATTTCTTCCTGCTCGAGCCCGGCAAATATCCGCCGCTCGACATCAGCATCCGCGGCAATCGCTGGCAGGTCAGCAAGAGCTGGGATCACCGCATCGTGACGGTGAAGGACAAGGCGCTGCCGGGCAATGTCGAGGGCATCGTCGAGATCGGCGAGGCGCCGCTCGTCCGCAACACATGGATGACCTGGGTGATCCGCGTCCACTGGTCCTCCAACGAGGCGGGCCGCACCGAAATCTGGCTGGACGGCAAGAAGATCACCGACGATCGCGGGCCCAACGCGCACCGCGACCTGATCGGGCCTTATATGAAGGCAGGCACCTATGTGCCCAACTGGGGCTATGCTGGCGTCGAGAAGGACATCAAGGAACGCACCCTGCTGTTCGACGATCTCGCGGTCGGCTATGGCGACGATCCGTTCGAGGTGGGCTACCGGCCCGAACGCTGAACCCACCTCGACGCCGGAAGAAAATCCACCGTCATCCCCCGTTTCGGCGCCGCGCCCGGCGGGTCTTCCCCGGTTACGGTGCGTGCTGCGCCTTGGGGCGGTGGCTTCTGCAGGCTGCCGTTCGGATTCGACGGCGGGGCGAGTCGTTGGCGGATCGCCGGCGGTCGCGGTTCGGCAATGCCGCCAACGACTCGCCGCGATCGCAGCGCGCCGGACCGGCACAAGCCGGAATGATTCGCGATTTCGAGAATTGGTCGGGGCGACAGGATTCGAACCTGCGACCCCCACACCCCCAGTGTGATGCGCTACCAGGCTGCGCTACGCCCCGACCGGAGCCGCGCGCTTTAAGGCGGTGCGCGTGTCATGGCAAGCATCTAAGCGCGGCAGCTGCGCCGCTGCCTGTTCTGGATCAACGAAATATTCGATCAGACTGGCCGAAGCTATGCGTTTCCCCAACGTCCTGCGGCGTGTCAAAAAGGCTGCGCCGCTGACCGAAGAGGAGAGACCAGCCATGTCCGACAAGCCACAGATGACGACCAGCGCAGGCAATCCGATTGCCGACAACCAGAATTCGCTGAGCGCGGGGCCGCGCGGCCCGCTGTTGCTGGAGGATTATCAGCTCATCGAGAAGCTGGCCCACCAGAATCGCGAGCGCATTCCCGAACGCGCCGTCCACGCCAAGGGCTGGGGCGCGCATGGCACGTTGAAGATCACCGGTGACATCAGTGCCTACACCAAGGCCAAGGTGCTGCAGCCGGGCGCCGAGACGCCGATGATCGCGCGTTTCTCGACCGTCGCCGGCGAGCTTGGCGCCGCCGATGCCGAGCGCGACGTGCGCGGCTTCGCGCTGAAATTCTACACGCCCGAAGGCAATTGGGATCTGGTGGGCAACAACACCCCCGTTTTCTTCGTGCGCGATCCGCTGAAATTTCCGGACTTCATTCACACGCAAAAGCGCCACCCGCGTACCAACCTGCGGTCGCCGACGGCGATGTGGGATTTCTGGTCGCTCAGTCCCGAATCGCTCCACCAGGTGACGATCCTGATGTCGGACCGCGGGCTACCGACCAGCGTGCGCCACATCAACGGCTATGGCAGCCACACCTACAGCCTGATCAACGCGGCCGGCGAACGTTTCTGGGTGAAGTTCCACTTCAAGACCCAGCAGGGCCACGCGCACTGGACCAATGACGAGGCGGCCGGCGTGGTCGGCCGTACCCGCGAATCGACGCAGGAAGATCTGTACGAGGCGATCGAGGCGGGAAATTTCCCGCGCTGGACGACGCAGGTGCAGATCATGCCCGAGCTCGACGCGGAAAAGACGCCCTACAACCCGTTCGACCTCACCAAGGTATGGCCGCACGCTGATTACCCGCCGATCGACATCGGCACGTTCGAGCTCAACCGCAACCCGGACAATTATTTCGCCGAGATCGAGCAGCTCGCGTTCAGCCCTTCGAACATCGTGCCCGGCATCGGCTTCTCGCCGGACAAGATGCTGCAGGCGCGGATCTTCAGCTATGCCGACGCGCACCGCCACCGCATCGGCACCCATTACGAGGCGCTGCCGGTCAATGCGCCGAAATCCGCCGTCCGCCATTATCACAAGGACGGCGCGATGCGCTTCTTCCCCAACAACCCGCAGCCGGACGCCTATTATGAGCCCAACAGCTTCAGTGGCCCGGTGGAGGATCAGCGCTTCCTCGAGCCGCCGCTGAAGATCTCGGGCGATGCCGCGCGCTACAATCATCGTGACGGCAATGACGATTATGGCCAGCCCCGCGCGCTGTTCGAACTGTTCGACGCGGGCCAGCGCCAGCGGCTGTTTCACAATATCGCGGCCGCCTTCGGCGACACGCCCGACTTCATTGTCGAGCGACAGCTCGGTCATTTCACCCGGGTCCACCCCGATTATGGCGCGGGCGTGCGTGCCGCCTGGGAAGAGGCGAAGCGCACCCATCCGAACCCGTCGATCAGTGCCCCCGAGGATGAGCGGACGCCCGCTGTGGCGAAATAGTCCGCTCGTCCCCCGGATGCCGCCGGCCAACAGCCCCCTCCCCGGCCGGCGGCATCCACCACAGCAAGCGACGGAGTTTGACCTATCCCGTAATGCCGGACGCGGTCGCGAGCCCCAGAAACGCCAGGAAGCCCATCGAGTCGGTCGTCATCGTCACGAACACCGAGGATGAGACCGCAGGGTCGATATCGCGCCGGTCGAGCGCCAGCGGCACCAGCACGCCGGCCAGCCCGGCGATGATGATGTTGGTCATCATCGCCGCCGCGATCACCATCCCCAGCGCCGGATTGGCGAACACCGCCGCCACGCCCACGCCGATCACCACTGCCACGGTCGATCCGTTGAGCAGCGCGATGCGGATCTCTCGCGATATGGTGCGCCAGGTGTTGGACTGGGTGAGCTGGTTGGTGGCGAGCGCGCGCACTGTCACCGCCATGGTCTGCGTACCGGCGTTGCCGCCCACACCCGCGACGATCGGCATCAGCGTGGCGAGCGCCACCATCTGCGCTATCGTGCCTTCGAAGATGGCGATGATCGAAGAGGCGACGAGCGCGGTGCCGAGATTGGCGATCAGCCAGCGCACGCGCGCCTTGTAGCTTTCGAGCACCGGCTCGTTGATGTCGCCGTCGCCCGCGCCGGAGAGCTTGAGGATATCCTCGCCCGCTTCTTCCTGAATGATGTGAACGACGTCGTCGACGGTGATCATGCCGACCAGTCGCCCCAGCGGGTCGATCACCGCGGCGGAGATCAGCGCATATTTCTGGAAGCGTAGCGCCACCTCTTCCTGGTCCATGTCGACCGGGATCAACGTCTGCTCGCGCGCCATCACGTCGGCGACCGCGATCTCGACGGGCGTACGCAGGATCCAGCTGAGCTTGCACGTCCCGATCGGCTTGTGCTGCGCATCGACGACGAAAATCTCCCAGAAGTCGGTGGTGAGATCCTCGTTGGAACGCAGGTAATCGAGGACATTGCCGATCGTCCAATGTTCGGGCACCGCGATCAGGTCGCGCTGCATCAGGCGGCCGGCGGATTCCTCGGGGAAGGAGAGCGCTTCCTCGATCGCCGCGCGATCGTCGGGATCGAGCGCGCGCAACACGGCGCGCTGATCCTCTTCCTCCATGTCCTCGATGATCGCGACCGCGTCGTCGGTATCGAGTTCCGCGGCGATCTCCGCGACCTGCGCGGGGTCCAGTGCGTCGATCAGCCCTTCGCGGACGTGCTCGTTCATCTCCGCGAACACGTCGGCGTCGAGCAGGTCCGAGATCGCGGCCGCCAGCGCCCGGCGCCGTTCGACCGGGGTCAGTTCGAACAGGTCGGCGATGTCGGCGGGGTGGAGCGGCTCCACCAGCGCGCGCGCCGCCTCGGTATCGCCGTCATCGACGTGGCCCAGAACGGCGCTGACGAACTCCGGCTTCATCCGGTCATCCTCGTCGAGGCTCGGTTCGGGGAGCTCGGCGGACGACAGACGGGTCTCGCTCATCCTGATCCTCCCTGGCAGGCCGAACCGCCTCTTTGGCGTGCTGCGAGTGCGAAGGCAATGCTGCGCACGGAGGCCCACCGCGAACGAGACTTCCCACCAACGCCCAAGCCCCTATATCGGCCACCTTCCAAGCACGCAGGAGAGCCAAGTGGCCGAGACTCTGACCTTCACCCTCGATAACGGCAATGAGAAGGATAATGGCGATGTCGTAATCCGCCTCCGTCCGGATCTCGCCCCGGGCCACGTCACCCGCATCGTCGAGCTGGCCAATGAAGGCTTTTACGACGGCGTGATCTTCCACCGCGTGATCGCCGGCTTCATGGCGCAGGGCGGCGATCCCACCGGCACCGGCATGGGAGGCTCCGAGAAGCCAGACCTCAAGGCCGAGTTCAACGCCGAGCCGCACGTCCGCGGCGTCTGCTCGATGGCCCGCTCCTCCAACCCGAACAGCGCCAACAGCCAGTTCTTCATCTGCCTGGCCGACGCGACCTTCCTCGATCGCCAGTACACGGCGTGGGGCGTGGTCGAGAGCGGCATGGAGTTCGTCGACGGCATCCCCAAGGGCGAACCGCCGCGCGCGCCGGGCAAGATCGTCAAGGCGACCGTCGCCTGAGGCCTTTGCTCTCCTCCTCTTCAGAGGATGGGGAGCAAGGGGTGTAGCAGCGAACGGGCGGCTTCGATGGCCGCCCGGGCGCTTCTTCCTGCCCCATCAGCACGCCCTTCCCCAGCCATGCCCACATGGCCGGGGCGGGCCGAGGTCGACGGGCGCCTTGACGCCCCAAGGATGCGCGCCATTGGCGTCCGCCACCGTCACCACCCGGCGCTGGCCGAGATAAATCGCCACCCCGCCGGTCTGCGCCAGCAGGTTGCGGTCGAGCTTCAGCCAGCGCGGCTTGCACCTGCGCGGCAGCCAGCGTTCGCTGACGACGATATCCGCCCCGGCGCAGGCGGCGACCATCTCCTCCACGGGCACGGCATAGGTGCTGCGCGTCGCCAGCAGGCGCCACGTGCCGCCGCCCCGTACCACGTCCACCATGCAGAGATCGGCGTTGCAGCGCGCGCCCGGCAACGCCTCCAGCGCGGTTGGCTCGCCGTCATAACCCGCGGTTTCGGACAAGGTCTGGCGCACATAATCCCCCGCCCGTGCGCGCAGCAGCGCCGGGCGGCCGTCCGAGTCGATCAGCGCGAGATGGCGGCCATCGCCGGTCACCAGCAGGTCCGGCGTGGGGGCGAGCGCCATCCAGAGCAGACCGAGCGCCGCGGGCAGCGCCCCCCACCATCTCCACCGACTTTTCCACAGCCCCATCCACAGCCCGCCCACGACGGACAAGGCCAGCGCAGCGCCGGGCGCAACCGGAAGCGCGGTCACGGCGCCAGGGGCATTGGCGACTGCATGTGCCAGCCACAGCAACACGCGCAACGACTGGCCCGTCAGCCACCAGGCGGGCTTCCCCACACCCCCGATCCCGATCAGCGCACCGACGCCGTCGAGGAGCAGCGCCGCCGCCTCCAGCGGCATGACGACGAAGGTGGTGTGGGGAATCGCGACGATATTGGCGAGCGCGCCGTAAAGCCCCGAGCGGTGGAAATGGAACAGCGCGATCGGCGCCAGCGCGATCTCAACCACCAATCCGGTGAGCAACAGCGATCCCAACCCGCGCAGCAATCGCGCGCCCCGGCCCTCCTCGCGCCGCTCGAACCAGCCGCGCACCCGCGGATGTTCGTGCAGTGCGACGATTGCGGTGATCGCTGCGAAACTGAGCTGGAAGCTTGGGCCTGCGATCGCCTCGGGCCAGAGCAGCAGCACGATCAGCGCGCCCGCGGCGACCAGCCGCAACGTCACCGCCTCCCGCCCCAGCGCGATCGCCAGCGCGATCAGCAGCGCCGCAACGAGCGAGCGGATCGTGGGAATCTCCGCGCCCGACAGCCAGGTATAGCCGCATGCGGCCAGCGCGCCGGCTGCCGTCGCGACCAGCAGCAGCGGCGCGCGCAACGCCAGCCAGGGGCTGAGCGCGAGCAGCCGCAGCACCAGCAGCGAAACGCCGGCGAACATCGCGGTGATATGCAGTCCGCTGATCGACAGCAGATGCGCGAGGCCCGACCGCCGCATCGCCTCCGCATCCTCATCCGGAATCGCGCCCTGATCGCCGGTGGCGAGTGCGGCGGCGATGCCACCCTCCGCCGCGGGCAACTGCGCCCGGATATGCGCGGACAGCCGATCGCGCGTGGGCATTCTGCCGTCGGTGGGGGGGGAAAGCCGGGTGACGCTCCCCAACACGCTGCCGGTCGCACCGATGCCGTCGAACCACGCCACGCGCGCATAGTCATAGGCACCCGGTACCGCGGCAGAGGGCGGCGGCACCAGCCGCGCCCGCAGCGTCACCCGCTCGCCGGCGCGGAACATCGGCACGGCCTGATCCTCTGGCACCGAGACCCGAACACGCGGCGGCAGGCCGCCGGCACCGCCGGTTGCCAGGGTCAGCCGCACCACGTCGCGCGCGGGCAGCGGTTGCGCGCGCTCGATCATGCCGGTGACGGTGGTGACCGTTGGCCGACCAAGCACCGGCGCGGCGCGCCATTCGGCACGCGCCCACACCAGTGCGCAGCCCATCGCCGCAAGCACGCCGGCGACGAGCAACGCACGTCCGATCCGGCTTCCGGCCCCCAGCGCGAGCCCCGCCGCGGCGAGTCCGCCCGCCGCCGCGATCCACGCGGACCAGGCGAGCATGCCGGGCAGTGCGAACCAGGCGGCAATTCCGCCGCCCAGCGCTACGGGCAGCCACAAAGCGAGTTGGTCCCGCTCCAGAAAAAGCTTTTGCTCCAAGGAATTGAACGCGGCCTCGAACGCCGCCGCGAGGTTCACCGGAGCACGGTTTGTCGCGGCGCATATGCCATGCTAGGGGCGTCGCCGAGCGATCATGTCCATATCGTCAGTTTCTGGGAGCAAGCGCGGTTGAGCGCAAGTCACGAAGCCACCGGCAGCGCCGTCGTCACGCGGTTCGCGCCATCCCCCACGGGGTTCCTGCACATCGGCGGCGCGCGCACCGCGCTGTTCAACTGGCTGTTCGCCCGCCATCATGGCGGCAAGTTCCTGCTCCGGATCGAGGACACCGATCGCGTTCGCTCCACGCAGGATGCGATCGACAAGATCCTCGATTCGATGCGCTGGCTGGAGCTGGACTGGGACGGCGAGACCGTGTTCCAGTTCGCCCGCGCCGATCGCCATGCGGACGTTGCAAACCAGCTTCTCGCCGAGGGCAACGCCTATAAATGCTTCGCGACCGCCGAGGAACTCGAGGCGATGCGCGCCGAGCAGCGCGCCAACAAGCAGCCGCAGCGTTATGATGGCCGCTGGCGTGATCGCGATCCCGGCGAAGCGCCCGAGGGCGCGCCCTACGTGATCCGCATCAAGGCGCCGATCGATGGCGAGACGGTGATCGACGATCGCGTGCAGGGCGCAGTGACCGTGCGCAATTCGGAACTCGACGATTTCGTCCTGCTCCGGTCGGACGGCACGCCCACCTATATGCTCGCGGTGGTGGTCGACGACCATGATATGGGCGTCACCCACGTCATCCGCGGCGACGACCATCTCAACAACGCCTTCCGCCAGCTTGCTGTGATCCGTGCGATGGGCTGGGCCGAGCCGGTCTACGCGCATGTGCCGCTGATCCACGGCAATGACGGCGCCAAGATGTCCAAGCGCCACGGAGCCACCGGCGTCGAGGCCTATCGCGACGAGTTGGGCGTGCTGCCCGAGGCGCTTTCCAACTATCTGCTCCGGCTGGGCTGGGGGCATGGCGACGCCGAGATCATCAGCCGCGAGCAGGCGACCGAATGGTTCGACCTCGGCGGCGTCGGCCGCTCGCCCTCGCGCTTCGACCTCAAGAAGCTCGAGAATCTCAACGGCCATTATATCCGCGAGGCCGATGACGCACGGCTGGTGCAGGCGACGCGACCGCATGTCGAGGTCCTGCTCGGCCGTGCGCTCGACGCCGACGAACTGGCGCTGCTGGCTGCCGCGATGCCTTCGCTCAAGCCGCGTGCCAAATCGCTGGTCGAGCTTGCGCAAGGGGCCGCCTTCCTGTTCGACAAGCGCCCGCTTTCGCTCGACGAGAAGGCATCGGCGCTGTTAATGGGTGACGCGCGAACGCTCCTGGGCAAGACCCGCGAGGCGATCGGAGCGGTTCCGGAATGGACCGTGCCGGCTCTCGAAGAAGCGGTGCGCAGGGTCGCAGAGGATGCCGGTATCGGTCTCGGCAAGGTGGCGCAGCCGCTTCGAGCGGCGCTCACCGGGCGTTCGACCTCGCCGGGGATTTTTGACGTGCTGGTGCTGCTCGGGCGCGATGAGTCGCTCGGTCGGTTGGACGACAGCCTGACCGCTGCCGGCCAGCGCGTCTGAAGCAACCACATAGATGGAGCAGAATATGGGTGACCAGAAAGCGCAACTGACGATCGGCGGGGCGAACAAGGACTATCCGGTCCTGTCCGGCAGCGTCGGTCCGGATGTCATCGACATTCGCAAGCTGTATGCGGAAACCGGCGCTTTCACCTACGATCCGGGCTTCACCTCGACCGCGTCGTGCGAATCGGCGCTGACCTATATCGATGGCGATGCAGGCATCCTGCTCCACCGCGGCTATCCGATCGACCAGCTCGCCGAAAAGTCGAGCTTCATGGAAGTCGCCTATCTGCTGATCAACGGCGAACTGCCGACCGGCGACGAGCTGGACAAGTTCAGCAACACGATCACCCGCCACACGATGCTGCACGAACAGCTGGCCACCTTCTACCGCGGCTTCCGTCGCGATGCCCACCCGATGGCGATCATGTGCGGCGTGGTCGGCGCGCTTTCGGCGTTCTATCACGATTCGACCGACATCGCCGATCCGCTGCAGCGCATGATCGCGATCCACCGGCTGATCGCGAAGATGCCGACGATCGCGGCGATGGCGTACAAATATTCGGTCGGCCAGCCGTTCGTCTATCCGAACAACGATCTGAGCTACACCGCCAACTTCCTGCGGATGACCTTCAGCGTCCCCGCCGAGGAATATGTCGTCGATCCGATCATCGTCGACGCGATGGACAAGATCTTCATTCTCCACGCCGACCATGAGCAGAACGCGTCGACCTCGACCGTCCGTCTCGCCGGCTCGTCGGGCGCCAATCCTTTCGCCTGCATTGCGGCCGGCATCGCCTGCCTGTGGGGCCCGGCACATGGCGGCGCCAATGAGGCGGCGCTCAACATGCTCCGCGAGATCGGCACCGTCGAAAAGATTCCGGAATATATCGCCCGCGCCAAGAACAAGGACGATCCGTTCCGCCTGATGGGCTTCGGCCACCGCGTGTACAAGAATTTTGATCCCCGCGCGAAGGTGATGCAGAAGACTGCGGCCGACGTGCTCAACAAGCTGGGCGTGACCGATCCGATCTTCGACGTGGCGCGCGAGCTCGAACAGATCGCGCTAAAGGACGATTATTTCATCGAGAAGAAGCTCTACCCGAACGTCGACTTCTACTCGGGCGTGATCCTCTCGGCGATCGGCTTCCCGACCTCGATGTTCACCGTTCTCTTCGCGCTCGCCCGCACCGTCGGCTGGGTCGCGCAGTGGAACGAGATGATCTCGGATCCGGCGCAGAAGATCGGCCGCCCGCGCCAGCTTTATGTCGGCCCGACGCAGCGCGACTATCTGCCGGTCGGCGACCGCTGATCGCGCATGGGCCGCACCCAGGTGCGGCTCGACAGGCAGGGCGCAGATGCGCCACACTGGCACGGCCCGGTCGGCAAGACCGGGCCGTTGCCGTATGAAGAAGGACGATGCCGATGCGCGCGATACCGACCCTGACGTTGATTGCAGGCATCTTCGCGCTGGTCGTCGGTCTCCTGTGGGTGGGCCAGGGTACGGGGCTGGTGCGCTGGCCGGCCAGCAGCTTCATGATCGATCAGTCGCGCTGGACCTATAATGGCGCGGTGTTGGTGGTCGTCGGGCTGGTCGCGATCCTGTTCGCGCGGCGGCGCTAACGGCCTGCAAGCACGGGCCTTCCCGCGCTTGATCCTTGTCAAGCTTGATGATTCGGGCTGGCGGTCCCGCCAGCCACGCGCTATCTTTCAAAAAAATCGAAATACCGGGTCGTTGCGGCTGCAGACTTAATTCCTTTGTCCTCGTAGCTGTGACGAGTGGCACTGAATGGGTCGGGCGTTCATGGGAAGGCGTCCGCGCCCATCCCTTCGACCGGGGGTTTTCGATGCGCATGACTTCGTTGATAAACGGCCTGATGGCGGGCGTGATCGTCGCCTGCACCGCGGCCATATTGTTCGTCGAGCGGCCGGTGGTCGCTGCCGACCATAATGAACCGGGTTCCCGTGTCGGTCGTCCGACCAGCGTGCCGATCCTCGATCGCGGCGCCGACATCGCCGACATCTATGTCTGGCAGACCGATACGAAGTTCGTGATGTGCTTCACCTTCGGCGGCCCCTATGTGCCCGAGGCGCCCGGGCTGTTCGACCGCGATGTCGTCTACCAGATCCGCATCTCGGACGATGCCAACATCTTCACGACCGAGAAGATCATCGAATTCCGCTTCGCTCCCAATGCAGCAGGCCAGTGGGGCGTGCAGGCCAGGGGCCTGCCGGGCCTCGAAAGCGAGACCGTGGTGGTGCCGCTGCAGAAGGAGTTCGCCAAGAACGGCACGCGCTTCATGGCCGGCCTGTTCGAGGATCCCTTCTTCTTCGACGTGCTCGGCCTCGACAATACCCGCACCAATGGCGACCTGCGTTTCGTCAGCACGCGGGATTTCTTCGCGAACGGCAATGTCTCCGGCTTCGCGATCGAAACGGACAAGGCCAATGTCCTGAACGGCAACACCGTTCTCGGCGTCTCCGTCGCCACCAGTCGCATCAAGCCGGGGCTGTGATCATGAAGAAGTCGATCCTTCTCGCCTGCGCCGCCGTCTGCGCCTTCGCCATCAGCGCCTGCAGTTCGGCCGACAGCGGCGGCGGCGGTACGCCGACGCCCACGCCGACGCCAACCCCCACGCCGACCCCGACGCCGGGGACGCCGACACCCACGGCGCTCAACATCGAACCCTGCTTTCAACAGCTCGTCGCGCCCGATTTGCTGCCAGGCAAGACAGTGGAGCAGTTCGTCAAGGAAGACGTCGTCCACTTCGATCCATCCAAGCCCAACGGCTATCCAAATGGCCGCCGCTTCGAGGATCCGACGCCCGACCTTGCGCTCGGCTATTTCTTCATCGACCTGACCCGCCATCCGCGGGATGTCGTCGCCAAACTCGCACTCAACCCGCCGGTGAACGACAAGCCGTTCCGGCGCGACTTCCCCTATCTGGGTACGGCGTTCGGGTCGGTGCGGCCGGAGGGATCGGGCAGCGGGTTCGATTTCCGAACCAATCCGCTCACCGATTATGCCTCGGTCGATTCGATGGGCAATCCGGTGACGTCGACCGTGCTGATGTCGGGCAACCGGCAGCCGCTCTACAACGACAGCAAGCCGGTGGACTATGCGACCGGCATGTTCATCCCCGAGATGAAAGTGAACCTGACCGGGCTTGCCACCCTGCTCGACGATGATTTCCGCCGCGCCGGCCTGGTTCCCTGCGCCAGACCCGCCTGACCGGACCATGGCCAATGCTCAACCGGCGGTCGGCCCGGCGCGCCCGTCGCTGCTGCTGATGGCGGGCGCGGCGGCCTCGGTCGCCACGCTGTTCGTCGTGCGTCCCTGGGAACCGGCGGTGCCGCCGGCGCAGACGATGGTCAGCGGCCACCGCTTCGGCGAGGCGCCGCCCTGGAAGCGCCCCGTGCAGGTGGGCGTGCCCGAGACCTACGCCGCCGTGCTGGCGGAGATCGACGGCAAACGCCGCGCGTTCGGCGATACCGGCCAGCCACCGGCTGAGACGGACAATATCGAGCGCATCGTCCGCCTCAGGATCGAACGCGCGATGCTGACCGGCGGGCTCGACGATCTCGTCGCCGCAGAACAGGCGCTTACAGCCGCGTTCGCACATGCCGGCGACGAGCGGCTCGGCCCGCATTGGGAACGCATCGCGTTCAACTTCCATGTTCACCGGCTGTCCGCGATCGAGCCCGACCTGAAGGCGGTGGAATCGATTGCGGTCGGCCCCAACAAGCTGGAACGCGCCGGGATCGACGCGGACCGCGCCGATCTGGATTTCTATTCGGGCCGTTATGACGCCGCGCTCACCACCTATCGGCGGATCGAACGCGAGCAGGGCGGTTATGACAATTTGCTGCGGTTATCGACCTGGTTCTGGCGCACCGGCGATCCCGACAAGGCGATGGAGTATCTGAACGAGGCGGAATGGCTGGTCACCGGGCCTGCTTTCGAACAGCGCGGCTGGTTCGAACTGCAGCGCGGACTGATCGATTTCGATCGGGGACGGTGGGAGGATGCGGCGAAGCATTTCGCCGAAGCCGACCGCCGCTTCCCGGGCGACTGGCGCATCGAATCACGCATCGCCAAGATGCAGGCGCTGAAGGGCGATCTGCCGGGCGCGCTCACGCGCTTCATCACGCTGGCCGAGCGAAGCGGGCATCCCGACATGATGGACGCGGTCGCCGGCGTCTATCGCGCGATGGGGGACCGCGCCAACAGCGAGGCCTGGGCCGCGCGGGCGGGCGCCGCGTGGGACCGCCGCCTCGCCGCGCTGCCACAAGCGGCGTGGGGGCACGCGATCGACCATTATCTGTCGTTCGGCGATCCGGCGCGGGCGCTGGAGCTGGCGAAGCTGAACGCCGCCGAGCGCCCGTTCGGCGAGGCGCTGACGCAGTTGGCCGCGGCGCAGATCGCCAACGGCCAGCCCGATGCAGCGCTGTCGACGCTGAAGCCGGTGCTCGAATCGAAATGGCGGTCGTCGCTGACCTGGCTGGTCGCGGCGGATGCGCAGACGATGCTGGGACGCCGGAAAGAGGCGGAGGCCGCGCGCAAGGAAGCGGTACGGCTCAACCCGCGGGCGCTCGACCGCAACGCGGCGCTCGCGCTCATCCATTGATAGAGAGGATCCGGCGGACCTTGCCCGCCGGATCCCGTAACCCCTGGGGCCGTCAGGCCGCGGCGGCTTCCTCGGCCGGCGCGAGCCGGATCATATAGTCGAACGCCGAGAGCGCCGCCTTCGAGCCTTCGCCCATCGCGATCACGATCTGCTTGTAGGGCACCGTGGTCACGTCACCCGCCGCGAACACGCCGGGCTTGGAGGTTTCGCCGCGATGATCGATCTCGATCTCGCCGCGCGGCGAAAGCGCGATCGCGTCCCTCAGCCACTCCGTGTTCGGCACCAGGCCGATCTGGACGAAGATGCCCTCCAGCTCGATCTGGTGGAGGCTGTCATGGTTGCGGTCCTTGTAGGTCAGGCCCACCACCTTCTCGCCATCCCCCAGCACCTCGGTGGTCAGCGCCGAGGTGATGATCTTGACGTTGGCCAGGCTGGCCAGCTTGCGCTGGAGCACCGCATCCGCCCGCAGGTCGCTGTCGAACTCGATCAGCGTCACGTGCGCGACGATGCCGGCGAGGTCGATCGCCGCCTCGACACCGGAATTGCCGCCGCCGATCACCGCCACGCGCTTGCCCTTGAACAGCGGGCCGTCGCAGTGCGGGCAATAGGCCACGCCCTTGTTGCGATACTGGTCCTCGCCCGGCACCCCCATCTGCCGCCAGCGGGCACCGGTCGACAGGATGATGGTGCGGGCCTTCAGCGACGCGCCGTTCTCAAGCCGCACCTCGTGCAGGCCGCCGGGCACGCGCGCCGTGATCAGCTTTTCGGCGCGCTGCAGGTTCATGATGTCGACATCATAATCCTTCACATGCTGTTCGAGCTGCGCGGCCAGCTTGGGCCCTTCAGTGTGCTGCACCGAGATGAAATTCTCGATGCCCATCGTGTCGAGCACCTGCCCGCCGAACCGCTCGGCGGCGATGCCGGTGCGGATGCCCTTGCGCGCGGCATAGATCGCCGCCGCGGCACCGGCGGGACCGCCGCCGATCACGAGCACGTCGAACGGGTCCTTCGCCTTGATCTTCTCGGCAGCACGCGCGGAAGCACCGCTGTCGATCTTGGCGACGATCTGCTCGAGCTCCATCCGCCCCTGGGCGAAGGGCTCGCCATTGAGGAAGACGGTGGGAACCGCCATCACCTTGCGCTCGGTCACTTCATCCTGGAACAGGGCGCCATCGATCGCGACATGGCTGATCCGCGGGTTGAGCACCGCCATCAGGTTCAACGCCTGCACGACATCCGGGCAGTTCTGGCAGGAGAGCGAGAAATAGGTTTCGAAGGCATAATCGCCGTCGAGGTCCTTCACCTGCTGGATCAGTTCCTGCGCGGCCTTCGACGGATGACCGCCGACCTGCAGCAGGGCGAGCACGAGCGAGGTGAATTCGTGGCCCATCGGCAGACCGGCGAAACGCACGCCGATATCGGTGCCGACGCGCCGGATCATGAAACTGGGGGTGCGCTTGTCGCCATCCGTGCGGACGACCGCGACCTTTTCGGACAGGCCGGCGATGTCCTCCAGCAGGGCGAGCATTTCGCGAGACTTGTCGCTATCGTCCAGCGACGCCACCAGCTCGATCGGCTGGGTGATGTTGCCGAGATAGGCCTTCAACTGCTGCTTGAGATTCGCGTCGAGCATGTCCTGTTCCGTTTCTTGAGTGGTGCCCCTCAGTTTACGCCCGGGGCCGGACGGTGATCCGGCCCCGGTGCGCGGTGCGACCCGATGAGGGCTATTGGTTGGGTTAGATCTTGCCGACGAGGTCGAGCGACGGCGCGAGCGTCTCGGCGCCTTCCTGCCACTTGGCGGGGCAGACCTCACCCGGGTGCGAAGCGACATACTGCGCGGCCTTCACCTTGCGCAGCAGTTCGGTCGCGTCGCGGCCGATGCCGCCGGCGGTGATCTCGACGATCTGGATGTTGCCTTCCGGATCGACGACGAAGGTGCCGCGGTCGGCCAGGCCGGCTTCCTCGATCATCACGTCGAAGTTGCGCGTGATCGTGCCGGTCGGATCGCCGAGCATCGTGTACTTGATCTTGCCGATCGCCGGCGAGGTGTCGTGCCACGCCTTGTGCGAGAAATGCGTGTCGGTCGAGACGCTGTAGATTTCGACGCCAAGCGCCTGGAACGCGTCATAATTGTCGGCGAGGTCTTCCAGCTCGGTCGGGCACACGAAAGTGAAGTCCGCCGGGTAGAAGAAGAACACCGACCAGCCGCCCTTCACGTCGCCGTCGGTGACGGTCGAGAACTTGCCGTCCTTGAAGGCTTCGGTCTTGAAGGGTTTGATCTGGCTTCCGATGAGGGACATGAGCATCTCCGCTTGGGTGTTGATGACCGTCCCTATATGGGCGCGCCGCGGCTAAAGAAAACCGATAAGTTCGGTTCTAGACATCGATTTTTCCGATCAATCGCGCGCCGCGTTCAACCGCCGCCAGCGCGGGTTGACCGGCGCGTTTCCGAACCGTGCCCCGCACCGCGTCGAAGGGCGACCGGCCGACCGAACGCGCCGTTCCGCCGCATCGGGAAGGCATCGGGTGGGCCGGGGAGAACGGGCAGGCCGAAATCGAGGCCGGCACGCAGACGGTAGGCAGGAGCACGCTGAATCCACCCAGCCTTGGCGTGCCCTCTCGCGAGTTTTGACCAGGTCCGGCACCTTCCCGAGCGTCGGAACCAGGCAGCGTAGGTCTCGACCGTCCCCCTACAAAGCCGAATCCCCTCCGCTTTGGCGACTATCGTCAAAATGGAGTCGTGAGCGCCCCGTGCGGCGGACGGGCGGCGCCTCCCCTGCGTTGCGCAGGATCTGCAGCACGCGCTGGTGGGTGATCGCATGCGCCGCCGCGATGCGGCGCAGGCTCATCCCTCCGCGCCGCGCGGCGACGACCCGCTCGTCGCGCGTGACATGCTCGTCGGTGCGTCCGCGATGCGGCTGGCACAGCGCGCAGCAGCCGCGACGCCCGGCGATGCAGGCAACGGGACGCAGACAATAGGCGCGGCGTGCGGGCGAAGCGGCGCCCGCCGCGACCGGCAGGTCGCTGCTTGCTCGGCTCACGATCATATCCCTGATGTTCCTTATTTGTTCTTCTTGCCCGACGATGGCGCGCAACGCAAGCCTGCCGTGGCGCGCGACGGTTGACTTGGGCGCCCGCGCTGGGCACGGCTTGGCATCTGGGGCAGGGAGGCAGCGCTGAAGATCGCGATCGTCGACGAAAGCCCGGCGCGGGCCGCGGTGATCGAGGAAGGGCTGCGCGAGGCCGGGCTTGCCGACATCACCATATTGATCGAGCGAATCGGTCTGGTCGCGCGACTCGCCGCGCTCGCGCCCGACGTGGTCCTGATCAACCTGGAAAATCCGGGACGCGACGTGCTGGAGGAAAGCTTCGCGCTGTCGCGCGCGCTCGCCCGCCCGATCGCGATGTTCGTCGACCAGTCCGACGAGCGCTCGATCGCGGAGGCGGTGGATGCCGGCATTTCCGCCTATGTCGTCGACGGGATGCGCAAGGAGCGGATCAAGCCGGTGCTCGAACTGGCGGTGCGCCGCTTCAACGCCTTCGCGCATCTGCAGGCCGAGCTGGCGGAGGCACGCTCCGCGCTCGCCGACCGGCGCGCGATCGACAAGGCCAAGGCGCTGCTGATGAAGCGGCGCGGCATCGACGAACCCGCCGCCTATGCGCTGCTGCGCAAGCAGGCGATGGATAGCGGCAAGCGCATCGCCGACATCGCCGAGGCGCTGGTGACGGCGGATGCGCTGCTGGGAGGACAGGGATGAGCGGCTTTCGGATCGGCTTCCTGCCGCTGGTCGATGCGGCGCTGCCGATCGTCGCGCACGAGATGGGGCTTGCCGCCGCCGAGGGGGTGGCGATCGAGCTGGTCCGCGATCCGAGCTGGGCGACGGTGCGCGACCGGCTGATCTACGGCCAGACCGACGCGGCGCACCTGCTCGCCCCGCTCGCCATCGCCACGGCGCTGGGGCTGGACCGGCCGGCGGTGCCGCTGGGCGCGCCGTTCATGCTGGGGCTCAACGGCAATGCGGTGACCCTGTCGACGCGGATCGCCGCGCTGGTCGGCATCGATGCGGCGGGCGATGCCCGCGCCGCGGGCCACGCGCTGGCCGAGGTCGCGCGCACGGAAGCGGCGCGCGGGCGCCGGCTGCGGCTGGCGGTGGTCCATCGTTATTCCAGCCACAACTACATGCTGCGCTACTGGCTGGCCGCGTGCGGCTGCGACCCCGACCGCGACGTCGAGATCGTGGTGGTGCCGCCGCCCTTCGTCGCCGAGGCGCTCGAATCGGGCGAGATCGACGGCTCCTGCGTCGGCGAGCCGTGGAACAGCGTCGCGGTCGAGCGCGGCCTGGGGGTGATGGTCGCCGCGACCGCGCGGATCTGGAGCCGCGGCGTCGAGAAGCTGCTCGCCTTCCGCAAGACGACGCTCGACGCGCGCGGCGACGAGGTGGCGGCGCTGATCCGTGCGCTCCATACCGCCGGCCGGCTGTGCGGAGACCCGGCGCGCCGCGGCGAGATCGCGGCCCTGCTCGCCCGCCCCGCCTATATCGACCAGCCCGCCGACCTCATCGAACGCGCGCTGGCCGATCGCCTCGTGCTGCGCGCCGGCGCCGAGCCGGTGGCGATCCGCGACTTCCTGGTGCTCCACCGCGAGGCGGCGAACTTCCCGTGGCGCAGCCAGGCGATGTGGCTGTGGTCGCAGATGCGGCGCTGGGGCCATGCCAGCGCGCTGCCCGACGGGTTCGAGGCAGCGGCGGGCGTGTTCCGGCCGGACATCTACCGCCGCGCGCTCGCCGGCACCGGCGCGGTTCTGCCCGGCGCGAGCGCGAAGGTGGAGGGCGCGATCGCCGAGCCGATCGGCGCGGGATCGACGCATGGCCGGCTGATCCTGGGGCCGGACCGCTTCTTCGACGGGCGGCTGTTCGACCCGGACCAAGCTGAGCAATATATTGCACAGGACGCGGGGTAGCGCGTCAGGGCACCGTCACCGTCGCGGTCGGCACATCGGCCAGTTCGGGCAGCGCCTCGAGCTGGGGCGCGACCGTCTTGAGATCGCCGACGACGACCAGGGTGAGCGTGCGGAGCGGGTAGGACGCGGCGGCCGCGGCCTGCATCTGCGCCGGCGACACCGCCAGCACGGCGGGCACATAGTGATCGGTCCAGTCGGCGGGCAGGCCGAGCAGGTCGCGCGTCGCCAGCGTGTTGACCACCGCGGGCGAGGTCGCGTTCTGGATCGCGAACAGCCCGGCCATATAGGTACGGATGCCCCTCGCCTCCTCGGCCGGCACGGCTTCGGTCTGCATGCGGCGGATCTCCTTGAACACCTCGCGCAGCGAATCGCCGGTATGTTCGGTGGTCACGTCGGCCTCGAAGGTCCACAGCGCGTCACCGGGCTGGAAGGCGATCGCGGAATAGGGCGAATAGGTATAGCCCTTGTCCTCGCGGATGTTGGTGGTGATGCGCGAGCTGAACGCGCCGCCGAGCAGCGCGTTGGTGACGCGCTGCGGAATGTCGGCAGCGCTGCCGGCGAGCGCCGCGTCGAAGGTCAGCCGCAGGGTGGTCTGCGGCGCGCCGGGACGATCGACCAGCAGCACCTGCGGGCCTGCCTGGTGCGGGCTGTCGATCTTCAGCGGCTCCGGCCCCGGCGTCCAGCCGCCGAACGCCTTCGCCACCGCCGCCTTCACCGCGGCCGCGTCGAACCGCCCCGCGATATAGAGATGCGATCGCCGCGCGCCGAACTGCCCTGCGCGGAACGCCTTGACCTGATCGATCGTGTAGGCGGCGAGCTGGGCCTGGCGCGGGACGATCCGGCCATAGGGATGATCGGGGCCGTAGATGCGCCGCGCCAGCGCGACGTCGGCCAGCGTCCCCGGCTGCGACAGCGTGACCGCGAGCTGGCGGCCGAGATTGGCCTTGACCCGCGCGAGCTCGGCCGCCGGCAGGTCGGGCCGGATCGCGACGTCGCTGACCAGCGCGATCGCTTCGGGCGCATATTCGGAAAGGATGTTGGTGGTGACCTGCGTGCCCTGCGGGTTGACGCCGACATTGAGCTGGCCGCCCATGCCGGCCGCCGCCGCCGCGACCTCCGCCGCCGTCCGTCCGCCCGCGCCTTCCTTCATCATCGCGCCGGTGAGGTCCGCCAGCCAGGTATCCGCCCCCTCGGTGGCGTTGCCGGCGCGGACGCGCAGCGACACCACCGCCTTGGGCGCGATGCCATAGGGAATCAGCGTGACCTTGAGCCCGTTGGGCAACGTATAGGTTTCGGTCGCCGGCAAGGTGAAGGGCTTGGGATCGGCGATCGGCGGCGCGGGCGGGAACGCGTCCTGCGCGGCGGCCGGGGCGGCGGCGAGCAACGCCGCTATGGCGAGGCGTGCGTAGCGCATCACTGGCCTCCCTTGGGGGCATCGGCCTTGGCGGCAGCATCGGCCTTGGCGGCGCCGGGTTCGACGACATAGATCGAGCGATTGGTCTTGCGCAGATAGTCCTGCGCGGTCTTCCGGATCAGCTCGGGCGTGACCTTGGCGAAGCCTTCCTCGATCCGGTTGATCGCGGCGGGATCATCGTCGAACAGCGCATAGACCGCGAGCAGATCGACGAGGCCGACGCGATAGGCGCCGTCGATCGTGCCGTAGAGGTCCGAGCGCATCTTGATGCGCGCGCGCTGCAGTTCCGCCGCGCTGACCGGCTTGCTGCGCAGATCCTCGACGACTTCGTCCACCGCCCTGGTGATCTGTTCGGTCGTGTGGGTCGGATCGTGGGTGAAGCTGAAGCTCCACAGCATCGGCCCGCGATAGTTGAACATGTTGCCGAGATCGGCATTGATGCCGCCGCTCACCTCGCCGGCGATGCCGGTTTCCTGGACGAGCTTGCGATAGAGGCGGCTGTCGTCGCCCTGGACCATGATCTGGTCGATCAGCCCCATCGCATACCATTCGGGGGTGCCGCGGGCGGGCGCGTGATAGCCCGCGGCGTAGCCGGGCTTGGGCGCGAGCGCATCGACGCGGCTTTTGAACTTCTCCGCGGTCTGGCGCGGTTCGGAAATGTCGGGGAGCGCGACCGGCGCAGCGGCCGGGATCGGCGAGAAATATCTCTCCACCGTCGCGCGCGCGGCGGCATAATCGATGTCCCCCGCGATCACGAGGACGGCGTTGTTGGGCCGGTAGAATTGCCTGGAGAAGCTCTGCGCGTCCGGCACGGTCGCGGCTTCCACCTCGGCCAGTTCGCCGTAGAAATTGTGGCTGTTGTACCAGTTGCTGTTGGCCAGCATCGGCAGGTCGATCCACGGCCAGGTGCTGTAGGGCTGGTTGAGGACATTGACCTTGATCTCGTTGCCGACCACGCCCTGCTGGTTCTTGAGCACGGCCTCGTCGATCACCGGGCTCGCCATGCGATCGGCCTCAAGCCACAGCATGCGATCGAGCGCGCCCGAGGGCACGATCTCGTAATAATTGGTGAAGTCGAAGCGGGTCGAGCCATTGTTGATGCCGCCGGCATTGGTGATGGTGGTATCGAACACGCCCTTCGGCGCATGTTTCGAGCCCTGGAACATCAGATGCTCGAACAGATGCGCGAAGCCGGTGCGGTCGCGGGGCTCCACGCGGAAGCCGATTCCGTAATAGACCGCGACGGTGACGGTCGGCGCGATCGTGTCGCGGGTCATCACCACTTTGAGGCCGTTGGGCAGCGTGAAATAGCGCGTATCGACGTGGAGCGTGCCGGCAGCGGCGGCCGCCTGGGCCTGCGCCGCGGCGGGGAGTGCGGGCAGCGCCAGGGCCAGCGCCAGTGCGAGGCTCGAAGGCTTCATCATATTCGACCCCCCAAGGGCGTTGAGCGGCGAAGGTAGCACGGCGGAGGGTGGCGTTTGCAAGACGGAAGCGACGAACGTCTTTCCGGGCGACGCCGCCGCCGCCTGCGCGCCGGACAGGGCGGCCGAAAGTGACGAAGGTGACAGTGGATTCGCCCCACCCTGCCGCTAGAATCGGTTGCGCCGCCGCACGCCGGCGATCTTGTTTATGGCATCGATCAGCACCGTCGTCGGCGTCCGGCGATCATAGCCGCCCTTATAGTTGTTCTCGATGAAATTGGCGGGGCCGGCGCCGCCCTGCGCGACGAGATCGACGAAGGTGTCGAACGATTCCGCGACGATCTCCCCGGCATCGCGCTCCTTCATGCCATCCCGTTCGAGGCGATCGAGGCGGGCGAGCACCGCCATCGCGAGCCGATCGTCATGGCGGTGGCGCTGGATGATCTCGTCGCCGCGGCGGATCGTCTCGACGCTGCCATAGACCGCGCGGCGATAGACATCGTCGGCAAGCCGGTTGCGCGCGCAGCGGCACGCCACGCCCCAGGCGAAGCGGAAGGCCCGCCCGCGTTCGCTGTTGCGCAGCCGATAGGCGCTCTGGCGGCTGATCCCGGCCGCGGCGGCGGCATCCTCGACCACGCCGGTTTCGGCCAAGGTGTGGAGGAAGATGCGGATCTTCTCGGGCGTCCAGCCATCCTCGCGGCCTTCATGGTGAAAACGGGCCCGCACCTCTGCCGCCTCGACCGCGGCGGCAGCGGCGGTTTCGAACTGGGTGATGGCGGCGGCCGGGGGCTCGGCAACGGGGTCGGTGGCGAAGGGCTTGGTTGCGGTCGCGTCATCCATGGGTCGCGTTCTCCTTGGCGACATGCCCGGGGGCGCATGTCGCATGGAGTTGGCCCATATCGCCGTACGGCTCGGGCTGAATCGCGGCGGCCGCATCAGATCGACCGCTTTCAGGCGGGGCTGGAACGGCAATGGTTGATGGAATCTGGCGCGTTGCGGTCATCATCGGCATCATCGAGCGGCAGATTAATTTAGCCGCAAGGCGCGGTCGTAATCCTGTCCTGGCCCAAGGAAGCGATAGATGATGATCCGGTCGTCCCGCACTGCGTAGAGGATGCCATAGCCATGATAGGAGCGTCGCCGGATGCCGTGATGTTCGTAGCGTGGGACCAACGGGAAGGCGCGGGGCATTTCGCCAAGGCGCATAGCGGCACCTTCCAGCTCTGCGGCAAAGGTTATTGCACGCGCCGGATTGTCTTTCGCGATGTATCTGGCGATGGCACGAAGGTCAGTGCGTGAATCGGAAGTCAGGAAGACTTTCATCGAAGCGGCTGCGTACCTGCCATGTCCTCGATTTCAGCACGGATTTCAGCGCACACTTCGCCCAGTTCATGAAGGCGGCCTTCCTTCTCATCTTCAAGGCCGCGCTCGATCGAGGCGTCCAGTTCTTGAAGCCACCGTTCTTCATTTTCCGTTTCGGACTGATCGCGGCGGATCAGGTCACGCACATAATCGCTGACGCTGGCATATTGGCCGCTGTCGATGCGATTCTGCACGTAATTGCGCATGGGGTCGGGCAGCGAAACATTCATGGTCGCCATCGGCTTCTACCTCCGGTGAGCATGTTGGCAAAAATTGCCATGGCGTTCAAGAGTCGTGTCCGGGGACGAATCGGTCCGGCGGCTCTCGGAGCAGCGTTGGGAGAAGTGGACGCTGCTGGTGGCCGTTCGGCACAGTCCGGTTTCAGGCAACGCCCCGGGCGGCCGGTAAGACGAGGCTTGGGGGGCTGGGACGGCAATGGTTAATGGATGCTGGCGCCAAGCGGATGTCCGGCCGCTTGCGGAGAGACCTCCATGCGCATATGTTGGACAAAATCTAATTTTGTTGGACGAATTCGGATGGCCAAGCAAGGCAGCAGCATCAAGGACGCGGCGAAGAGCCACGGCACAGGTGCGAGTGGCGTCAGCCGGAAGGGCCGAGTCCCGCGCGATGCGGGCACCGGCCAGTTTCCCGGCGTGAACGGGACGCGGGTCGAGGCGGTCATGGCCGCTGCCGAGCGCTCCGGCCTGCTCCATGAGAAGGTAGGGCGGATCGGGGGGCGCGTCAGTCCAGCGCTTGTCCGCCAGGCGAAGGCGCAAACCGGCATCAAGACCGATACCGATCTCATCGCGTTCGCGCTCGCCAGCGTCGCGCTGGAGGACAGATTCGCCGAGAGCTTCAAAGCCGTGCGCGGCACCATCGATCCGGACCTGAAGCTCGGCTTCTGACGTGCCGGGATTCGACATCGACGGAGCGCGCCGCTGGGCCCGCTTCGATCCCGGTCACACGCTCGCTCGCCGCAACGATTCCGCGCTTCCATTTGCCAGCGCGGAAGACGTGGCGGGCCAGGCGCTCCTGCTCGACACGTGCGTCTATATCGACCAGATGCAGGGACGTGCGCCCGATCTCGTCGAACAGCTCGTCGATACGCGGCACGTCAATCACTCGATCATCGCGGTTCAGGAGCTCGTGCATACGCTTGGCGTGGCGCGCCCCGAAGATGGCCGGACGACCAGCGTGATCGGCGCGGTGCGGGCGCAGATATTGGCGATGCCAGATCACCGGGTGTTCACGCCCGACGCCGACGTGCTCGGAAGGGCCGCGCTGCTCGCCGGCATGCTCTGCCGGCTGCAGGGCTATGCGCAGGACGCGAAGTTCAAGGCGCTGCAAGACTGCACGCTCTTCCTGCAAGCGCAGAAGCTGGGCTTCACGGTGTTGACGCGCAACATCGTCGAGTTCGATTTCCTGCTGCAGTTCGTTCCGACCGGACGCGCGCTGTTCTACCGCACGGCGTCGCTGAGAGCGAAATGAGACCCTAAGCGGGAAGCGAGACCGAATGGCGGTGAATCGCGTATGGCCGCTTCCGGAGTGCGGCCTCATCATGCCGGATCGTCGGCATCTGGCGCGAAGCGGACGTGACGCATGGAAATTTCACCATGGCTGCTCGCGCCCAGTTGCGGCCATTCACGGATCAAGCGATTGGTTGCAAATGCGCTGCTTTTACGTTTTTGTTCACGGCGAGTTGAGCTGGAAAGTCCCACCGCCAAGTGAAAACGTTTCACAACCCCGTGGCTTCTATTGCCACCGTTATGTTCTAGCCACGGACGAGAGAAGGGCGACCGATCACGCCTTTGCGCGCGTCCGCTCAAATCTAGATAGGTACGGCAGATGGCTGTCCAACGGCAACGCGATCCTGACGCTCGAGGCAGAAGAAGTCCACGAAGCCCCGTTCTACAAGCTGCTCAAACCTGACAACCGAGGTCATACATTTTATGAGGAAGACGACGGCGGCTAACCACCACTTTGCGACGCTTCGTGACCACCATCCGGGTGCCGACCTACGTCCCAAGGGAGGGGCACCGGCCCGACCGCTTTCGGGCTGGGCTGGGGCAGCGATGGTTGACGGATGCTGGCGCGAAGCGGACGTAGCCGCCAGGCTGTTTGGGCACCTATCTAAGCGCGGGAGATAGCTCGATGACGAGCGTGGTGATTCTGTGCTGCAAGGCCCATTTGGTTCCCGCGGCAATAGCATCCTCAATCGATTGAAATGCTCCCAACGAAACAACGCCATCGTCAAGCGCCAGTCCACCCATCAAGGCAACGGCGCCGCTCGGAAGCTGGTCTACACGGATAAAGTCTGATTTAACGGGGGCCATATCGCCTGGCACCAGTGACACGATTTTCATGGGATCGCCCTACCTCGCACCATTTTTTCTAGAGATCTTGTTGATCGGCTGACTCGGAAGACGAAACGGTTAGGCTAGTTTCGTTGCCACGGAGAGAAGCTGCCATTGACGGGTTCGTCAACCGAGCGTCAGCCTCCAAGCTCGGCCCGAGCAGCAGCGATCGACCCGTTGCGGCAGGTTCAATAGGCGGCCGCAGCCGCTTCGAGCGATCCGGTGCGGAGAGCCATGGACCATGTACCGGAGGATCCGATCACGGCCGCTTTCAAGCATGCCGACAGGCGGGCTGCTCGACGGGAAATGGCGCAAAGCCGCCTTATGGCTGCTTCGTTTGGCCAACGTTGTATTTGACTATGACCGGTTTCACGCAGCCGCCTTCGACTTTCAGGACCGTGAGATAGTGGTTGGCGGGTGGAAGCTGGTCCAGCCGTTGCACGCCCTTCTGAGCGGGCGTTGTTTCGACTTCGTGCAGGCCATCTCCAATTCGCGGACACTCCTCGACCGCTCCTCTTTGATCTTTAGCGGGAGCAGCGGCGATTAAGAGCGGGGCTGCTAACAGGGCAAAACGAAGCATGGCGATCTCCGTGTCAATCCAGGCGTTGATGCAGCATAGCCCGGAAAACCGCGCTCTGGAACATGCTCGACGCCGTTCGTCAGCGATCAGTCGGCCGGCGATTGTAGGTCGACGTATATGCCATCTGGGGTCGGTTCGACTGGGGGCGAAATGACACCCCTAGTGGATTGATTCCAACGTTTGGTGCCCGCGCCTGACGGCAGCGATAATGTGATCGGGATCAGCCTTCCATACAAACGGCCTGGGTTCCTGATTATGCTCTTTGATGAAGCGGTTGATGGCGGCCTGGAGATCGACGACGGAGCAGAAGACGCCGTTCTTCAGGCGCCGGCGGGTCAGCTTGGCGAAGAAGCCCTCGACGGCGTTCAACCAGGAACACGACGTAGGCACAAAGTGGAAAGTCCAGCGCGGATGCCGGGCGAGCCAGGCGCGAACCTTCGGCTGTTTGTGGGTGGCGTAGTTGTCAAGGATGACGTGGACGGCCTTGTCTGACGGCAGTTCGGCCTCGACCGCGTTCAGGAAGCGGATGAACTCCTGGTGCCGATGCCGCTGCATGTTGCGCCCGATCACCGAGCCGTCGAGGACGTTCAGCGCCGCGAACAACGTGGTCGTCCCGTTGCGCTTATAATCATGCGTCATGGTCGCCCCCCGGCCGCGCTTGAGTGGCAACCCCGGCTGTGTGCGGTCGAGCGCCTGGATCTGGCTCTTCTCGTCCACCGACAGCACGATCGCGTGCGCCGGCGGCGAGACGTAGAGGCCGACCACGTCGTGCAGCTTCTCGGCAAACGCCTTGTCGTTGGACAGCTTGAAGCTGCGCCAGCGATGCGGCGCGAGGCCGTGGTCGTGCCAGATCTTCACGACCGAGGACGCTGCGATGCCCGCCGCCTTGGCCATCGCGCGCACCGTCCAGTGCGTCGCCTCCTGAGCCGGCGCCTCGAGCGTCAACGCCACAACCTTGTCGACGAGCGTCGTCTCGAGCGGCGCGATGCCAGGGGGGCGGGTTTTGTCGCGGAGCAGGCCATCGACACCTTCGGCCATGTACCGCTCCTGCCAGCGCCACACGCACGTTTTCGACTTGCCCGTCTGCGCCATGATCGCAACGGTGCCCAGCCCATCATCCGTCAAAAGGACGATCCGCGCGCGCCATACATGCTTCTGGGGCGACCCACGGGCCGAAACGAGAGCTTCAAGCCGCGCCCGATCCGGTGCCGTGACGACGAAGGTGATACCACTACGCATACCGACTCGTCGCACAATGTCGCGCTCAGCGGAATCCACAAAACGGACTCTTCCGTTCCGATCAATCCACTAGGTGGGCAGGGAGACCGAGGGTGGGAGGTAATTGCCATCTGAGCCGCATATGGCCGCTTTCGGGGCGCGGTCCGATCATTCAGGATCGACGGCCTTTGGCGCTAAGCAGACGTCATGCGTAAAAATGACGGGACGGCAGCTGGCGCCCAATTGCGGACGTTCCCGTGTAATGTCAGTATGTCACGATGGCTGGCGCAACCAAGATAATTGGAACGGTTGCTGGTGGGGCGTGGACCCTGCTCTTCGCGCAGATGGTGCTTATAAGTTTGCGACCCATTGGGTATGCGGAAATTGGCTCCATCGCCGCCTCCATTATCGTGCCAGCGCTTGTGGCGGTTACAGCGTTTTGGATCGCGTTCCGCAGCGATTTCAGGGCCAAAAAGCGCGCACTAGTTGTCCAAATTCTGTTCCTTACGGTAGCAGCATTCTGCTGGCTTGTCGTAGCGGCTGCGAGCGGCGGTTGACGTGTTCCGCGAACGACCGCTTCTCACCATTTTGCGACGCTTTCTGGCCCCCATCCTCGTGCGGACCGGTTCGCAGGGGGCACCCGGGCTGACCGCTTTCGGGGACGCCTTGATCGGTAGTGGCCGACGGGTCCTGGCGCAAAGCGGACAAAGGGGCGCGGGAGCATGCGATGGCCACTGGCGCTCCCTCCCGGCCGTTCAGACGCTTCTTTCCAGTTGCGAAAAGCGGTCATAGCGTTGGGCAATGTTCATCCGTCCGTTTGAGCCCTCCGACGCCAGCACGCTTGCGGCGTTATTTCATGCATCTGTCCGTGAGGCCGGTATCCGTGACTATTCCGCTGAGCAGGTCGCGGCATGGAGTCCATCGATGCCTGATCCTGACAGGTACTTGTGGCAAGCTGTGGGCCGAACATTTCTGGTCGCGGTCGATGATGACAACCGACCTATCGGCTATGGCGACTTAGAGCCGGATGGCCACATCGACCATCTCTACTGCCGCCCCGATGTGGTCGGGACCGGCGTAGGATCGGCAATCTACGCCGCAATAGAGGCGGCGGCGAGACAAGCAGGCATGGCGCTTCTTTTTGTCGACGCAAGTGAGAGTGCCCGCCGCCTCTTTGAACGTCGCGGTTTCGGCGTTGATGCTCGAAATGACTACAATATCAATGGCGTAGCGATCCACAACTACCGGATGTCGAAGCCCATTACCTGACGGAAGCGGATAGACGAGTTTCCCATTGATGCCGCCCGAAAACGCCCAGACCATCCACCACCATTTCGGACACTTGCGGGCTGACATCCTGGTGCCGACCGGGCCGACCGCTTTTGGGCGGCTGGCACGACGATGGTTGACGGATCTTGGCGCGAAGCGGACATAGCTCATCGGGATCACTAAAGCCGAAACCGGCCCGCCATCGAAGGCATCTCGAATATGTTGATCAGCGTTCATCTGCCACAAAAACCATATTCTAACTGGTGGTGCACTGAGATGCTATATCCGCAAATAGATCATCACCAATCTGTATGATATACTTTAGATCTTCAATCGCCGTAGGTGGAAACGTCGAGCTTACCGCCAGTTCACCAGATCTAAGCGAGGCTTCTGCCATGCATGTGGGATTTACGGCATCTTCGTCTGCCGTGCAAAACATCGCAATGTTACGACCTTCGATGGCACCTTGAAAATGAACGCCTTCGGCCGAGGCGAAGCGAACCGTATCGCTGCGCCGCATAATCTCCGAAGCCCTTTTGAGTGGGTACACGTTACGAAATCTGCTCTGCCATTGCGTCATCCCAATTTCGCGATAACGGCTCGGGAAATGATATGTGATGCGGCCGGATGCGTTTACGCCGTCTTGCGCTACCTTGGCTGTGTCCCTATTATGGATATAATCTAAAGAAATTGCTACCGGGGCATCACCCCAATCGTCTTGAATTACTCGGAATGGTTTCTTCAGTACGATGCTGGTGCCGCATGCAAAATATGACTGGCGCGGAAATCCACCCGGAGTGTAATTTACATTATCTATCACAGATATGATTTCTCCGCTCTCACCTTGGGCTTTATCGGCATATTTGCAGCCGCTCATCAAGACTAAACCGAGGCAAGCTGCGGTTGAAGAGAGACGATTTAGATCAATCACTTTGCCGCCTGTCGAACCCGGGAAATTGAACCTAGTCTCGCGCAGAGCTATCTGCAACGTGTTGGCCTTGCAAAATTACTGGCCCGGTGAGTCGCTTTTTTGGGAGTGGTATAGCGGTAGATGCGCGAACCCACTGTGGTATCTTTCTGGGATGCAGAAGGAGGTCATAGATGGGGTGAATGGCAGTCATCACGTAGTCCGAACCTCAGCAAAGGACAATCGCTGCGTCTGCCCAATCCCCGGACGGCGATCAGTCCAGCTACGGCCACTTTGGGGACTTTCCAGCCCGTCCGGTTTCGGGGCCAGAACCCTGATAAGCGGACGTGGCAGGGCTTACCGGACTGACGGGAAAGACATATTTTCCGTTAAGTTCGCTCCAACCTTGCGGTGCGCTGACAACGGGATCGCAGAATGTAGGGCCAACCCTGTCGCTTTGATCGGCAGTACAGAAATCTGAACCCGGGGGGGTTGCCCACACCTGCCCGCGTCAGCGTATATCCGGGTCCGTTCCATGTATCGCCCCCGGGATGCACATGTCGTCAGGGGCGGCGGATGGGGCTCGAGTCGCGTTATGTCCGGGCGCCGCACTCGGCCAGCGCGTCTGGCCCGAGGACCGTGTTGCCCCGGACTCCCCCCGAAAACCCCCTTAAGTCCCTCTAACACCCCCTTACGGGGCCAAACCGCGGCGCAGGATGTCGTTCGCCGCGGCTGCCACCTCGGACGGGGCCAGATCTTCCTGCCAGACGCCGTAGCGCAGCCCGAGGAAGACGTTCATGCCCATGATCGCCCAGGCGTGGACCTCGCCGGCGTCGGCGCGGATTTCGCCGCGGGCGGCGCCGGCGGCGAGGCGGGTGCGGATGCGGTCGACCGCGCCGGCATAGTGATCGCGATAGCTGGCCTGGTCGACGAATTCTGCCTCGTCGATGATGCGGTAGATTTCCTTGTGCCGGCGGACGAACTCGAGGAAGGATTCGAGGCCGAGGCGCTCGGCATCGATGCCGTCCACCGCGTCGCGCACGCGCGGCGCAACATGGTCGCGCACCTGCCCGCTCATGTCGCGGACGAGCGCCCGGAACACCTCATCCTTGGAATCGAAATAGGTGTAGAAACTGCCCAGCGCGACGCCGGCGCGGGTGGTGATGCCGCTGATCGAGCCCTCGTGGAACCCCTTCTCGCCGAACTCCGCCGCTGCCGCATCGAGGATCGTGCGCAAGGTCCGCCGGCCGCGCTCGGTGCGGGGCGTCTTCGCCTCGCTGGTCGGCGAGGGCGGCCCTTCCGCCGTGGCATCCGCGCCACTGTCCTTCGCCATCATCCTCCCTTTCGTTTCTGCCGTCCCGCCCGGTCTGCGACCGATCGGGAGAGGGTTCGCTCAAGCGCCGCGCGGGCTGCATCGGGTTGCGATGCGCGAGACCCATCGCAACCCGATGCAACACCGAAGTTGAAACCCGGTTCAGGTTTCAGTATAGCGTCTCTCGAACCGGCGCAACCCGACGCAATACGGGCGCCACCATGGGAGGATCCTGATGACGCGTTTCACCGTCTCGACACGTGCGCTCTGCTTTGCCGGGGCCGCGCTTGCCGCCTTCGCCCAGCCCGCGCTGGCGCAGGACGCCGGCGCGCCCGAGGCCGCCAACGCCTATGACGATGGCGAGATCGTCGTGACCGCGCGGCGCCGCGAGGAAAGCCTGATCGACGTGCCGGTGGCGATCTCCGCCTTTTCCGGCGCGCAGCTGGAGGCCAAGGGCGCGATCGACATCACCGATCTTTCCAACTTCACCCCCAACACCACGCTGGAAAATTCGCGCGGCACCAATTCGACGCTAACCGCCTTCATCCGCGGCGTCGGCCAGCAGGATCCGGTGCCCGGGTTCGAGGCGGGCGTGGGCATCTATCTCGACGATGTCTATCTCAACCGCCCGCAGGCGGCGGTGCTCGACATCTACGACGTGGAGCGGATCGAGGTGCTGCGCGGGCCGCAGGGCACGCTCTATGGCCGCAACACGATCGGCGGCGCGGTGAAATATGTCACCAAGCGGCTGCCCGACCAGTTCGAGCTCAAGCTGCGCGGCACCTATGGCAGCTATGACCAGGCGGACGGCGTCGTCACGGTTTCCGTGCCGGTCACCGACATGCTGCGCATCGGCGGTTCGGTGGCGCGGCTGTCGCGCGGCGGCTTCGGCGACAACCTCACCATCGACGGCGTCGAGAATTACAACAAGGATGTGTGGGCGGGGCGCGGCACGGTGGAGCTGGGATCGCCCGACGACCGCTTCCTGATCCGCATCTCCGGCGACTATACCCGCGACAAATCCGACCCGCGCAACGGCCACCGGCTCATCACCGGGCTGCATTCGGGCGCGCCGGTGCTGGACGACGTCTATGACACCCGCGCGGGCCTCAACAATCCGAAGCAGGATGTGAAGGCCTATGGGCTGGCGATGAACATCAGCGCCGGGCTGACCGAGACGCTGACCTTCCGTTCGATCAGCGCTTGGCGCAAGGACACCAGCTATACGCCGATCGACTTCGACGCGCTGCCCGCGGTGGATGTGGACGTGCCCGCGGTCTATCGCAACGAGCAGCTCAGCCAGGAATTCCAGCTGCTCTACGAGGGCAGCAAGCTGAAGGGGCTGCTGGGCTTCTATTATCTCGACGCGCAGGCCTCGACCGCGTTCGACGTGCTGCTTTCGACCACCGCGCCCGGCTTCAACGCCTTCACCGCGGGCGACGTGAAGACCGACACATGGTCCGTCTTCGGCGACTTCACCTATGACCTGACCGACCGGATCGCGATTTCGGTGGGCGGGCGCTTCACCAACGACAAGCGCGACTCGACGATCCTGCGCCAGAACAAGCTGGGCACCTCCGCCGAGTTCGGCGGCACCCCGATCATCCTTGCCACCACCTCCAACTTCCGCGGCAAGGCGACGTTCGAGGAATTCACCCCGCGCGCCTCGGTGAGCTTCAAGCCGACGCCGGACCACACGCTCTACGCTTCCTATTCGAAGGGCTTCAAGGGCGGCGGCTTCGACCCGCGCGGGCTTTCCACCGCGGCGCCGGACACCAACCGCGACGGCGTGCGCAGCTATGACGAAATCTACGACTTCCTCTCCTTCGACCCCGAGACGGTCGACAGCTACGAGGTCGGCTGGAAGGCTTCGATGTTCGACCGGCGCGTGCGGGTGGCGCTGACCGGCTTCTATGCCGATTACAAGGATGTGCAGATCCCCGGTTCGGCGGGCTTCGATTCGAACGGCGACGGCACCTTCGACAGCTTCATCGGCGTTACCACCAACGCCGGCAAGGCGCGGATGAAGGGCGTGGAGTTCGAGCTCTATGCCGGCCTCGCGCGCGACTGGGCGGGTGCCGGATCCTCGCTGAACTTCAACGGCACGCTCGGCTATCTGGACGGCGAGTATCGCCAGTTCATCAACAATCTGGGCGTGGACGTCGCCGATTATCGCGAGATCCAGAACACGCCGAAATGGACGCTGTCGGGCTCGATCGACGCGGGGGTGCCCGCCGCATCGGGGCTGGTCAACGCCTCGGTCGGCCTTTCCTATCGCAGCCGCACCAGCCAGTTCGAAACGCCCAGCCCCTTCCTCGACCAGCCGGGCTATGCGCTGCTCGACGCCAGCATCGTCTGGACATCGGACAATGGCCGCTATTCGTTCGGCGTCCACGGCAAGAACCTGGCGGACAAGCAATATATCACCTCGGGCTACCAGTTCGCGCTGACCGATCCGACGACCGGGCTGCCGATCCTCAACGCGGCGGGGAACATCACCCCGACCTTGGGCCGCGAGGGCGTGGTGACAGCGTTCTACGGCAATCCGCGGCAGGTGTTCGCGACGTTCGGGCTGAAGTTCTGAGGGGGGCGGGCTCTTATTTCCTTGGCCCCCTCGCCCCCCACCCCGTTCGCCCCGAGCGAAGTCGAGGGGGCCGTCGCGCGCAGCCGAGACGGCGGGTCGGGCTACGCTCCGAGCGGGTCCCGGTTCTCGGCTTCGCTCGAACCACCCCTCGACTTCGCTCGGGGCGAACGGGGAGAGATAGGCTTCGCTTGAAAAGAACCGACGCGGGGATGCGCCACGCAGGGCGACTGACGCGGCCGCATTGCCCGAACACGCATTTTCGAGGATGAGCGCGACCATGGCACTTCCCCCGATCGCCGCGGACAGCGCCCCGGCCGCCTCGCGCACCTATCGCGCGGTCGTGCTGGCGATGCTGCTGCTGGTCTATACCTTCAACTTCATCGACCGGCAGATCCTCGGCATCCTCGCGGGGCCGATCAAGGCGGAGCTCGGGCTCAGCGACACGCAGCTGGGGCTGCTCGGCGGGCTGGCGTTCGCGATCCTCTATTCGACGATGGCGATCCCGCTGGCGATGCTGGCGGACAAGACCAGCCGGACCTGGGTGATCACCGGATCGCTCGCGGTATGGAGCGGCTTCACCGCGCTGTGCGGCGCCGCCACCGGCTTCGGCACGATGTTCCTCGCCCGGCTGGGGGTGGGCGTGGGCGAGGCGGGCGGCGTCGCCCCTTCCTATGCGCTGATCGCCGATTATTTCCCGCCGGCCGAACGATCGCGCGCGCTGGCGGTCTATTCGCTGGGCATTCCGCTGGGGGCGGCGCTGGGCGTGCTGTTCGGCGCGCAGATCGCGGCCCGGATCGACTGGCGCACCGCCTTCGTCGTCATCGGCCTTGCCGGGGTGGTGATCGCGCCGCTGTTCCGGCTGGTCGTGCGGGAGCCGAAGCGGGTCGCGACGGGCGCGCAGGCGCCGCTTTCCTCCGCCTTCGCGCTGCTCGCGGGCAAGCGCAGCTTCTGGCTGATGGCGTTCGGCGCGGCATCCTGCTCGACATTGGGCTATGGCTTCGCCTTCTGGTTCCCGCAGCTGCTCCAGCGCAGCTTCGGGCTCGACCTGGTCGGCACATCCTATTTCTATGGCGGGGTGCTGCTGCTGGGCGGCATCGCCGGGGTGCTGGGCGGCGGCGTGCTGGGGGACCGGCTGGGCAAGGGCGACCGCGGCAGATATGCGCTGATCCCGGCGGTGGCGTTCGTGATCGCGGTGCCGCTGTTCGCGGCCGGCATCCTTTCCGGCTCGGTCGGCCTCGCCTTCCTGCTGTTCCTGCTGCCGCAGGCGCTGGCCTATATGTGGCTGGCGCCGATCATCACCGCCGTGCAGCATCTGGTGCCGGCACCGATGCGCGCGACCGCCTCGGCGAGCTTCCTGCTGATCAACAATCTGGTCGGGCTGGGCGCCGGCACCTATGCGCTGGGGGCGCTGTCGGACGCGCTGACCGGGCGGTTCGGAAACCAGGCGCTGGCGATGTCGATGCTGGCGGGGCTGGTCTTCTATCTGCTGGCGGCGGTGCTGCTGGCGTTCGCCGCGAAGCCGCTGCGGCGGGAATGGGTGGATTAACTCTCACCCGTCGGATTTCCACGTCCGGAAAAGCGCGTCCCGTCGACGTCGATAAATCCCCCGTTCGTCCCGAGCGCAGTCGAGGGATGGTTCGAGCGAAGCCGAGAACCTGGCCCCGCTCGGAGCGGGGCCCCAAGCCGTCTCGGCTTCGCTCGACGGCCCCCTCGACTTCGCTCGGGGCGAACGGAGTGGGGGGAGAGTTCGTACGCGATTCTGCGAACGGACCGGGGGACGGTCCGCAGTCGTGCTGCGGACGAGGGCCGCCGGGCATCCGCCCGGCAGCCCATGACCCTCAGCGCGCGAGGATCGCGGCGTTGATCTCCGCGCCGCGCGCGGCCTTGAGCTGACCGCAGGCGCGCACCCGCTCGACCGCGCGGTCGAGGGTAAGCTGGCCGCGGCCGACGGCCTTCACCTTGGGCTGCAGCAGGGTGCGCACCGTGTCCGCATCCTCGACCGAGCAGAGCCGGCCGGGGATCGACATGACCTGGCCGATCGTCGTCAGGTTGCTGTCCTTCACAAGCCGGTCGAGGTTGGTCTTGAGCCAGTCGAGCGCGAGCGGCTGGGTGGTTGCCGGACCGGCCATGGCGCCGACGATGGCGACGCGCTCGGTGGAGCGCAGTGCCGCGTCATCGACCTTGCCGAGCAGCCAGCGCGCCGTATCGACATTGCCCGAGGCCGCGACCGCGCCCAGCGCGGCGCTGCGGAACACCGCGTCCTGCGACGCGGTGGCCCTGGCATAGAGCGCCTGCGCGGCGGCGAGGCCGCCCTCCTCGACATGGACGCGCAGCGCGGTGCGCAGGAAGCTCGCGTCGAGCGCCGCATCGTCGCCCGCCATGAACGCCTTCGCCGCCTTCTCCAGCGCCGCGCGCGTCGCCGGATCGCGGGCATCGTCGGCCGCCAGCGCGACCAGCGCGTTGCGATAGGCCTGGCGATCGGGATCGTCACCGGACTGGGAACCGCGGCGCGGATCGAAGCCGATCTCCTTGAGGCGCGGCACGTAGATCGACGCCATCAGCGCCGGATAGGCCTTCAGCGCATCGCCGCTGATCAGGCCGCGTGCGCGCAGGTCCGACAGGCGCTCACCGCCGTCGATCGCGACGTTGGAGTCGCTGTGCGCCGCCAGCGTCTTCGCCGCCTGCACGAGCTGCGCGGGGCTGGCGCCGCCGGCGCGGAAGCTCGCCCACAGGCTGTCGGTCGCCGCCAGCGCCTCACCGGCGGGGAGGTGCGGGCCGCGCGCGATCAGTGCGGTCCACTCCGCCTCCGGCAGGTCGAAGCGGTAGTAACCGCGGCCGCCGGCGTTGGGCATCACCGGGCCGCTGCCCCTGGCCGCCGCCGTCATCGCCGGCTTGTCGACGAGCGTGCAGCTCTTGGTGTCGCCGCGGGTCGCGCAGAACGGGATCGTCCACTGCGTCGCCGGCACGCCCTCGGCGCCGAGCGCCGCATAGCGCTTCTGCGAGACCGAAGCGCTCTCACCCGACGGCCTGACCGCGACCACCGGCACGCCCTGCTGCTCGACGAAGCCGCGCATCGCCTGCACCAGCCGCGGATCGCCGGCGCCCTCGGAGAGCGACCGGAAGAAATCCTCGCCGGTGGCGTTGCCGCGCGCATAGCGCTTCATGTGGATGTGGACGCCCTTCCGGAACGCATCCTCGCCCATATAATTGGCGATCATGTCGACCACCTGGCCGCCCTTGCCATAGGTGATCGCGTCGAACGCCGAATCGATCTCCCCCGAATCGGTGATCGGCTGGCGGATCGGCCGGCCGACCGCGAGCGCATCGGTGTTCATCGCCGCCAGCGCTTCCTCGATCGCGCCGACCTGGATGTTGAGTTCGGGGCGCCATTTGTCGGCGATGAAATAGCCCATCCAGTTGGCGAAGCTCTCGTTCAGCCAGATATCGTCCCACCAGGCGGGGGTGACAAGATCGCCGAACCACTGGTGCGCGAGTTCGTGCGCGACGACCATGCCGAAGCCCTGCTTGCGGCGGACGGGCGCATCGCCCCCCAGCACGAGCAGCGAATCGTCGTAGATCACCGCCCCGGCATTCTCCATCGCGCCGCCCATCACCGGCGAGGCGATCTGGTCCAGCTTGGAGAAGGGAAAGGGCGAATCGAAATAGTGTTCGAGCAGTTCGACGATGCGCGGGGTTTCCTTCAGCGCATAGTCGAGCTTGGGGCCCTGCCCCTTGGTGGCGAGGATGCGCAGCGGCAGCGGCTTCGCGCGCTGCGGCGTCGGCGGCACCTGGCCCGAGACGACGTCGAACTGGCCGACCGCGAAGGCGACCAGATAGGTCGGCAGCTTCTCGGTGGTGGCGTAGCGGTGCCGGACCAGCCGGCCCTGGCGGGTGGTGCCCGTCTCCTCGCCATTGCTGACCGCGACGAGGTTCGCCGGGGTGGTCAGGCTGACGGTGAAGGGCGTCTTGAAGCCGGGTTCGTCAAAGCCGGGGAAGGCCGCACGCGCGTCGATCGACTGGAACTGCGTCCAGGCATAATGGATGTCGCCCACCTTGACGCGGTAGAGGCCGGCCGGACCCTCGCCGAACGGCGCGTCATAATCGAACAGCAGCACCGCCTTGCCGGCGGGCAGCGCGCTGGCGAAGTCCAGGCGGACGACGCCGAGCGTGGTGTTCACCTCCTTGTAGGTGGCAGCGACCGTGCGGTTGCCGACGCGCGCGAAGGCGCGGGTGACCTTGAGGCCGCGGCCGTGGAGGAACAGGCCGGGCGTGTCCTTGTCGAGCGTGACGTCGATCTCGGCATGGCCGGTGAAGCGTTCCTGCTCGGGATCGACCGTCAGGTCGAGGCGGTAGGCGGTGGGGGTGGTGCCCGACGGCAGTTTGCCGATCGGCACATCCTGCGCGACGGCTGGCACCGCGATCAGCAGGGACAGAAGGGCAGCGACGAAAACGCGCATGGACGACTCCGGAAACATTTTGTTGCCGCTGTAACCGCTGCGGCGGGGGCGGCAAGCCGCGCACCCCGGGTTTCGACGAACGACGTGAAGCCGCTCAGCGCCCGGACGGGGCCGGCTTTGCCGCCGCCGGCTGGACCGGCTTCGCCGCCACGGGCTGGGCGACGCCGCCGTCGAGCTGGGTCAGCGCCTGTTCCGACGCCTTGGCGGCGGGGCTGCCGGGCTGCGCGGCGATGGCGCCCTTCCAGGCGGCGCGGGCGGCATCCTCCGCACCCGACTTGAGCGCGATCACCCCCGCTTCATAGGCGACCGAGGCATCGTCGGGCGCGCGCTTGACCGCCTCGCCGATATCCTTCTGCGCGCGCGGCAGATCGTTCATCCGCCGTGCGAGCGTGGCGGAGAGCAGCCAGGCGAGCGGATCGGCAGGCGCGAATTCCAGCGCACGATCGATGTCGGTGCGCGCGCCGGCCGTGTTGCCGAGCGCCACCATCGCGCGGGCGCGATCGAGATGCGCCTCGCCGCGGCTCAGCCCCTGCAGCGCGCCGGTGCCGAGCGCGGCGCTGAACGCCGACTGCGCCTTTTCCGCATTGCCGGCGGCCAGCTGGGCATTGCCCGCCTGCAGCCAGAGGTTGGCGGCGGCACCGTCCCGCGCGACCTCCGCCTCATGCGCGGCCTGTTCGAACGCGGTCGCGGCGGGCACCCAGCGTTCGAGCTGCGCATAAGCGAGGCCCAGGCACTGGCGCGCGGCGAAGCTGCCGCCCGACATGCGCCACGCGCTGGCCTCGTCGATCGCGCGCTGGGGTTCGTCGATCGCGAGGTCGGCGCAGCGCTCGAAACGCTCGGCATTCTCGCGCGCCGACAGCGAGGGCAAGGGCGCGTCTTCGGCGGGCGCTGCGGCCTGCGCCAGCAGCAGGAGGGGAAAAAGGATCACGGATTCTCCGAAAGGCGGCAGACCTCGGCCACCGCCGCGATCAGCCGTTCGATATCGGCATCGCGCGACAGCCGGTGATCGCCGTCCTTGACCAGCAGAGTCTGGACATTGGCTGAACGAAGGCGCCGCGCGAGGTGGATCGCATATTCCCAGGGCACGTCCGGATCGCGCTGGCCGTGCAGCAGCCTGACCGGGCAGTCGATCGCGATCTCGGCATGGAGCACGCGATTCGCCTCCCCCGACTGCCAGAAGGCGCGGGTGGTGACGGTGGGCCTGTCCGAATATTTCGAGACTTCCTCGAGCCGCCCGCGCGAGAGCAGTTCGAGCTTCATCTCCTGCGTGAAGCCCCAATCGGTGAAGTCCGGCGCGGCGGCGATGCCGACCATGCCGGCGATCCGCTCCGCCCGCGCCAGCGCGACCAGCAGCATCAGCCAGCCGCCCATCGACGAGCCGACCAGCACCACCGGGCCGGTGACGATCCGGTCGAGCAGCAGCAGCACATCGTCGCGCCAGCCGGCCAGCGTCGCGGTCTCGAAATCGCCGTCGCTCGCGCCGCAGCCCGAATAGTCGAAGCGCAGCACCGCGCGGCCCTCGGCCGCCGCCCACGCATCGAGCGCGACCGCCTTCGATCCTTCCATGTCGGACATGTAGCCCGGCAGGAACAGGATCACCGGTCCGCGGCCGGCACGGAAACGATAGGCGAGGCGGACGCCGTCGGCGCGGTCGAGATAGGCCGGATCGCTCATGCGCTGTCCCCTAGAACATCGCGTGGGAGGGAGGGAATGCAAATCGCCCGCAGCCGGGTGCGATCGGCGTGAATGGCGGTTCGGATCGGATCAGATCACATGGCCGACGCTGCGCACGACCGCGGCAGCGCCGCGAGATAGGCGAGGAACAGCGTGCCGAACATGACCCCTCCGCAACGATGGCGCTTTCCATAGGCTATTCTGCCACGATTCGCGGCATGAATCACGCCGCGCGGCGGCCCAGCGCATCGACGATGCCCGCCGCGAACGCCGGCAGGCTGTCATCGCGCGCGCCCATCACGACGATGCGGTCGCCCGGCCGCGCCATCTCGACCAACGTCGCGGCGCAGGCATCGCGGTCGGCGACGTGGCGCGCGTCGCGGCCCGCCGAGACGATGCCGTCGACGATGTCCGCGCTGCCGACCGCGCGGTCGACGGTGCCGCCCCGGTAGACCGGATCGGGCATCAGCAGCAGGTCGTCCGCCGCCATGTTGGTGGCGAAACAGTCGATCAGCGCCTCGCGCATCACCTTGAGCGGGCCATAGCCGTGCGGCTGGAACAGCAGCAGCAGCCGGCCGGGAAAGGCATGGAGGGTGGCGAGGGTCGCCGCGATCTTGTCCGGGTTGTGGCCGAAATCGTCGATCACCGCGACGCCCGCCGCCTCGCCGACCAGATCGAAGCGGCGGCGCAGCCCGACGAAGCCGCCCAGCGCCGCCGCCGCCTGCTCCGCCGTCAGCCCGAGCGCGGTCGCCGCGCCGATCGCCGCGAGCGCATTGGCGACATTGTGGCGGCCGGGCACCTGGAGGGCGACCGGGATCGCCCGGCCGTTCGCATTCAGCGTGAAATCGATGCTGAACGGATGCTCGACGATCGCCGAGGCGGACAGCGCCGCCGTCGGCTGGTCGATGCCATAGGTGATCACCGAGGCGTGACCGTCCGCCAGGCCGGCGCTGTCGGCATTGTCGAGATTGACCACCGCGGTCTTGGCATGGTGCAGGAAGTCGCCGAACAGCTGGCGCAATTCCTCCAGCGGCTTGTGATCGAGCGAGACATTGCCGACCACCGCGACGTCCGGGCGGTAGAGCGCGATCGACCCGTCGCTCTCGTCCACCTCGCTGACGAACACGTCGCCGTCGCCCACCAGCGCGCTGGCGAAGGGCGCATCGCCGGTGACGAAATTCTTCATCACCGCGCCGTTCATCACCGTCGGCGCGTGGCCGGTGGCGTGGAGGATCCAGGCGATCATGCCGGTGACGGTCGATTTGCCGCTGGTGCCGGCGACGCCGACGCCGTTGGGCGAATCGTTGAACAGGCTGGCGAGCAGTTCGGCGCGGCTGAGGCGCAGCGCGCCCACCTCGCGCGCGGCGACCATGTCGGGCACGCCATGTTCGATCGCGGCGGACGCGACGACGATCTGGTCGGCGGAGACCACGCCGCTGCCGTCCTGCGGAAACAGCGCGATGCCCTGCGCGCGCAGATAATCGAACTTGGCCCCTGCCCCCTCCTGGTCGAGGCTGCGGTCCGACCCCGCGACGGTGTTTCCGCGCGCGCGGAGGATGGAGGCGAGGGGCAGCATGCCGCTGCCGCCGATGCCGATAAAGAAGAAGGATTTGCCGCCGATCATCGCCCGCGGCTATCAACGCTTTTCGAGGCGCCGACAAGCGGGGGATGGAGCATGCGGATCGGAGTGGTCGCGCCCGCGCGGCGGCTCGCCCCTGAAACGGCGGCGCGGGTGACCGCTTTGGCCGAGGCGTATCCGGGCGAGGGCGCGCCCGAACTGCTGTTCCACCCGCAATGTTTCCTGGCATGCGGCCATTTCGCGGGGACCGACGACGAACGCGCCGACGCGATCGTCGAGATGGCGAACGACCCCGCGATCGACGCGATCTGGTTCGCGCGCGGCGGCTATGGCTCGGCGCGGATCGTCGGCCGGGTGATGCCGCGGCTGGGCGCGGCGGCGCGCGGCAAGAGCTGGCTGGGCTATAGCGACGCCGGCACCTTGCTCGGCGCGCTCTATGGCGCGGGGATCGGCGCGGTGGCGCATGGCCCGATGCCCAACGACATCCTTCTGGACGGCGGCGAGGCGGCGGTGGTGCGCGCGCTCGACTGGCTGGTGGCGCGCGATCCCGCCACGCTCGAAGCCTCGATCGCGCCGGGCACGCTTGCCGCGGCGTTCAACCTCACCATCCTGTCCCACCTGGTCGGCACGCCCTGGCTGCCCGACCTCGACGGCCATGTGCTGATGGTGGAGGAGGTGAGCGAGCTGCTCTACGCGATCGACCGGGCGATGGCGCACATCGCCGCCAGCCCGGAGGTGCGCCGCGCCGCGGGGCTGCGGCTCGGCCGCTGCAGCCGGATCGAGGACAACGACATCCCCTTCGGCGAGACCGAACTGGAGATCGCCGAGCGCTGGTGCGCGGAGGCGGGCATCCCCTTCCTCGGCCGCGCCGATATCGGCCATGACGCCGGCAACACGGTGGTGCCGTTCGGGGACCCCTTGATTTCGTCCCGGTAAAACGCCCCGGAAACGGTGGTTGCGCCGCAACCCAAGCCGCGGGCATAAGCCGCCCCGCGCAATACCGCGCATTCTAGAAGGTTAGACAGAGTCCCATGTCGCAGATGTTCCGGATCACGCTTCCCGACGGTTCCGTCCGAGAAGTCGCGCCGGGCACTACCCCCGGGGACATCGCCGCCGCCATCGGCCCCGGCCTCGCCAAGGCGGCGATCGCCGCGAAGGTGGATGGCGAGCTGCGCGACATCAACCGTCCGCTGGAGGGCGACGCCAGCCTCGCGCTGGTCACCGGCCGCGACGAGGCCGACGCGCTCGAACTCGCGCGCCACGATTTCGCGCATATCCTGGCGGAAGCGGTGCAATCGCTGTTTCCGGGCACGCAGATCACCTTCGGTCCCTCGACCGAGGATGGCTTCTATTATGACTTCGCGCCCAAGGATCGCGCGTTCACCGACGAGGATCTGCCCGCGATCGAGGAACGGATGCGCGCGATCATCCGCGCCGACAAGCCCCTGAAGCGGGAAGTCTGGTCGCGCGAGGACCTGATCGCGCGCTGGCAGGCCGAGGGCGAGACCTTCAAGGCCGAATGGGCCGCCGAACTGCCCGAGGGCGAGGAGCTGACGGTCTACCGGTCGGGCGGCGACTGGCTCGACATGTGCCGCGGCCCGCACCTCGCCTCCACCGGCAAGCTCGACCCGCAGGCGTTCAAGCTGATGCGCGTTTCCGGCGCCTATTGGCGCGGCGACCAGAAGAACGCGATGCTGAGCCGCATCTACGGCACCGGCTGGCTCAACAAGAAGCAGCTCGACCAGCATCTGTTTCGGCTGGAGGAGGCCGCCAAGCGCGACCATCGCAAGATCGGCGCTGAGATGGACCTGTTCCACCTCCAGGCCGAGGCGCAGGGTTCGGTGTTCTGGCACCCCAAGGGCTATATCCTGTGGCGCCAGCTGGAGGCCTATATGCGCCGCCGCCTCGACGCCAACGGCTATGCCGAGGTGAAGACCCCGCAGCTGATGGACGCGCGCCAGTGGGAGCAGTCCGGCCACTGGGGCAAGTATCGCGAGAACATGTTCGTCGTGCCCGACGAGATCCCGTCGGTCGAAGACGAGGCGCCGATCCTGTCGGGCGATGCCGAGCTGATGGCGCTCAAGCCGATGAACTGCCCGGCGCATGTGCTGATCTTCCGCCAGGGCATCAAGAGCTATCGCGACCTGCCGATCCGCATGGCCGAGTTCGGCTGCTGCCACCGCAACGAGCCGCATGGCGCGCTGCACGGCATCATGCGCGTGCGCCAGTTCACGCAGGACGACGCGCACATCTTCTGCCGGCAGGACCAGCTGATCGAGGAAATCCGCGATTTCTGCGACCTGCTGGACAGCGTCTACAAGGATCTCGGCTTCGACAGCTATGCGATCAAGCTGGCGCTGCGCCCCGAGAAGCGCTTCGGCAGCGAGGCGATGTGGGACCGCGCCGAGCAGATCCTGCGCGACGCGGTGGAGGCGAGCGGCCGCGCGACCGAGGCCTATGGCTGGGAAGAGCTGCCCGGCGAAGGCGCCTTCTACGCGCCCAAGCTGGAGTTCCACCTGACCGACGCGATCGGCCGCACCTGGCAGGTCGGCACCATCCAGGCGGATACGGTGCTGCCCGAGCGGCTCGATGCCAGCTATGTCGGCGAGGATGGCAACCGGCACCGCCCGGTGATGCTCCACCGCGCGATCCTCGGCACGTTCGAGCGCTTCATCGGCATCCTGATCGAGCATCATGCCGGCCGCTTCCCGCTGTGGCTGTCGCCGGTGCAGGCGGTGGTCGCGACGATCGTGTCAGACGCGAACGACTATGCCGAGCAGGCGGCGAAGACGCTGGCGGCGGCCGGGCTGCGCGTGGAGACCGACCTGCGCAACGAGAAGATCAACTACAAGGTCCGCGAGCACAGCCTCGCCAAGGTTCCGCACCTGCTGGTGGTCGGCAAGCGCGAGGCCGAGGAAGGCACCGTCGCGGTGCGGACGCTGGGCGTCGAGGGCCAGAAGATCCTGACGCTGGACGAAGCCGCCGCGTGGCTGAAGGGCGAGGCGGTTCCGCCGGACCTGCGGTGATCCATTCACCCCTCCCCTGAACGCCCTTCAGGGGCACCGGGTCGTCCAGTCTCCCCCGACTGGACTTGGCCGGCGCCGGGACGGGGGTGGGGCAGCCGAGGCGGGGGCTCGATGCCCCCAGCGGCGCTTTTTTGCGCCGGCGTTGCCGGAAGCTCGCTTCGCTCGCCTCCACCCCAACCCCTCCCCTGAAGGGGATACGGCATTCGCACATCTCGTTGCGACCGCGTCTTTCCCTCGCCCCTGCGGGGAGAGGGAAAGGTCCGCGTAGCGGACCAGGGAGAGGGGCAGTCGCGCCAAGCGTACAGGTCTTACACGCACTGAAAAGTCGCGGAGCCGCAATGCTGAACCCTCAAAACCGTTACGCCTTGCGCGACTTTCCCCCTCTCCCTGTCCCTCTCTCCGCAGGGGCGAGGGAACGCAGCGGCAGCCCCGCTCAATCCATCGAAGATGTGCGAATCCGATAGCCCCTGAAGGGGAGGGGCAGATAAGTGCGGCTTCAACCGCCGCGCTCAATCCTATAGTCTGCGCCGCATGACGATCTTCCAGAATGTCCGCAAGGGATTGATCCCGGCCCGGCTCACCGTTGCGGAGGTCTATGCGCTGACCGCCGCCGGGGTGCTGGCCGAGGGCGACAATTTCGAGCTGATCGAGGGGGAGATCGTGCCGATGCCGGCGGCCAAGCATAATTATCACGAGGCGATGAAGTCCGCGCTGACCCGCGCGATCATCCTGGGCACCGATGCCGGCACCGCCCTGTTCGTCGAGCCCTCGGTGACATTGTCTGAAACGACGCTCGTCGAGCCCGATCTTGCGGTGTGGCCGCGCGGCATCGGCACGCAGGATGTGCGCGGGCCCGAATTGCTGATCCTCATCGAAGTGGCGGTCTCGTCGATCGCCTATGATCTCAAGGTGAAGGCGCCGCTCTACGCGGCCGCGGGCGTGCGCGACTACTGGGTGGTCGATGCCGTGCGGCGGACGATTCGCGTCCACCGCACCCCCGAAAACGGGCGCTACGCCGATGTCGAGGAATATGAGGCGCATGATGGCGTGGCGGCACTGCTGCTGCCCGGCGTCAAGATCCGGCTCGACGCGATCGATTGACGCACCAGCGCCACAGATCGCGCCAAATCGGCGATATGCCTGGCGCAAACCCTTGGCGAATGGCCCTTCGGTAATTATATCGCACCGATTGAAGTCCACGATAGGAGACAGTGTTATACGTCCGCCCATGATGAGGCGTCCGATGGGGGCGCCGACGGTTCCGCTGAACGGTCCGCGCTACAATGAGTTCATCCAGTCGCCCCGCGTTCGGGTGATCGACGGCGATGGCGAGAATCTGGGCGTCATGTATACGCGCGAGGCGATCGAGCAGGCTCAGGAAGTCGGCCTCGACCTCGTCGAGGTTTCCCCGAACGCCGACCCGCCGGTCGCGAAGTTCCTGGACGTCGGCAAGTTCAAGTACGAAGCCCAGAAGAAGGCCAACCAGGCCCGGAAGACCCAGAAGACGCAGGAGATCAAAGAGATCAAGATGCGTCCGAACATCGACGATCATGATTATGAAGTGAAGATGCGGTCGATCCACAAGTTCATCGAGGAAGGCGACAAGGTGAAGGTCACGCTGCGTTTCCGCGGGCGTGAGCTGAGCCATGGCCAGCTGGGCATGATCCTGCTGCAGCGCGTGCAGGCGGATACCGCCGAGACCGCGAAGGTCGAGGCGCATCCGCGCATGGAAGGGCGCCAGATGCTGATGGTGCTCTCGCCAAAATAAGACGATTTCTCGGTCGCGCCCTCCCCTGTGGCGCGACCGAATCGCGTTCCGTGCGTTATGCCGGGGTGAAGAGCGGAACAGGGTTGCGATATTGCCGGCCGAGGGTTCGTGGCGTGATCGTCACGGGCGGCGTTCGCATGTCCGTTTTGCGCGCTAAGCGCTTGCCGATCCATCGCGATTGCCCCAAGGAAGCGACGGGATGAGTTCAGCGGCCGACTTCGTCACCGTCCATGAGGGCGATCATTGCGTGCTGCGACCGAGCGGCTCGCTTTCGCTCGCGCGGCTGGGCGACGTTCCCGACCGCCTCGAAAAGACCGCGACTCCGTTCGATCGGGTCGATCTTTCGCAGGTCGAGCATATCGATACGGTGGGCGCGTGGATCATGTACCGGATCGCGCGCGATCATGGCGCCGAGATCGTCGGCGCCGATGCCGATGCGCAGCGGCTGATCGACCAGGTCGCCAAGGCCGACAAGCCCGTGCGCGTCCGCCCGGACCGCACCCATCCCTTCGTCCGCGTGCTGAGCGAAATCGGCGCGGCGGTGATCAGTTCGGGCCGCACGCTTGCCGGCCTGCTCGGTTTCCTCGGCGCCACGGTGATGGCGGCCGGCTCCGTCATCCGCCACCCGCGCCGCTTCCGCCTCAACGCGGTGGTCCAGCGCTTCGAGGTGGTGGGCGTCTCCGCGCTCGGCATCATCGGGCTGATGAGCTTCCTGATCGGCATCGTCATCGCGCAGCAGGGCGCGGTGCAGCTTCGCCAGTTCGGCGCCGAGGTGTTCACGATCAACCTGATCGGCCGAATCACGTTGCGCGAACTGGGCGTGCTGATGACCGCGATCATGGTCGCCGGCCGGTCCGGCAGCGCCTTCGCCGCGCAGCTCGGCACGATGAAGCTCACCGAAGAGATCGATGCGATGCGCACGATCGGGGTCAGCCCGATGGAGGCGCTGGTGCTGCCGCGCGTCATCGCGACGGTGGTGCTGATGCCGCTGCTGGGCTTCTACGCCTCGCTGGTCGCGATCATCGGCGGCGGGCTGCTGTGCTGGATCTCGCTCGAAATTCCGCCGATCACCTTCATCCAGCGGGTCCGCGAGGTCGTGCCGCTGACCGACCTTTACGTCGGCCTGGTCAAGGCGCCGGTGTTCGGCGCGATCATCGCGATGACCGGCTGCTTCCAGGGCATGCAGGTGGAAGGCAATGCCGAGGAAGTCGGCCTGCGCACCACCGCCGCCGTGGTGCAGGCGATCTTTCTCGTCATCGTGCTCGACGCCTTCTTCGCCGTCTTCTTCACCTGGGTCGGCTGGATATGAGCGGCCAGCCCTTCGAGGAGGACGAGGATCCCGCGGAGCGCATCGCCGAGGGCGAGACCGCGATCTGCGTGTCCGGCCTCAAGAACGCGTTCGGCAGGCAGGTCGTCCACGAAGGACTCGACCTCACGGTACGCAAGGGCGAGATCCTGGGCGTCGTCGGCGGATCGGGCACCGGCAAGTCGGTGCTGATGCGCTCGATCATCGGGCTGCAGAGCCCGGTCGAGGGCCAGGTCGAGGTGTTCGGCGAGCCGATGCTCAACCGCGACGACGAGGAAACGGTCGCGATTCGCAAGCGCTGGGGCGTGCTGTTCCAGGGCGGCGCGCTGTTTTCGACGCTGACGGTCGCGGAGAACGTCCAGGTTCCGCTGCGCGAATTCTATCCCAAGCTCAGCCAGTCGATGCTCGACGAGATCGCCGCCTACAAGGTGGTGATGACCGGGCTGCCGGCGGATGCAGGGCCCAAATATCCATCCGAACTGTCGGGCGGCATGCGCAAGCGCGCCGGGCTTGCGCGGGCGCTTGCGCTCGACCCGGAGCTGCTGTTCCTCGACGAGCCGACCGCGGGCCTCGATCCGATCGGTGCGGCGGCGTTCGACACGCTGACCCGCGAGCTTAAGCAGACGCTGGGGCTGACGGTGTTTCTGATCACGCACGACCTCGACACGCTCTATGCGATCTGCGACCGCGTGGCGGTGCTGGCGGACCGCAAGGTGATCGCGGTCGGAACGATCCCGGAATTGCTGGCGTTGGATCATCCGTGGATCCAGGAATATTTCAATGGGCCGCGCGGACGCGCCGCGACCGACGCGATCGATCGCGCCGCCGTGGGTGCGGCCGCCAAGACCGGCAAAGGGGCATGAGGCGCTAGATGGAAACCCGCTCCAATCAGGTGCTCGTCGGCAGCGTCGTGCTGATCCTGCTCGCCGCCACCGCGATCTTCACCGTCTGGCTCGCCCGCCTGGGCGGCGGCGTCGAGAAGAATTACGACATCTTCTTCAAGCAGTCCGTCGACGGGCTCGCCAAGGGTTCGGCGGTGTCCTTCTCGGGCGTGCCTTCCGGCCAGGTGACCGAGATCAGGCTGTGGCAGCCCGATCCGCAGTTCGTGCGCGTGCGCATCGCAGTGAAGGAGGAGGTGCCGATCCTCGAGGGCACCACCGCGACGATCCAGGGCGTCGGCTTCACCGGCGTCTCGCAGATCCAGCTCGACGGCGCGACGAAGGGCGCCAAGCCGATCGCCGAGATCGGCCCCGGCGGCGTACCGGTGATCCCGACCAAGCCGGGCGCGCTGGGCGAGCTGCTCAACAGCGCGCCGAAGCTGCTCGAACGCCTCTCGACATTGACCGAGCGGCTGACCGAGGTGCTTTCGGACGAGAACCAGAAGTCGATCGCCGGCATCCTCAAGAATGTCGATCGCCTGTCCGGTTCGCTGGCCGATCGCGGGCCGGAGATCGCCGCGACCCTGGCGGAGACGCGCATCGCGATCCGGCAGGCCGGCACCGCCGCCGAACAGATCGGCAAGCTGGCGGGCACCACCAACGACCTGCTCGACAAGGAAGGCCGTCCGCTGGTCGGCGATCTGCGCGAGGCGGTTGCGGCGGCGAAGAAGAGCATGGAGAATCTCGACGGCGCGATCACCGCGGCGCGGCCCGGCATCGACAATTTCTCGCGGCGCACATTGCCCGAGGTCGGCCAGCTCGTGCGCGACCTGCGCGAAATGTCGGAAGCGCTGACCGCGGTTGCCGGTCGCATCGATCGCGGCGGTGCCGGATCGCTGATCGGATCGCCGAAATTGCCGGATTACGAGCCAGGAAAGGGCGACCAGAAATGACCAGATCGCTGCTCGCCCTCGCCGCTGCGCTGGCGCTTGGCGGATGCATCAGCTTCGGGGAGGATCCGCCCCCCTCGCTGCTGACCCTGTCCGCCACCTCCAGCGTGGCGCCCGGCAAGATCCTCACCGCCAAGCCCGACGCCGCGATCGCGGTGCTGGTGCCGCGCGTGCCCGCAGCGCTCGCCACCACCCGCGTGCCGGTGCAGTCGGGCGCGACGCAGGTCGCCTATCTGAAGGAAGCGGTGTGGGTGGAAGCGCCCGCGCGGCTGTTCGAACGGCTGCTGGAAGAGACGATCGGTGCGCGCACCGGCCGCGTCGTCATCGGCCCGCGCGACTATGCCGGCGCGCCGGGCATGCGGCTGTCGGGCGAACTCCAGAATTTCGGGCTCGACGCGACGCGGATGGAAGCGGTCGTCACCTATGACGCGGTGCTCCAGCGCGACGGCAGCGACGAGGTGATGACCCGCCGTTTCGAAGCGCGCGTGCCCGCGGGCGAGGCCAAGCCGGAACCGGTGGGCCGTGCGATCAACGAGGCTGCGAACAAGGTTGCCGACGAGGTGACCGCGTGGCTGGCCGAAGCGACTTCGTGACCGGGCCGAGCGGGCAGCCCCAAGCTTCATCATTCCGACGATGACGTGACCGACCCGGCGGCGCAAACCGCCGCCGGCAAAGGCCGCCGGCAGAATCAGCCCGCGGCGCGGCGCCGTGCAAAGGCCTGGGTGCCGCGGGTTATCACCCGATCCTCCGGCAGGATCGTGTCGATCTCGATATCGGGCAGCGATTCCAGCGCATCGTAAACGGGCGCGAAATCGGTGCCGGCGGTGCGCGCCAGCAGATCCTCGAAACTGTCGATCACGAAATAATTCTGCTGATAATCGTCGATGCGATACCGGGTGCGCATCACCCGCTGCAGATCGAACGCGATCCGGTGCGGCGAGGGATCGTCGAGCGCGAACAGCGATTCGCCATAGGAGGAGACGATGCCGGCGCCGTACAGCCTGAGCGCGTCGCCGTCGCGGATCAGCCCGAATTCGACCGTGTACCAGTAGAGCCGCGAGAATTGCGGCAGCATGCCGCGCGCCAGCGCCATCTGGCCGCCGCGGCCATAGGCCTGCATATAATCGGCGAACACCGGGTTGGCGAGCAACGGCACATGCCCGAACACGTCGTGGAAGACGTCCGGTTCCTGCAGATAGTCGATCTGGTCGGGCGTGCGGATGAAGCGGCCGGCGACGAAGCGGCGGTTGGCGAGATGATCGAAGAACACATCGTCGGGCACCAGCCCGGGCACCGCGACCACCTGCCAGCCGGTGGCGCGCATCAGCCGCTCCGAAAGCTCGGCGAAATCGGGGATGCCGGGGCGCGACATGCGCAGCACGTCGAGCCCGTCGAGGAAGGCGGGCGCGACCCGGCCGGGCAGCATCGCCTGCTGGCGGGCGAACAGCCGATCCCACATCGCATGCTCGTCGGGCGTGTAGCGCGCCCAATCCTGCGGGATGGTCCAATCGGCCGCGGCCGCGGGCGGCCGGGGGGAGGTGGCAGCGTCCATGCGGAACAATATAGCGGAGGACGCGCGAAAATTCATTTCAGATTCCGCGGTCCTGGCGCATGAATGACGGCATTCTTTCGATAATCGCGCGGATGATGAAACAGATGGTTCAGTTCGATCCGGTCGACCGCCGCATCCTCGCCGAACTGCAGCGCGACGGCGCGCTCAGCCATGCCGAGCTTGCGGCGCGTGTCGGCGCCTCCCCCGCATCCTGCTGGCGGCGGATCAAGGCGCTGGAGACGGCCGGGGTGCTGCGCGGCACGGTGCGGCTGGTCGATCCCGAAAAGGTCGGCCGCGGCGTCAACGTGTTCTGCAACATCCGCATGCGCACCCATTCGCGCGACGATGTCGCGCTGTTCGAAGCGTTCGTGCAGGATCGCGCCGAGGTGCTCGAATGCTATTCGATGTCGGGCGACTGGGATTATCTTCTGCGCATCGTGGCGGCGGACGTGGCGGACCTCGAACGCTTCCTGATGCGCACCTTGCGCGAGCATCCGTCGGTGGGCGCCACCTCATCCCATTTCGCACTGGCGCAGACCAAGTACAGCACGGCCTATCCGGTGTGATCGCGCGACGCCGCGGCCTGTGCAGCGCGCCGGCTTGCTTCTAGAAGCCGGGGCCTGTTGTTCGAGGGAGATTGATCGATGACCATCGCCGGACGCCGCGGCCTCGCGGCCGCCGCTCTCGCCACGCTGGCTGCCGCACCCGCCGCGCACGCCCAGGCGCAACCGGCCGCACCATCGCTGGGCGGCCCGGTGATCCCGGGGCTGTGCATGCTGTCGATCGAGACGATGATCACCACCTCCAAGGTCGGCGTCGCCACCGAGGCGCGGCTGAAGGAGCTGGCGACGCAGGCGCAGACCGAGGTCGACACGCAGCGCCGGCCGATCGAGGCCGAGATCAAGGCGTTCCAGACCGCGGCGGCCGGGCTGAAGCCCGAGGATCGCGCCGCGCGCCAGCGGGCGCTGGCCACCAAGCTGCAACCGATCGAGGCGGTCGCGCAGCAGCGCACGCGCGAGTTGCAGGCGACGCGGGTCAAGGCGCTGCAGCGGATCAGCACCGACGCGCAGCCGGTGATCGCGCAGGTCTACAAGCAGAAGAATTGCGGGCTGCTGATCAACCGCGGCAGCGTGCTGGGCGGCAACACCGCCAACGACCTGACCGCCGCGGTGGTGCAGGGGCTGGACGCCAAGGTCAGCACGGCGAGCTTCAACCGCGAAGTGCTGCCGGCGGCGGCCCCGGCCGCGCCGCAGCGTTAAGGGCGGAGCCGTTCGAGGCGTTCCCGACGGGACGGGTTCGTTCGGCCGCGAGCGCGATCGAGCGACGTTCGGGCGCGTCGACCGGCGGCGGCATCACCAGCGCAGTCGATCATGGCTGCTGGCGCCGCGCGGCGATCTCGCGGCTGAGCACGTCGCAGACGCGCAGGGTCGCCGCGATATCCTCGCTCGGCGCGTCGGCGAGCAATTCTATGCGCAGCGCCTGCAGCCGGTGCTCGATCCTGGCGGCCATGGTCGCGCCGCTATCGGTCAGGCTGACATGGTTGATGCGCCGATCCCCGGCATCGCTGCGGCGCTCGACCAGCCCCTGCGCTTCCAGTTGCTGCAATGTGCGCACCAGCGACGGCTGGGTGACGCCGATCTGCCGCGCCAGATCCCCCTGCTTCACCGCGGGGCCGAGGCGATCGAGATAGATCAGGCACCAGCCCGACGAGTTCGACACCCGCAGCTCCGCCAGCACCTCGTCGGCAAGCTGTTGCCAGGCGCGGGATACGGGGCTGAGCCGGGTCGCGAGGTCGCGTTCGAGCGTGCGGCGCATGGATATTAGTTAGCCAACTAATGGTTTTGAATCAAGCGGAGGACGGCGGGGCGGGAAAAGGCGTCAGGCCATGGCGGGATGCCCATTTTCTCGACGCGCGGCATCTGGAGAGGCGACGGCTTCCGGCATCCCGCCCAAACATCATGCGATCGGAATGTTTCAGCGCCGGGGAGGAAAAGTACGCTGTCAGCCGAACAGATCCCGGTGCCGCGCCTCGATCGACGGCCACATCCCCGCGACCTCCGGCAGATCGAGCCCGAACGTGTCGCCGAGCACCGCGACGATCTCCTCTCCGCTCATCAGCAGTCTTTTCTCGCGTGCCCATGGGGTGGATTCGGTGAGCACCCGGCCGCGCAGCGCGAGGTGGGTGGTGCCGGTCCGGCGCTGGACGACGAGGTTCTGGACGAAGACCGAGGCGGGATCGGTCTGCAGCGCGACGAGATGCGCGGCGAGGCGGCTGTCGTCGGCGGGTTCGGGCCGGAAATCCCAGCTGAACGGCATGCCGCCGATCCATTCCTCGAACCGCCACCAGCCCTCGCCGATCGGCTTGAGCGCGATGTCGAACGGGGCATGGTCGTGCCGGCCCTCCGCGAAGGGGATCGGTTCGGCCAGGCTGCCGCCGAAGCCGACATCGACCAGCCAGGGCCTGTCGAGCATGACGATCAGCGCGAGATGGTTGCCGACCGCGGCGTCGCCGCGCTCCACCCGCATCACCCCGCCGCCGATCCGCATCACCGGAAAGCCGAGCGCGGTCAGCGCCCAGCCGAGCAGGCCGTTCTGTTCGAAGCACCAGCCGCCGCGCTTCCGCACGACCAGCTTGTCGTAGATCGCCGGCAGCGCGCTCGACACGCGGCGCTGGAGCAGCACATCGACATTCTCGAACGGGATCGCGGCGATGTGCGTGCGGACGATCCCCGCCAGGGTGGCATGGTCGACCGCGCACGGCGCTTCATAGCCGATCCGCCGCAAATAGGCGTCGAGCGCGGTGAAGGCCGAAACCGCGGCCGGCGGGGGAGGAAGGCGCGAAATCATCGGTAGCTCACCACCTCATATTCGATGCCGTCGGCATCGAGGAAGTAGAAGCGCCGTCCGGGCGCGTAATCGCCATGGTTGAACGGACCGAGACCGGCGGCGATCACGCGGCGTTCGGTGGCGTCGAGATCATCGACCTCGATGCCGATATGGTTGAGCGGTCGGCCCCTGGCGCTGCCTTCCCGCGCTGCGCCCGCCGCGGAGAGCGCGACATAGGATCCCTCGCCGCCGACATGCACGGTGCGCCCGCCGCCGATGTTGGTGCCCTGCCAGCGGACCTGCCAGTCGAACAGCGCCTGCATCATCCCGGCGGTGCGTTCGGGATCGCGGACGGTGATGTTGATATGTTCGAGTCGCGGATGCGCCATTGCGGTCTCCTGATGGTCCATGCGCCGCGCCTGCGCGCCGCCGATTTGCCCTTGGTGTAACCTCAAGCTAAGGTGAGGTCAAGCTTGAAATGACGGGCGGACGATGGCGCAATCCACCTTGCTGACGATCGGCGAACTGGCGCGGCGCACCGGGCTCAGCGTCTCGGCGATCCGCTTTTACGAGGCGCGCGGTCTGGTGAGCGCGATCCGCACGGGCGGCAACCAGCGCCGCTTCCTGCGCGCCGACATCCGCCGGCTGTCGTTCGCGCTGATCGCGCAGCAACTCGGCCTGTCCCTGGGCGAGATCGAGGCGGAACTGGCGACGCTGCCGCACGGCCGCGCACCGACGCAGGCGGACTGGGCGGCGATCAGCGCGCGGATCCGCGGCGCGATCGACCGCCGGATCGCGATGCTGCAGCGGACGCGCGACCGGCTCGACGGCTGCATCGGCTGCGGCTGCCTGTCGCTCAGCAACTGCGCGCTCTACAACCCGGAGGATCGCGCAGCACGCGCGGGCGCGGGGCCGCGCTTCGTGCTGCACGATGGCGATCCGCCCGAGGGACGATGACGTCCGGGCCGCGCGCGCGGCCTAGCGGCACTTGCGATAGCCGAAGCTGGTGCCGCCGCGGTTGAAGCTCAGCCGCCGCCCGTCGGCGGAAAGATCGATCGACTGCTCCGATCGCTCGGTCGTGCCCTCGGCGTGGTGGACAATGTCGATCACCAGCCGGCTGCCGTTGCGCGCCGCCGCCTTCACCTCGGACCGGCCCTCATAATAGCCGATCTCGGCGGGGGCCACGACGATGCGGGTCAGGCCGGGTTGCGCGCTGCAATCGCCCGGTTCGATCGCCCAGGTGCCGCGATAGGCCGCGGGGATCGGTCCGGGCGCGGCGTTCGAGGGGGCAGGCGAGGGTGCAGGCGCCTTTTCCGGCGCGCCGATCTCTTCGGGTTCGGGCGTGCGCGACGGCAACACCTCCGGCGCGGACGGGCGCATGTCGGCGGCTTCATTCTCTCCGGCGACAGTCTCGACACCCTCCTCGCCCTCCGGTGCGGGCTGGCAGGCGGCGAGCATGATCAATCCGGCACCGGCAGGCAGGATCAGGCTTCGCATAGTCGGGAAACGCGTGCCCCGGCGGAAGGCTCCGCCGTCCGGATCGACGCCCTGGTCAGCTTCGCGCCGGCGCAACTCTGCTTGCACGCCGGCCGGCCTTTGACCACCGGCCGCAGCGCATCCAGCAGGGTCTTGCGCAGCACATCGGCGGCGCCGACGTCGTGAACCTGCGGGCCCGGCGACCCGGCGGCGGCCGGAACCGCGCAGACGAGCGCCAGCAGCGCGAGGGACCGGATGAGCATGCAGCGTCGATAGCGCGGACCGCAAGCACATACAGCCTCGATCATATCTGCACCGCGCCCGCCTAGCAGCTTCGGCGATCCTCGCAGCCAAGAGGCCGCCCATGCGCATCCTGCTCGTCAACATCTCCCATCCCGCGATCGGCAGCCGGATCCCGAAGGAGCAGCTTCCGCCGCTCGGGCTGCTCAGCATCGGCGGCCCGCTGATCGACGATGGTCATGACGTGACGCTGATCGACGGCGAACTGGGGCCGATGAGCGAACCCGCGCTGCTCGGCGCGATCTTCGCGCACGCGCCGGAGGCTGTGCTGTTCGGCCATTCGGGATCCTCCTCCGCGCAGCCGATTATCAGCCGCATCTCCGAATCCGTTTCGCGCCTGCTGCCGGAGGTTCCGATCGTCTACGGCGGCGTCCATCCCAGCTATTTCTGGCGCGAGATTCTGGCGGACGAGCCCTATGTCCGCGCAATCGTGCGCGGTGAGGGCGAAGAAACGGCACGCCAGTTAATGCGCGCGATCGCAACCGGCAGCCCGTTGGACGCGCTTCGCGGTGTCGCCTTTCGCCGCAACGGCCAGCCGGTCGCCAACCCGGCCGCGCCCGTCATTGCCGATCTCGACGCCTATCGCATCGGCTGGGAGCTGATCGACCACGCCCGATACAGCTATTGGGGCGGCAAGCGGGCAGTGGTGATCCAGTTCTCGCGCGGCTGCCCGCATCCGTGCACCTATTGCGGCCAGCGCGGTTTCTGGACGCGCTGGCGCCATCGCGATCCGGTGAGGCTCGCTGCCGAGATCGGCCGCCTCCACCGCAACCACGGCGTGGAGGTGTTCAACTTCGCCGACGAGAATCCCAGCGCCGGTCGCAAGCCGTGGCGCGCCTTCCTCGAAGCGCTGATCGCCGAGAATGTGCAGGTGACGTTGGTCGGCTCGACCCGCGCCGACGACATCGTCCGCGACGCCGATTTCCTCCATCTCTACAAGCAGGCGGGCTTCGAACGCTTCCTGCTCGGCATGGAGAACACCGACGAGGCAACGCTCAAGCTGATCCGGAAGGGCGGCGCCACCAGCAGCGACCGCGAGGCGATCCGCCTGCTGCGTCGACATAACATATTGTCGATGGCGACCTGGGTGTCGGGGTTCGAGGAGGAGACGCTCGCCAGCCTGTGGCGCGGACTGCGCCAGTTGATCGCCTATGATCCCGACCAGATCCAGGCGCTCTACGTCACCCCGCACCGCTGGACACCCTATTACAGGCTCGCCGCCGGCCGCCGCATCGTCCAGCCCGACCTCGGCCGGTGGGATTACAAGCATCAGGTGCTGGCGATGGCGCGGCTCAGGCCGTGGCAGCTCTTCGCGTGCGTGAAGCTGATCGAGGCGGCTGCACAGCTCCGTCCGCGTGCACTGCGGCGCTGGCTGTGGAACCCCGAAAAGCGCATCCGTCACGCGATTCGCTGGTATTACAGGATGGGCCGCCGGGTATGGCTGCATGAGATCCTGCAGTTCCTGTTCCACGACCGCGCGGGCGAAGACGGACGGACCCTGGCCGACCTCCTCGGCGACACGCAGGATCATGAGGAAGAGGCATCCGCGGCGCCGGCGCGACGCGTGCGAGTGGGTTAGCGCTCGACGGGCGACCTCAAGATGGCTGCCGCGCCGGACGGGTCTACTTCACCTTCTCGTAAGGCACGAACGACCCCAGCCGGCAGAGCGGCCCCGGAATGCTCATCCCCGGATCGATCGCCCGCACCCGGTCCCCGTCGCAGATCTGCCCGCCATAGACTTCGCTGACCAGGGTGCTGCTCCAGCGCAGCGACGGGCAGGCCTGGGGCAGCTCGTTGCGCCAGACGCGGCTCGCGCCCTCGTGATAGATGAGCGTATGGCCATCGATGATCGTCGCGCGGGTCTGCTGGCTCTGGATGCAGCGCTGCGGCTTGCCGGGGACGCGATCCTTCAGCACGCTCGCCAGTTCCTTCGCGGCGCGCTCGGTGCGCGGCGGTTCGGCGGGGGCGGCGGCGATGACGGCGAGGGCCGGCAGCAGGATCAGGAACGGGCGGCGCATCAGGATTCTCCTTCTACCCCCGCCGCGCAGGATAGCCGAACGGAAGCGCGCGGTCAGCCGCGGAAATTGTCCTTCGCGGCGCGGCGCTCGGCGAGCTCGGCGGCATCGCGCGCGCGCATGAACGGATTGGTCGCGCGTTCGAGCGCGATCGTCGTCGGCACGGTGGCCTCGCCCGCGGCGCGCGCCGCATCGACGGCGCGCATGCGGCTGGCGATGTCGGCATTGTCGGGCTCTGCGACCAGCGCATAGCGGCCGTTGGACTGGGTATATTCGTGCGCGCAATAGACGCGGGTGTCGCCGGGCAGCGCCCCCAGCCTGCGCATGTTGGCGAACATCTGCTCGGGCGTGCCCTCGAACAGCCGGCCGCAGCCCATCGCGAACAGCGTGTCGCCGACGAACACCGCGCCTTCGGTGGGCAGATGATAGGCGATATGGCCGGCGGTGTGCGCGGGCACGTCGATCACCTGCGCCTCGATCGCACCCAGCATCGTGCGGTCGCCCTCCGAAACGGTGGCGTCGAGCGTCGGGATTTTGGCGGTTTCGCCGGCGGGGCCGGTGATCGTGCAGCCGGTCGCGGCCTTGATCTCCGCATTGCCGCCGGTGTGATCGGGGTGCCAGTGGGTGTTCCAGATCTGGGTGATGCGCCAGCCGCGCCGCGCCGCCTCGGCGAGCACCGGTTCGGCCACCGACGGATCGATCACGGTGGTTTCGCCGCTCCCGGGCTCATGCACCAGCCACACATAATTGTCGGAGAGGACGGGGATGCGCGCGATCTCGATCATGGTGCGGTCAATCCTTCAGGCGCGCGTGCTGGCCAAGCGCTTCGGCGACGAGCCGGCGCGTCAAGGCTTCGGCGGGTTCGGGGGTGCCGAGGCGGGCGGACTGGCCGCTCCACATCGGCGAGAAATCGGTACGGCCCTGCGCTTCCGCCGCCGCCTTCAGTTCGGCGAGCGCGGTCGAGGCGTGGGGAAAAGGCGGCGCATCGGCGCTGACCGGCCCCACCTCCTCGATCAGCCGGTTGGGCAGCGCGCGCGCGAGGCGGCCGGTGACGAGGTTGGTGAAGCGCGTGACCGCCGCCGCCTCCCCCGCCAGCAGCGCGCGATGCGCCGCGCCGATCGTCGCTTCGGGGGTGTGGAGATAGGCGGTGCCGAGCTGCACCGCGCTGGCGCCCAGCGCGAAGGCGGCGGCGATGCCGCGCGCATCGGCGATGCCGCCCGCGGCGATCACCGGCACGTCCACCGCATCGACGATCTGCGGCAGCAGCGCGAACAGCCCGATCTCCGTACCCGGCGGCGCGGGCAGGAAGCGCGCGCTGTGCCCGCCCGCCTCGAACCCCTGCGCGATCACCATATCGACGCCGCGCGCCGCCAGCCAGCGCGCCTCGGCGACGCTGGTCGCGGACGAGAGGATGCGCGCGCCGCTCGCCTTCACCCGATCGAGCAGCGCGCGATCTGGCAGCCCGAAATGGAAGCTGACGATCTCGGGGCGGACGCTTTCCACCACCGCCGCCATCGCCGCATCGAACGGCCGGCGCAGCGCCGGCGCCGTTGCCGGCGGGCCGACGCCATATTCGGCATAATAGGGTGCCAGAAGCCGCCGCCACGCGCCGTCGTCCACCGTTTCGACGAGCGTGTGGCAGAAGAAATTGAGGTTGATCGGCCCCGCCGCCGCCGCGCGCACCGCGGCGACCTGCGCGACCACCGCCTCGGCGTCCAGCAGCGCGCAGGGCAACGATCCCACCGCGCCGCCGCGGATCACCGAAACCGCCAGCGCGACACCGCCGGCACCCGCCATCGGAGCCTGGATGACCGGAGCTTCGGCACCGACCGCCACGAACGCGTGGCCGGCCGCCATGTTTACCAGACGCCCGTGTTCGGCATCGACGCCCAGGGCTCGGCCGGGGCCAGATGCCCGTCCTGCAGCAATTCGATCGAGATATTGTCGGGGGTGCGCACGAACGCCATGTGGCCGTCGCGCGGCGGGCGGTTGATCGTCACGCCGGCATCCATCAGCCGCTGACAGGTCTCGTAGATATTCTCGACCTGATAGGCGAGGTGGCCGAAGTTGCGGCCGCCATCATAGTCTTCCGGATCCCAGTTGTGGGTCAGCTCCACCTGCGCATCCTCATTGCCGGGGGCGGCGAGGAAGATGAGCGTGAAGCGGCCCTTCTCATTGTCGAAGCGACGCACTTCCCTGAGCCCGAGCAGCTCGAAGAAGCGAACGGTGGCGTCGGGATCGGTGACCCGGATCATGGTGTGGAGATATTTCATGGGCGCAATGTAGCTGGCGGCCATGACGTTTTCGAGGGGGCGCGTGGTCACAATCCCGCCTTCATCCGTAACCATGCTGCGCCTGCCTGATCGCGGGGAGTCGCAGATGCCGTTGCTTGCCGCCTTCCTGCTCCAGGCCGCCGAAATGCCACCCCCGCCACCACCCGAACCGATCGATTTCGACCTCCGCGACGTAACCGAGCCGGAAGAACCGATCAGCACGCGCGCCGCGGTTCAATGCGATCGCGGCGCGGGTGACGAGATCGTCGTGTGCGGCGCGCGCGACCGGCAGGCGCGCAATCGCTACCAGCCGCTGCCGGCGCTGCCCGAGCCGCAACTGCCCCGCGCCACCTTCGGCCTCGACGAGAACACCACCCTCGGCGCTGAGCTGGAGGGCAAGGTGATCGCCCCGGGCATCGTCAGCAACCGCGTGCTGATCACGCTGCGGCGCGCGTTCTGAAGGATCAGATCCCTGTCAGCGTCACGATCATCCGGAAGCGGCGTTCGCCGCCCGGTTCGATCGCGACGATACCGGGCTTCTCCCAGATCTCGCCCTCGAAGCCTTCCGGGTCGGCGATGCCGGCCCAGGGCTCGATGCAGACATAGCCCGCGCCGGGCTTGGTCCAGATCCCCAGCCACGGCGTGTCGGGGAAGGCGATGTCGAGCTGCGGACCATTCTCGGCACCATATAGAAGCTGGCGGCTCTCCAGCCGGTCCCAGATCATCGCGTCGCGCGCGAACAGCGCATCGTTCAGGGGCAGGCTGCGGCCCTCGACCGGGCTCGGCACCCGCTCGGGCGAGACGAGGCCGCCGGCAAGCACGCGCAGCGGTGCCGGCTCGTCCTTCTCGAACAGGATGCGATGATCCTCGCGCGCCGCGCCATAGGGCAGCGGCCAGCGGAACGCCGGGTGATAGCCGAAGCTCGCGGGCAGCGGCCGATCGCCGGTGTTGCGCGCGGTGATCGTCATCGCCAGCGTCGCGCCGTCGATGCGGTACTCGGCGTCGAGCTCGAACGCGAACGGATAGAGCAGGCGAGTCTCTTCATCGTCGGTCAGCCGGAACAGCACGTGCGCCGGCGCCTGTTCGACCAGCGCGAAGCTGCGCCGCCGCGCGAAGCCGTGCTGGCCGAGCGCATGGCTCTGCCCGTCCAGCCGATAGGCATCGCCGCCGAGGCGACCGACGAACGGGAAGAGCAAGGGCGCCCTGCCCGTCCAATACGCCGGATCGCCGTTCCACAGCAGGTCGCGCCCATCGGCGTCACCCAGGGTCTGCAATTCCGCCCCCAGCGGCGCGATCGTCGCCGAGAGCGCCGCGGAGGCGATGCGGACCTCGTCGCCGATCATGCCCGCAGCTTCGCGCCCGCCTTCGCCGCCGCGGCGACGATCCGGTCGGACACCGCCTTGAGCTGCTCGTCGGTGAAGCTCTTTTCGCCGGGCTGGAGCACGACCTCGACCGCGATCGATTTCTCGCCCTCCGGCACGCCCTGCCCTTCGAACAGGTCGAACAGGCGGGCCGAGACGATCACCGCCTTGTCGGCGCCGCGCACCGCGCGGACCAGCGCTTCGGCCGGCGTGTCGCGCGGCAGCAGGAAGGCGAAATCGCGCGTCACCGGCTGCAGCGCCGGCGGCGCATAGGCCGGGCGCATCCGGCCGGTGGCGCCGCGCTTCGCCGGGATCGCGTCGAGATAGATCTCGGCCGCCGCGACGGGACCGTCGAGGTCGAACGCCTTCAAGGTGGTCGGGTGCAAGGTGCCGAACGCGGCGAGCACGGTCTTCGGCCCGAGCCGCAACGTGCCCGACTGGCCGGGATGATAGACCCCGCCGGCCTCGCCCATCACCTGCAGGTTCTCGACCGGCGCGCCGGCGGCGGCAAGCAAGGCCAGCGCCTCCGCCTTGGCATCGAACGCGTCGAAGCGCTGCGCCTTGCCGGCCTGCCAGCCGCGCGGGGCACGCTCGCCCGCGAGCAGCAGCGCCACCGTCGGCCGCTCCGCGTCCGCCAGATAGCGGCGGCCGACCTCGAACAGGCGGATGCCGGTCTGGCCGCGATTGGCGTTGCGCGCCGCGGCGGCGAGCAGCCCCGGCAGCAGCGACGGCCGCATCACCTTCAGATCCTCGCTGATCGGATTGGCGAGCGTCCACGCGCCGCCGCCGAAGGCGGCAGCCTCGGCTTCCGACAGGAAGCTCCACGTCACCGCCTCGTTGAGCCCGCGCGCCGCCGCTGCGCGGCGCACGCGGCGCTCGATCAGCTGGTCGGGGGTCGCCGTCGGCCGCGCGACGCCGGGCGTGCGCGGCAGCGGCGTCGAGGGCACCGCGTCGAGCCCGGTGATGCGCACGACCTCCTCGACGATGTCGGCGGCGCCATCGACGTCGCGGCGCCAGGTCGGGACATCGATCTGCCACGGCGAACCCTCGACCACGCCGAAGCCCAGCCGTTCGAGGATCGCCTTCTGCGCGGCGGGATCGACGTCGACGCCGCCCAGCCGCGCGGCATGGCCCGGATCATAGGCCACCGTCTTCGTCTCGACCGGCGGGGTGCCGGCGCGGGTGACGGTGCTGGCGGTACCGCCGCAGATGTCGAGCACGAGCTGCGCCGCGATCGCGATGCCATCCTCGAGGAAGGCAGGATCGACGCCGCGCTCGAAGCGGGTGCGCGCATCGCTGGTCAGCGCCAGCTTCTGGCCAGCGCGGGCGATCCGCTCCGGATCGAAGAAGGCGCATTCGATCACCACGTCGGTGGTGGTTTCGGAGACGCCCGAATCCTCGCCGCCCATGATGCCGCCGATGTCGTGGACATGCGCATCGTCGGCGATGACGACGATCGAGGGATCGAGCGCGTAGGTTTTGCCGTTCAATGCCAGCGCGGTCTCGCCCTCGACCGCGCGGCGGGCGACGAGCGCACCCGACAGCTTGGCGCGGTCATAGACGTGCAGCGGGCGCCCGAGATCGAACATCACATAGTTGGTGATGTCGACGAGCGCGCTGATCGGCCGCTGGCCGATCGCCTTCAGCCGCTTCGCCATCCAGTCCGGCGCGGCGCCATTGGCGACGCCCGAGACGGTCTGGCCGAAATAGGCGGGCACGCCCTCCGCATCCTCGATGCGGATCTCGGGGCCGGGCCCTTCACCCGCGACCGTCGGCACGGCGAGCGGCCTGAGCGTGCCGAAGCCCGCCGCCGCGAGATCGCGCGCGATGCCGCGCACGCCCATGCAATCCTGCCGGTTGGGGGTGATCGACACGTCGAACACCGGATCGTCGAGCCCGGCCCATTCGGCATAGACGCTGCCCACCGGCGCATCCGCCGGCAGCTCGATGATGCCGTCATGCTCGTCGCCGAGTTCCAGCTCGCGCACCGAACACATCATGCCGTTCGATTCGACGCCGCGGATCGCCGCCACCTTCAAGGTGATGCCGCTGCCCGGCACATAGGCGCCCGGCGCGCCGAACACGCCGACGAGGCCGGCGCGCGCATTGGGCGCGCCGCAGACGACCTGCAGCGGGCCGTCCCCTGCGTCGACCGAGAGCACCTGCAGCTTGTCCGCCTGCGGATGCCGCTCGGCGGTCAGCACGCGGGCGATGCGGAAGGGAGCGAGCGCCCTGGCGGGGTTCTCGACGCCCTCCACCTCGAGGCCGATGCGGGTCAGCGCCTCGGCGACGGCGTCGGCATCGGCGTCGGTCTCCAGATGGTCCTTCAACCAGCTCAGCGTGAACTTCATGCGCCGACTCCTCCGGACAGCGTGGGCACGTCGAGCGCGGCGAAGCCATAATGCTTCAGCCAGCGCAGGTCGCCGTCGAAGAAGGCGCGCAGATCGTCCATGCCATATTTGAGCATCGCCAGCCGATCGATGCCGCAGCCGAAGGCGAAACCCTGCCATTCGTCCGGATCTAGGCCGCAGGCGGCGATCACCCTGGGGTGGACCATGCCGGACCCCAGGATCTCCATCCAGCCGTCCGGCCTGGCGCCGCCGATCACGCGGCGGCCCTTTTCCAGCGTGTAGCCGACATCGACCTCCGCCGAGGGCTCGGTGAAGGGGAAATAGCTCGGCCGCATGCGCAGCACGATGTCGTCACGCTCGAAATAGGCGCGGACGAAGGTCTCCAGCGTCCACTTCAGATGGCCCATATGGATGCCGCGATCGATCACCAGACCTTCGACCTGGTGGAACATCGGCGTGTGCGTCGCATCCGAATCCGAACGATAGGTGCGGCCCGGCGCGATGATCCGGATCGGCGGCGGCGTCTTCGTCATCGTCCGGATCTGCACCGGCGAGGTGTGGGTGCGCAGCAGCATCTTGCGCGCGCCCTCCTCCGTCTCCGGGAAATAGAAGGTGTCGTGCATCGCGCGCGCCGGATGGCTTTCCGGAATGTTGAGCGCGGTGAAATTGTGCCAGTCGTCCTCGATTTCGGGGCCGGTGGCGACCGCGAAGCCGAGATCGGCGAAGATCTCCGCCAGCTCGTCCATCACCTGGCTGACCGGGTGGACCGAGCCCTGCGGCGTCTCGGGCGCGGGCAAGGTCAGGTCGATCGTCTCGGATGCGAGGCGCGCGTCGAGCGCGGCGGCCTCCAGCGCGTCCTTGCGCGCGGCGATCGCGTCGCCGACGGCGGTGCGCAGCCCCTGGATGCGCGGCGCCTGCAGCTGCCGCTCCTCGGGGGACATGCCGCCCAGCGTCTTCATCAGCGCGGCGATCGGGCTGGCCTTGCCCAGCGCCTTGACGCGGACCGCCTCGATCGCGTCGGGCGTGCCCGCGGCGTCGATCTCGGCGAGCAGATCGGATTTCAAAGTGTCGAGGTCGCTCATGCTACCGTTCTTTTAAGGTGTAAGCCCCTCCCTGAAGGGGAGGGGAGGATCATCGTCTCAGGCGTAGAAGTCCTGCACGATCGCCCAGGCCTCGTCCGCGGTCTCGACGAAGCGGAACAGGTTGAGGTCGCGCGCGGAGATCACGCCTTCCTCGGCCAGCGCCTCGAAATTGACGACGCGATCCCAGAATTCCCTGCCGAACAGCAGGATCGGAATCGGGCTGACCTTGCCGGTCTGCACCAGCGTCAGCGCCTCGAACAGCTCGTCGAACGTACCGAAGCCGCCCGGAAACACCGCCAGCGCGCGGGCGCGCAGCAGGAAGTGCATCTTGCGCAGCGCGAAATAGTGGAACTGGACGGACAGCGACGGCGTCACATAGGGGTTGGGCGCCTGCTCATGCTCCAGCGTGATGTTGAGGCCCACCGTCTCCTGCCCCATGTCGACCGCGCCGCGATTGGCGGCTTCCATGATCGAGGGGCCGCCGCCCGAACAGACGACGAAGTGGCGCTTGCCGCTCTCGTCGGGCGGCGTCTGGCTCGCCAGCTGCGCGAGTTCGCGGGCGACGTCATAATATCTCGACTTGGCGATCAGCCGCTCGGCGACCTTGCGGCCGGCCTCGTCGGTGGCGAGATCGAGCAGGGCGTGCGCCTTCGCGGGCTCCGGAATGCGCGCCGAGCCGTAGAACACGAACATCGAGGCGATGTTCGCCTCGTCGAGCATCAGTTCGGGCTTCAGCAGCTCGAGCTGGAAGCGCACCGGCCGCAGATCCTCGCGGAGCAGGAAATCCATGTCCTGGAAGGCGAGGCGGTAGGCGGGATGCTCGGTCTGCGGCGTGCTGACGACATGCTTCGCCGCTTCCGCATCCTGCGCGGCGCGGGGAAAGGTGCGGTTCGGAATCTTTCTTTCGGTCATGCCCCGTCCGTTAGGCGAAAGTGGATCGTCCCGAAAGTGCCCGCCCCGCGAGTCGTCATTTGCAGAACGGTCCGCGCCCCATGTCGAAGTGGAAATGGTTGGCGTGAAGCGCGTTATATTCGGGGCCCAATGTCGTCCTGAACCGCTTGCAGCCCGATTCATGGACACGGCGCAGGAAGCGGCGGACCGATTCGTCCCGGCCGTTCCACCCGTCCAGCACCGTGATCCGCCGGCCATCGGCGAGCACGAAGCCGGATATGTCGACGGCGTTGGCAAAGGCATGCTGCGACAGCCGCCCGCCCGACGCGCCGTTGATGTTGCGGCAGCTATAGGTGCCGAAGCTCTCGATCCTGACGACCTCGGTGCCGAGATAGGCGCGCGCCGCCGGCAGCACCGCATGGCGCGACCAGGCGGCGAAGGTCTCCGCCAGCGGGCAGCGCATCGCCCCGAGATTGCTGATCGGCACGCCGACATTCTGCAACTGGACCGACCCGCGCGCCTCGCACGCGCCGCCGAAGCGGCGATCGGGCAGCGGCGTGAACTGGAAGCCGGCGGCGCCCATCCGCGCCATGCACTGCCTGATCTCGCGCGATTCGATGCCGGGCAGCGCGGGCTGCGCCGGCGCGCTGCGGCGGCTGGGCTCGCGGCGATCACGCCCGCCGCCCCCGCCGCAGCCGGCGAGCAGCAGCGCCAGCATCATCGCGGCGAGGATCGGCAGGCGGTTGGGGATCATGCGGTTCCGAGGGCAGGCAGGTGGATCAAATCTCGGTCAGAAGCCCCTGTTCGGTAAGATAGCCCGTGACGAGCCGTGCCGGCGTCACGTCGAATGCCGGATTATAGGCCGGCGAGGCGGTCACGCGCACCGTGCCGATCGCGCCATCGCCCGCCGGGCCGGCGAGCAGCGCCAGTTCGTCGCCGTCGCGATCCTCGATCGGCACCACGTCGCCGCTCGGCGTGCCGCGGTCGATCGTCGTGTAGGACATCGCGACATAGAAGGGCACGCCGCAATCATGCGCCGCCAGCGCCTTCAGATAGGTGCCGATCTTGTTGCAGACATCGCCATTGGCGGTGACGCGGTCGGTGCCGACGATCACCGCATCCACCTGCCCCCGCGCCATCAGTAGGCCGCCGGCATTGTCGGCGATCACGGTGTGCGGGACGCCGTGATTGGCCAGTTCGAACGCGGTGAGCAAGGCGCCCTGGTTGCGCGGCCGCGTCTCGTCCACCCACACATGCAGGTCGATGCCCGCGTCATGCGCGAGGTAGATCGGCGCCGTCGCGGTGCCATAAGCGACGGTCGCGAGCCAGCCGGGGTTGCAATGGGTGAGGATGTTGAGCGGCCGGCCGGGATTGGCGGCGCTGAGGTGGCGCAGCAGATCGAGCCCATGGACGCCGATCGCATGGTTGAGCGCGACATCCTCATCGGCGATCGCCTCTGCGCGCACGAACGCGGCCCCCGCGCGCGCCGCCGGCGCCAGCGGCGCGACCGCCGTCCGCACCTCGTCGAGCGCCCAGCGCAGGTTGACCGCGGTCGGCCGCGTCTCGACCAGCATCGCATATGCGGCGGCCAGACTCGCGTCGGACGGATCCTCGGCCAGCGCCATCGCCAGCCCGTAGGCACCGGTCACGCCGATCAGCGGCGCGCCCCGCGTCCACATCTCGCGGATCGCGCGCGCGGCGTCGGCGGCGCTGCGCAGTTCGACCCACAGCACCTCCCACGGCAGCTTGCGCTGGTCGAGGATGCGCACGCCGCGGCCGTCCGGCGTGCGGACGATCGAGCGGATCTCGGCGCCGTCGAGCTTCATGGTTCGATCTCCGCGAAGGATGAAACATCGCCGGCATCGCCCGTGCGGTCGACGAGGATGGCCGCCATGCCCGCCGCCCGCGCCGCCGCGATCTCGGCGGGCATATCGGAGAGGAACAGGATGTCGGCGGCGGGAAGCCCGATCGCGTCGGCGATCCGCGCATAGGACTTCGTCTCGCGCTTGGGGCCCGTGGTCGTATCGAAATAGCCCGAGAACAAGGGCGTCAGATCGCCTTCGATGCTGTGGCCGAAGATCAGCTTCTGCGCCGCGATCGAGCCCGAGCTATAGACGTAGAGATTGAGCCCCGCCGCCTTCCAGCGCCGCAGGCCCTCGGCCGCATCGGCATAGACATGGCCCTTGAGCGCGCCGTCCGCATAGCCATCCGCCCAGATCATCCCCTGTAGCGCCTTGAGCGGGGTTTCCTTGGCGTCGATGTCCATCCAGGCGGCGAGCGTCGCCAGCTTGGCGGGGATGTTCTCACCCGGCACGTCGGCGAGGATCGGCGCCACCGCCGCCGCGTTCGCCGCGACATAACCGGCCATGCGCTCGCGCGCGTAGGGAAAGAGGGTGTCGGCGACGAAGGCGATGCTGCTCGTCGTCCCCTCGATGTCGGTCAGCACCGCACGCGCACGCATCGCCATTCAGGCGGCCACCCGCGCGTGGCGGGGGAAGCGTTCGGCGATGTCGTCGCCGGTGAAGCGCGCCACCCAGCCCTCGGGGTTGGTGAACAGCCGGATCGCGGTGAAGCGCGGCGCCGGGCCCATATCGAACCAGTGGCGCGTGCCCGCGGGCACCGAGATCAGGTCGTCGCGCACGCACAGCATGTTGAACACACGGCCGTCGGCGCGCAGCGTGAACAACCCCTCGCCCTCGACGAAGAAGCGGACCTCATCCTCGCCATGGACATGTTCCGCGAGGAATTTGCGCCGCAGCACCGCGCGATCGGGATGGTCGGGCTTCATCCTGACGACATCGACCGCCCGATAGCCGCCCTCCGCCTTCAGCCGCTCGATCGCGCCGGCATAGGCGGCCATCACCGCCGCATCGTCGGCATCCTCCGCCAGCGCGACATCGGCCTGCCAGCGTTCGAAGCGGACGCCGATGTCGGCCAGCGCCGTGGCGATCGCGGCGCCATCCTCATGCACCGCGAGCGGCGTCACCGCATCGGCCTCGGCAAAGATTTCCAGACGGCTCATGCCATGCTCCTGAAAGCGCGCTCTGCGCGCTCCGCCTCGATCAGCCATTCGGTCGCCTCGACGACGCGTTCGGCCTCGGCAATGTCACGCCCCCAGCCATAGAGGCCGTGGCCGCGGATGAAATAGGCAGGCGGGTCGCCCGCGGCAACCAGCAGCGGATCGATCGCCGCCGCGATCACCGCCATGTCCTGGCTGTTGTCGACGATCGGCAGGGTCACCGCATGGTCGTGCGTGCCGACGCCGGGCCACGCCTTCATCAGCTCATGCCCGGCGACCGTCCAGCCGGTGGCCCCGCGAAGCGCGCGGGTCATCCCGACGCTCGCCGGGCTGTGGCTGTGCAGCACCGATCCCACCTCGGGAAAGCGACGGTAGAGCATCGCATGGAGCGCGGTTTCGGCCGAGGGCTTCTTGCCGTCGAGCGCGCGCCCGTCGAGATCCACCGTCATCACGTCATCGCTGGTCAGGCGGCCCTTGTGACGGCCGGAAACGGTGATCGCGACGCGGCCGTCGGCCAGCCGGATCGAATAATTGCCGCTGGTGGCGGGCGCCCAGTTGCGCGCGTCGAAGGCGCGGCCGACGGCGATGATCGCCGCGGTCGCCTGTTCAAGATCGGGACATAGCATGCCGCCCCCTGCATAATCGCGATGACGCCGCGATGACAGTGCGGCGCCGTCTGCTAAGAGGGGCGGGCAAGAGGTGGCCGCGGTGCCGGAGAAGGAAAGCGATGAAACGGATTCGGCTCATCCTCATCGGCGTCGCCGCGCTGCTGCTGCTGGTGCTCGGCGCCGCCGGCTGGTTCTATGGTTCGCCGGTATGGACGCTGCGCCAGATGCAGCGCGCCGCCGACGATCGCGACGCCGCCACGCTTTCCACCTATGTCGATTTCCCCGCCTTCCGCGCGGCGATCGCCGCCGAGCTGACCGACGAGCTGGCGGACCATGCGGGCGGCCGCGACAGCGGGCTCGGCGCGCTGGCAGCAACCTTCGGCGGCCCGCTCGTCGATCGCGCGGTCGATGCGCTGATCACGCCCAACGCGCTGCGCCGGGTGTTCGCCAGCGAGATGATCGTCGACGACGGCTCGGAACCGGAGCCGCTGCGGATGAAGCTGGGCAAGAGCCCGCAGATCGACCGCCGCTCGCTCTCCGAATTCCGCGTCTCGCCGCGCGACCGCAAGGGCGAACTGATCTTCCGGCGCGACGGGCTCGGCTGGAAGCTCGTCGGCATCGACATGCCCCGCGAGGGCGGGGCAGCGGAAGAGCATGACGCGGCGACGATCTGAAGCCGGCCTGCGGAGAAGCGCCCGTCATCGCGCTGCCGTGAAGAGGCGGGGCCGAACCGGCACGCCCTCAGAATATCCCTAAGAACTTCTTCTCCTGCGACTTGCGCTCGCCGCCGGTGCGCTTGCCGTCCTCGCCCTTCGCGGTGGTTCCGCGGCCGACATCGTCGCGCCGTTCGCCCTTGGTCGTGCGCTGGGCGGCGGCGGCGGCGCCCGCCAGCACCGGGCCGCACGCGGCGGACTTGGCGTCACCCACATCGACGAACGCCAGCACCGCCGCCGGTGGGGCGGCAATCATGGCGAGGCCGAGCCCGGCGCCCGCGCGGCCCATCAGTTCGGGGCTGAGCGGGCTGAACCCGGGTCGCGCGAAATAGCCGTTGATGCCGACCGGCGACTGGCCGGCGAACAGGCTGAACTTCTTCGAATCCGCGCGGAAGGCGAGGTCCAGCGACTCGTTCTTGAAGCTGAATCCGCCGCGGCCGAGCATCACATTCTTGTCGGTGTCGATCAGGATCGGGTCGGCGGCGGCGATGCCATCCCGCACGGTGAAGGCGATCAGGCCGCAGTTGATCTGCACGGGCTTCTTCAACTTGTCCTGGAACATCTTCCACACGAAGGTGCCGATATCGAGCTCGCTGAGCTGGATATTGCGGGTCCAGAAGGTGCCGCGCGGCAGGATCACCGCGATCCGCCCGTTGGAACTGGCGAGCGAGTCATGCACGCTGTTGCCGGCGCCCGACAGCTTCACCCGCGCGCTGAGCGTGCCGGTGGTGCCCGATTGCTCGACGCCGAAGCCTGCAAGCAGCACGCCCATCGGTGTCGGCGACAGGCGGATGTCATAATCGGTGAAGGCCGGATTGCGCCGCGCATTGATGACGATGTCCGACGCGACGCGGCCGCGCGCCATGGTGAAGGTCAGCGGCGACAGCGTCAGCAGGCTGCGGTCGAGGTCGAGCGTGAGCGCGATATCCGAAACCGGGAAACTCTCGGCGCGCACGCGGCGCACCTTGTAGACGACATGCGCGTCGAACCCGCGGATCGCCTCGATGCGCAGCGGCGCATCCGGCAGCAGCCGCGGCGTGCCGCCCACCGTCTCGACGATCCCGGCCTCACCCTTCGCCGCGGCGCTGGGCTCGTAACCGATGAACGGGCCGATATCGATGATGTCGATCGTCCGCGTCGACAGATCGGCATCCAGCTTCAGCCGATCTTCGGGCATGGTGATGGTCATGCTGCCGGCAAGGTCGCTCGCGCCGAACAGGCCGTTGATGCGCGTGAATTTCCAGGCGCCGCCATCCTTGGTGAGGCGCGAATCGAACCGGTAGGCGCGCGTGTCGGGCACGGCGATGCCGATCAGGTCGAACAGCAGGCTGACGTTGGGACCGCGCACGCCGAGCTTCAGATCGGCACCCTCGATCTCGGTCGCGCCGGGCAATGTGCCGGATACGGTCATCCGCGTCGGGCCGGCGTTGGCGGCCAGCGCGAACTGGTTGCGGCCGCCCGCCAGCGTCTCGTCGGGCGACATCAGGCTGCCCGACAGGTCGAAGGGCTCACCGCGCAGCACGCCGCCGCCGGCGAAGCGGATATCATTGTCGAAGCGGGTGTTGGTGGCCTTGACGGTATCGACCTTGACGTCGATCTCCACCTGCATCTTCGGGTCGCGATAATGGGCCTGCGTGCCGGCGATCGTCGCGCGGCGGATCAGGGGGATCTCCAGCGGCGCGCCCTTCGCGTCCGGATCGCCAAACGTCCAGCTGTTGCGCCGGCCGGCATCATCCCATTCGAGCGCAACGTCGCCGTTGGTCAGGTCCAGCCAGTTCACGCGCCTGCTGCCGAAGATCAGGGTGAAGGTGGAGATGTTGGTGTCGATCCGGTCGGCGGCGAAGAAATTGCGCCGTTTCGCCCATTGCGGGTTGGAGACGGTCAGCCCCTCGGCATAGAATTTGATGTTGATCGGGTTGAAGTAGAGCTGGAAATCGCCCGCGACGCGCACCTGCCGCGCAGACAGGCTGCTGGTCATCCGTTCGAACGGATGCTTCAGGAAACGGCCCTTCGTGATGTAGAGGACCGCCCACGCCAGCACGACCAGCCCGATGATCGTGGCGATGATCGACAGGATGGCGGCAACAGGACCGGGCGGCAGCCGGCGGATGGCGGCGGAGGCGCGATTGCGCTTCGCTGCCGCTTTTCTTGCGGCGGCGTCCAGAGCGTCGTCGGAGACGCCCAGCTGGGGATCTGCCTCGGCCATCGACTTGAAACCGATGGGGCGGGCCCCAAGTTCCGCCGGCGTTTCTATTCGGGCGGTTGCTGCGGCGGCGCGGCGGGCGGCGGCGACGCGAACTCCACCCGGTTCCGGCCGGCACGCTTGGCGCGATACATCGCATCGTCGGCAGCGCGCAGCAGCAGGTCGCGCGAGGCGCCGTGCATCGGATAGACCGCCACGCCGACGCTGGCACCGATCTTCACCGGGGCGCCGTCGGGCAGCACGAACAGTTCGCCCATCGCCTCGCACACGGCGGTGCCGATGCGTGCGATCGGCTCCACGCCGGCCAGCCCCTCGACGATCATCGCGAACTCGTCGCCACCCAGGCGGGCGATGGCGTCGGCCTTGCGCACCTTCGTCCGCAGGCGGTCGGCGATCTGCCTGAGCAGTTCGTCGCCCGCGGCATGACCATGGGTGTCGTTGACCGGCTTGAAGCCGTCGATGTCGATATAGAACACCGCGATCAGCACGTTCCGCGTGCTGCCGACCGCGAGCGCCTTTTCGAACTTGTCGACGAAGAACAGCCGGTTGGGCAGCCCGGTCAGCGGATCGTGGATCGCCTGGTGGCGCGCCGCGGCCTCCGCCCTCTCGCGCTCGGCGATCTCGCGATGGAGCTGGACGTTGCGCTCGGCAAGCTGCTTGGCCAGTTCCTGCTCGCGCCGCCGCGCGATCCACAGGTCGAGGAAGATCCGAACCTTGGCGGTCAGGATATAATCGTCGATCGGCTTGGCGATGTAATCGACGGCGCCCGCCTGATAGCCGCGCATGCGGTGCAGGTCGGTATCGTAGGCGGCGGTCAGGAAGATGATCGGCGTGTTGTGCTGCTCGTCCCCGTCGAGGATCGAGGTCGCGACCTCATAGCCGTCGATGCCGGGCATGTGGACGTCGAGCAGGATCAGCGCGAACTCATGCTCCAGGCAGGCGAGCAGCGCCTCCTCGCCATTGTGCGCCTCGATCAGATCCGCCCCCGAATGCGCGAGCAGCTTGCGCAGCGCGTGGAGGTTCGCCGGCTGATCATCCACCATGAGGATCTTGGGCCGATCCTGCGGCAACGTCATGCGTTCAGGCAAATGTCGCTGACCACGCCGCCGATCTCGGCAAGCGGCAGCAGGAAATCGGCTCCGGCGACCGCAAGCGCAGCCGAGGGCATTTCGGGAGCTTCCGCTTCCTCAGGCAATTGCACGATGGAGATTCCCCGTCTCTGGCGTACCGAGCTCAGCCCCCGTGCACCATCATCGTTCGCGCCCGTCAATATGATTCCGATCAATTTTTCCCGATAAGTCCATGATGCGGATTCGAAAAGTATGTTGATCGAGGGCCGGCTGTAGCACTCCCGCGCATCGACCGAGAGCGCGAAGCGGCCGTCGGATTCGATGTGCAAATGATAGTTTCCGGGGGCGACATAGATCGTGCCCGCGTCCGGATAATGGCGTTCGCGCGCCTCGGCCACGGGCAGCGTCGAATGATGCCCCAGCAGGTCGCACAGCCCGGAGACATCGTCCGAGCTGAAGTGGCAGACGACCAGCACCGGCCGCGCGATCCGGGGCGAGAATTGCGCGAACAGGCTGGAGAGCGCGCGGATGCCGCCGCTGGAGCAGCCGATCACGATCGCGCCCGCCGACGGATCAGTCACGCCGGACCTCGGTCTTGCGGAAGATCCGGGCGCGCTTGTCGACGGGCTCGAGTTGCGCCGCGCTCGCGGTGAACTGCAGGCTTTCCTTGGTGCCCAGGCACAGGAAGCCGCCCCGCGCGAGGCTGCTGGCGAACAGGCCCACCACCTGGTCCTGCAGCACATTGTCGAAATAGATCAGCACGTTGCGGCAGAGGATCAGCTGCGCCTCGCAGAACGGCCCATCCACCGTCAGATTGTGGTTGTGGAAGTGGATGTTGCGGCGCAGCCGATCATCCATCTTGATATGCTCGTAGCCGGCGCGACAGTAATCCGTGAAGCTGCGCTGCCCGCCCGCTTCGAGATAGGATCGCGCATAATCGCGCGCGTAGCGCAGCGGGTAGATGCCCTCCCTCGCGCGCTCGAGCGCGAGCGTGCTGAAGTCGGTCGCGTGGATCGTCGTCCGGTCGTAGAGCCCGGCCTCTTCCAGCTGGATGGCGAGCGAATAGGTCTCCTCGCCATGCGCGCAGCCCGCCTGCCAGATCACGATGCGCGGCCATGATGCGAGCACCGGCAGCACTTCGTCGCGCAACGTGCGGAAGACGAACGGATCGCGGAACATCTCGGACACCGGCACAGAGATGCCGGCGATGATCTCGGTCAGCAGCGCGGGTTCGCGCAGCATCCGCGTGGTGAGGTCGAGGATGCTGCCGCCGGCCAGCGTCACCGCGGCCTGCTTCACCCGGCGGCGCAGCGAGGCCTGCGCATAATGGTGCAGGTCGTAGCCGTGGCGCCGCTGCAGCGCGAGCAGGAACAGATCGACCTCGATCGCCTCCTCGTCCAGATCGTCCGCGATCATGGCGTCAGCGGCTGCCGAGCCAGACCTGCGCCTGCGACAGCAGCCGGTCGAGGTCGATCGGCTTGGGCAGATAGTCGCTGGCGCCGGCGTCGAGGCATTTCTGGCGATCGTCCATCATCGCCTTCGCGGTGAGCGCGATGATCGGGATGTCGCGATAGCGCGGCCGCTGGCGCAGCTGCCGCATCGTCTCATAGCCGTCCATTCCCGGCATCATGATGTCCATCAGCACGAGTTCGATCTCGTTCTCGCCATCGAGCAGGTCAAGCGCCTGCTGGCCGCCCTGCACCACGCGCACGACGAGCCCCTGCGCGCGCAGCGCCTTGGCCAGTGCGTAGAGGTTGCGCACATCGTCGTCGACGATCAGCACGTTGCGCCCCGCAAGCGAGCCGGTCTTGCCCTGCTCGGGCGAGGGCGCGCGCACCGCGTGGAGGAACAGGCTGACCTCGTCGACCAGCCGGTCGACCGAGCGCGCGCCCTTGATGACGACACTGTCGGTATATTCGTGCAGGCGCAGATTTTCCTCCGGCGTCAGGTCGCGGCCCGAATAGACCACCACCGGCGGGATCTCGCCATGCGCGCGCGCTTCCGCCAGGAAGGTGAAGCCGTCCATGTCGGGCAGCCCCAGGTCGAGCACGATACAGTCGAACGGCGCCTCCGCCAGCCGCGCGAGCCCTTCGGCGCCCGCCCCGGCCTCGACGATCTCGAGCCCCGGGGCCGCGATCAGCTTGCGGACGGACAGCCGCACGCCCTCATCATCCTCGACCACCAGCACCCGGCGCATCCGCTCACCCGCATAATGCTCGAACCGGCCGAACACGTCGGCGATGTCCTCACGCGTGACCGGCTTGGTGAGGAAGCCGATCGCGCCGAGCGCGCGCGCACGCGGCGCCTCGTCGGTCGCGGAGATGAAATGCACCGGGATGTGGCGGGTGCCATCATCCTCCTTCAGCCGCTCAATCACCGTCCAGCCATCCATGCCGGGCAGCATCGCGTCGAGCAGGATGCCGCGCGGCTTGTAGCGGCGCGCGAGCGCGATGCCGCTCTCGCCGTCGCCGGCGACGAGCCCGGCATAATTTTTGGACCGCACGACATCGAGCATGATCTTCGCGAAGCGCAGATCGTCCTCGACGATCAGGATCACGGCGGCCCCCGGCTGGATCAGCCGCCGGTCGTCGCCGACGACGTCGGTGGGGACGACGTCGCCGCCCGGAGACAGAATCGCGGGCGGATCGGTGCGCTTGGCGGGCTGTACGGGGGCAGCGGTGGGGGTGGGGGCGGAGGTGGAGGCGGACGGGGCCGGCGCCGGCAGCGACGGCGCCACCGTCGACACCGCCTCGATCCGCTCGGGCAAGGTGAGCGTGAAGCGGCTGCCCTCGCCCAGCCTGCTCTCGAGGGTCAGGTCGCCGCCCAGCGCGCGTGCCAGGTTGCGCGCGATCGCGAGCCCCAGTCCGGTGCCGCCATATTGCCGGCTGGTGCTGGCATCGACCTGCTCGAACGCCTCGAACACCTTGGAAAGCTTGTCTTCGGGAATGCCGATACCGCTGTCCTGCACCGCGATCCGGATCATGCCCTCGGCGGCGGCGCGGCCGATCGTCACCACCACCGCCCCGCCGGTGCCGGTGAACTTGAACGCGTTGCTCAGCAGATTGTTGGTGATCTGGCTGAGCTTCGCGGTGTCGGTGCGGATCGCCTCGGGGGCGCCATCCTCCACCGTCACGTCCAGCGTCAGCGCCTTCTCGGCAGCGACGTGGCGGAAATGGCGCAACAGTTCGCCGGCGAGGTCGCCCAGCCGCAGCTCGTGCACCGCAAGCTCCATCCGGCCCGATTCGATCTTGGACAGATCGAGGATGTCGTTGATGAGCCGCAGCAGGCTGGCGCCCGCCTCATGAACATATTGCGCCGATTCGACATCGTCCGGCCCCAGATTGCCGCTGCGGTTCTGCGCCAGTTCGCGCGAGAGGATCAGCAGGCTGTTGAGCGGCGTGCGCAGCTCATGGCTCATATTGGCGAGGAATTCGGATTTGTAGCGGCTGGCCTGCTCCACGTCGCGCGCCTTGGCCTCGATCTCGGCCTGCGCGATCTCCACCCGGCGCTTCTCCGCGGCGAGCTGATCGGTGCGCTGGCGCAATTCCTCGTTGGAGGCCTCCAATTCCTCGGTGTGCGTGCGCAATTCCTCTTCGGAGGCGCGCAGCCGCCGGGCGTTGGCCTGCAGCGCGTCGTTGGTTGCCCGCAGTTCCTCTTCCTGCGTGCGCAGGCTTTCCTCGGACGCCTTGAGCTCGATCGCCTGCGCCTGCGTTTCGGACAGCAGCTCCTGCGTCCGCCGCGCGCGCATGAGATTCTCGATCGAAACGCCCAGCACCGGCAGCAGCTCGTTCAGGAAGGCCTGGTCCTTCTCGTCGAACGGCGCGACCGACGCGAACTCGAGCGCCGCCATCAGCCGCCCCCGAACGAGGACGGGAACGATCCACACCGTCGTGGGCGCGATCTCTCCGCTGCCCGAGCGGATGCGGAAATAATCGGACGGCAGGTCGTTCAGCCGTACCGGCTGCCGGCTTGCGGCGGATTGGCCCACCAGCCCTTCGCCCGGCCGGAATCGCAGACCGCGGGCGGCGTCTGCATCGAGCCCGATCCCGCCGGCGAATCGCAGCGTCTCCCCATCGGCCTCGGGTATGTAGAGGATGGCAATCTGCGCTTGCAGGCATCCGATCAGCGCCTGCAACAACCGCTGCGTGAAATCGTCGATGCCATCGGTCGACTGGATCGCCGTCATCGTTTCGGCGACGCCGGTCTTGACCGTCGCCACGCGATCCAGTTCTGCGAGATGGCCCTGGAACCGGGTCAGCCCGCGCGCCAGTTCGCCCAGTTCATCGCCGCGACGAACGCCTTCGACCGCGAAATCGCGATCGCCGCGCACCAACCGGCTCATCAGCTCGGCGGTGCGGGTCAGCGGCTCGACCACCTGCCGCTGCGTGAAGCGCAGCGACAGCAGCACGATGGCTATGCCGATCGCGAGGGTGATCCAGCCGATCGTCTGGACGAGCGACAGCAGCCGGTTCATCCGCGCGTTGCGAACCTCGAGCAAACGCTGTTCGTCGCGCTGCCCCCGCTCGATCTCGCCCAGCAGCCGGTCGCGGATGCCCCGCCCGCGCAGCAGCAACCGTTCGATGGTCTCGGGCGAATCGCCGCGCCGGATCGCCGCCTGCATCGGCACAACCGCGTTGGTGCGCCAATCGTCGACCAGGGTCATGATCCGCTGCAACCGCTGCTGCTGCGTGGGATTGTCCGCGGTCAGCCGGTCCAGCGCCGCAACCGCCTCGTCGAACTCGCCCTGCCCGCTATCCACCTGCCGGCGCGCCGCCGCGCCGCGCAGCACCATCGCATCCTCCAGCCCGGCTTCGCTGTCGGCCGCCGCAAGGCGCAACCGATCGAACGCACGCAGCACGACATGGGTGTGGGCCGCCCAGCGGCTGGCGTCGGCCAGGTTCTGTTGAACGACGATGTTGATCCCGCGCGTGGCGAGGATCATCAGGAGCAACAGGCCGAACGCCGCGATCAGCTTCCAGCGGACCGAAATGCGCTGCAGCCAGTTGTCACCGTGCCGGGTCTCGTCCCCCACGCTGTCGGTCGTCGAGGTCGGGCGCGCGTCGGGCATGGCAAAGGCCTTCGGGAAACGATGGGGCAATGCGGGAATGTCTGACGGCGCCCCCCGGCGATGTCCAGACTATCCACCCTATCGGGCCGAACGCCCGAAACCCGCCGATTCGCACCGTTGCATTGGCGGCCCGCTTCCCTTAAGGGGCCCACTTTCCGCGATTCAAGGGACTGTCCGGCTGTAATGGGCTGCCGAGGCCGTCCGCGATCGTCGATCATAAGGAGACGAAAATGCCCAAGCTCAAGACCAAGAGCGGTGTGAAGAAGCGCTTCAAGATCACCGCGACGGGCAAGATCAAGCACGGCGTGGCCGGCAAGCGCCACCGCCTGATCAGCCACAACGGCAAGTATATCCGCCAGAACCGCGGCACCTCTGTCCTGTCCGAAGCCGATACGGCGACGGTCAAGGCCTGGGCCCCCTACGGCCTGCGCTAAGAGGAGCACTGACGAATGGCACGTGTAAAACGCGGTACGACGACGCGGGCGAAGCACAACCGCATCCTCGACCAGGCGAAGGGCTATTATGGCCGTCGCAAGAACACCATCCGCATCGCCCGCCAGGCGGTGGAGAAGGCGGGGCAGTACGCCTATCGCGACCGCAAGGTTAAGAAGCGGAACTTCCGCGCGCTGTGGATCCAGCGCATCAACGCCGCCGTGCGCGCCGAAGGCCTGACCTACGGCGTGTTCATGCACGGCCTCAAGCTCGCCGGCATCGACCTCGACCGCAAGGTCCTGGCCGATATCGCGATGCATGAGGGTGAGGCGTTCAGCGCGATCATCGCGCAGGCGAAGGCCGCTCTTCCCGAAGGCGCGCGCGTCGCTGCCTGAAGGCCGAGGCCGGCGCGGGTGACCCTGCCGACCCCTTGAAAAGATAGAGGCGCCGGTGGGATCTCCCGCCGGCGCCTTTTCCTTGTCAGCGAATGGCGTCAGCGAATGGCGCGCTCGATCGGCGTGTCGCCATCCGCGCGCAGCACGCGCGCCGCCGGGTCGGCGGGCAGCAGCGGCGGCTGCGCAAGGAAGCGCGGCTCGCTGCCGCGGTGCGCCCGCGCCGAATGGACGAGGAACGGGTGGCACAGATAGACGCTGCCCGCGCGGCCGACAGCCGGCACCTCCGGCCGCCCGTCCGATCCGCCGAAATTGCCTGCAGCCAGTTCGCGCAACGTCAGCCCGGCGTCGCCGGCCGGCGCCAGCGCGCGGGCGATGTCGACATGCGATCCCACCCGGATCCGCGTCGGCGCATCGTCGATGCCGACGTCGGAGAAGAGGAACAGCAGCAGCAGCGCGCGGCCGCGGCTGAAGACATTGGCGCGCCAGTCGAGAAAATCGGGCGCGTCGGTGCCGAAGCTGACATCGATATGCCAGCCGGTATCGCCGGGATCGTCGGGCAAGGGGAAGCGCACGGGAAACGTGCCGAGCGCGCCCAGGCGCTGCCAGCGGCCGGGGCCGACGAGCTGGTCGAAGGCGCGTTCCAGCACCGGGCTCCGCGCCGCTTCCTGGAAGGGCGGCTGGGCATAATGGCCAAGACGGACGACGGGCTGGCGCCAGCCTGACGGATCGTCGGGCGTGCCCGGCAGATCGCGCCACAGGATCTCGCGCGCCGCCCGGGCGGTCTCGGGGGAAAAGGCCTGGTCGATGCGGACGAAGCCGCGGGCGATGAACTGGTCGATGGCGTGCGCGCGCAAACCGTGCGCGGCGTCAGGGACGAAAGGCATGAAAACGATCTCGCAGCTTGCTTGCCCCCGATCCGGCGGGGCCGGCGGGGCGGTGCACAGGAAGCGGCCTCGGGAGAGGCCGCGGCCGGAGTTCAGCGCAAGCGAAGCGAGAAGATCGTCATCACGGCTCCGTAAGGTCGGCGAATCGCGGGTTCAGTTTTATTCCGACGCGTTGGCCGCCGGCTCGGCGTCATTGCCTTCCGGCGCCGCCGCGGCTTCGTTGTTGCCGCCGCCATTGGCTTCGGCTGCCGCCGCATCGCCGTCGGGCGCCGCGGCTGCCGCCGGAGCCGCGGGCAACGGCAGGTTGGATCCCTGCTGGTTGAGATAGACCATCAGATTGGCGCGATCTTCCGGCTTGGAGAGGCCAGCGAAGGTCATCTTGGTGCCCGGCGCGAACTTGCGCGGCGAGGTGAGCCACGCGTTCATCTTCGCCCAGTCCCAATTGCCGCCGACCGCCTTCAGCGGATCGGAGAAGGCGAAACCGCCCTTGCCCTGGCCAATCGGCTCACCCATCGTGCCGTACAGATTGGGGCCGATACCGTTCGCGCCGCCCTGGTTGATCGTGTGACAGGCCGCGCACTTCTTGAATACCTCGGCACCCTTGGCCCCATCCGCGCTGGCGAGCAGCGTCTCGATCGGCGGCCCGGCGTCCGCGGCAGTGCCTTCGCCTTCCAGTTCGACGCCCTCGATGGGGTAGCCCATCTTCTCGGGCCGCTCGGGATGGAAATATTCGCCCGTCAGGATCGAGAGCCCCAACGCCGCGATACCCCCGGCGAGAACCCAGCCCGCGATCGTATTGAAGCGATTGTCCATGCGCCCCCGAACCTCTCTCGTTAGCAGCCCGTCCCTGCAGGCCTATGAGTTCCCATAGAATCGGCCGTGCGGGCGCGCAAGCGCCAGACGGCGTGCGCTTTGCGCATGCGCGTGCTTGCGGACGCGCGAAGGGGTGGCTAAGCGCGCACGCCACCATGGAAAGCTATCCCGCCCCCGCCCGGCCGATCGTCGCCGGCATGATCGAGGCCGCAGCGCGCGAGCCGCAGCGCGCCGTCGCCTTCCAGGGCGCGCCCGGCGCCAACTCGCATATCGCGGTTGCGCAGGCCTTTCCCGATGCGCTGCCGCTGCCCTGTTTCAGCTTCGAGGATGCGATCGACGCCGTTCGCGAGGGGCGCGCCGACTGCGCGATGATCCCGATCGAGAATTCGCTGCACGGCCGCGTGGCGGACATGCACTTCCTGCTGCCCGAATCGGGGCTGGTAATCACCGGAGAGCATTTCCTCGGCATCCATTATTGCCTCGTCGGCCTCACGCCCGATGCCGCGGTCGTCGAGGCGATGAGCCATCCGCAGGCGCTGGGCCAGTGCCGCAACTGGCTGCGCGCGCGCGGCATCAGGCCGATTCCCTATCCCGACACCGCCGGCGCGGCCGCGCTCGTCGCGGAACTGGGCAATCCCCGAATCGGCGCGATCGTGCCGCCGCTCGCCGCGGAGACCTATGGCCTGCCGATCCTGGAAACCGGGCTTGAGGACGCCGCGCACAACATGACGCGCTTCGTCGTCCTCGCGCGGGATTCAGGCACGGTAACGGGCCCCGGCCCGTTCGTGACGACCTTCATCTTCGAAGTGAAGAACGTGCCTGCCGCGCTCTACAAGGCGCTGGGCGGCTTCGCGACCAACGGCCTCAACATGACCAAGCTGGAAAGCTACCAGCGCGGCGCCAGTTTCGCGGCCACCGAATTCTACTGCGATATCGAGGGGCATCCCGACGATCCCACGCTCAGCCGCGCGCTGGAGGAACTGAAGTTCCACACCAAATGGGTGCGCATCCTCGGTACCTATCCGCAGGCACGCAAGCGGGGCTGAACCCACCGCGGCGCAGGATCGACCTGCCGACCCCATCTTCCGTCCACGAAGGGAAGAACGAATGGACGCCACCGCCAGCGACCGGAGATGCCGGGACGCGACGCGGTCGCGCGCGATTTCATCCAATTTCTGGGACATAATATGAAACTCGTTTTTCGATGGCCATGCACCCAGGGCCGTGGAGTTTCATATTATGTCCCCGAAACTTCTACCCGAGACTTCCCTGCGCCGTTGTGAAATCGACGTGCGTGCAATTGCTGCATCGCAAAAGAATCGGCTTGCGCGATATGTATATCCATGACAGCTTCATGACGTCCGAGCACTGACGTTCGGAAGATTCATAACCGGTCAGGTCCAACGAGGGGCATGGCCGGCGCGCCGCTCCCGAGGAGCGCGCAAGGCAAAGACGCCGCCCGAACCGGTCCCCCAATGGCCGCGCTTCGAGGCGGCTTTTTTCATGCCCTCTTGCGGATCGGTCTTGGCGTGGGGGTCGCCAGCCGGGGTCCGCAGAGCAGCGCGGAGCCGTTCGATGAACAAGGGATTCTGGAATGCGGGCCATCGCCCGACATTGTTCGCAGCCTTCCTCTATTTCGACCTCGCCTTCATGGTTTGGGTGCTGCTCGGGCCGCTGGGACCGGATATCGCCAAGGACCTCGGGCTGAGCGCGGCCCAAAAGGGCTTCATGGTCGCGGTGCCGACATTGGCCGGCGCGATCCTGCGGCTGGTCAACGGGCTGCTGGTCGACAAGATCGGCCCCAAGCGCACCGGCGCGATCAACCAGGTGGTGGTGATCGCGGGGCTGGTCACCGCGTGGGGCCTGGGCGTCCACAGCTTCCTCGGCACGATCGCGGTCGGCGTGATCCTCGGCTTTGCCGGCGCCAGCTTCGCGGTCGCGCTGCCGCTCGCCAGCCGCTGGTATCCGGCCGAGCATCAGGGCACCGCGCTCGGCATCGCCGGCATGGGCAATTCGGGCACGGTGCTGGCCGCGCTGTTCGCCCCCGCGCTCGCCAAGGCGTTCGGCTGGAACGCGGTGCTCGGCCTCGCCGCGATCCCGCTCGCCATCGTCTTCGTCATCTATCTGGTGCTCGCCAAGGATGCGCCCAACCAGCCCGCCCCCAAGCCCTTCACCGCCTATCTCGAACCGCTCAAGACGGCGGATGCCTGGTGGTTCATGCTGTTCTACGGCGTCACCTTCGGCGGCTTCGTCGGCCTTTCCGCCTCGCTCAGCATCTATTTCACCGACCAGTTCGGGCTGACCACGATCGTCGCCGGCTACTGCACCGCCGCCTGCGTGTTCGCCGGATCGATGGTGCGGCCGATGGGCGGCGCGCTGGCGGACCGGATCGGCGGCACCCGTACCCTGATGCTGGTCTATGCGCTGGCGGCGGTCACGCTCGCCGCGATCAGCACCGGCCCGGCCAACCTGCCGATCGCGCTCGGGCTGTTCGTGGTCGCGATGCTGGCGCTGGGCGCCGGCAACGGCGCGGTGTTCCAGCTCGTGCCGCAGCGCTTCGCCAAGGAAATCGGCGTGATGACCGGGCTGGTCGGCTTCGCCGGCGGCGTCGGCGGCTTCTACCTCGCCTCCTCGCTCGGCCTCGCCAAGCAGGTGACGGGCAGCCCGCAGCTCGGCTTCCTGGTGTTCGCGGCGCTGGCCGTGGTGGCGCTCGGCAGCCTCACATTGGTGCGCCGCCGCTGGCAGCGGACCTGGGGCGCGGCGCTTGCCGGCGCGCGGATCTGATGCGCGGACTCCATGCCCTCGTCGCGGTCGGGGCGCTTGCCGCCCCGGCCGCGGCCACCGCCCAGGCGACGGCCCAAAGTGCGGCGGCCGGCTTCACCCCGATTGTCGACGCCCGCCTGCGCTATGAGGGCGTCGATCAGGATGGGCTGCCGCGCGACGCCGATGCGGTCACCGCCCGCATGCGCAGCGGCTTCGAGTACAGGCGCGGCGCCTTCGCGGTGCTGGCCGAGGCCGAGGCGACCCTGGCGATCTCCGGCCGCTACAACAGCACCACCAACGGCAAGACGCTGTTCCCGACCGTCGCCGATCCCCAGACGGTCGAGCTCAACCGCCTCCAGCTCCAGTATCGCGGGCTGCCGAAGACGGTGCTGACGGTCGGCCGCCAGCGCATCAACCTCGACGACCAGCGCTTCGTCGGTTCGGTGGCGTGGCGGCAGAACGAACAGACCTTCGACGCCGTCCGCCTCGAAAGCCAGGCGCTCGGCCCGGTGATGCTCGACATCACCTATGCCTGGTCCGATCGCACCATCTTCGGCATCGACAGCGCAACCCAAGCCATCTCCGGCGACAACCTGCTGGCTAGCGCCGGTGTGAAGCTGGGGCCGGTGACGGTGAAGGGGCTGACCTTCCTCATCGATCAGGATGAGCCGGGGAAGCGCCAGTTTTCCAGCCAGACCTATGGCGTGCGCGCGGTCGGCGCCTTCCCGCTGGGCGACACGGTCAAGCTTGGCCTGATCGCCAGCTACGCCCGCCAGTCCGACTGGCAGGGCAACCCCAATGATTATCGCGCCGATTACTGGCTGGGCGAGGCGGCGCTGACCGCCGCCGGCGTCACCCTGACCGGCGGCTATGAGGTGCTGGGCGCGGGCCGGGGCCAGGGCAGGGACAGGGGCGGCGCCGGCACCGCCTTCCAGACGCCGCTCGCCACCGCCCACAAATTCCAGGGCTGGGCGGACAAGTTCCTGACGACGCCCGCCAACGGCATCCGCGACCTCTATGCCAGCGCCGGTTATGCGCTGCCGAAGACACCAGCGGGGCCGGTGAGCCTGCTCGTCGCCTGGCACCGCTTCGACAGCGACCGGCTGTCGATCGACTACGGCACCGAATGGAACGCGCAGATCGGCGTGAAGCCGAGCAAGCGGATCAGCCTCCTCGCCAAATTCGCCGCCTATGACGCCAACCGCTTCGCGACCGATACGACGAAGCTGTGGCTCGAACTCGACTATGTCCTGTGAGGATCCAGCCATGACCCACATTCACCACCGCGACCATCTCGTCGTGATCGGCAACGGCATGGCCGGCTGCCGCGCGGTCGAGGAAATCCTCGCGCGCGATCCGCACCGCTACAAGGTGACGATCTTCGGCGCCGAACCGCATGTGAACTATAACCGCATCATGCTCTCACCGGTGCTCGCGGGCGAGAAGCGCTTCGACGAGATCGTGATCAACGATCGGAGCTGGTATCTCGATCATGGCATCGAACTGATCGCGGCGGACCCCGTGACGGCGATCGACCGCGCCGCGAAGACGGTGACGTCGAAGGCGGGCAGGACCGTCTCCTACGACCGGCTGCTGATCGCCACCGGTTCCGATCCCTTCATCATCCCGGTGCCGGGCAAGGACCTGCCGGGCGTGATCAGCTTTCGCGACATGGCCGATGTCGATGCGATGCTCGCCGCCGCGGCGCAGGGCGGCGACGCGGTGGTGATCGGCGGCGGCCTGCTCGGGCTGGAGGCGGCGCATGGCCTGTCGCTGCGTGGCATGAAGGTGACGGTGCTGCACCTGATGCCGACCCTGATGGAGCGGCAGCTCGACGAGGCGGCGGGCTGGCTGCTCAAGACCGCGCTCGAAGGCCGCGGCCAGACGATCATCACCGGCGCCGACACCGCCGAGATCGTCGGCGACGGCAAGGTCGAAGGCGTGCGGCTGAAGGACGGTCGCGAGATCCCGGCGAGCCTGGTGGTGATGGCGGTGGGCATCCGCCCCAACACCGCGCTGGCGCGCGACGCCGGCCTCGCGGTCGGCCGCGGCATCCAGGTCGATGACGATATGGTCACCTCCGATCCGGCGATCCTCGCGGTCGGCGAATGCGTGGAGCATCGCGGCCAGGTCTATGGGCTGGTCGCGCCGCTGTGGGAGATGTGCCGCGCGCTGGCGGACGGCTGCACCACCGGCTGCACCGGCTATCGGGGCTCGGTCACCTCGACCAAGCTCAAGGTCTCCGGCATCGACGTGTTCTCCGCGGGCGACTTTTCGGGCGGGGACGGCACGGAGGACATCGTGCTGCGCGACGCCGCGCGCGGCGTCTACAAGCGCGTGGTGGTGAAGGACGACCGCGTCGTCGGCGCGGTGCTCTATGGCGATACCGCGGACGGCAGCTGGTATTTCGACCTGCTCAGGAAGGGCGAGGATATCTCCGACGTCCGCGATGCGCTGATCTTCGGCCAGGCCTTCGCCGCCGGAGGCGGCGCGGCGGACCCTAAGGCGGCCGTTGCGGCGCTCTCGGACGATGCCGAGATCTGCGGCTGCAACGGCGTCTCCAAGGGCAAGGTGGTCGCCACCATCCAGGGCGGCGCCTGCACGCTCGACGCGGTGCGCGGCAGCTGCAAGGCATCGGCCTCGTGCGGGTCCTGCACCGGCCTCGTCGAAAGCCTGCTCGCGCTGACTCTCGGCGACGATTATGCCGGCGCGCGCGCGGTCAAGACGATGTGCAAATGCACCAGCTTCGGCCATGACGACGTCCGCCGCGAGATCGTGCTGCAGAACATGGCCTCGATCCCCGAGGTGATGCAGAAGCTGCACTGGTCGACGCCCGATGGCTGCGCCTCGTGCCGGCCGGCGCTCAACTACTACCTGCTCTGCGCCAACCCCGCCGACTATGTCGACGACCAGCAGAGCCGCTTCGTCAACGAGCGGATGCACGCCAACATCCAGAAGGACGGCACCTATTCGGTGGTGCCCAGGATGTGGGGCGGGCTCACCACCCCGCAGGAACTGCGCGCGATCGCCGATGTCGTCGAGAAATATGACGCGCCGATGGTGAAGGTGACGGGCGGCCAGCGGCTCGACATCTTCGGCATCAGGAAGGAAGATCTGCCCGCGGTATGGGCCGATCTCAACGCCGCCGGCATGGTTTCCGGCCACGCCTATGGCAAGGCGCTGCGCACGGTGAAGACCTGCGTCGGTTCCGAATGGTGCCGCTTCGGCACGCAGGATTCGACCGGGCTCGGCGTGAAGCTTGAACGCGGCTTCTGGGGCAGCTGGATGCCGCACAAGTTCAAGATGGCGGTCAGCGGCTGCCCCCGGAACTGCGCCGAGGCGACGATCAAGGATTTCGGCGTGGTCTGCGTCGACAGCGGTTACGAACTGCATGTCGGCGGCAATGGCGGCATCCACGTCCGCGCCACCGACTTCCTCGTGAAGGTCGGCACCGAGGAAGAGGCGATGCATTATGCCGCCGCCTTCGTGCAGCTCTATCGCGAGGAGGCGCGCTATCTGGAGCGCACCGCGCCGTGGATCGAGCGCGTCGGCCTTGCCTATATCAAGGCGCGGGTGGTGGAGGATGAGGAGGGGCGCGACAGCCTCGCCTCGCGCTTCTGGTTCAGCCAGCAATTCGCACAGGACGATCCGTGGGAGCAGCGCGCCGCCGGCGCCGACCGCAACCTCCACCGCCCCCTCGCCGAAATCCGTCCGCTTCCCGCCTTCGAAGGAGCCTGATCCGATGATGCCCGAATGGCTCGACGTCGGTGCCGAAACCGACATTCCGCTGCGCGGCGCCCGCACCGTGAAGGTGGCCGGCGGCGAGGAGATCGCCCTGTTCCGCACCGGCGCGGGCACGGTCTACGCGCTGGTCAACGCCTGCCCGCACAAGGCGGGGCCGCTCAGCCAGGGCATCGTCCACGGCGACAGCGTGACCTGCCCGCTGCACAACTGGGTGATCAGCCTCGCGACCGGCGAAGCGCAGGGCGCTGACAAGGGCTGCACGCCGACGATACCGCTGCGTGTGGCAAGCGGGCGGGTGCTGATCTGCCGGCAATCGACGCTGGGGCTGGCGGCGTGATCGCGATCGTGGCGGGAGGGAGGGAACTTCTCCCTCTCCCCTACGGGGAGAGGGCCGGGGAGAGGCAGAGTCGCGCTATGCCTCTGCCCCCGACCATGCCCCTCTCCCTCGCAAGCCTGCGGCTTGCATATCCCTCTCCCCATAGGGGAGAGGGGTGGTGACAGCCATCAAAACCACCTGCGCCTATTGCGGCGTCGGCTGCGGCATCCTCGCCACCCCCACCGGCGACCGCGGCGTGACCATCGCCGGCGACCCGGACCACCCCGCCAATGCCGGCCGGCTCTGCTCCAAGGGCACCCACCTCGGCGACACCGTCGGCCTCGAAGGCCGGCTGCTGCATCCCGAGATCGCCGGCCGGCGGACGAGCTGGGACCGCGCCATCGCCCATGTCGCGCGGCGCTTCGCCGATACCATCGCCCGCTACGGGCCGGACAGCGTCGCCTTCTACGTCTCCGGCCAGTTGCTGACCGAGGATTATTACGTCGCCAACAAGTTGATGAAGGGCTTCATCGGCTCCGCCAACATCGACACCAATTCGCGGCTGTGCATGTCGAGCGCGGTCGCCGGCCACCTGCGCGCGTTCGGCGAGGATGTGGTGCCGGCCAGCTATGACGATCTCGACGATGCCGACCTGATCGTCCTCGTCGGCGCCAACAGCGCCTGGTGCCACCCGATCGTCCACCAGCGCATCCAGGCCGCCCGCGCCGCGCGCGGCAGCCGGCTGGTGGTGATCGACCCGCGCCGCACCGAGACCTGCGAGGGCGCGGACCTCCATCTGCCGCTGCGCCCCGGCGCCGACGTCGCGCTGATGAACGGCCTCCTCGCTTATTGCCGCGCCGAGGGGATTTGCGATGAGCAATATATTGCACAGCACCTCAACGTGCCCGAGGGCTTCTGGGACATCATCGACGCGTGCGATCTCTGGTCCACCGCGCGGACCTGCGATGTGCCGCCGGCGGACCTGCGCCGCTTCTACGAACTGTTCGCGCGCACGCCGCGGACGGTGACGATGTTCAGCCAGGGCATCAACCAGTCGCTGCGCGGCACCGATCAGGTCAACGCGATCCTCAACGTCCACCTCGCCACCGGCCGCATCGGCAAGCCGGGCGCGGCGCCCTTCTCGATCACCGGCCAGCCCAACGCGATGGGCGGGCGCGAGGTCGGCGGGCTCGCCTCCACGCTCGCCGCGCACATGGATTTCGCGCCCGACACTATCGCGCGCGTCCAGCGCTTCTGGTCGGCGCCGCGCATAGCGGAGAAGCCGGGGCTGAAGGCGGTCGACCTGTTCCGCCGCATCGGCGAGGGCAAGGTGAAGGCGCTGTGGGTGATGGCGACCAACCCGGCGGTATCGATGCCCGATGCCGGCCGCGTCCGCGAGGCGCTGGCGGCCTGCCCCTTCGTCGTCGTTTCGGACTGTATCGCCGACACCGACACCAGCGCCTTCGCCCATGTGAAGCTGCCCGCCGCCGGCTGGGGCGAGAAGGACGGCACCGTCACCAATTCCGAGCGCGTGATCAGCCGCCAGCGCCCGATCTTCGCGATGCCCGGCGAGGCGCGCGCGGACTGGTGGATCGTCACCCAGGTCGCCCGCGCGATGGGCTGGCGCAACGCCTTCGCGTTCGAGCGGCCCGCCGATGTGTGGCGCGAACATGCCCGCCTCTCCACCTACCAGAATGGCGGCACGCGGCTGTTCGACCTGCGCGCGCAGGTCGCGCTCTCCAACGCCGATTATGACGCGATGGCGCCGTTCCGCTGGGGTGGCCGGCCCTTCGCGGATGGCCTTTATTCCACGCCGGACGGTCGCGCGCGGCTGCTGCCGGTGGCGCAGGCGCCGCTCCAGCCGGTGCTCGCCGACTGGCCGATGACCCTCAACACCGGCCGCTACCGCGACCAGTGGCACACGATGACGCGCACCGGCCTGTCGTCGCGGCTCAGCGTCCACCGGCAGGAGCCGCTGGTCGAGCTGCACCCGGAGGACGCGCTGGCGCTGGGGCTGGCGGAGGGTGCGCTCGCCCGCATCGCGACGCCGCAGGGCGCCAGCGTCTATCGCGTCCATATCGAGCCCGGCCAGCGCTGCGGCGAGGCCTTCGCGCCGATCCACTGGACCGACCGGCAATCGACCGGCGGCCGCACCGGGCTGCTGTCGCGCCCGCTGGTCGATCCGCATTCCGGCCAGCCCGGCTTCAAGGCGACGCCGGCGCGGGTCGAGGCGGTGGCGCCGGCGTGGCACGGCTTCATGGTCGCCGCCGAGGAGCCGGCGCGCCCGGAAATCCTCAATGCTGCGCTCTACGCCACGCGCATCCGCGCCGGTGCGGGCTGGCTGGTCGAGTTCGCGGGCGACGGCGATCCGCAGGCCTTCCTCGCCGCGATGCTGCCCGCCGGCAGCCGGATCGAGGCGAGCGACGCCAAGCGCGGCCGCCATCGCGTCGCGGTGCTGGACGGCGATCGGCTGAAGGCGGCGATCATGGTCGCCCCCGCCGGAAGCCCCCTGCCGACCCGCGACTGGCTGGTCGCCCAGCTCGCCGCCGCCGAGCCCGAATCGGCGATGGCGCTGCTCGCGGGCCGCCCCGCCACGCCGCAGGCCGATCGCGGCCCGATCGTCTGCGTCTGCTTCGATGTCGGGCTCAAGACCTTGATCGCGACGATCGCCGAGCAAAGGCTGGCGAGCGTCGAGGCGGTCGGCGCCGCGCTCTCCGCCGGCACCAATTGCGGCTCATGCCGCCCAGCGATCAGCAAGCTGATCGGCGAATCCCAGGAGGCGGTGAATGGTTGATCCCCTGATTGCATGCGGCGACGTCTGGCTGGTCGGTGCCGGCCCCGGCGACCCCGACCTGCTGACCCGTAAGGCCGAGAAGCTGATCCGCGCGGCGAGCGTGGTGTTCTACGACGCGCTGGTCGGCCCCGGCGTGCTTGATCTGGTGCCCGATTATGTGCGGCGCGTGGCCGTCGGCAAGCGCTCCGGCCGCCATTCGAAGGAACAGGGCAGCATCAACGACCTGCTCGTCGAGGCAGCGCTGGCCGGCGAACGGGTGGTGCGGCTGAAGGGCGGCGACCCCTCGATCTTCGGCCGATCGATGGAGGAAATGGCGGCGCTGACCGACCATGGCGTGCGCGTGCGCATCTGCCCCGGCATCACCGCGGCGAGCGCCGCCGCGGCCGCCGCCGGCGTCTCGCTGACCTTGCGCGGCTTCGCCCGCCGGCTGCAGTTCGTCACCGCTCACGCCCGCGCCGGCGAAACCCTCGACCTCGACTGGCAGGCGCTCGCCGACCCCGGCGCGACCCTCGCCGTCTATATGGGCCGCGCCGCCGCCCCCGAAATCGCCCGCGCCCTGATCGCCCACGGCATGGCGGCGGACACCCCCGCGCTGGTGGTGATCAACGCCAGCCTCCCCGACGAACTGATGCTGCGCACGCGGCTGGACCTGCTGCCGTTCGCGGTGGAAACGATCGCGGACGAGGCGCCGGCGCTGCTGCTGATCGGGCAGGCGGTGGCGGGGGCCGGCGAGGCGAAGCGCGACCACAGCCGGATCGCCGCCGACGGGGATGTGGCCTGGCGCTGACATCAAGGCGTCATCCCGACATGATCTGAGGAGCATCGGGCCGGGCAGTTGAGGAACGCACTCATGCCGCTTGCCCTGCGATTCGCCTGTTGCGCCCTGCTCGCCTTGAGTGCCGACCCCGCATTCGCGCAGGCGCCCGGCACGCCGGCCGAGGTCGACTGGCTCGAACTGGCGCTGGGGATGCTCGGCGGCCTCGCGCTGTTTCTCTACGGCGTCGACCTGCTCGCGCGCGGGCTGAAGACGACGCAGGGCGGCCGGTTCCAGACGCTGCTCGAACGGGTGTCGTCGAACCGCTTCGGCGCGCTTGCCGGCGGCACCGCGGCGACCGTGGCGCTCGATTCCTCCTCGGTGGTGATCATCATGATGATCGCGATCGTCGATGCGGGATTGATCTCCTTCACCAACGCGCTACCCGCGATCCTCGGCGCCAATATCGGCACGACCGTTTCCAGCCAGATCTTCGCGTGGAACGTCGATCAATTCTCGCCGCTGCTGCTGCTTGCGGCGCTGCTGTGGCGCGCCTTCGCCCGATCGGACAAGGCGCGGCAGCGCGCATCGATCCTGATGGGGCTGGGCCTCGTGCTGTTCGGCCTGCACGTGATCGGCAACGCCGCCGAACCGCTGGAGAAGCATGAGGAGGTGCTCGCCCTCTTGCGCGAACTGGAGAACCCGCTGCTCGGCGTGCTCGCGGGCGCGCTGGTCACGGTGGCGATCCAGTCCTCCTCGGCGATGATGGGAATCGTCATTACCTTGGCGGGCGGCGGCATCATCAGCCTGCCCGCAGGGCTGGCGATCATGCTGGGCGCCGAGATCGGCACCTGCGCCGACACGCTCGTCGCCACCATCGGCCGCTCGCGCGCGGCGGTGAAGGCCGGGATCTTCCACCTGCTGTGCAACATCGTGACGGTGGCAATCGGCGTCGCGCTGATCGGCCTGCTCGCCCGCTTCGCGACGGCGACCGCGGGGGATGTGGGGCAGCAGATCGCCAACGCGCATGTGCTGTTCAACGTGGCGGGGGCGCTGCTGGCGCTGCCGTTCGTGCGCAGTGCGGCGTGGGTGCTGGAGCGGATGGTGCCGGAGCGGGGCGGGGCGGGAATGCGGAGAGTGAAGGGGGTGAGGTGGCTCGTTTTAGTTAGATGGGGCTTGTTGAACGCTTGGTCCTCGGCTTATCCGTTCCAAGAGCGAATCTAAGTTTAGTATTGCGTCCCCGAAACTTAGGTGCCACCAGCCCTAGATGGACTGATCAAGCGCCTCGTTCCAGACAGCGGCACCTTTCTCATGCCCATCGACGCCTTCGAAGAAGGATTGCACTGCTGCGTTGACGTCGAAATCTTCGCAGTTCGCCCACTGAACCAGCTTGGGCTTGTAAACACGAAATGGGTCGGATGAACCCTTGGGCCGATAGGGAATAGCCATCACGGCTTCCGATCCCGGCGAGAAATACGACCTGATCTCGACAATGATGGCATCGAACCTTTCATCGTTGAGCGGAATCCTGGCGTCGTACAACAACACGGCATCATTCGCGTCGTGCTCATTCAATGTGAGCTTGTCCTTTCCCATTGCGACGGCGGTTTCGAGGCTCTCCGTCACGAGCCGTTCCATTCGCCGCTCCCCCGCCTCGGTCGTATAGCCGAAGATCGGAGTAAAAATCTCCCCGTCCGAGACACACCACATCGCGTGAGCCGAGAGAAATCCGGCCAGATTGAAAGCAGTAATCACGGTGTTTTCCTAGATGGCAGGGATGCCAAGGGTGAACAGGGGCGGAGTCTCATCCTGATATAAAAGGAGCTAGGGCGATCGCCCTGTCAAGAAAATGCAGCCGATGCAAAACGACTGCAATTGGGTCGCGAGCTGACGTTCCTGCCGCTAGGCGTCGAACGGCGATTTTCGCGGGTCACCTTTCTCAAAGCGGACAGGTGCCTAGCGGCCCAATCTCAGTCGGCGCATGAGACCAGAGGAGCGAACCCTAAACGTCGGCATTTGACAAAACCTGTCATTCCAAGGGTCACCGGGGAATGGCAGAAAGCTCCCACGATGTGACGTTAGACGCATCGAAAGCGAATGATCAGCAAGAAGACTTTCCCGACGGTCCGCTTCGGAGTTGGCATGCGATAAAAGCCGCCGTTGCCACCGCGGGGCGTCGCCTGAATCTCGCGGGTACGCAATGAAACAGGCGCTCATCAAATGCCCGTCATCCGATCCAGCGCTTTAACCGCACTTTGAGAAGTTCGACCAATTCCGGTTGCATATAGTCATAGTCATCGGGAATCCCGAGGACGAACAGCGGCTTGCCCTTCATCTGCGATCGGAACTTCGCATTGATCCGGTTGCGATGCGCGCGCTCCATCGCGATGACGATATCCGCCCACTCGATGAGATCACCGGTCAGTGGTTGTTCGGCATCGTTGTTGGTGCCGGCGGAGGTCGCTTCGATCCCGGCTATGCCCTGACAGAGCGCCTCCGCGGTCGGGCTGCGCAGGCGGTTCTGCGAGCAGACGAAGAGCAGGCGCTTTGGCGGTGGGGTACTGGCATCGTTCATGACGCTGCGGCCTTCGGCGTCGGCGAGGGCTTCCTTCATCGCCGCGATCAAATCCTCGCCGAAGCTGGTCATGGTCCGAATCCCCGTGCTTGCGTCGCCTGATCGCAGCGCGGTTTGTTTTCCCCGGACTCAGGCTGGATGCAAGGTTTGGCGGTGCCGGCACCGGTGCATGCCCCTCTCCCTCGCCGCCTTTGGCGGCTATCCCTCTCCCCGGAGGGGAGAGGGATTGTTGGTCATTCCGCGGCTTCGTCTTCGAGCGTCATCTGCACCGCCTTCTTCTTCCGCCCCTTCTTCGGGGCGGCTGCGGCCGGCGTCACCGCGCGCTTTTCCAGCAGCGGGGCGAGATATTTGCCGGTGAAGCTCTCCGGCACCTTCACCACCTGCTCGGGCGTGCCTTCGCCGACGATGCGGCCGCCCTTCACGCCGCCTTCCGGCCCCAGGTCGAGGATCCAGTCGGCGGTCTTGATGACGTCTAGGTTGTGTTCGATCACGACGACGGTGTTGCCCTGGTCGACCAGCGCGTGGAGCACTTCGAGCAGCTTGCGGACGTCCTCGAAGTGGAGGCCGGTGGTCGGTTCGTCGAGGATGTAGAGGGTGTTGCCGGTCGCGCGGCGGCTGAGTTCCTTGGCGAGCTTCACGCGCTGCGCCTCGCCGCCCGACAGCGTCGTCGCCTGCTGGCCGACCTTGACGTAGCCGAGGCCGACTTCGGCGAGCATCGCCATCTTGTCGCGGATCGGCGGCACCGCCTTGAAGAACTCCACCGCATCCTCGACGGTCATGTCGAGCACGTCGGCGATGCTCTTGCCCTTGAACTTCACCTCCAGGGTCTCGCGGTTGTAGCGCGCGCCGTGGCAGACGTCGCACGTCACATAGACGTCGGGCAGGAAGTGCATCTCGATCTTGAGCACGCCATCGCCCTGGCAGGCCTCGCAGCGGCCGCCCTTGACGTTGAAGCTGAAGCGGCCGGGCTTGTAGCCGCGCGCCAGCGCCTCCGGCAGCCCGGCGAACCAGTCGCGGATGTTGGTGAAGGCGCCGGTATAGGTCGCGGGGTTGGAGCGCGGGGTGCGGCCGATCGGCGACTGATCGATGTCGATCACCTTGTCGAGATGTTCGAGCCCGGTGATCTTGTCATGCTTGCCGGCGAGGATGCGCGCGCCGTTCAGCGCGCGCGCCGAGGCGGCATAGAGCGTGTCGATCGTGAAGCTCGACTTGCCCGATCCCGACACGCCGGTGATGCAGGTGAAGGTGCCGAGCGGCAGCGATGCGGTGACGCCGGTCAGGTTGTTGGCGGTGGCGTTGTGCACCGTCAGCTTCTTGCCGGTGCCCTTGCGGCGCTTCTCCGGCAGCGGGATCGCGCGGCGGCCGGAGAGATAATCGCCGGTCAGGCTGCCTTCGGCGGCGAGGATATCCGCGAGCTTGCCCTGGGCGACGATCTCGCCGCCATGCACGCCGGCGCCCGGCCCCATGTCGATGACATGATCGGCAGTGCGGATCGCATCCTCGTCATGCTCGACGACGAGCACGGTGTTGCCGAGGTCGCGCAGGCGGCGCAGCGTCGCCAGCAGCATGTCGTTGTCGCGCTGGTGGAGGCCGATCGACGGCTCGTCGAGCACGTAGAGCACGCCCGACAGCCCCGAACCGATCTGCGAGGCGAGGCGGATGCGCTGGCTCTCGCCGCCCGAGAGCGTGCCGGAGGTGCGATCGAGGTTGAGATAGTCGAGGCCGACATTGTTGAGGAAGCCGAGCCGCTCGACGATTTCCTTGAGGATGCGCTCGGCGATCTGCTGCGCCTGATCGCCCAGCTTGGGCAGCAGGGTGGAGAAGAAATCGAGTGCGTCGACCACCGAGAGGCGGACGACGTCGGCGATGGTCGACATCGCCACCTTCACCGCCAGCGCCTCGGGCTTGAGGCGGGCGCCGTGGCAGGTCTCGCAGGGGTGCGAGGCCTGGTACTTGCCCAGTTCCTCGCGCATCCACGCCGATTCGGTCTGGATCATGCGGCGGTTGAGGTTGCCGATCACGCCTTCGAACGGCTTGCGGACGTCGTAGCTCTTCCGGCCGTCCTGGAAGGTCAGCGTCACCGGCTTGCCGCCGGTGCCGTGCAGGATGACGAGCTGGACCTCGCCGGGCAGGTCTCCCCATGGCGTGTCGAGGCTGAAGCCGAACTCCCGCGCGAGGCTGGCGAGCACCTGCATATAATAGGGGCTGGGCGGGTTGGACTTCGCCCAGGGCACGATCGCGCCCTTCTTGAGGCTGAGCGCGTGGTTGGGGACGACGAGATCCTCGTCGAACAGCAATTTCTCGCCGAGGCCGTCGCACGCCGGGCAGGCGCCCTGCGGCGCGTTGAAGCTGAACAGCCGCGGCTCGATGTCCGGAATGGTGAAGCCGGAGACCGGGCAGGCGAATTTCTCGGAGAAGACGATGCGGTTGTCGGGAACGCCGGCGCCCTTCATCTTTCCTCCCTTGAGCCCCTCCCCTTCAGGGGCGGGGTTGGGGGGCGGGCTGTTCGACTTCCGTTTTTTCCGAGAGTCCCCCACCCCCGGCCCCTCCCCTGAAGGGGAGGGGAGAGTGGGCACCGGCCCATCCGCCATATCCGCATAGGCCAGCCCTTCGGCCAGCTTCAGCGCGGTTTCGAAGCTGTCGGCGAGCCGCGTCTCGATGCCTTCGCGCACGACGATGCGGTCGACGACGACCTCGATGTCATGCTTGTATTTCTTGTCGAGCGCGGGGGCGGATTCGATGTCGTGGAACTCGCCGTCGATGCGGACGCGGGTGAAGCCCGCCTTCTGCCATTCGCCCAGTTCCTTGCGATACTCGCCCTTGCGGCCGCGCACGACGGGGGCGAGCAGGTAGAAGCGCGTGCCTTCCGGCAGGGTCATCACCCGGTCGACCATCTGGCTGACGGTCTGCGCGGCGATCGGCAGACCCGTGGCGGGCGAATAGGGGATGCCGACGCGCGCCCACAGCAGGCGCATATAATCGTAGATCTCGGTGACGGTGGCGACGGTCGAGCGCGGGTTGCGGCTCGTCGTCTTCTGCTCGATCGAGATGGCGGGGCTGAGGCCATCGATATGCTCGACATCCGGCTTCTGCATCAGTTCGAGGAACTGGCGCGCATAGGCGGAGAGCGACTCGACGTAGCGGCGCTGCCCCTCGGCATAGATGGTGTCGAACGCGAGGCTGGACTTGCCGCTGCCCGAAAGCCCGGTGATCACGGTCAGCGTATCGCGCGGAATCTCCACGTCGACGCCCTTGAGATTGTGCTCGCGCGCACCGCGCACCGAAATGTGGGTCAGCATGGGGGCCAGTTTGTTCCAGATTTGTTCGCCATGGGCAAGTGCCGGGCTTGCATCCTGACCCAATTGGGGTGCGGCGCGCCGCGGGGCAAGCGCTGGCCGCATATTCCCTGGGCGGTGCTGCGCGCCGGAGCGGCCTTACGCCCGATACAGCGCGTCCAGCCGCGCCCCATAGACCTGCTTCACGATATGCCGCCGGATCTTCAGCGACGGGGTGAGCTGCTCGTTCTCGATCGCGAACGCCGCGTCGGCGATGGCGATGCGGCGGACCTTCTCGATCACCGACAGATCCTGGTTCACCCTGTCCACCGCCGCCATCAGCGCGGCGCGGAACGGGGGATGTTCGCGCAGCAGCGCCGGATCCGCGGGCAGGCCGTTGGCCTGCGCGAAGTCCTTCGACCATTCGGGATCGGGCACCAGCAGCGCCACGACATAGGGCTTGCGATCGCCATAGATCATCGCCTGGAAGATCTCGGGCTGGAGGGTCAGCATCCCCTCCACCTTCTGCGGCGCGACATTGTCGCCCTTGTCGTTGACGATCAGATCCTTCTTGCGATCGGTGATGACGATGCGGCCGTTCGCGTCGAGATGGCCGATGTCGCCGGTCAGCAGCCAGCCATCCTGCAGCACGCGGCGCGTTTCCGCCTCGTTGCGCCAATAGCCGTGCATCACCAGTTCGCCGCGCACCATGATCTCGCCATCGTCGGCGATCCTGACCTCGACCTTGTCGAGCGGCGGGCCGACCGTATCCATCTTGATGCCCGCCTTGGGCCGGTTGCACGAGATCACCGGCGCCGCCTCGGTCTGGCCATAGCCCTGCAGCAAAGTGAGCCCCAGGCTGTGGAAGAAGGTGCCGATATCGGGGTTGAGCGGCGCGCCGCCGGCGACCAGCGCCTTCATCCGCCCGCCGAAGCGCTGACGGATCTTCGGGCGCAAGGTGCGCTCGATCAGCAGGTCCATCGGCTTGTCCCAAAAGGGAATCTTGCCTGTGGCCAGGTCCTTGGCGCCGAGGCTGAGCGCGCGTTTGAGAAGCCGCGGCGCAAGCCCGCCCTGCTTTTCGATCGCCTTCACCACGCGCTGGCGCAGCACCTCGAACAGCCGCGGCACCACCACCATGATCGTCGGGCCGACCTCCTCGATATTCGCGGCGAGCTTCTCCAGCCCTTCGGAGTAATAGATCTGCGCGCCCAGGCCGATCGGCAGATGCTGCCCGCCGCTATGTTCATAGGCGTGGCTGAGCGGCAGGAACGACAGGAACACCTCGTCGCCCCAGCCGAAATCCTCCTCGATGATCAGCGCGCAGCCCGCGACGTTGTGGAGGATCGCGCCATGATGCTGGCACACCCCGCGCGGCGCGCCGCCGGTGCCGCTGGTGTAGATGATGCAGGCGAGATCATCGCGCTGGAAGGTCGCCGCCGCGGCGACTGCCGCGACATCCGCCTCGCCGGACACCAGCCGGTCGAAGCGGTGGAAGGCAACCGAGCTCGACTGGCCGACGCGCAGATCCTCGAAGCCGATCACGATCGACGCCTGCGAGCGCAGCACAGCGGGCATCAACGTGCGCGCCAGCTTGTCGCTGGAGACGATCACCGCGCGCGCCTCGCTGTTGTCGAGGATGTGCTGGTGATCACGCACCGTGTTGGTGGTGTAGGTGGGCACCGTGACGCACCCCGCGGCCATGATGGCGAGATCGGCGATGCACCATTCGGGGCGGTTCTCCGACACCAGCACCACCCGGTCCCCCGCGGCGAGCCCCAGCGCCTTGAGCGCGGTGGCGAGCGACGCGACCTGCCGGGCCGCCTCGGCCCAGCCGATCGCCGTCCAGGCGCCCTCGCGCTTCGCCCACAGGAAGGGCGCATCCCCCTTTTCCCGCGCGCGGGTGAAGAACATCGTCACCAGGTTCGGGAAATGCTCCAGCGTGCGCATCGTCTCTCCTGCCGGCGGGCCTGACCGCCTTTTCTATTCTTTGAGGGCGACGCCCTCGCTGCGCGGATCCGCCGCGCCGGTCCAGCCGCTGCCCGTCCACTGCACCGCATTGACCTTGGAGCCGAGACCGACCGGTTCCACCCGCTCGCCGAGCTTCGCCATCGCCGGCGCCATCGCAGCGAGCGGCGTCCCCTCTTCCACCAGTACCGCATCGCGGCTGAAATAGATGTTGGGCAGCGCGATCGCGTCCTGGGCGCTCAACCCGAAATCGAGCACGCCGACCAGCGTCTTGGCGACATGCATGATGATCCGCCGCCCGCCCGCCGACCCCAGCGCGAGGATCGGCCGATCCTTCTCGTCATAGACGATCGTCGGCGACATCGAGGAGAGCGGCCGCTTGCCCGCCTCCACCCGGTTCGCGACGGGGGCGCCATCCTTTTCCGGCGCGAAGGTGAAATCGGTCAGCTCGTTGTTGAGCACCATGCCGTTGGCGATGAGCTGGCTGCCGAACGGCCCCTCCACCGTCGAGGTCATGGTGACGACATCGCCGTCGCCGTCGACCGCGACGAAATTGGTGGTCGACGGCACCTCCCCGGAAGCCGCGGCGGTGCGCGGCGCCGAACCCGGCGGCGTGCCCGGCTCATAGGCGGCGAGCGCGCGCGTGGCGGAGATCAGCTTCGACCGGCGCGCGATATAGGCGGGGTCGATCAGCCCGGCGATCGGCACCGCCACGAAGTCGGTATCGCCGAGATAGGTGTCGCGATCGGCATAAGCCAGCTGCATCGATTCGGCGATCAGGTGCCAGGCGACGGGCGAATCCTTGCCGAGCTTCCCCATGTCGAACCGTTCGAGCTGCCCCAGAATCTGGATCACGGTCGTCGCCCCCGACGAAGGCGGCCCCATGCCGCAAATCTTGTAGCGGCGATAACGTCCGCACACCGGCGGGCGTTCCTTGGCGCGATAGGCGGCGAGATCGGCGGCGGTGAGCTGCGTCGGGTTGCGCGACGCGCCGGCGACGGCATCGACGATCGCCTGCGCCGCCTGCCCCGTATAGAAAGCGTCGGGGCCCTCGGCGGCGATGCGCCTGAGCAGCGCGGCGAGCGCCGGGTTGCGGAGCAGCGCGCCCTGCGGCAGCGGCTTGCCATCTGCGTGATAGATCGCGCGCGCCTCGGGAAAATCGTTCCACAGCGGCGCGAGGCGGACGAGCGTGGCGGCGAGCGTGCGGCTGACCGGCGCGCCCTCCTCCGCCAGCCGGATCGCCGGCTGGAACAGGTCCGCCCAGGGCAGCTTGCCCCATTTCTGGTGGGTCAGCGCCATCAGCCGGATATTGCCGGGCACGCCGACCGACTTGCCGCCGGGAAAGGCCTGGCCGAAGGGCAAGGGCCTGCCCTCCGGCCCAAGGAACAGCGCCGGCGAGGCGGAGGCGGGCGCGGCTTCCCGCCCGTCGATCGTTTCGATCATCCCCGACGTGCCGTCATGATGGACGAGGAAGCCGCCGCCGCCGATGCCCGAGGATTGCGGCTCGACCACGGTCAGCGCGAGCATCATCGCCATCGCCGCATCGGCGGCGCTGCCGCCCTTGCGCAATATCTCCTGCCCCGCGGCGGCGGCCCGCGGATCGGCGGCGGATGCCACCCCACCCTCGGCGAAGGCGGATTGCGGGAGGAGGAGGAGGGCGAGGAGGATCAAGGCACGGCGGATCATGCGGGCGACACTAGGCGGCATGGTGTGAAACCGAAACCGGGATTTTGTCTCGGTGGAGGGAGGGAGCACGCCTCTTGGCCCCTCCCCTTCAGGAGTGCCGGGTCGCCCGGTCCCCCGGACCGGGTTGGCGTGGGGAGCGTCGCCGGGGGCTCGATCCCCCCGCCGACGCTATTTTCCGGCTTCGCCGGAAGCTCGCTGCGCTCGCCTCCACCCCAACCCCTCCTCTGAAGAGGAGGGGCCGATGACATCACTCCGTCCCAACCGCCTCGCGCAACGTCGCATAGCCCGCCGCGCGCAGCCGCTCCGCCAATCCCGTCGCGATCCGCTGCGCCAGCCCCGGCCCTTCATAGACCAGCGCGCTATACAACTGCACGAGGCTCGCCCCCGCCCCGATCCGCGCCCAGGCCGCGTCCGCCGAATCGATCCCGCCGGCCGCGATCAGCGGGACAGCGCCGTTCGTCGCCGCGCGGAAGTCGCGCAGGCGCTGGAGCGCCAGTTCGCGCAGCGGCGCGCCCGAGAGCCCGCCGGTCTCGCCGGCATGGCGCGACGTGAGCGCCGGGCGGCCGATCGTGGTGTTCGCGACGATCAGCGCATCGATGCCGCGCGCGACGACGACCGCGGCGATATCCTCGATGTCGGCCGGCTCCAGGTCGGGCGCGACCTTGAGGAAGATCGGCGTGGTACCCGTCCGCGCCTCGACCACCCGCGCCAGCAAGTCGTCCAGCGACGCGCGCGATTGCAGCGCGCGCAGCCCCGGCGTGTTGGGTGAGGAGATGTTGACGGTGAGATAATCCGCCACCGGTTCCATCGTGCGGACGCCCGCGACATAGTCGGCGATGCGATCCTCGCTGTCCTTGTTGGCGCCGATATTGACGCCGACGATGCCGCCGCGCCCGCGCCGTGCCGAAAGCCGTGCCCGCGCCGCCGCCTGGCCGCCATTGTTGAAGCCCATGCGGTTGATCACCGCGCGGTCCTCGACCAGCCGGAAGAGCCGCGGCCGCGGATTGCCCGCCTGCGGCCGCGGCGTCAGCGTGCCGACCTCGGCGAACCCGAATCCGAGCCCGAGAATCCCGCCCGGGCAGGCCGCATCCTTGTCGAACCCGGCGGCGAGGCCGACCGGATTGGGGAAATCGAGCCCGGCGACGCGGCTCGTGAGGATCGGATCCTGCTTCGGCGCCGCCTTGCCGTTCTGCAGCGCGAGCGCACGCACGGTCAGGCGATGCGCGCGCTCGGCATCGAGACGGAAGACCAGTGGACGGAGCAGCGAATAGGCGGGCATGCGCCCTCCTATGCCGCCGGAAACGCCGCGTCGAGGCCGGGTCGCGCGAGAATCAGTCTGTACTTGCAACCTTCTGACCGCCCACATTTTTATCCTTTTGGGCACGGCCGATGTCGAATTTATCCAATACGCAGTCACCGACTTCGCCTACAGCCGCCTTGCGACCCGAAGGGCTCCTTGGTTTCAAGGGGTTCTTTTACTCGGCCCAGCCGGCTTAGCCGGCTGGGCCGCTTTTCTTTTGTCGGCCCGCGGAGTAAAACGCGCCACAGAACCATATACGGGCGCAACGGTGGGAAACATTTCGTTGGACTATGCGGCTCCCGCCGAGGAGCTGCGGGACTATCTGTCCGTCTTCTACGAATTTCGCGCAGATGTGCCCGGGTTCGAGGATCTCGAACGCGCGGACCTGGCCCAGATTCGTTTCATGCTTTCCGGCGACGGCGAGATGACCTTTGCCGATGGCAATGTGCAGCAGCCCTTCCCCGTGACCATCGTCGGCCCCACTACCGGCATGACCAAGGTCACCGCGCGGGGGCCGTTGCGCATCTTCGGCGTCGGTCTGCTGCCGGCGGGATGGGGGGCGCTGATGGGGATCGAGGCATCCTCGATGGTCAACCGGCTGGTCGACGGCACCGAAATCTTCGGCAAGGGGCTGCTCGACGTCGCCGAGCGGATGCGCGGCGCCAACTCGCTCGATTCGCTGGTCGAGATCGGCAACGGTCTGATCCGCGAACTCGCGCGCCACGCGAAAGACAAGCCGTTCCAGTTCACCCGCATCGTCGACAATTGGCTGGCGAGCGACTTTTCGCCCGATGTCGAGGATCTGGTGATCGCAAGCGGCCTGTCGCGCCGGCAGGTCGAGCGCAACTGCAAACGCCTTTACGGCGCGCCGCCCAAGGTGCTCGCGCGCAAATATCGCGCGCTCAGGGCCGCGATCCACCTCGCCAAGGGTGAGGCGGACCTGCACGACCTCGTCGTCGAGGGCTTCTACGACCAGTCGCACTTCATCCGCGAGATCAAGCATTTCACCGGGGTGACGCCCAAGCGCATCCGGGACGATCTGCCGACCCTTGCGAAACTGACGTTGAAGCGGGGCGAACTGGCCGGCGAAGTGGCGCCGATCATCTACGAGACCTGAACCACAGGCCCCTCCCCCGCCATCACAAGGCTGCAATCAAGCCTTGACCCCAAGGGGCTTCGCGCCCACATGGCCAATCGGAACGATTCACTCCGATTTGGGATTGCGATGCGCCTTTCGAGCCTCGCCGACTATGCGGTCGTCATGCTCTCCGCCGCGGCCCGCCACCCCGGCGAGGCGCGGTTGAGCGCGACGCTGCTCGCCGACGAAACCGGCGTGCCGCTGCCCACCGCGCAGAAGCTGATGGGGCGGCTTGCCGTTTCCGGCCTGTTGCGCTCGGCGCGCGGCACCGGCGGCGGATTCTCGCTGGCGCGCAACCCGAACGAAATCACGCTCGCCGACATCATCGAAGCCGTGGAAGGGCCGATCGCATTGACCAGCTGTGTGGACGAAGCTCGCCACGATTGCGGATTGGAAACGGCCTGCAAGGTGCGGCCCCATTGGAATGCCGTGAACGGCGCGATCCGCGCCTCGCTGTCGGGCGTGAGCCTGGCCGCGCTCGCGGCGGAGACGAACTGATATGGCCACCAGGAACGCCGAGGCGCATGCCGCCGCCGAAAAGCTCGCCACCTATGAGTGGGGCTTCACCAGCGACATCGAACAGGATTTCGCGCCCAAGGGGCTGAGCGAGGACACGGTTCGCTTCATTTCGGCGAAGAAGAACGAGCCCGAATGGATGCTCGAATGGCGCCTGAAGGCCTATCGCCACTGGCTGACGATGACGCCGCCCGACTGGGCGAAGCTCAACGTGCCGGCGATCGACTATCAGGACGCCTATTATTACGCCGCCCCCAAGGCGAAGGAAAAGCTCGGCAGCCTCGACGAGGTCGATCCCGAGATCCTGCGCGTCTACGAGAAGCTGGGCATTCCAATCGAGGAGCAGAAGGTGCTCGCGGGCGTCGAGGGCGCGCGCCGGGTCGCCGTCGACGCGGTGTTCGACAGCGTCTCGGTCGCCACCACCTTCCGCAAGGAACTGGAGGCCGCCGGCGTCATCTTCCGCTCGATCAGCGAGGCGATCCGCGAATATCCGGATCTGGTGAGGAAGTGGCTCGGCAAGGTCGTGCCGATGCACGACAATTATTTCGCCACCTTGAACTGCGCGGTCTTTTCGGACGGCACCTTCGTCTACGTGCCCAAGGGCGTGCGCTGCCCCATGGAGCTGAGCACCTATTTCCGCATCAATGCGGAGAATACCGGCCAGTTCGAGCGGACGTTGATCGTCGCGGACGAGGGCAGCTACGTCTCCTACCTCGAAGGCTGCACCGCGCCGATGCGCGACGAGAACCAGCTCCACGCCGCGGTGGTGGAGCTGGTTGCGCTCGACGATGCCGAGATCAAATATTCGACGGTGCAGAACTGGTACCCGGGCGATGCCCAGGGCAAGGGCGGCATCTACAACTTCGTCACCAAGCGCGCGCTGTGCCAGGGCCGGAACAGCAAGGTGAGCTGGACGCAGGTGGAAACCGGCTCCGCGATCACCTGGAAATATCCGAGCTGCGTGCTCGCGGGCGAGAACAGCGTCGGCGAATTCTATTCGGTCGCGGTGACCAACAATTACCAGCAGGCCGATACCGGCACCAAGATGATCCACCTCGGCAAGGGATCGCGCTCGACGATCGTGTCGAAGGGCATCTCGGCGGGGAAGAGCAACAACACCTATCGCGGCCTCGTCCGCGTCGGCCCGACCGCAGAGGGCGTGCGCAACTTCACCCAGTGCGACTCGCTGCTGCTGGGGAGCGAATGCGGCGCGCACACCGTGCCCTATATCGAGGTGCGCAATCCTTCCGCGCAGATCGAGCATGAGGCGACGACCAGCAAGATCAGCGACGACCAGCTGTTCTACGCGATGAGCCGCGGGCTGGACCAGGAAGCCGCGGTCGCGCTGATCGTCAACGGCTTCGCGCGCGAGGTGCTGCAGCAGCTGCCGATGGAGTTCGCGGTCGAGGCGCAGAAGCTGCTGGGGATCTCGCTGGAAGGATCGGTGGGGTGATGCCGGGCTCCTCAGACTCAACCCCTCCCCTTCAGGGGAGGGGCAAGGGGTGGGGCATGGCCGAAGCCACGCTCGACCGGTTGGGCGAGCATGCCCGGCAGATGCGCAAGGCGCCGACCGAACCGGAGAAGCGCCTCTGGCGCCATCTCTCGCGTTCGCAACTCAACGGTTACAAATTCCGGCGGCAATCGGTCATCGGGCCCCATATCGCTGACTTCCTGTGCCCCCAAAAGGCACTTGTCGTCGAGGTCGATGGTGACACACACAGCGATCCGGCTGCTGACCAGCGCCGGGATCGTACACTCACGACACTTGGGTACACGGTCGTCCACGTCGCCAATCACGACGTCATGACCAATATGGATGGTGTCCTGAGCAATTTGGTCAACGTGCTCGATGGTCTTGCAGACCGTTGGCCCTCTGCCCCACCCCAACCCCTCCCCTGAAGGGGAGGGGCTTTATCTGCTCCCGCTCCGGACAAGTCGAAAGTTCGAGAAGAATGCTGAAGATCGAAAACCTCCACGCCGAAATCGACGGCAAGCCGATCCTCAAGGGGCTGACGCTCAGCCTCAACGCGGGCGAGATCCACGCGATCATGGGCCCCAACGGCGCGGGCAAGTCGACGCTGGCCTACACGCTCGGCGGCCGCCCCGGTTACGAAGTGACCGGCGGTACGGTGGACTTCAACGGTGCCGACCTGCTCGACATGGCGCCGCACGAGCGCGCCGCCGCCGGCCTGTTCCTCGGCTTCCAATATCCGGTCGAGATCCCCGGCGTCTCCAACGTCCAGTTCCTGCGCGAGGCGCTCAATGCGCAGCGCAGGGGCCGCGGTGAGCCGGCGCTGTCGGGCGCCGAGTTCCTCCGCGTCGCGCGCACCCAGGCCGATGCGCTGGGGCTGGCGCAGGACATGCTCAAGCGGGCGGTGAATGTCGGTTTCTCGGGCGGCGAGAAGAAGCGCGCCGAGATGGTGCAGATGGGGATCATCGATCCCAGGCTGGCGATCCTCGACGAAACCGACAGCGGCCTCGACATCGACGCGCTGCGCGTGGTGGGCGACGGCATCAACCGGATCATGCGCAAGCCCGACAAGGCGGTGCTGCTGATCACCCATTATCAGCGCCTGCTCGACTATGTGAAGCCGGACTTCGTCCATGTGCTGAGCGCCGGCCGCATCGTCCGCTCGGGCGGCCCCGAACTGGCGCTGGAGCTGGAGCGCGAGGGCTATCGGGACATCGCGGCGTGATCGACACCGCCCTTCCCACCCGCAAGGCCGAGGCGTGGCGCTACAGCGACGTCGATGCGCTCGCCGGCATCTGGCCGACCCCCGGCGCCGAGATCATCTCGGTGCCCGCCGGCGAATCGGTGTCGCGCCTGATCATCCAGGACGCGCCCACCGACGCGCCGATCGTGCAGGATTATGAAGTCGTCCTCGCCGCCGGCGCCACGGCGACCTTCCACATCCTCAACGCCGGCGGGCGGCTGGGCCGGATCGCGATCGACGTGACGTTGCACGAAGGCGCGCATTTCGAGCTGGGCGCGGCGATGCTGGGCAGTGGGCAGCAGACGGTGGAGATCGTCACCACCGTCACCCATGCCGAGCCCAATGCGACCAGCAACCAGGTGGTCCGCTCGATCCTCGGCGGGCGGGCGACGGGCAATTATCTCGGCAAGGTCGCGGTCGCGCGCGATGCGCAGAAGACCGATGCCAGCCAGTCGGTGAAGGCGATGCTGCTCGATCGCACCGCGACCGCCAACGCCAAGCCCGAACTGGAGATCTTCGCGGACGATGTGAAGTGCGCGCATGGCGCCACCGTCGGCGAACTGGACGCACAGGCTTTGTTCTACCTCGCCAGCCGCGGCCTGCCTCCGGCCGAGGCGAAGCGGCTGCTGCTGGAGGCGTTCGTCGCCGCGGTGTTCGCGGATATCCCGGACGAGGCGGACAAGGCGAAGGTCGATGCGGCATTGGCCAAGGCGCTGGAGTCTTTGCTGTGACGAGGGCAACCAAGCCGTTCGTGCCGAGCGAAGTCGAGGCTCATGGTATGCGCGCCCAAAGTCCCTCGACTTCGCTCGGGACGAACGGTGCTGCACTGGATCACCTGTCCGACTTCCCCGCCATCCCCGCCGGCTGGGCCTATCTCGACACCGCCGCCACCGCGCAGAAGCCGCGCCCGGTGATCGCCGCGATCGATGCCGCCTATGCGCAGACCTATGCGACGGTCCATCGCGGCGTCTATGCGCGCTCGGCGGACATGACGCTGGCGTATGAGGCCGCGCGTCGTCGCGTTGCCGGCTTCATCGGTGCGGCGTCCGAGAACGAGATCGTCTTCGTCCGCGGCGCGACCGAGGGGATCAACCTCGTCGCGCAGAGCTGGGGGCTTTCGCACCTCAAGCCCGGCGACCGCGTACTGCTGTCGATGCTCGAGCATCACAGCAACATCGTGCCGTGGCAGCTCATCCAGGAGCGCACCGGCATCGTCATCGACGCCTGCCCGCTGACCGAGGATGGCCGCATCGATCTCGACGCGGCGGAAGCGATGCTGACGCCGGCGCACAAGCTGGTCGCGCTCGCACATGTCTCCAACGTGCTCGGCTCGATCCTCGACGTGAAGCGCGCCGCGAAGCTGGCGCATGCCGTGGGCGCGAAGCTGCTGCTCGACGGCTGCCAGGCGGTACCGCGGCTGCCGGTGAATGTCGGCGAGATCGGCTGCGACTTCTACGTTTTCTCCGGCCACAAGCTTTACGGCCCGACCGGCATCGGCGTGCTGTGGGCGCGCGCCGAATTCCTAGATGCGATGCCGCCCTGGCAGGGCGGCGGCGCGATGATCGACCGGGTGAGCTTCAGCGGCACGACCTATGCCCCGCCGCCGGCACGGTTCGAGGCGGGGACGCCGCACATCGTCGGCACGCTCGGCCTCCACGCCGCGATCGACTATGTCGAGGCGATCGGCCTGCCGGCGATCCATGCGCATGAGACCGCGCTGGTGACGGCGGCGCGCGAGATGCTGGGCGCGCAGAACAGCGTGCGGCTGTTCGGACCCGATGATTCGGCGGGGATCGTCAGCTTCGCGATCGAAGGGGTGCATCCGCACGACATCGGCACCATATTGGACGAGAACCAGGTGGCGATCCGCGCCGGGCATCACTGCGCCCAGCCGCTGATGGAGCATCTGGGCGTGCCGGCGACTGCGCGAGCGAGCTTCGGCGTGTACAACAATCTCAAGGATGTCGAGCGGCTCGCCGCTGGCATCGAGCGGGTGGCGAGAATATTCGGATGAGCGAAGGCAACGGCATCAGGATCGACGAGGTCGAGCATGTGGCGCCCCCGCCCAAGGCGCGGGTGGACGAGGAGGGCGCGCGCAAGCGCGACTATCTCGACGGCTTCCTCACCACCACGCCCGAGGAGCTCGGCGCGGGGGAGCCCGGCGGCGACGTCTATGACGGCGTGATCGAGGCGCTGAAGGAGATTTTCGACCCCGAGATTCCGGTCAACATCTACGATCTCGGCCTGATCTACGGCGTCGACATCAGCGGTGGCCATGCCGTGGTGACGATGACGCTGACCACGCCGCATTGCCCGGTCGCCGAATCGATGCCCGGTGAAGTCGAACTGCGCGTCGGCGCGGTTCCGGGTGTCGGCAGCGCCGAGGTCAACCTCGTCTGGGATCCGCCCTGGGATCCGCAGAAGATGTCCGACGAAGCCAAGCTGGAGCTCGGAATGCTATGAGCGACGTCAAGACCCGCACCCGTCCCGCCGCGATCCTGCTGACCCCCTCCGCCGAGGCGCGCATCACGCATCTGATGGCGCAGGCCCCCGAAGACGCGATCGGCGTCAAGCTTTCGACGCCCCGCCGCGGCTGTTCGGGCCTTGCCTATTCGGTCGATTATGTGAGCGAGGCCAATGGCTTCGACGAGCGCATCGAGACGCCCGGCGGCACCTTCTTCGTCGACGGCGCATCGATCCTCTACCTGATCGGCAGCACGATGGACTGGGTGGAGGATGATTTCACCGCCGGCTTCGTGTTCAACAATCCCAACGCCAAGGGCAGCTGCGGCTGCGGCGAGAGCTTTACGGTCTGATTGCTGCGGCGCTGGGTTCGAAGATCATCCCTCTCCGTGTAGTGCCTCAAGCGCGCACCTCCGCCACCGGCGCATGCCAGGCCGGCGGCACCAGCGCCACGCCCGGATCCATCGGTAGCGAACGGACCGGGCGCGCGGTGATCGCACGCGCCTGTGCCGCGGCGGTCGGCCGGAACAACGCCCGATCGCGCGCGACCAGCGCCTCGATCGCGCTCATCAGCACGCGCACGCGCGGATAGCCCGCCAGATCCTTGTGCACCGCCAGCCAATAGGTGCGCTCGAACATCGCCTCCGCCGCCAGCACGCGTTCAAGCGGCGGGGTGGCGTCCGCGACGAAGCAGGGCAAGGCAGCCAGCGCATAGCCGCCCAGCGCCGCGCCCAATTGCGCGGTCATGCTCGTCGTGCGGTAGCGCACGCTCTCTTCGGCAACGCCGGACAGCATGTCCAGTTCGGGGGTGAACAGCAATTCCCGGATATAGCCGCACCAGGTTTCGCCCGACAGATCGTCGCGGCTCGCCGGGCGGTCCCGCAGCGCGAAATAGGCGGGCGATGCGTAGACGCCGAATTCGAGGTCGGTGAGCTTCTTGTAGCGGACGTCGCCGGTGACCGGCCGATCGAGGCAGATCACGAGGTCGACCTCGCGCGCGGCCAGCGAGAAGGATCGCGGCAGCGCGACCAGCTCGATCTCCAGCCCCGGATGCGCGCTGGTCAGTGCGCACAGCCTGGGCGCGAGATAATGCGCGCCGAATTCCTCGGTGGTGCCGATCCGGACCGGCCCCTCGATGCGGTCGCGCTCACCCGACAGGCTGAGGATCTCGCGCAATATGATCGATTCGAGCTTCTCGGCGGATGCCTTGAGCTTCGCGCCTTCGGCGGTCAGCGAGAGCCGGCGGCCGGCGCGCTCGAACAACTGGACGCCCGCCTCGCGCTCCAGCCGCGCGATGCGTCGGCTGATCGTCGAATGATCGAGGCAAAGCATGTTGGTCGCCCCGATCATCGTGCCCTCACGCGCCACATGAAGGAAAATGCGGATGTCGCTCCATTCCATCGATCGCTCCGGTTCTGGCCTGGTCGACGACATCGGTGCCGGCGATGGGCGCGACCCGGACGCAACGATGGGAGCCGCGCCCGGGCCGGTGCCGCGCGCCGAGCGGCCGCCAAAAGCGGCGGTTCCGATCGGCCGCATCGGTAAGAGAGGCTTATCGAAGGCGGTCCATCCTGGCCCGTAAATTGAGGTTAAGGCCGGTTGTCCCGCGATCCGCCGGTGGTTTCGCCCCGCAAAGCATGATGCCGGCCAGCGTCGGGCGGCGCGGGGCGATTCTGCACAAGCCCCGTTCCTTATCTTCGATTGTCGCCGGGCCCGATCGGGCGACACTGGCCCTCCGACAAGGAGGACGGTATTTCATGGCGAAGAAGCACACGGCGCGATGCGCCTGCGGAACGGTTACGTTCGCGTTCGACACCGATCCCGATTTCATCGCGGTCTGCCACTGCCTCGACTGCAAGAAGGCGTCGGGCGGAGAGGCCGCGACCTGGTTCGGCATCCCCGAGGATGATTTCACGCTGACCGGCGGCAGAACCAGCGCCTTTTCCTACGTCGCGGACTCGGGCCAGACGCTCGACCGGAATTTCTGCCCGCAATGCGGCGCACGACTCTACACCAGCAACCTCCAGAGCTTTCCCGGGCTGGTATTCGTCCAGCTCGGCAGCCTCGACGACCCCTCGTTCATCACCCCCAAGCTGGAAATGTATGTGAAGCGCCGCCTGCCATGGGTGACGCCGCTCGACATGCCGCAGTTCGAGGCGATGCCGGATTGACTGCGGTCACATCTATTCACCGCCATTTACCCGCGGGCACCGCGCCGTTGGCTTATCATCCCGCCGGGGAAGCAGGCCGCGGCCGCATGGCGCGCACGTCCGCCCGTTCACCGATCGAACCGCTCTGCCAGGAGGTCATATGTCCAAGCGAATCGTGCTCATCGTCGGCTCAAACGCGACCCGGATCGAGATCCAGGGCGGCGGCACCGGGCCCACCGGCCAATATCTGAACGAGACGGTGGTGCCCGCGATGGCGCTGATCGATGCCGGCTACGACATCGTGCTCGCCACGCCGGACGGCAGCAGGCCGTTCATCGATCCGGCATCCGACAAGGCCGCGCATTTCGACGACGAGGCGGCCTACCGGCGCGCCCGCGCCTTCTATGACGACGACCCCGCGATGAACGATGTGAAGACGCTCCGCGCGGTGATCGACGGCGGGCTGGACCGCTATGCCGGCATGTTCGTGCCGGGCGGCCAGGCGCCGGTCGTGGACCTGATGCAGAGCGAGGCGCTGGGCGAGATCCTGCGCCATTTCCATGCCGCCGCGAAGCCGACCGCGCTGCTGTGCCACGGACCCATCGCGACGCTGGCGGCGCTGCCGAGAACCAGGGACTATCGCGCCGCGCTGATCGCCGGCGATAGCGCCAGGGCGGCCGAGGCCGCGAAGGACTGGCCTTATGAAGGCTATCGGATGACGGTGTTCTCGGCGAGCGAGGAGAAGCCGATCGAGGAACAGATCCTGCACGGCACGCTCTATTTCACCATGCCCGACGCGCTGGGTGGTGCCGGCGGCATCGTCAGCCGCGGCGATGTGGATTTCGAGCCCTATGTGGTCGAGGATCGCGAACTGATCACCGGCCAGAACCCGCGATCGGACCATCCGCTGGCCGCCACGCTGATCGCCGCGCTCGATCGCGCGACCGTGCCGGCCTGACGTCCAAGGCGGCGCGCACCCTCATCCGTCGGGCCCTCATCCATCGGGCGCCGCGCCGCCGAAGCGGCGGAACGCGGCAACCAGATGGTCGAACAGCGCGGCGATACGCGGCAGGGCGCGCAGATTCTCGTGCGTGACGATCCAGGTGTCGAGCGTTGCCGCCACCAGATCGGGCAGCACCGCGCAGAGCGCCGGATCGGCCAGCGCCACCGGGCGCTGCACCACGCCGATGCCGAGCCCCGCGCGGATCGCCGCGAGCTGCGCGGGGTGGCTGTCCGTCCGGATCATGAAGCGGCTGCGATCGAGATCGGGAAAGACCTGCGCGACGACCGCGAGATCGGATAGCGCGCGATCGGGCCCGATCATGTCGTGCGTGGCGAGATCGGCCAGGGTCACGGGGGTGCCGCGGCGCGCGAGATAGTCGCGATGCGCGAACAGCCCCAGCGGGATCGACGGCACTTTCGCCGCGACCAGCGCTTCCTGCCGTGGCGGATGCATGCGCACCGCGATGTCGACCTCCTGTTCGAGCAGGTCGGCCGCGCTGTTGCTGAGCACCAGTTCGATGCGCAGATCGGGATGGCTGCGCCGCAACGGTGCCAGCATCGCCGGCAGCACCGCGACGCCGACGAAGTCCGAAACGCCGAGGCGGACGACCCCCGCCGGCACATCCACCGCCGCCGATGCGAGGCGCGCGAACGCATCCGACGCGTGCGCCATCGCCCGTGCCGCCGCTCCCAGTGCGCGCGCCTGCGCGGTCGGCGTCAGCCCGCGCACCGATCGTGTGAACAAGGTGGTGCCGAGCGCCTGTTCCAGCGCCGCGACACGCGCGCGGACGGTGGGCTGCGCGACGCCGAGCGCCCGCGCCGCCGCCGACAGGCTGCCACCGTCGAGCACCGCCAGAAAGGCGCGCTGGTCTTCCCAGTCGATCCGTTGATTCATCATTTTCATGCCAGCCGCTGGAGCTATTTCGACAATATTCTTCGAACGCGCCGACCGCCATCCTTCGCGTGAAGGAGACGAAGAATGGATACGAAACCGACGGCATTGGTGTTGGGCGTGACCGGCGGCATCGGCGGCGCGACCGCGACCGCGCTGCTGCGCCATGGCTGGAATGTGGTGGCGCTGGTGCGCGATCCGGGCAAAAGGGCGCTGCTGCCGTCCACCGACCCCCTTGCGGGCATTGCCTGGGTGAAGGGCGACGCCGCCGATCCGGACGCGGTGCGCCGCGCGGCGGCGGGTGCGCAGGCAATCGTCCACGCGGTCAATCCGCCGGGCTATCGGGACTGGGGCCGGCTGGTCCTGCCCATGATCGACAGCAGCATCGCCGCAGCCCGTGCCACCGGTGCCCGCATCGTGCTGCCCGGCACGATCTACAATTACGGGCCCGACGCCTTTCCCGATCTGATCGAGGATTCGCCGCAGAACCCGTTGACCGAAAAGGGCCGGATCCGCGTCGCGCTCGAACGCCGGCTGGAGGCGGCGAGCATGGGGGGCGTGCCGGTGCTGATCGTGCGGTTCGGCGACTTCTTCGGCGGCGGATCGGGCAACAACTGGTTCCGGCAGGGGCTGGTGACGCCGGGCAAGCGCCTGGCCGCGATCACCGATCCGGGCCGCAAGGGGGTTGGCCATGCCTGGGCCTATCTGCCCGACGCGGCCGAGACGATCGCGCAGTTGCTGGACCGCGCCGATACGCTCGATCGCTTCGCCCACTTCCACTTCGCCGGCCACTGGGATGCCGATGGCGGCGCGATGATCCGCGCGATCGCGACCGCGCTCGGCCGGCCGGACGTGCCGGTGAAGCGGCTGCCCTGGCCGCTGCTCGGCCTCGCCGGGGTCGTCCGGCAGATGCCGCGCGAACTCTACCGCATGCGCTATCTGTGGCGCACGCCGATCCGGCTCGACAACCGGCGGCTGGTTTCCGTCCTCGGCAGCGAGCCGCACACGCCGCTGGCCGAGGCGGTGAAGACCACGCTCGACGCGCTCGACGTGCGCTGACCTCAGGCCTTGGCGGAAAGCGCGCTCAGTTCCTCCAGATCGAGGTCCCGCTCCAGATCGTGCAGCACGTCGTCGTCGATTTCGCGCGCGCGGTGAAGCCGGATCAGTTCGGCACGCCCCGCCGCGATCGCCACCAGCACCAGATCGAAATGCGCGTGCAGACCCTCGTGATAATGGTCCTCGCGGCCGACATAGTTGGCCGAGATGCGCGCGCGCGCCTGATAGCGATCGAGCAATTGCGGGTGGATCAGAGTGCCGTCAGCGTCATAGGCGTTCCGCTCGACCGCGCGCAGCTGCGCCGCCGCCATCGCCGCCTCCGCCTCGGCCACCGTCTTGCGCGGCGCCTCCTCGTCGGACGCGCCGAGACCCAACCAGCGGATCAGCATGCCCAATGTCGTGCCCTGCACCAGCACCGTCACGAGGATGACCGCGAAGGCCGCGACCAGCATGAAATCGCGCCCCGGCACGTTCTGCGGCAAGGTCAGCGCGATAGCGAGCGTCATCACCCCGCGCATCCCCGCCCAGCCGAGCACCATCCCGGCCCTGGCGCCGAGCGGCCGGCGGCGGGTGAGGCCGAGCCGCCCGAGCAGCGCCAGCGCCGCATCCGAAAGGAACACCCAGCCGAAGCGCGCCACCATCATCGCCGCGACGATCGCCAGCACCGGCACCGCCATCTGCTGGATCACCACCTCGAACCCGCCGACGCGTTGGATCACGCCGCGCAGCGAGGATCCGATCAGCAGGAACACCGAGGCTTCGAGCAGGAAGATCATCACCTGCCAGAAGGCGGTGCCGCGCAGCCGGACGTTCGCGGAGAACAGCACATGCTGGTACCAGCCGCAGATGAGCCCGGTGACGACGGTGGCGATGATGCCGGAGACGTGGAGCGTTTCGGCGGCGATATAGGCCGTCCAGCAGGTCAGCGTCGACGCCGCGATCATCAGATAATCATCGCCCAGCCGGCGGATGACGAGCACCCAAAGCGCACCGATCGCCACGCCCACCAGCGCGCCGCCCAAGGCCAGCACGGCAAAGCTGCCCAGCGCCTCGCCGATGCTGAACATGCCCGAGACCGCGGCGGCGACCGCGAAGCGGAACAGCACGAGGCCGGTGGCGTCGTTGAACAGGCTCTCGCCTTCGAGCAGGGTCGAGACGCGGCTGGGCAGCTTCACCCGCTGCAGCACCGCGCGCGCCGACACCGCATCCGGCGGCGAGACGATCGCCCCGATCACCGCGCACGCCGCCCAGGGCAGTTCGGGCAGGATCAGGTGCGCGACGACCGCGACGACCGCAGTCGTGAACACCACCGCGCCGACCGCGAGCGAGACGATGCCGGCGATATGCTGCCTGAGATGCGCGAGCGAGAGGAACCAGGCGCCGTCCATCAGCAGCGGCGGCAGGAACAGCACCAGCACCAGCTCGGGATCGAGCGCGATCACCGGCAGCCCCGGCAGGAAGGCGAGCGCGCTGCCCCCGGTCAGAAGCGCGACCGCGGGCGGCAGCCCGAGCCGATGTGCAATATAATGCAACCCGATGATCGCGAGCAGCATCGCGATGACCAGTTCGAAGATCTCCAGCGGATGCATGCCTATTTCCCCATCGCCACGCGACCCTATCGCATCGTATCGCGCCGTATAACCATCCGATCGGATGGGTGGCGAGGCGCCAACCACGATGTCATCATCATGACATCGGAGGGCGCGCAGATAGCGCGTTCGCCGGCCTGCCCGCAACGCAGCGGCATCACACCTGAGGAGACTGTCTGATGAAGATCGTACGCAAGGCTTCGGCGCACTGGGAGGGCGGGCTCAAGGATGGCCGCGGCGCGATCTCGACCGCCAGCGGGGCGCTCGATGCCTATCCCTACGGCTTCGCCAGCCGCTTCGAGGGCGTCGCCGGTTCCAATCCCGAGGAATTGCTGGGCGCCGCGCACGCCGCCTGCTTCACGATGGCGCTGACCCTCGTCCTCAGCGAATCCGGCCTGACCGCGACCACGCTCGACACCACCGCGCAGGTGACGCTCGAGCAGATCGAGGGCGGCTTCCACATCCCGGCGGTCGCGCTGACCTTGCGCGCCTCGATCCCCGGCGCGGATGACGAGACCTTCCAGGCGGCGGCCGCGAAGGCGAAGGCGAACTGCCCGCTTTCGAAGGTGATCAACGCCGAGATCAGCCTCGACGCCGCGCTGGTGTGATCGGCGCGAAGGGGGCGACCTGGGTCGCCCCCAGCGCCTCCTCCAGCGCCGCGACGCAGAAGCCAGCATCTATCGTGTTCGAAAGCCGCTGGGCCAGGGCAGACGACAATTGCCTCCGGGAACTGCGCTGGATTTATGATCGCCGCGCATTGCCGGAGGCGAGCAGCGATCTCGCAGCGTGGCTCAGAAAATGGTCGCGCCGCTATCCAAAACTCACCGGTTGGGCCGAGGCAACCATCAAGGAGACGTTCACCTTCTACCGGCTCCCGCGCCAGCATCACAAAAATATGAGGAGCACCAACATGCTTGAGCGCTTTAACGAGGAAATCAAGCGGCGCCGATCGTGTCCCAGTTGGTGGTGTAGCTCGTCGGTAGCAAAGCTGACCGGCTGCGCGCTTACGAACAGCGCTGTAGCAGCCGGTCAGCTTTGCGGGTGGCCATCGGTGATCTTCGGATAGGTTTGGGTTGCGACACTCGAACCGACGGAGATCCCGATGACCGACGACAAGATGAACGTTCAGGCGCTGCTGGGGAAGAGCGCGGATGCCGACTTCCTGCGCGAGATGATCGGCTTTGCGGCCCAGCGGCTGATGGATCTGGAGGTAAGCGGGCTGACAGGTGCCGGCTATGGCGAGAAGAGCACGGAACGTCTCGCCCAACGCAACGGCTACCGCGAGCGCGATTGGGAGACCCGCGCCGGCACCGTCGAGCTGCGCATCCCCAAGCTGCGCAAGGGCAGCTATTTCCCCGGCTTCCTCGAGCCGCGACGGATGGCCGAGAAGGCGCTGACCGCGGTGATCCAGGAAGCCTATATCCAGGGCGGAGCCTGCCAAGGTTCCGGCGATGCGTAGCATCGTTGGAAAGCAGGCGGAGGGATCTCGACGCGCTCGGTCGACGATCTGGTGAAAGCGATGGGGATGAGCGGCATCTCCAGGAGCCAGGTCAGCCGGCTGTGCGAAGAGATCGACGATCGGGTGAAGGCCTTCCTCGACCGGCCGATCGAGGGCGACTGGCCCTATCTCTGGATCGACGCCACCTATCTCAAGGTCCGTCAGGCCGGGCGGATCGTCTCGGTCGCGGTGATCATCGCGGTCGGTGTCAACGGCGACGGCCGGCGCGAAGTCCTTGGCATGGCGATCGGCTCGTCCGAAGCCGAGGTGTTCTGGACGGCCTTCCTGCGCAGCCTTGCGCGACGCGGCCTGCGTGGCGTCAAGCTCGTCGTCTCCGATGCCCACGAGGGCATCAAGGCGTCGGTCTCCAAGCTGTTCAACGCGACCTGGCAACGCTGCCGCGTCCACTTCGCCCGCAACGCCCTGGCCCATGCCGGCAAGAGCGGGCGCAGGGTGGTGTCGGCGTTCATCGCCACCGCCTTCGCCCAGGAGACCGCCGAAACCGCCAGCGTCCAGTGGCGCAAGGTCGCCGACCAACTGCGGCCAACCGTGCCCAAGCTCGCCACCTTCATGGATGACACCGAGCAGGACGTGCTCGCCTACATGACTTTCCCGCCGCAGCATCGCGCCAAACTGCACTCGACCAATCCCATCGAGCGGCTCAACGGCGAGATCAAGCGGCGCACCAACGTCGTCGGCATCTTCCCGAACGAGGACGCCATCACTCGCCTGGTCGGCGCCATCCTGCTCGAACAGAACGACGAGTGGGCTGTACAGCGCGCCCGGTACATGACGCTGGAAAGCGTCGCTCCGTTGAGCGATAACCCTCTCGTCAGCATGCCCGCCGTGGCTGCCTGATCAATCCGGCCTCGCCGGAGATCGCCGTCACAACGCCGGCGAACCTACACCACCCGGTGGGACACGATCTCGCCGGACTATCGTCCTGCGCATCTTCCCCAACGAAGACGGCTGCTTGCGCCCCATACCAACCTGCGCGGTGGCGACGCACGGGGGATTCCCAAGGCGTCGGAAATCTGAATCTATGATGCCGTGGCTTTGAAGTAGGGCGCGATGGGTTCAGCGATCGGCTTGCGTGAAGATGTCGACGGGGCAGCGCTGCGACGATTGTCGCGGACGACGAAAAGCGCGAACCAGGCGCGTCAGCTGTTGGCTTTGGCCGAGATTTACGACGGCGGTAGTCGAAGCGCTGCGGCCCGGATCGGCGGCGTTGGGCTTCAGATCGTGCGGGACTGGGTGATCCGGTTTAACAGGGCGCGGAGAAACCCTCCTTGAGGCCCGGTGATCGCCGGGCTCGAAGGGTTTATCGGGCAACGGTTTGGGGAAGTCGGCATCAGGTGGCAGTCGTTGGCTGCCAGAACCCGCCGTGTGACGGATTCCTCGCATAGCTACGCCCTCGCCATCAGTTTTGGCAGACGAACCAGATTGTACGCCGCAGCGGTCAGAGTGAAGTTCCATCCTACCCGGTCCTGCCTTCGATGCCGGGTCTTGCGCAGGTTTCCGCTGGTCTTGGTCCAGCCAAAGACCTCTTCGATCCGTTTCCTGATCCGCATCGAAACGGCGTAGCCAGGGTGCCGGGTGGTGAGTCTATCGATAAGCGGATGATCGTGTCCCCGGCAAGACTCGTCGTCTTGAAATGGCGGCGGAGTGACCTGCCCTACAGATGGCTGATCTGGACTATGAAGAACGATCTCTGGCGGCTGCTCCGGCCCCAGAAGGCATCGCTTGAAGGCCGGCAAGCAGCTCAGCGGCGGACAGCGCCCAAGTCGCTTCCGGCGGGGTGACGACGACGCGGCCTTTGGCGACGTCGTCGGCCCATAGGCGGATCGCCTGCGCCAGCGCCGGAGTATCCGCATCGGCCGGGAAGTATTGCACGCCGTTGCCCTCGTGCGGGCGGAACACCGCAAGATCGCGCGCCAGTACCGGCTTGGCATGTTCCAGCGCTTCCACCAGCGGCAGCCCGAACCCTTCGGCGTAGGATGCGATCACGACACCCGCGCAGGCATCGTATATGGTCGCCAGTTCCCGGTCGCCCACGTCGTCCAGCCACAGCAGCTTGCCGCCGTATTCAGGGTGCGAGCGGATGCGCTGTGCCAGTTCGGCGATCTGCCAGCCCTGCCGTCCCACCAGCACCAGGCGTAGCTGGCCCTCGTCGCGCCATAGGGCATCAAAGGCGGCGACGATATCGCCGTGGCCTTTGCGCGGCTCCAGCGTGCCGACCATGAGGAAATAGGGCGGAGAAGTATCGAAGCGCGGGGCAGGGATATCGCCCTCGACCTCGGCGTTGTCTCCGGTGGCGTAAGAGGGTGCGGCGGCGTCGAGGATGTTGCCCCCCATCGACACCACCTGCGTGCGATAACCGCCGGTCAGGCCATACCGCTCGTCCAGCGCGTTGCGCAGTTCCGTCTCGGTGTGACCGGAATTGCACACGAAGCCTTCAGAAAGCGCCGCCACCGTATCTAGCCAGATCCGGTAGCGCAACACCGTATTGCGCGAGAACCAGTCCGGCCGTTGCAAAGGCAGCAGGTCATGGACCAGGAACCACAGCCGCCCGCCCTGCCCCCGGAACCGGGCTAGCTTGCGGCGGTGCCAACGCAGTGTGTCGAGCGAATAGTCCAGCCCCAGGAAGACATCGCCCGGCCGCGCGTGGATCGGGGTGAAGTCGGGCGCCCGACCGGACACCGTATCGGGCCAACTGATCTCGAAGTAGCTGCGCTTGCGGGTAGCCGACACGAAGCGGATATCCCAGCCCTGCGCCGGAGCCGCATCGCGCAGCGCCAGCGCCAGCGCGCGCACGACGCGCTGGATGCCGGTCCCCGCATCGTTCTTGCTGATCACCGCCATGTCCACGAATAGACGGGGCCGCTGTAGCGACGCGCCCTCCGCTGCGCCGGTTTCATTCGCCGCCTGCCGGCGGCGGCGCTGACGTGCCACGCAGCACCGCCGCTTGGCGCGGGTGCCCACCGCCTCGTCAATACGGGCCGGCAGCAGGTCAATGAAGGTGGGCAGGCGCAGCTTCATCTGCGCACTGCCTTGCGACGGCGAAACCGGGCTTGACGCCCCCTGTGCAGTATCGGGTGCCGCGTCAATTGTTGTTCGACATCGCGGTCGCGGTCGTCGCCACCGGCAGCAGCGTCGAATAGATGACGTTCACGAACTTCTGGATGTCGGCCAACGGCGCGTTGGAGACGTAGAGCACGTCCTTGTCGCGGATGGGGAAGCTCTGCACTATGAAGAACGTCGCCGGATCCTTCATGTTGATTCGGTAGATCACCGGCAACTTGCCGTCCGGCGTCAGCCTTGCGCTGGCCCGCGTTGCGGGGTCCAGCGCGGCGGGGTCTTCCAGCCGGAAGATGAAGACGCCCTTTACGTCGGCACGGGCATCCTGCAGGCCGGCGACGCGGCCCAGCGCCTGCGCCATCGTCACCCCGGTCGCCTCGAAGGGAATTTCTTCGTTGCGGCCGGTGGCGCCCAGTGCGGTGAAGCTGAAGGGCTGGAACAGCACTGTCATGACATCGTCCGGGCGGAGGCGCACGTTCTGGCGGGGATCGCGGATCACGGATTCCAGCGGTAGCGCGCTCACCTTCATCCCGCGTGTGATTTGGATCGTCATCTTGCCGACGGGCTGGCGCACACCTCCGGCAGTGGCCAGCACGTCCAGGATGCGTTCGCCTCGAGCGGTGAGCGGGACGCGCGCGCTCGTTGCCACGTCGCCCACTACAGTGACTGTAGCGGCGGCGTTGCGGATTAGGCGCACTACAGTCTGCGGCTGATGGGCCTTGCCGCGCAGGCGGGCCGTGATCTCGCGCGCGATGTCCTGCGGCGTGCGGCCCGCCGCCTGGACGCTGCCGACGAAGGGAATGGCGATCTGGCCGTCGCTGTCCACCATCTGCTCGGGCAGGGACATGCCGCGCGCCGTCGTGCCGCCCGAAAGCGCGGAGGAGGCGGAGGCCGTCGGGTTGGACAGGCGGCCCTCGGCGCCTACGCTGCCGAACAGCGCCGCCGGCGGCGCTTCCCAGATGGCGATGTCCAGCACGTCACCGCGGCCGACGACCGAACCGATCGGCTCCCCGTCGCCCAGCTCCTCCGAGAACAGCGACTGGCTCCTGGTAGCCAGGACGTTGCGCGCGACGGCGTCGGTGACGTCGATCACCTGGATTGCCCCGCCAGCTACGCTTTGGTCTTCAAGCTTGTCCACGCTGCGCGCGGAAGGGCCTGCGCCAGGTGCCATGGCACATGCCGCCAAGGATGCGGCAATAACGCCACTTCCAACGTAACGGGCGGCGATCACGAATCTTTTCATGAGGAACTCAGCCAAAAAATATCAGACGTGCGGGGGTCAGCATGTTGCCGCAGTCAATGGCGCAATCGCCGGTGCAGATCAAGGCGGCACAAGGATTGCGGCGGCTCACGCGCCTGGTGCGGCGGCATAGTCCGCCGCAGTCTTTTGTAGACTTTCTTCACTGGACGCAAATTGCACTTCGGGGTAGGGGCTGACGCTCGCCTTCAGCCTTGCGCTGGCATCTGCCAGCGCAAGGCTGTGTCGAGTGATGGACAAAGACGATGCGATCGCGCATCCAGCCACCCGTGACGGTCAAGGCAGCCTGGACGCAGCAGTACGGAACTCTTGAACTTTGAATATCTTGGAAAAGATGCGCCGCATCAAGCCGCTGTTTTTTGTTACGGTGATCGTTCCGGTATTGCTGGCGGTCCTTTATTATGGGTTGTTCGCCTCGGACGTCTACATCTCGGAATCCCGCTTCATCGTACGCAGCCCGGACAAACCGGCGACGACGGGGCTTGGCGTGCTGCTCAAAAGCACCGGCTTCGCCAATGCCGGGGACGAGATCTACGCCGCGCAAAGCTTCGTCCTTTCGCGTGACGCGCTGCAGGCGCTGAACAGCAAGGGCGCCTTCGTGCAGGCCTATACCAACCCGTCCATCTCGATCTTCGACCGCTTCAACCCCACCGGTTTCTCGGGCAGCGGAGAGGATCTTTACGACTACTACGAAAAGCAGGTGAAGATCGACCAGGACACCACATCCTCGATCGTCACCATGACCGTGCGCGCTTTCACCCCGCAGGACGCTCGCCGCTTTAACGAACAGCTGCTGGAAATGGCGGAAGCCACCGTCAACAAGCTGAACGAGCGCGGCAAGCAGGATCTCATCCGCTTCGCCCAGACCGAAGTGGACGACGCCAAGGCCAAGTCGCAGAACGCCGCCGTCGCCCTGTCCGCCTACCGCAACCAAGCTGGCGTGGTCGATCCCGAGAAGCAGGCGCAGGTCCAGATCCAGATGATCTCCAAGCTGCAGGACGAACTGATCGCCACGCGCACTCAGCTGCGCCAGCTGCGCGCCTTCACGCCGCAGAACCCGCAGATCGAGGTACTCGACATCCGCGCCAAAGGCCTTGCCGCCGAGATCGACGACCAGCTGGGCCAAGTCGCGGGCAGCAGCAAGTCGCTTTCCTCGCGCGCGGCCCGCTACCAGCGGCTGTACCTGGAAAGCCAGTTCGCCGACAAGCAGCTCGGCAGCGCCATGGCTTCGCTGGAGGAGGCCCGCAACGAGGCGCGCCGCAAGCAGGCCTACGTCGAACGCATCGTCCAGCCCAACCTGCCCGACGATCCGCTGGAACCGCGCCGCCTGCGCGGGATCCTTTCAACCCTTATCCTGGGCCTTGCCGCCTGGGCCATCATCAGCATGCTGGTTGCCGGAATGCTGGAGCATCGGGACTAAGCTGCGCGCCATGCGGTCACAACTTGCTGCAATGGGTCGAAGCGCATTGGTGCAGGGGCGAGTCGTCTATGCCCTCCTCCTGCGCGAGATCCTGACCCGCTACGGACGTCACAACATCGGCTTCCTGTGGCTGTTCGTGGAGCCCATGCTGTTCACGACCGGCGTCACGGTCCTCTGGACGCTGACCGAAGCGCTGCACGGATCGTCCCTGCCGATCGTCGCCTTCGCGCTTACCGGCTATTCCAGCGTGCTGCTCTGGCGCAACATGCCCGCGCGCTGTATCGGCGCGATCGATCCAAATCTTGCGCTGATGTACCACCGCAACGTGCGAGCGATCGACATCTTCCTCGCCCGCGTGCTGCTGGAAGCGGGCGGAGCGACGATATCGTTTGTGACGCTCAGCCTGTTCTACATTTACATTGGGTGGCTGGATCCGCCGGCGGACATCCTCACCGTCGCGGGCGGATGGGTGATGATCGCGTGGTTCGGCGCCGCGCTCGGCATGTTCCTGGGTGCCCTGTCGGAAAAGAGCGAGATGGTGGAGCGTCTCTGGCACCCCATCTCCTACCTCGCCTTTCCGCTGTCCGGCGCGGCCTTCATGGTCGACGCCCTTCCCCCGGCCGCGCGCAAGTACATCCTCTATGTGCCGATGGTGAACGGCGTCGAGATCGTCCGCGAGGGCTATTTTGGCGAGCAAGTCCGCGTGCACTACGATTTCTTTTACTTGCTCGCCTGCTGCGTGGGCCTGACCTGGCTGGCGCTGTCGCAGGTCGCCGTGGTCAACCGGGGAGTCACGCCCGAATGATCGAGGTCGAACACATCCACAAAATCTACCCCACCCGCGCCGGCGACCGGGTGGTGCTGAAGGACGTCTCGTTCACCCTCGACCGGGGGGAGAAGCTGGGCGTGCTGGGCCGCAACGGCGCGGGCAAGTCCACCCTCGCCCGCCTGCTCAGCGGGGCAGAGCGCCCCACATCCGGTCGGATCGAACAGGGCATGTCGGTATCCTGGCCGCTGGCCTTCGGCGGCGCGTTCCAGAACGCCCTGACCGGCCTCGACAACGTCCGCTTCATCAGCCGGATCTACAAGCAGGACTACCAGCGCAACATCGATTTCGTCGCCGATTTCACCGAGCTAGGCCTCTATCTGCGCGAACCGGTGCGCTCCTATTCGCAGGGCATGCGAGCGCGCCTGGCCTTCGCGGTCTCGATGATCATCGAGTTCGACTGCTACCTGATCGACGAAGTAAGCGCAGTGGGCGATGCCCGCTTCCACGAACGCTGCGAGGTCGAGCTGTTCCAGAAGCGCGCCGACCGGGCGATGCTCATTATTTCTCACGATCCGGAATACGTGCGCAATCATTGCAGCCGGTTCGCCGTCCTCCATCAGGGCGACATGGTGTTCTACCCCGACTTCGAGCAGGCTTACGATCGTCACTTGCGTATCCTGCACGGAGAGGCTTGACGAAGCGCCCGTTTTCCGGGGCCGGACGCCGCCCCCCGGTTCATTGATATCCATCCCAGGTTGTGGAATGGTGCCCCTCCGCAGGAACCGACGTCCCCCCGTCACGCACCGGCTGACATCCCGCAGGCAGGCTCCGCTCCCGCCGGGTCAGCCATGCCGATACTGCATCGAAGAGGCTGTGATGAACGCTAGTCCCCCCCCGCTGGAACTCGATTTTACCCGTCCCGAACCGGCATCGCCCGATCTTCTCCTTGCCCTCGAAGGGTTTTCCGGAGCCGAGGCTATCGGCCGCTGGACGGATGGCGAAACCGCTCGCATCGTCCTGGCTGCTGACCCGGCGCGACCACGCGATTTGCTGTTGGTGCTTAGCGGCTCCCCCTTCGTCGCCCCCGACATCGGCGCGCAGGGCATCACCGTCACCGTCAACGGGGTGCAGGCCGCCGACCGCAGCTTTTCCCGACATTTCCGGTGCGAACGCATCGAGGTCGTGGTATCGCTGCCTGAAGGCGAGGCCGGGAGGCCGCTGGAAATCGTGATCGGCATCAGCCATCCCGGCCAGCCTTTGCGCCACGGCATGGGCGACGACGAGCGCAACCTAGGGCTGCTGCTGGCCGGCCTGACGGTCAAGGCCGCCCCGCCGTGCAGCGGGGCGTCGTCCAGCCCCTATCGCGGATTGCCCGCGTACCAGTTCTGGCGCCGGTCGATTTCCGGCGTCGAACACCACCGGATCGACCCGGTCACCCATACCCGCTTCAAGATCGGTAGGAATGCCCGTGTTGGCACTGCGGGAAGCTGCTTTGCGCAGCATATCTCCCGCCGGATCATGGCATCGGGCTTCAACTACTTCGTGACCGAGGCAGGCGACGACATTGACGAGGCGCAGCGCGGCAAGCGCAACTACGGCACGTTCTCGGCTCGCTACGGTAACGTCTACACGACCGTGCAGTTGCTCCAGTTGTTCGAAGAGGCGTTCGGGCAGCGGGTGCCACGCGATCGCGCCTGGCCCCGTCCCGATGGCCGCTTCATCGACCCCTTCCGTCAGCAGATCGAGCCGGACGGCTTCGCCGACGAGGCCGCCGTCATCGCCGATCGCGACCGGCACCTTGCCGCCGTGCGCCGCCTGTTCGAGGAGACCGACATCTTCGTCTTCACACTGGGGCTGACCGAAGCTTGGCGATCGCGCGAGGACGGGTCCGTGTTTTCCGCCGCGCCCGGCGTCGTGGGCGGGACTTTCGATGAAAGTCGGCATGCATTCGTCAACTTTGATCTTGCCGAAACATACGGTGCGCTGAAAACCTTCCTCGAGAAATTTCACGCCCTCAACCCCGTCGCGCGGGTGCTGCTCACCGTCTCGCCGGTCCCCCTGATCGCCACGTACGAGCCGCGCTCGGTCCTCGTCTCCACCACCTACAGCAAGGCGGTATTGCGTGTGGCCGCGGAAATGGCGCTTAAGCAGTTCGACTGGGTGGACTATTTCCCGTCCTACGAGATCATCACCGGCAGCTTCTCGGGTGGGCTCTATTACGAACCGGACCGCCGTGAAGTGAATGCGCTAGGCGTTTCCCACGCCATGCGCTGCTTCATGCAGAACTACATCGACGGCCGCGATCCCAAGGCGGCGGACGTCGCCCCCGAAGCCGTGCGCAAGGCATCCGCCGCCGGCATCGTGTGCGACGAGGAAATCATGGGCAGCGCAAGGGCATGAACTCTTCCATGGAGCAGTGGCTCGTCATTTCGAACTGTCAGACCTTCGGCCTTGCCAACTGCTTGCAGGCGCAGGTTTCCGACGTGCAGGTCACGGGTGTGGACACCCTTCTGTTTAATTCCGATCCCGATCGCTTCAACGCGACGATGGACAAGTACAGCACCCTGTTCATCGCCGACGGTGTGAAGGGCGAAATCGCATCCGCACGGATCGATGCGATCCCGGATCACGTCGCCTTGCCGATGGTCACCTGCCGGGTGTTCCATCCAGATTTGGTCTACCTCCAGCACGATGGACGCCCCGTGGTCGGTCCGGTGGGCGATTATCACTCGGCGATCGCCTATGCCTGCTTCCGCGCCGGGATGAGCGTTGCCGATACTGTCCTGCGCTTCAACGGCAGCTTCCTGGAACGCTGCGGCTACATGGCCATGTGGCTGCCCGAACGCGACCGCCTGGTGGAGGATCTGGCCACTTTCGGCCTCGACGTCGCCGCGCCGATTCGGACATGGGGGCGGCATGAAGCGTTCATGTTTAGCATCAACCATCCGCGCATCCACGTCCTGCACGACATCGCGGCGGAACTACTGCGCGCACAGGGCCGCCCGCCGTTTCCCGGCGGGATCATTCCGCACGACAATCTCGCTACGGGTGCGGCCTTCGCGGTCTACCCGGAAATTGGGGAGACGCTGGGCGTGGCCGGAAGCTATGTCTTCAAGGACGTGGGCAGCTATCGCCCCGTCGACCTCGAAGGTTTCGTCGCGGGCTGCTTCGCAAGCTACGAACGGATCGGCGCGGCCGCGATCGCGCCACATCCGCAGTTCGCGCAGCATGTCGATTACGTGGCCGCGCTGCTCTGATGAAGGTGCCGGTTCCCTGAATCCTAAATGAACGCGGCGCCGGCGTTGCCTGATGCGGTATCTTAAGTTCGTATTTCCAGTGAATGGAGAATATATGAGCAGCATACCCCTAGAGAACAAGGACGTATCGTCCAAGCTGATTGCCGATTACCTACACTCACTGCTGACGGAAGGATCGCCAAACCCGGAATGGGGCAAGATCGCATTCCTGCGATCCATTGACCCCGCAAGTCGCGTGCTTGACCTGGGCTGCGGGAATAACTCTCCGAAGTTGACGAAGGATGTCATTCCCGAGTGCCATTACATTGGAATTGATGTTGAGGATAACAATCAGTCGTCTGAACGATTTTCCGACGAATACATGATCGTGAAGTCATGCAATTTCCGAAGTGCCATAGAACTCTACGAAAATAGCATCGACGCGGTCATATCCTCGCACAACATAGAGCACTGCGAAGATCGCTATGGAACTACCGAGGCGCTTGCCCGGTCGCTGAAACCGGGGGGGAAGGCCTATATCTCCTTCCCGGCCCAGGACAGCACGTCGTTTCCCAAAAGGTCTGGCACGCTGAATTACTACGACGATGAAGGCCATCTGTCGGAGCCGCCGGATTTCGGAAAAATCATCTCCATCCTGACAGCCAACGGGCTTGAGATCCTCTACGCGACCACGCGATATCAGCCGCCCATTCACTGGATTCTCGGCCTCGGCAACGAAGATCTGTCCTCCGAGACCGGCGAGATAAAGGAGGGGACGTGGTGCTACTGGGGGTTCGAATCCGTCATCTGGGCTGAAAAAGCCAAGGCCGCCTGAAACTGGCCTGAAAACCGAGCATCCCCTTCCGGCGAGCCGCCGGAATGAAAAGGGCCGAAAGCCTAGGATCAGGAAGCGGACTCCAGCGCTTTCTCGGAGGTGCGCAGGGAGCACATCTCCCAGATCGCGCAGGAGATGTGATAGAGCGAGCTGCCCGGGGCGAGTTCCTCGATGAAGCTGCCATCCTCATTCATCTTGTCGCGCCACAAGTGTTGCGCTTCGGGCAGGAAGTACTTGCGCAGGCCGGTCCACGCGTCGGCGACTTCGCACAGATCCTCGTCGCTGCCGGTGCGATGATAGCGCACGACCGCCACCTTGAGGCGCTCGGTTTGGGGCCAGAGGCGGGCCTTGCCGTTGACCACGCGGCCGTCAGTCAGCACTTCGTTGATCGCGACGCCGCGCTGCGCATCGATGCCGTGGCGGCGGCCGAAAGCGGTCATCGCGTCAGAAACAGCGACGGCGTTAGGGGCGCCCGAGCGGGCTAGGCGCTCAAACAGCCAAGCCCATTCGAAGCAGTGGCCCGGCTCGGCGATGCGGCCTTCGTCGCCCGACGCTGGGGTCCAGTCCTCGCCGAAGTACTCCAGCAGCGCACCCGATACCGGATCGACCAGTCGAGTGCGGCACAGTTCCGCCACGGCCACCGCCGCGTCGCCGAATCGCTTGCGGCCGCTGGCTTCGTGCAGCGCGCTGAACGCCTCGAACAAGTGCATGTGTGGGTTCTGGCGACGCACTGACGGATCGACGATCTCACCCTCGCGGAAGCCGCCTTCCGGGTGCGACCAGTTCGCCTCGATCGTGTCGAGCAGCGTCTCGGCCTCGTCGAAGAAGGATTTCTCGCCCAGCGCGCCGCCTGCCGTGCCCAACGCGAAGAGGACGAAGGCCTGGTCATAGAGGTCCGCCCGTGCGTCGAGCACGGCGGCGTCACGATCAAGGCGGTGGACGTAGAAGCCATCGGGGCGCTTGGCTCTGGCGATGACGACGCGCATCGTCTCGTCCACCAGCGCGCGCCACGGGCCGGTCCAGCCCGCCCTGCCCGCCGCGACCATCGAATAGATGTGCCGCGCCTGCACGAAGGTGCGGAAATATTCGTCGTTGGGCACGCCTTCCAGCGTCATCCGCTCCGGGAAGAGGCCGGACGCGGTGCGCCCGCGGCTGCTCCACACCGGCGCGGCGACGTCGACCAGCCAGGCGCGGGCTTCCTGTTCAAGTTCCATGATACGCTGCTTCATGTCGTGACTTCCGTAGAATCTGTCTGGCTAACAAGGTGGGGGGCGACGAAGTCGCGCAGGTTTCCGCCTGCGAACTTGTGCGCGGCGACGCCAGCGGCGCGCGCGGCGGCAAGGTCGGTGTCCTGATCGCCGACGAGGAGGCTGGCCGGGACATCAATGTCCCAGTGTTCCATGAGGTCCAGCAGCATGCCCGGCTCCGGCTTGCGCCACGGATGAACGTGGCTGTACTGCTCCACGGTGCCATCGGGATGATAGGGGCAGAAGCGCCAGTCGTCGATGTGTGCGCCCTGCGCGCGCAGTTGCGCATTCATCCAGTCGAACAGCGCGCTCACGTTCTCCACCGGGTAGTAGCCCCGGGCGACGCCGGCTTGGTTGGTGACCATGAAGACGTAATAGCCCAGGTCGTTGGCTAGGCGCACGGCCTCCATCGCGCCGTCGATCCAGCGGAAGCGATCGGTCGTGCCGACATAGCCTTCGTCCTGGTTGAGCACGCCGTCTCGATCAAGGAACAGCGCGGGCCTGCGACGCTGCGCGGGCACTTCGACTTGGCTGCGTTCGTAGGATTCCGGCACGCCGATGTCGAGGAAGTACCCCTCGAACCTGCGTGCGCGTAGCTTGCCCGCCGCCGCCAGGCGAGGCAGCACATCCTGCTCGATCGAAAAGCGTTCGCCCAGCCCGCGCACATGATCGCGCGACAGGCAATAGGCCCCGCCGTTGACGTAGTACGGCGCGGCAAGCGCCTCTCCGCGGGGCACGACCGCCCTCACCTGCCCGTCGGCCGAGAAGTCGATGGTTTCGTAGCGGTCCGCCAGCGGCACCGCACGCACCGCGAGCGAAGCGTTGTCCAGCCTTTCGCCCACGACATCGGTGCTGCACAGCGCGTTCCAGTTGCAGTCGAACCAGGTATCCCCGTTCAACAGCAGGAATCGCTCGTCCAGCACTGGCAGCGCATTGGCGACGGCGCCCCCGGTGCCTAGCGGCTCCAGTTCCACCACCACGTCGATGGTGTGCCCCTGCGGCATGCGGGCGCGCAGGGCATCGACGTAATCGAACACCCGTTCGGACTTGTAGCCCGCCAGCAGCACCACCTTGCGGAAACCCTGGCGCCACGCCTCACGAACGAGCAGTTCGATGAAGGGCGTGCCGCCGACGGGCAGCAGTGGCTTGGGCGTCTCACGGGTCAGGCTGCCCAGGCGGGTGCCCAGCCCGCCGAGCAGGATCGCGCATTGGTCGACCATCAGCGGCACTCCTCCGCGTTTGCTGGCCCTGGCGTCATTCCGGAACCGCCCAGGCTTCCACGCCTTCGAACGTCAGACGCACCGCGCTGGCACTACCGCCCGCGTCGTTGAGCGCCTCGATCAGGTGATGACGCAGCGACGGATCGGCCAGCAGCATGATGAAGCCGCCACCGCCCGCGCCCGATACCTTGCCGCCCCACGCGCCATTGCGCATCGCCACGTCCAGCAGGCCGTCGATGGTGCCGTTGGAAATGGTTGAGGCGGTGTTCTTCTTGGCCAGCCAAGCCTGCTGCAGCACGTCGGCGGTCTGCCGGATCTGGCCGCCCAGCAGCATGGTCTTCATGCGGGTGGCGTGTTCTTTGATCTCGTGCATCGAGAAGATGGTCTTGTCGTCCATCTGCTTGAGGCCGGACACCTGGTCCTCGATGATCCGGGCGGATTCCCGCGACTGGCCGCTGAAACAGATCACCAACGAGGATTCGAACTCGTTCAGGTATTCGCGATGCAAGCGCAGCGGGTTGACGATGACGCCGACCCCGCCCTTCAGGAACTCGATGAAGTTGAACCCGCCGAATGCCGCCGCATACTGGTCCTGCTTGCCGCCCAGCATGCCTAGCTGGACGCGCTCGATATCATAGGCCATCTCGGCGATCTCGTAAGGGCCGAGCGGCAGCTTGAGCGCGAGGGCGAACGCCTCGATCAGGGCCACGGTCAGCGCCGAGGACGCGCCGAGGCCCGACCCCGCCGGAACGTCGATCGTGGTGGAGATGGTCAACGGCATCGCCTTGCCGTCGTTATACCGCTCCATCATCATCTTGTAGGTGGCGCGGTGCAGCACCAGCCCTTCGCGGATGCTGAAATCTAGCGTGGCGGGCAGTTCATCCCCGCTGCCCAGGTCGTCGGCGCGCAACACGATGCGCCCGTCGTCCCTGCTTGCCAGATGGGCATAGGCATAACGGTCGATGGTGGCATTGAGCACGACTCCGCCAAAGTCGTCGCAATAGGGCAGCAGGTCGGTGCCGCCTCCGCCTAACCCCAGACGCAACGGCGCACGCGCGCGGACGTTTCGGTGAATCAGCCGTTCGAACATTTCATCTTCTCGTTTTTGATCCAAGGGAAAAATCAGAGCGGGACGCCCGCCATCTGAAGCATCTTGCGTACCGGCCAGCGCCGCATCGCGCGCTGACGGGACACCAACCCGTCAAGCCCGACGAGGTTGGCATCGGCGGCCCTGCCCTCTGCACTGAGGCTCAGGCTATAGATGATCGCCGCTTTGCTGCGTCCGGCACCCAGCGCCTTCAAGTAAGTCTGCACCCCGCCTTCGTCGGCCTCGCGCAGCAGTAGCTTACGATAGGCCATGCGCACGAAATCCTCGCCGTCGAGCGCCATCAACTGGTCGACGGTCAGGATATCGCCTTCGGAGCGCGGCGTATGGCCGAACGCCTGCAGCACCGGTGGCGGCGCAACATGCTGCGCGTTCGGCGCCGTCTGCGGCGTGGACCGGCGCCATGCTTTGCGGCGCTGTTCCGGGGCGGCTGACAGCAGGGCATCGGACAGCCCATCAAGCGGTCCGAAGCGTTCGACGAAGCGCACGTGGTCCTGCGCGAAATGCGCCAGCTCGGGCAGGATGTCGCGCACCTGATCGGCCCGCAGCGCTGCGATCCGAACCGCATCGACGATATCGGCAAGGTCCAGCCCCTGCGCGCCCGCCGCGGTGAGCACGGCAGCTTCCCGCACGTCGGGATCCCGACCAAACCGCACGGCGAAGGCGGTTTCGGGCGAAGACGTGAGACGCCCCTGCCCGGCATCGCTCCGGTCCGAATCCGGCGATCCCGCTAGACGTTCCGCCGCCCAGCCCACAAAGGCAGGCGACAGCACGATTTCCCCGCGCAACGTCGCATAAAGCACCAGCCGGGCAGCCAGCAGGTCCGCGCCGCCGGGCTTTACCGATGCCGGCTTCTGCCCGAAGTCGGCAAGAAGCAGTTCCGTCGGCGTCGCTTCGCGGCCCAGGAACGCCGCCGCGCCCGCAGCCAGACCGGCGCCCGGAAGCGCCACCACGGCATTGACCTTGCCGGCGATCGTGCGCTCATCCGCGCATTGCCGCATTGCCAGCCCTGCACGCAACGCGAACGTGCGGATCAGTTCCAGGTGCGCCTGCGGATCCTTCACCCGGCGCAGTCCCGCCTCGGAAAGCAACAGGCGCAGCAGCGCGCGTTCACGGCCATGCCGTCCCTTGAGCAGCGCCTGGAGTCTTGCCCGTCCTTCACGCGAGGGCACCTGCCCGGTCAGGTCGAGGCTAGCGGCGTCGAGGAATTCGTCATCCTCGTCGATCAGCAATGCCCTGTCCACCGCAGCTTCGGAATCGAGCTGCTCGATCACGCGCAGCTTCCAATCGATTGTGGGCAGCGAAATTTTGTCCGCATAGCCCGTCGGGAACCTGCGGCGCAGACCCGCCTCCAGGCGTGCGCGATACTCCTCGCTGTTGATGGCACCCCGCAGGTACGTCGTGCGCAGCGTCACGCGCTCGTCGAAAGGCATGCACGCGTCTACTTCGCCTGGCCCCGGATTACGGAATAGCAGGTCAGTGTAGATGGCTTCATGAAAGGCGGGATAAGCCGGGATCTGCAGGAGCCTGCGGAACCGGGCGCGCCATTCCTTCGCGAAGCTCGGCGGAATATAGGCGGTCGTCTCCAGATTGCCGGTGACAGCATCGTTGACGAGGCGCGCCGGCAGGGCTTCGGGGAAAGCGGCCATGAGGTTCAAGGCGACCTCGGTATTGGACCAGTCCGCCCGTTCCGCCCTGACCAGCCATTGGGTCATCTCGTCCTCGCCGATCCCGGGGATCGCCGACGAAACGAGATGCTCTACTAGTTCCTCCCGGTCGAACTGCCGCAACAGCGACAGCGAGGCGAGAATGCCGAGGCGGGCGCGATAGCTTGTGGCCGCGCCCGATCGCTCCGGAGCACCCACCTTCTCGGTGACGAGCGCCGCGATGCCGTCGACGAAGGACTGCCAGGTCGGCAGCTCCAGCGTCTCGATCTCGGCTTGGAGCGCCAGCACGGCGTCATCGTCGAGCAGGCGACGCACCGCATCCTCCAGCCCCTGGCCGTCACGCGCCTCAACGCGCAACTGGCCCCCGGGCGCGAGGTCGAGGATGCTGGGCAGGTCGGCGGTGACGATGCACGGCACGCCCAGCGCCAGGCTTTCCACCGGCGGCGATCCAAAGCCCTCGGCCACCGACATGTAGATAGAGGCGCGGCAGTGCATCATGAGATCGCGCAGCTCGTCGTCCGCCGGGCTGTCCACCCAGCGCAGCCACGAATAGCGCTCGAAAGCGGCTTCCAGTTCCGCCTTGTCGGAAGGCTCCAGCCAGCCCATGCGGCCCGCGAAGCACAGGCGCGCATCGTGGCCCCGCGCCTGCAGTCGCTCGAACGCGCGCAGGATATGCAGCGACTGCTTGCGCGGTTCCAGCGTGCCGACGACGAGGAATTCGAAAGAACCTGGCGCGGTCTTACGATAAGTGCGCCCCAGTCCGTCGGCGCCCGGTGCGATCACGCGATAAGGACGCCTGTCACCGCGATTGATGCGGTTGACGAAGACGTCGCGCGTGGTGGTCGATGTGAAGATGTTATGTGTATACTTGCGCCGGTTCGCCAGCGACAGACTGATATTGTCGGCAACCCGCCAGTCGGTGGAGAAGAACTCCGAATGGGTCCACGACAGAAAATCGTGGCATAAATTGAAAATCTTTTCTGGCCGCGTCGCCGCCGCAAGACTGAAGAATTCGAGGTTGAGCGACTCTTCCAGAGAGATGACTGCCCGACAGCATTCCAGCGCCTGTTCGACGGAGATCTCGCAGATGATGCGGTTCCGGGCGGACAGCAGCCCGATCCAGCCTGGGCTGGGGTCGATGCCGAGATCCGCGAATTCGCTCGAGAGGGCACGCAGCACGTCGTCATTGTCCTCAAACAGCTGGCGCACGCTTTCGAAGAAGTCGGGATCGAGGATCCCGATCCGATCCATACCCAGTTCCACGAAGGCGATGGTATCGTCGATGTACGGCCAGCGCGTGCTGAACTCGTAACAGACGCGCTGGATACCCGTGCGCATCGGATTGGACACGAGGTTGTTGAAGTTGATCAGGAACTTGTCACTGATCAACGCCTGCGCGAGGCTGGCGGAAGTCACGTCGTTCATCATCCGTCCCGCTTGCCGAACAGCATTGACAGCAGATTGCGGGCATAGCGGGCGAAATCGTGCTTGACGGTAAAATCCTCCCACCCGGGTCCGGGCCGGTCCTCATAGCTTTTCGCGGCGATCATCTCGGCCAGCTGCTCGGCATAGATCGTGGGCGAAGCCTTGTCGTTGACCCGCCGCACCAGCGGCGGCGCCTCGATCGACCGCGCGAGGTTCTCGGACGCGACGCCGTGCATCCCCGCCGATACCGCATCGAGGAGTGCGCCGGACACCTGGCCGAAGGGGATCTGCCGGATTTGCAGCACGATATCGACGGCCTTCAGGTGCTGGATATAGTCGGCTTCGGAAACCGGCCCCTTAATGACGACATGGTCCTGCAGGCCGTACTGATCGATCCGCTCGCGCAGTTCGTTGCCCAGTGACTTGTCGACCGGGCCCACGAACAGGAACTGGAAGTCGATGCCCCAGTCGAGCAGTTCCTTCATCACGAACAGGCACTGCTTGGCGCCCTTCATCATGTGCACTTCGCCGAAGGATGCGATGCAAGGGCGCGAGGCCGCGATACCTAGCGCCAGCTTGGCCTGCAGGCGGGCTTCCGGGGTCAGTTCTGGTCGCTCGAATGGATAGGGCATGGCTACCGGAAAATAATTCGCATCGATCCCGTACAGGTTGTGAAGCACCGCCGCCGAGGTCGGGCTGTGCACGATCGTCGGGTTTGCGTGCCGCACAATCTCGCGTAGGAACGGTCGGCCATATTCGGCCAGTTTGGCGATGACCTGCCCGGGGTCGGATGCATCGATCGGCGCGCCATGCTCCTGCGAAAGGAGCACGCCGAGCCGCTTGCGTCCATAACGATGGTTGAGGAAATCGACCATGTGCGCGTCATGTAGGATCAGTGTCCCACCATGCTCACGCATCATGTCGAAGATCTTCAGGTACATCGGATGATTGCCGAGGACATAGACGATCCCGTCGTAACGATCCGCCTCGAACGTCGCGTCCAGTCGATACACCGCGTTCATGCGGGCGCGGTGCGCGGGCAGCATGTCGCCATCGGTCCAGATATCGAGCTGCGCGATTCGCGTCAGCGCTAGCGCAAGATCGAGCGAGGAGTGCGGGGGGCCGCCCTTCTGCGGGAAGATCGGCGTGACCAGCGCAATCCTGGGCCGCTCAGGCACGGGAGCCACCGGCGCTGATGGCGCGGCGGTCAGCACCTGATCCCATAATACGGCATAATCCGGCGCGGACGACAGCGCTGTGGCCCCGGCCGGGAGCGCTGCCAGTTCACCCAGATCGTGGACCTGAAGCGTCTGCCCCACAGCCACGCAGCGCCCGCCGAGCCCCAGCACTTCGGGCATCGACAGTGCCTGCGATCCGCCGGCGGCGGGAACCAACACCGCCAGCGACCGGGCGGCGATCCGCCCAAGCAGGGCTGGACCGGGACGCAGCACGTAAACTTCGGGCGCACCGACCGCGGCACTTTCGCCGCAGACCAGAATGCGTGCGGGATTGCGTCGCGTCAGCCCGAGGACCGCGCGCATGATGTCCTTGTCCATCGCCAGCGCGCCATCAACTGCCAGTACCGGCTGGCCACCGGCAAAAAGCACCTCGAGCGAGGCCTGGTCCAGCGTATTGCAGGGCGCGCGCAGGCTCTCATCCACGGCGACGGGAACGGCCACTGTTACGACGTGACCGCTCTCCCCCTCGTCCCCGCCTACCGCCTGATGCATGCGCAATTCCAGCAGCTGGCTGATGCCCTCCCCGTCGCCGTGTGCGACAGTTCCTCGATCTATAACTGTCAAAACCCGCATCATACCGCGGATTGCGGGCTGCACCATGTCGCGCAGGCTGACATCGGCCACGGCCCCCGCCGGTTCGACGACAAGCACTGCTTCGCGGCGAAACGGCGCGTAGCGGACAATGTCGATACGTAAATCGGCGAATGCCGGGGGCACCGGCCGCACAGGATCAGCGTAGAGCTGCACCGTCCGCTCAGCCAATACAGAAGCGGGAATATTGTTGATGATCGCGATCATAATCCTATCAATCGGACTATGATACGCGGCATCTTTTTGTAACCGACGTATATCGAAGATCATACGCTCAGTCATTTTTCAAAACCCACAGCCAGTTCATCAACTTCACTTCTATGTCGATATATTGCAAAATTGGAATTCACCCGACAGATACGTGTCGCGATCTACAGATTGTCTTAACCCCTTTGAAAATGCTGGTTTGCCAGCTTGAGTTCGAGCGATTGCCACACAATTCCAATCTCAACAACCGACTTGTTAGCAACAGATTCGGCAGGGCGAGCCTACGGCAAGACTGAAGGCGCACGGGATCCGCGTCGGATTCCGCGCAAGCGCAAGATCGTGTCCCCGGGTGGTGGTGTAGATCGTCGGTAGCGAAGCTGACCGGCTGCGCGCTCACGAACGGCGCGATCGTGTCCCATTGAGTGGTGTAGGGTCGGCGGCATAGCCCCATCAATCTTCGGCTAAGGCCGGATTGGTCAAGCTGCCATGGGAGGCAGGGTAACAAGTTGATCATCGCTCAATTGCGAGACGCTTTCCAGCGTCATGTACCGTGCGCGCTGGACGGCCCATTCGTCATTTTGTTCGAGCAGGCTAGCACCGGCGAGGCGGGTGATGGCGTCTTCGTTCGGGAAAATGCCGACGACCTCGGTGCGGCGCTTGATTCCGCCGTTGACGCGTTCGAGCGGATTCGTGCTGTGCAGCTTGGTTCGATGCTGTGGCGGGAAGCTCATATAGGCCAGCATGTCTTCCTCGGCTGTATCCATGAAGGTGGTGAGCTTGGGGGCTGTCGGCCTGAGCTGATCGGCGACCTTGCGCCACTGGACCTTGGCGGCGTCAGCGGCTTCCTGGGCTAAGGTGGTAGCGATGAAGGCTGCAACGACAAGGCGTCCGCTCTTGCCGGCATGGGCCAAGGCATTGCGGGCAAAGTGGATGCGGGGGCTGTTGAAAAAGGCGGCTGTTCGTGATTCGATGCTCGTCAGCGGTGCTGGAGGCGATCGATGCTGGGCGAGCGGAAGGCTGAGCAGTTCGAGTTTTTCGCCGGCAGTCTCCGTGATCTAATCCCTGACGAGCATATGCTGGCGCGGGTCGCCCGCGTGCTCGACTTGGCCTGGCTGCGCGACGAGGTTGCGAGCCTCTATTGTTCGCACAATGGCCGGCCTGGCATCGAGCCTGAGACTGCAGTGCGACTAATGCTGGCCGGCTTCCTGCTCGGCCTCGTCCATGATCGCCGGCTCATGCGCGAGGCGGCAGTCAACGTCGCGATCCGCTGGTTCTGCGGCTTCGGTCTGACCGAGCGGTTGCCCGACCATTCTTCGCTGACGCGCATCCGCCAGCGGTGGGGTGAGGCGCGCTTCCGCCGCATCTTCGAGCGCACGGTAGCCGCCTGCGTCGGTGCGGGGATCGCGAAGGGCGAGGTCGTTCACATCGACGCCTCGCTTGTCCGTGCCGACGTCAGTTGGGAGGCGCTCGCGACACGTTGGGTAGACAAGGTGGGTCAGGAGAATGCGCCCCTCGATGAACAGGAGCGCGACGCCAAGCAGACGGGAAAATACAAGAAGATCTGCACGACGGACCCCGACGCGACGATGTCGACGAGCGGTCGCAGCCAACGGCTGGAGCCCTCCTACAAGCAACATACCTCGGTCTGCGACGTCGCCGGCGTGATCGTCGATATTGCGGTGACCACGGGCGAGACGAATGAGGGTTCGGAGCTGGTCCCCGCGATCGAACGGATCGAGACGTTGACGCGCACGCACGTAGCGATTGCGACCGCCGACGCCGGATATGCCTACGCCAAGGTCTACGGCGCGCTCGAACGGCGCCGGACTGACGCCGTTATTCCGCCCAAGGCGGAGCCGATCCGCTCAAAGGTGCCGATGCGGCGCTTCCGCTACGACGCCAAGCACGACGTCCTGAAGTGCCCGCGCGGCAAAATCCTCAAGGCCGGCCGCGCGGTGAAGCATGGTCGCTTCTTCACGTCGCGGGCGAGGGATTGCCGGCGATGCGACATGGCCGCGCTGTGCTTGTCGGGTGGGCGCTCCGACAAGGCCGTAGTGCTCGGCAACGATTATCCGGCGCTGCTCCGGGCACGCCGTCGTCGGCTCAACTGATCCGAACACGACATCGATCTTTATCGCCGCCATCGCTGGCGCGTTGAGGGCGCTCATGGCGAAGCAAAAAGCTGGCATGGACTCGCCCGCGCCGTCCGTCGCGGCCTCGGCAACATGCAGATCCAAGCCTATCTCACCGCTGCGGCAATAAACTTGAAGCGGCTTGCCACGGCGCTGTTCACCGGCCTTGCGGCGCCCGCATAAACGGTCTGGCGTGTCGCCAGCAATGACACTCCGGGCCCAACCGGCTATTGCGCCACCGCCTGAAAAAGGTTGTTCAACAGCCCCATGCGGCAGCGTTGCCAGGTCGCGTTGAACAGCTTGGAGACCGCCGAAACCGCCAGCGTCCAGTGGCGCAAGGTCGCCGACCAACTGCGGCCCACCGTTCTCAAGCTCGCCACCTTCATGGATGACACCGAGCAGGACGTGCTCGCCTATATGACTTTCTCGCCGCAGCATCGCGCCAAGCTGCACTCGACGGATGAGATGGACAAGACCTACCTCAAGAAATTGCGTTATGCAGGTGTCGCGCGAGCGAATCCGTGGCGAAGAGCGGAACCCCGGCTGCGAGTTCCGTCAGGCCGCTATGTCACAGTCCTGCCGGTTTGGAACGTCCGCGCACCTTTGGCCTTGTCTCCCACTGGGCGACGAATTTCTCATAGGCCTGCTCGGCGTGGCGGGCGATTTTCATATCCTGATCGCGCAACGCCTTGATGTTGTAGGCATGGGCCGGGCCAGGCTTGTTGCCCATCTTCTGCAGTTTTCCGGCCTTGAGTTCCATTGTCCGTCGTTTGTTGGCTACCAGGGCTGGGCGCGCCCAGCGATAGTCAGTCTGCTTGGTCAGCAGATGCCAGCACAGCACCGTCAGCTTGCGAGCCAAGGCGACAGCCGCCACCTGATGGCCACGCTTGGCCGGATACGCGCAAAGAAGGCGTGTAGCGGCCCAGGCGTCTTTGCGGCTGCCCATGCCGCTTCGACCAGCATTGCCCTAGCGTGACTGCGGCCGACCTTGCTGATCCGCCACTGGTGAGCCGCACCGAGACCTGACTGGCGTACCCGCGGGTTAAGGCCGCAGTAGCTCACCAGCTTTTGCGGGCTCGAGAAGCGATTAATGTCGCCGATCGCCGCCACGAAGCGAGTGAATGCGTCCCAGCGGCGCAGCATGTAGTTGATGGCTCTGGCGAGATCATGGTTGCGCGACAGCTTCGCGCGCTGGGCAACGAGCCAGGAATGCAGCTCAGTCATCAGCGGCACGCTCAGTTCCTGACGTGCGGCAAGACGCTCGGCGGCGGTCTTTCCGGTGATGGCGCGCTCGATATCGAACAGGGCGTCGATCCGTTGCACGGCTTCGAGCGCGATCGGGTAGATCTTGCCGCGTCCCTTCTTGCGGGCCGCGCCTTCGACATCGGCGAGTTCGAAAAACTTGCGCCGCGCGTGGGCGAAGCAGCCGGCCTCGATGATCGGGCCCGGCACGCGGCCTTCACGATAGAGTTCGCCGTAACCGCCATAGGCGTCGGCCTGCAGAGTGCCCGACCACGACGCAAGATGCGCTTGCGGATGCTCGCCGCGCCGGTCGCGTGAATAGTGGAACAGTGCTGCCGGCGGATCGGCTCCGGCGAACGGCCTGTCGTCGCGGACGTAGACCCAGAGCCGGGCGATATCGGTCTTACTCTTCGCCATGACTGGCACGGTCGTGTCATCGCCATGCAGCCGCTCGGCCGCAAGGATATAGGCCTCGATCAGCCGGTAGAGCGGCATCAGCGCGAAGGCAGCGGCGCCGACCTGGTCGGCAAGCGTCGATATGCTGAGTGGCACGCCTTCGCGGGCGAATCGCTCGGCCTGGCGGTTGAGCGGCTGGTGCTGGCCATACTTCTCGAACAGCAGCATGGCGAGGAAACTCGGCCCCGCCCATCCACGCGGTACGACGTGGAACGGCGCCGGCGGCTGGGAGATCGTCTCGCAATCCCGGCAGGACACCTTCTCCCGCACGGTCTGGATGACCTTCCACGAGCGCGGGATCACCTCGAGCGTCTCGGTGACATCCTCGCCGAGCTTCGACAACCGCGTGCTGCCGCAGGCCGGGCAGGTGCATGGTGCGGGAATGACGACGCGCTCGCGCAGAAGATGCTCGGGGAACGGCTTCCTGACCGGACGCCTGCGCTCGAACGCGGTGACGCTGGTCGCCTTGCTGGCGGCGGCCTCGGCCGCCAGATCATCCTCGCTGGCGTCGGCCTCGAGATCCGCGAGTTCCAGCTCCATCTGATCGAGCAGGCGGCCGCTGCGCTCGGCGCTGGGGCCATACTGCTCGCGCTTGAGCTTCGGGATCTGCAGCTTGAGGTGCGCGATCATCGCCTCGATCGCGCTCTCACGGGCCACGGCGTTGGCGGCGCGTGCTTCCGCCTCATCGGCGCGCTCCAGGGCAGCAGCGAGCAGCGCCTTCAGCGCATCGACGTCGTCCGGAAAGGGCGAAACAGCCGCATCCATGGTCGTGATGGAATCACAGATCGCCGCCCGGTTGAAGCGGAAAATGCCCTATCCGGCACTCTGCGGACGCCAGCCATACTGCGGGTTACGCCAGTCGATCCCGTCGAGCAGGCAGGCAAGCTGAGAGGCGGTCAGCGACACGATCCCGTCTTTCGCCGATGGCCACACGAACCGGCCCTTCTCCAGCCGCTTCGCATACAGCGACATGCCGATCCCGTCGTGCCAGACGATCTTCACCAGCGAACCGGCGCGACCCCGGAACACGTAAAGATCGCCGCCATGCGGATCACGCTTCAGGCCTTGCTGGACCAGCAGAGCCAGGCCTTGCATCCCCTTCCTCATGTCCGTGTGGCCCATTGCGATCCGCACCCGCGCGCTCGACGGGATCACCGCAATGCCTTCAGCGCCGCCGTGATCGCCGCCGGCGATGCCGATGGGAAAATGCTCATCCTCCCTCGTGCACAGGACCATGAGAGCATTCTGCTTTCGTCACGAAGCGCCGTTTGCCCCTCACTCCACCACGTCGATGACCACCCGCCTGTAGCGCGTCAGCCGCGGCGTGCCGTGGTCGGTCACCGCCAGGATGATGTGCATCGTGCCGGTGCCGGGCGGGGCGACGCGATTGGTCTTGACCGTCAGCCAGGCCTTGGGCTGGTCGGCATTGTTGATGTCCAGCCGAACGCCGCTGACCGCGTTCATCATGCCGCGCGTGCCCGCCTCCTCATAGGCGAACCATTCGTAGGAAAGCGCGTCGCCATCCGGGTCGGTCGAGGCGGTGGCGCCGAGGTCGACGCGCGCGCCGGGTTTGGCGGTGATGAAGGCGGGATGGTCGAGCTTCGGCACCGGCGGGTGGTTGGCCTCGGCATAGGGCTTCACCGTCCAGTCCATCCGCGCCGCGAAATCATTCTGGACGGCGGGCCGCCAGCGCCAGACCGTCGCATGGTTGGAAGTGTGCCATTCGCCGTCGCGGCCCAGCACCTCATCCTGCACATTGGTCCAGATCGGCCGCGTCTCGGGGGCGAGGAACCACTTCTCCGTCTTCGGCGTGTAAAGCTCGTAACGGCCGCCCCAGCCACCCCATTCGGGGTGCGCGGGATCGCTCAGGCCATTGTCGACCAGGTTGAGGAAGGCGGGTGTGTCGCCCTCCATCTGGTAGATCCAGTTGGGATATTCGGCGCCCAGCACGCCCTTGTTGCGGATGTTCCGGTTGATCCATTCATTGCTGACCAGTGCGAAGTCCGCGCCGTCGAAGCGACCGTGGAACCTGTCGCCGCTGATGCCGATCCACGTCGAATCGTGGAAGCTCACCCCGGGGCTGACGATGTAGAACAGGCCCGGGAATTCGCGGCGGATCCAAGGCCCGCTATCGTCCTGATCGGAGATCGCATAGACGCGCAGCTTGGCGACGAACGCCGCCAGCGCTGCCTTCGAGCGCGTTTTGCGGACCGTCCACAGCGCCTGCCCCAGCACGCCGGGGCCGCCCCACACGCTCACCCACAGCGGTCGCGCATCGGCGCGGTCGACCGCGCGGATCAGCGCCTCCGACCCCGGCGAATCCTTGCCTTCGCCGATCCCCGCCATGCCGTCGATCACCGGCCCCTGCGAAATGCCGGCGCGGAGCGTGGCGGCGGCGGGGAAGCCGGGTTCGTGCCGTTCCAGATTGTCGCGCACCTCGCCATAGGCGGCGACCACCTTCTCGATCAGTTCGGGATGGACGCCGTCGCGGTGGCGCGTGGCGACCAGCCCCTCGATGTCGATCTGGTTGGCATAGGTCATCAGCCGCACCATCGACTGCTTGTCGTCGGGATCGCCGCCGATGTCGGAGAGGACGAACAGGCGCGGCCTGGCGCGGGACTCGGACTGGCCGGTGGCCGCGAAGGGCGCGAATGCCAGCGATGCGAGCGCGGCGGCGGCCGCCGCGGTGCGGAGCCATTGGGTGTGAAGGCGCATCGGCAGATATCCCCTCTTCGCCGCCCGGGGCAGATCGATTTCGTTTGCCTTCGCTTATCCTTCGATTGGCTTGGATATCAAGGGGTATAGCCCCTCCTCTGAAGAGGAGGGGCTCGAACGTTATCGCAGCTTGCCCGTAAGCGAGACGCCGATGATGCGCGGTTCGTTGAGCACCGCGGCCATATAATTCTCGATCACGCCCTTGAGGTTCTTCTCGTTGGTGATGTTGCGCGCGAACAGCGCGACCTCATAGGCGCCGTCCCCGCCGACATAGCCGAGCTTCAGGCCGCCTTCGAAATTGCCCTTCGAGGTGAATTCCGGCGTCTCGTAGAGCACGAAGTTGGTATAGCCCTGCACGTTCCAGTCGGTCGCGATGAAGACCTTGCCATCGTCGCCCACCGGCAGGTCGTAGCGCGCGGCGACGTTGAGGTTGTATTTCGGCGCGTTGGGCAGCGGGTTGCCGTCGATCTGCGCGAAGGTGTTGGCGCCGACCTTGATCGTCGGATCCTCGACCGTGCAGACGATCACGCCGCTCAGCGCGCAGACCTGCGCATAGACCTCATCATCCTTGATCTCGGTGTGCAGCAGGCTGAGACCCGCGGTCAGCGAGAGGTTGGGCACCGGACGCCATTCGGCATCCGCCTCGAAACCATAGGCATCGGCCTTGTCGGCGTTGAACAGCACGCCGTTGCCGTTCGAATCATTGCCGTTGAGCTGGATGTCGTCGACCCGCCAGGTGAAGGCGGTGGCGTTGAGGCGCAGCGTGTTGTCGAACAGGCTGGTCTTGATGCCGGCTTCCCACGACAGGATGGTTTCCGAATCCGCGGTGGTGAAATCGGCGTTGAACACCGCCGAGCGGCCCTGGATGGTGGGCCCACGGAAACCGCGCGCGACGCGGGCGTAGAGGCTGACGTCCGGGCTCGCTTCATAGAGCGCGCTGATGTCCCAGCTCAGCTTGGTGTCGGACAGGCGGACATCGGTGCGGCCGCGATAGGTGACGACGCCTGCGGCGGTGTCCGCGGTCTTCAGCAGCCGGGTCTTCTTCGTATCCTCGGTCTCGCGCGCACCGGCGGTGATGGTGACGTTCGGCGCGACGCGGTAGCTCGCCTGCCCGAACAGCGCCCATGAGGTGTTGACGTTGCGCAGCCGCACCCAGTTGTTGGGGTTGCGCGCCGCCGTCGTCAGGAAGAACGCGCGCTGGTAGAAATCGGTGGTGTCGCGGCTGTCGAAATACATGCCGCCGACCTGCCACTTGAAGTCGCCGTCGCCTGTGCTGGCGAGGCGGACTTCCTGGGTGATCTGGTCGAGATCGCGGATCTGCCCCTGCGACTGGCCGAAGCCGATGCCGCCGAAATCGGCCGCGGCGCCGCCATCGGTATCGCCGCGGCTGTAGCCCGAGGTGGTCTCGTAGGCGGTGATCGAGGTCAGCGCGACCGAACCGAATTCATAGGTCGCGTTGATCGAGCCGCCGTAGGTGTCATAGCCCTGCGGGTTGTTGTCCGCCTCGTCATAGGACACGCGCGTGCGCGAAACATCGGAGACGTCGTTCGAGCCCTTGCGGAGCGCGTTGCGCAGGAACAGGGTCGAGGTGCCGTCATACCAGCGGGCATGCGCCGACCCGAGGATCGAGACGCTTTCGGTGGGGGTGAACAGCAGCTGCGCGCGGACGTTGCGATCGTCGAACCCGCCCATCGCATTCTTCTTCGGCGTGACGGTGCCGTCGGCGCTCGTCCCTGCGAAGACATTGTCGATATAGTCGTCGCGGTGCTGGATCAGCGTCGAGATGCGGAAGGCCAGCTTGTCCGGCACGATCGCGCCGCCGATGCCGGCGTCGAGCGTGGCGGTGTTGAAGCTGCCGAACGATGCGGAGGCGCGGCCCTGAAGCTGCTGGCTCGGGCGGATCGTATCGAACTTGATGATGCCGGCGGTGGTGTTGCGGCCGAACAGCGAGCCCTGCGGCCCGCGCAGCACCTCGACCTGCGCGACGTCATAGACCGGGTTCGACTTGAGCACGACATGCTCGAGGACGACATCGTCCTGGATGATCGAGACCGGCTGCGAGGCGCCGAGGTAGAAGTCGATATTGCCCAGACCGCGGATGTAGAAGCGCGGGAAGATGCGGCCGGTGGTGGTTTCGGCATAGAGGCTGGGGATGCGGCCCGACAGCGCGAGCAGCGTATCGTCTCCGCCCGACTGGAAGGTGCGCAGATCGTCGCCGCTGGCGACGCCGACCGACACCGGCACCTTCTGCAGATTTTCCGAGCGACGCTCGGCGGTGACGACGATGTCGGTCAGCCCGCCGGTGTCTTCCGCCTCCGGGGCCTCCTGCGCGAGCAACGCGGTCGCGGGAAAGGCGGCGCTGGCGAGGATGGCGCATTTGAGCAACGCGAACTTGGACATGGATATACCCCCCGAAACACTATGTTACAAACGCAAGACGGGCAGGCGCGACCGACCGGCGGCGCGATCGGGAAAAGATCGCCGCTGCCGATGGTTGTGCGTCTGCGTCTTGTGACTGGGCGGGCGGTTAGGCCCGCCCAAGGTCAGTTTGATGACAGCGACGAACGGTTTGCCGCATCGCAACATCCGGATTGCGGAGCGTGCCGCTCCCCTGCTAGCGACCACGACAGTCGCCGGCCTGTTGGGGGGCCATCGGTTCAGACCTGCGTGCCGGATGTGCAATGACCATCATCGAAACAATCCTGGCCGCAGTGGCGGCGTTCATCATCGCGATCATCCGGTTCAGCGGCTATTGGGGCATCATGCTGCTGATGGCGATCGAATCGGCGTGCATTCCGCTGCCGTCCGAGATCATCATGCCGTTCGGCGGCTATATGGTTTCCACCGGCGAGCTGAACCTGTTCCTGGTGGCGACCGCCGGCGCGATCGGCTGCAACCTCGGTTCGATCCCCGCCTATGAGATCGGCAAGCGCGGTGGCCGCGTCGCGATCGAGCGCTGGGGCCGCTACCTGCTGCTCGACGTCAAGGATCTGGAGTGGGCGGAGCGCTTCTTCGCGAAGATGGGCGGCCCGGCGGTGCTGATCGCGCGCATGCTGCCGATCGTCCGTTCGTTCATCGCCTTCCCCGCGGGCATCGCCCGGATGCCGCTGGTGCCCTTCCACATCTATACCTTCGTCGGATCGTGGCCGTGGTGCTTCGGCCTTGCCTGGGTGGGCATGGTGCTGGGCGACAAGTGGCACAGCGATCCGCGGATGCACCAGTTCTTCCATGACTTCCACCTGGTGTTCGCCGCGGTGTTCGTCGCGGCCGGCGCCTGGTATATCTGGCATCGGCTGAAGACGCGCGTCGGCCGTTGACGATGCGTTCGGGCGGCTGGCGCGGGGGCGCGGCCGCCGCCTATGCGATGCTGGGCATCGTGATGCTGCTGTGGGCGGGCAATTCGATCGTCGGCCGCGCGGTGCGCAACGACATTCCGCCCTTCACCCTGACCTTCGTGCGCTGGACCGGCGCGGTGCTGGTGCTGCTGCCCTTCGCCGCGCGCCACCTGGTCGCGGAGCGGCGTGCGATCGTCGCCGCGTGGCGGCCGATCCTGCTGCTGGCGGCGACCGGCGTGATCGCGTTCAATGCGCTGCTCTATACCGCGCTGCACCACACCACCGCCACCAACGGCCTGCTCATCCAGGCGGCGATCCCCGCTTTCGTGCTGCTGTTCGACCGGGTGGCGTTCGGCGCGCGCCCGGCCGCCGCCGCGGTGGCCGGGGTGGCGATCTCGATGATCGGCGTCGCCACCATCGTGTTGCGCGGCGACCTGCACGCGATCGGCAGCTTCCGCTTCGCGACCGGCGACCTGCTGGTGCTCGCCGCAGTGGTGGCCTGGGCGATCTACACGATCGCGCTGCAGCTGCGACCGGCGATCCATCCGCTGAGCCTGCTCGCCACCACCTTCACGATCGGCGCGGTGGCGATGCTGCCGCTGGCGCTCACCGAATGGCCGCGCATCGTTGCGATCGACTGGCGGCCGGGCGTCGTCGCCGCCTTCGCCTATGTGGCCGTGCTCCCCTCGGTGGTCGCCTTCTTCCTCTACAACGCCGCGGTCGATGCGCTGGGGCCGGCGCGGCCGGGGCAGGCGATCACCTTGATGCCGCTGTTCGGCGCCCTGCTCGCCGCCCCGTTGCTTGGCGAGGACCTGCATGGCTATCATCTCGCCGGCATGGCGCTGATCCTGTCGGGCATCCTCGTCACCGCCATCCTCGGCCAGCGACGCGGGGCTGGCTGAGCGCCGGCCGCTGGGATAGACTGGCGTCTCGCGAAGGACCGCCCATGGCCGATGACGACCTGCCCGAGGACAGCAAGCTCACCCGCTCCAAACGGCGCTGGGCGGAGGACGGCAAATTCCTGACCGGCCACCGCGCCCGCCCGGAGACCGACCGCCTGCCGCCCGGCCAGCATCTCGTGCGCGACTGGCCGGTGCTCGACCTCGGCGCGCAGCCGGACATCGCCGCCGAGCGGTGGCGGCTGAAGGTGGGCGGGCTGGTGGCACGGCCGGTGACGCTCGACTGGGCGGCGCTGATGGCGCTGCCGCAGACCATGCTGCGCTCCGACATCCACTGCGTCACGACATGGTCGCGCTACGACAATGACTGGACGGGGGTGCTGACCCGCGACCTGCTCGATCTGGTCGAACCCCGCGACGAGGCCGCCTTCCTGATGCTGCACGGCTATGACGGCTATACCACCAACGTGCCGCTTGCCGATTTCGCCGACCGCCAAGCGATGCTGGTGCACAGCTGGCAGGGCAGGCCGCTGGAGCGCGCGCATGGCGGGCCGGTGCGGCTGGTGATCCCGCATCTCTATTTCTGGAAGAGCGCCAAATGGCTGCGCGGCATCGACGTGCTGGGTGCCGACAAGCCGGGATACTGGGAACAGAACGGCTATCATATGCGCGGCGATCCCTGGGACGAGGAGCGCTACGGCTGATCCGGAACGCGGCGCGGACACAACCGCGCCCGCGCACGTTGACCGCCAGCAAGGAGGAGCTCGATGCTTGAACATGTGCCGGGGTGGCTCGGCGGATTGCTGCGCAACATTCGTGCCGGCCATGCGAAGCTGGTGATCGTCGATCCGGATCTGCAGCTCGGCAGCACCGTGATCGATCTTTCCAGCCCCGCCTTCGCCAACCAGGCGCGGCTGCCGGTGCGCTTCACCGCCGATGGCGAGGGCGTGTCGCCGCCCCTGGTGTGGGGCCCGCTGCCCGAGGGCACGATGAGCCTGGCGCTGATCGTCGAGGATCCCGACGCGCCGGCCCCCAGCCCGATCGTCCACGGCATTGTCTGGGGCCTGCCCGCCGACGAGCACCGGCTGGCCGAAGGCGCGATCGCCCCCGATGGCGACGGCGAGCAGGATGGCCGCGACGTCGGCCGCAATTCCTATTTCGGCGAGGGCTGGCTGCCCCCCGATCCGCCGACCGGCCATGGCAATCACGATTATGTGTTCCAGCTCTTCGCGCTGGCGACCGCGCCCGACATCGGCAGCAATCCCGGCCGCAGCGGGCTGGTGAAGGCGATGCGCGGCAACATATTGGCCGCGGGCATGCTGGTGGGCACCTATTCGCGCGGCGAGGATGCCGAACTGCGCCGCAGCGAACCCGCAGGCGCGCGCATCGCGCCGGCGTGAGGGGACGGCGGGTACCGCTTCTGTCGCGTCGATAGCGATTTTGCGCTAGATTTCAGAGATGAGCCCGCCCTTCGTACAGCAAGAGGTAACGCCGCGCATGATGGCCATGGGCCCCGCGCTCCGCCGCTGGCGGGCGCTGCACCGGGTGAAGCAGGCGCATGCGGCCGAGTTGTTCGGCGTCGCGCAATCGACGATCTCGCGGTGGGAGGCGGGCACGCAGGCGATGGAACCGGCGGAGCATGCGAAGGTCGCCGCGGTGGTCGCGGCGCGGCTCGACGCCGCTGCGGATCGCGTGCTGGCGCACCTCGTCAGCGAGAGCCCGCGGCCGGTGCATCTGGTCTGCGATCTCACCCACCGGCTGCTCGCGCTGTCGCCGTCGCGCGCGGCGGGCTTCGGCTGTTCGCCCGAAACGCTGATCGGGCGATCCTTGTGGCGGTTCGCGACCGATCCGCTGCGCGCGATGGAGGCGCGGCTGGCCGATCTCGGCTGGCATGACGGCCCGGGGCCGGCGCCGGTGGAGTTCCAGACCGGCGCCAACCGATCGACGCTGGTGCCGGTGCGGCACAGCCTGTGCCGCTGGACGCGCATCCTGCTGTCCGATGGCGCCGCCGCGCGGATCGTCGAGACGCTTGCCTGATCGGGCGCCGGTTTCAGCGCGGTGCCGGCGCGGCGTTGCCGAGGATCGCCATGTGCGTCACCGTCACGCCGCCGTCGGCAAGCTCCGGCAGCGTCGCGAACCAGGCCTGCACATGCGGCGTGGCGTTGTGCGCCCTGAAATCGGCCTCGCTCGCGAAGACCTCGTAGAAGAGGAAATGGCCCGGCGCGGCGCGATCCTCATGGAGGACATAGAGCAGGTTGTTGGGTTCGGCGCGGACCGCGGCAACCAGCGGCAAGGTCGCCTCGCGCAGCGCGGCTTCCTTGCCGGGTTTCGCCCGCACCTCCGCCACGACCGCATAGGCGCCGGCAGGGATATCCGCGTAGCGCACGCCGCCATGGTCCCGCGCGAGGGCGGGCGCTGCGCAGGCGGTGGCGAGAGATGCCGCCAGCGCCAGGCGAATGCCATGCCGGCGGATCATCGCGGCAGCGCCGCGAGCATGCGGCGCCGCGCTTCGAGCGCAGCCGCGAAGGTCCGTTTGACCGGGCCCAGCGCCTGGACGAATTCGAGCTGTTCGCCCTCGCAGCCCTTGCAGTAGATCAGCCGCCATCCTTCCGACTTGCCCTCCGTGATCGGGTTGGAATTGGCGTCCAGCGGGGCCGCGCGGCGCGCCGCCTCGGTGCGGACGGTGAGGACGCGGTTGGCGCGGACCTGCGGCATGCCGCGCCGCGCCGATTCCGCCTCGAGATCGCGGATGAAGATGTTGAAATCGACATCGTCGCGGATGTGGAAGCAGATGTGCATCATCCGCGGAAAGGCCGGGCTCATATGGTCGAGCGGCTCGGCAAAGCTGTTCGGGCCACCCGGCGGCTGGTCGGCATCGCGATACTGCAGCAGCTCGATCACGACATTGTCGAACTGGACGAAACGGACATCCAGCCGCTGCGCGCCGCCGCGCAGATCGGGCACGCCGATCGTGCGCGGATTGACGTGGCGTTCGCCGGCCAGGATCTCCTGATCGGTCAGCAGCGTGTTGTGGATGCGCTCGCCCTGAAAATCGCCGTCGCGCATCACCTCGTTGCCGCCGAGCACCTCGGTATACAATTCGAAGGCGCGTTCCATGTTCTGCACGGTGAGCCCGAAATGCTGGACGCCCTGCAGCCGCGCGCCGACCGAACCGCGCGCCAGCCCGCCGGTGGCCGAAGCCGGCCCGCCCTGCGCGGCGGCGGGTGCGGCCGTCGCCATGCCTGTCAGCACCGCCGATCCCGCGGCGGCGCGCAGCAGATCGCGCCGCTCAAGCGCGCCGGCATTCCGAGACTTTCGGTCATTCATCCTCGCTCTCCATACCGCTGTGGGTGCCCCGGCCCGCGGGGAAGGGGGCGGACGCGGGCCGGGGCTGTCGGCGACCGATAGGAGGATCGGCGCGCGACATCGGGACCGGCAGTGGATCGGCACCTTCGGTGGCGGCGGCGTGCGCGTTCACGTGGCATCGCTTCCGCCCTCCTGTCGTGCCGTCATCGCCGAATCCGATTCCCGCCTTCCGATCGCCGTTCGCGCGCAGAATCGCTCCGCCCCTGTCACCGCCATGCTCTCCCGCAGGCGCGCCTCCAGCCAGTTAGAAGTGGTAAAAGATGGGGGTCCGGCGGCGCATAGCTTATGCGTTGCGTGCCCCCGCCACCCGGCTAAGCAGCGCCATGGCCATTGCCTTGCCCCGCCATGCCGGCAGCGTGCTGCTGATCGTTTCGGCGACCGTACTCGGACTCGCCGGAACCGATCTCGTGCTGCCCGCGGTGCCCGGCCTGCCGGCCGTGCTCGGCGGCGATGCGGCGGGCGCGCAGCTCGTGCTCGCCGGCTACACGTCGGGCACCGCGTGCGGGCTGATGCTGTTCGGGGAGCTTGGCGCGCGGTTCGACCAGCGCCGGCTGCTCGCCGGATCGCTGCTGGCGTTCGCGCTGGTGTCGCTGCTGTGCCGGTGGGTCGATGCGATCGAGGCGCTGATCGCGCTGCGCGTGCTGCAGGGGGCGACCGGTGCCGCAGCGGCGGTGTTCGCCCCGGGCCTGCTGCGCCGGCTGTTCGACGATGGCGGCGCGGTGCGCGCGCTCGGCCTGCTCGGCAGCGTCGAGGCGATGGCGCCCGCACTGGCGCCGGTGGCAGGGCTGTGGCTGCTGCGGCTCGGCGGCTGGCAGGCGTCGTTCGACCTGCTCGCGCTGCTCGGCCTGCTGCTCGCCGCCATCGTCTGGCGGTTGCGCCGGCACTTGCCGCTGCCGCCGCCGGTCGCGCGCGGCAGCGGCGGCTATCACCGGCTGGCCGTCGACCGCGTGTTCCTGCGCTATGCGCTGAGCCATGCCTGCACATTGGGCGGGTTGCTGATCTTCGTGTTCGGCGCACCGACCGTATTCGTCACCGCGCTCGGCGGCAGCATCACCGATTTCATCATCATGCAGATCGGCGGTGTCGCCGGCTTCGCGATCGTCTCCAACCTCGCCGGCCACATCGCGCAGCGTTTCGGTGCTGAGCGCACGATCATGGCGGGGACGGCGCTGTCGGCGGCGGGAACCGCGGCGATGCTCGCCTATGCGCTGGCCGGCGGCGCGACGCCGCTGGCGGTCGCGGCGATCTTCCTATCGGTCAATGTCGGCCTCGGACTGCGCGGGCCGCCGGGGTTCCACCGCGCGATCGTGGCGGCACGGGGCGACGATGCGCGCGGCGCGGCGCTGGCGGTGGTTGCGATCCTGCTGACGACCTCGCTCGGCACCGCCGCGGTTGCGCCCTTCATCACCGAAGGGCTGGTGCCGCTCGCGCTCGGCGCGTTCCTCGTCGCCGGGTCGGGCGTGCTGCTGCTTGCGGTGCTGCCGCCGCTGGCGGACCGGCCGGACTGATCAGCCGCGGCGCTGCTCCACCGCGCGCGCGCGGGTGGCCAGCGCCAGCCAACTCCGTGCGGCCTGAAGATATTTATCCTTGAGGTGCGGCAGCCGCGTAGCCGCGGCCAGCGCCTCCTGCTCAAGCGCGCGCGCTTCGTAGGTCCCGCTGTTTTCCAGCGACAAGGGCGGTCGACGCTTCGGCATGCACTGTCCCTTCTGCGATGCTGCATCGATGAATTTATGGATACCGGAGACGGATGGGGAGCGGCTTCTTGGTCCGGAATGGGCGTTTCGCGTCATTCCCGCCGCCGATCGTCCGCATGTGACACGGGTCACAGCCGATCGTGCGGCAGCCTTTATGCTGCCCGGTGCCGTGTCCTGCTCGATATGGCGGACCCGGCGGGTGCGTATCATCCCGCCGGGTCTTTTCCGGCGCGTCGCTGAAATCCGGCAGCAACAGAGCCGCCGCCCCCCCGCCTCATCCCAAGTCCGCAGCGAAGGAAACCGGATGATGCAGCGCGATCGCACACCCAAATGCCATCTCGGGGGGCACCGCCCGGCTTCCGAGCGCAACCTTGCCGGCGACGTGCTGCGATCGACCTGCGTGGACTGCGGGTGCGACATCTTCCGCACGCACAAGGACCGCCGCTGGGTGTTTTCCGGCATGCTGGGCGCGGCGGCGCCCGCCGCGCGCGGGACATCTGCGGGCAATATCGCCCGCGCATGACAAGGCCTGCGGCGGATCAAGGCGAGCGAAAATCGCCCGCCGCAGGATGAAGCCGAAAGGGGAACGAGATGATGAAGAAGATCGTGGCGGCCGGGCTGGCGCTGACCGCCAGCATCGCCATCGCGCAGCAGCCGCAATCGCCGCCACCGGGCCGCCCGCCGCAACGGGATGCCGCGCGCGACGCAGCGATGAAGGCGCGCGCCGCCGACGACATCGCGCTGCTGCTGGACCTGAAGCCCGCGCAGCGGCCGGCGCTCGAGGCCTATCTGGCCGCCGGCCCCGGCTTCGGCCCGCCGATGCCGCCCAAGCCGCCCGTCGACCGGCTGGTGCGCCCGGGCGAGCAGGGGTTCATCGACCGGCTCGACTCGATGGAGAAGCAGATCGCGGTCGAAGGCAGCCGCCGCCGCGCCGGCATTGCCGCCGCGCGCAGCTTCCATGGCCAGCTCGATGCCCGGCAGAAGGCGTTGTTCGAGGCGCTGGAGCGCGTGCGCCACGCACCGCCGCCGCGCCCGCACATGATCATGCGCCTGCACGATGGCGGGCCCGGCAGCCCGGGCGGCCCCGATATGCCGCCCCCGCCGCAGATGCCGGACGGCGCCAGCGAATAAGCCCGGAACGGGTCGCGGGAGCGGGGGGTGCGCATTTCGGTGCGTGCCCCCCGCTTTCCTTTGGAGAAATCAGCGCCGTCCGCCGCGCGGTCGCTGCGTCGCCAGTTCGTCACGCGCCAGGACGCCGTCATGATTGATGTCGAGAAGCGCGAACCGCCGATCGGCAGCGGTCGCGAACTCCGCGGCACTGATCCCGCGGTTGAGATTGGCGTCGGCCGCCGTCACCGGCTCCGGCAGGTCGAGATAGGCGAACCGGCCCGCACCCTGCCGGCCGCCCGATCGCGGGCCACCCCCGCCGCTGCGCGCGCCGTCCATGCCGCCCGGCGGGCCGCCGGGGCCACCGCCCATGCCGCCACCCATGCCGCCGCCGCCCATTCCACCTCCGGGAGGACCACCGCGGCCCCGGCGCCCGCCCATTCCACCTGCGCCGCCGCCGCCGGACCCGCCGACGCGGATCTCCGGCAGGATCGCGCTTTCATAATGATCGACATCGTCGGGATCGATCTCACCATCGCCGCGCCGATCGAGCAGCGCGAAGAAGCGCGCGGCATCGGCGCGCATCTCCGCCAGATCGATGCCGCCGTCGCCATCGCGGTCGGCGCCGGCGAACCAGAGCGCCTCGGGGCCCGCCTCACCACCGCGGAACGGTTCGCCCATCGGGCTGACGAACAGCGGCCCGCGGCCGGGCATGCCCTCCCCGTCCGGCGGCGGCCCGAACCCGCCACCCGGCGGGCCCTGCAGCGGCCGGCCCGGCATCGGCGGCCGCCCGCCGGCGCAGGCCGAAAGCGCGCCGGCCAGGATCAGCATCGGAATGAAGGAAGATCTGCGCATGTTGAGCCTCGCCGCATGACAATCGGCGTGGGCTAGGTTTGCGATGTGTCCCCGGAATGTCCGGTCAGCGCGGCAAGGTCAGCCGCGCGACCAGCCCGCCGCCGGCGCGGTTGGAAAGGATGACGTCGCCGCCATGCGCGCGCGCCACCGCCCTTGCGCTGGCGAGGCCAAGCCCGGCGCCGCCGGTCTCGCGGTTGCGGGACTGTTCCATGCGGAAGAAGGGCTGGAAGACGCGCTCCAGCATGTCGGGCGGCAGGCCGGGGCCGCGATCGCTGACCAGCACCCAGGCCTCATCCGCCTCCGCCCCCAGTTCGACCTCGGCGCCCCCGGCATAAGCCACGGCATTGCCGACGAGGTTGCCGACCACCGCCTTCAGCCCCGGCCGATCGCCATCGATCACCAGCGCGTCGCCGGCGATCAACGTTACCCCGTCGCCACGATCGGCGAACCCGTCGGTCACGCTTTCGACCAGCGAGCGCAGGTCGAGCCGCTGGCGGCTGATCGGTGCCGAGAGGTCACGCATGAAGCCGAGCACCGCGGCGATCATCGCCTCCATGTCGCGGATGTCGTTCTCGGTGGCGGCGCGCAGCGGCTCGGGTGCCGATTCGAGGCGCAGCGAAAGCCGCATCAGCGGCGTGCGCAGATCATGCGCGATCGCCGCGGTCAGCATCGACCGATCGTCGACATAGCGCTGGAGCCGCGCCTGCATCTGGTTGAAGGCGGCAGCGGCGCCGGCGATTTCGGGCGGCCCCTCCACCTCCAGCGGCGGCGCGCGCGGATCGCGGCCCAGCCGGTCGGCGGCACGCGCGAACAAGGCGATCGGCCGCGCCAGCCGGCGCGAGAGGAGCCAGGCGATCGGCGCCATCGCGAGCGTGGCGGCGACGAGCCACATCAGCGCGCGCCAGCGCCAGAAATCAACGCTGCCCGAACGCGCCGAGCGGGCCGAGCGCCAGCTGCCGTCGGGAAGACGCAGCGAGGCGGTGAAATCGCCGAACAACAATTCGGTGCGGGCATCGCGGAGCGCGCCCATGCGCGCGCGCAGCACATCGCCGCCGAAGCCGCCGCCCGGCGGGCCTTTGAACACCATCGGCATCGGCCCCGGCGGGCCCTTCGGAATCAGCAGCAGCCGCGGCCGATTGCGCCGCAGCACGATGCGATCCTCGGATACGCCCAGCCGCTGCGCGAGATGTGCCTGCATCTCGGCGAGGCGGGGCGCCAGCTCTTCGGGCAGCACCGCATCCGGCGCCGTGTTCGACACCACCAGCGCGCCGCTCGCATCGCGACCGCTGCGCAGCACCGCCGCCACCTGATCGAGCGTGAAGATCCGCGGTTCGGGCGGCGGCAGCAGGAAAACGAGCAGGATCGAGAGAAGCTGGACGGCGGCGACGCCGCCCAGCATCCAGGCGAAGATACGCAGAAACAACGGCGCGTCGCGACGCCACGGCCGCAAGGTCATGCCGCGCGCACCTGCGGGCAGAACAGATAGCCTTCGTTGCGGACGGTGCGGATGATCTCGTCGCTCTGCGCCTTGAGCTTGCGCCGCAGCCGGCTGACCTGCACGTCGATCGCGCGATCGAAGGCCTCGCTGTCGGGCCCGCGCGCGGCTTCGAGCAACGCCTCGCGGGTCAGCACGCGCCGCGGCCGTTCGACGAAGGCGCGCAACACCGCGAACTCGCCGTCGGTCAGGTCGACCAGGACGCCATCGGGATCGGTCAGCTCATGGCTGGCGAGATCGATCCGCCAGCCCGCGAAGCCCAGCACGCGATGCCGTTCCTGCGTGACGGCGCTGCGCCGCTGGCGGAGCGCGGCGCGGACATGGGCAAGGATCTCGCGCGGGCTGCACGGCTTGCTGAGATAATGGCCCGCGCCCAGTTCCAGCCCCAGGATACGATCGGGCTCGTCGCCCAGCGCGCTCAGCATGATCACCGCCGGCCCATCACCCTGCGCGATGCGGCGGCAGATCGAGAGCCCGTCCTCACCCGGCATCATCACGTCGAGCATCACCAGATCGATGCTCGTCTGCGCGAGGATGCGATCCATCTCGCGCGCGCCGGCGGCGGTGTGAACGCGATAGCCCTGATTGCCGAGGCTGTTCGCCAGCAGCATGCGGATCTCGGGATCGTCGTCGACGATCAGGATGTCGGCCGCCGTTTCGTTCACCGCCTCGCTCATCACCGGGCCCCTCATCCGTGTCTCAGCCTGTAGCATGACGCACCGGGGCGGTATCCACCGCGGTTTCGACATGCTGGAGAATGCGGTCGAGCCGATCCGCGGCGCGGCGATCGCCGGCGCGCACCGCCGCCACCATCGCTTCGTGGACGATCGCGATCGCATCCACGCCATGCGCCGCAAGCAGCGCGTCCGCCTCTCGCCTGGTGGCGAAGGGCCGGAAGGAAGTCAGCATCATCGGCACTCCAAGGATAGCATAGTCCTGTCTTGCCGCCGCCGATGCCCCTGATTCTTTGCTGCCGGATGTCCGGCTCTGCCAGCCACGCGCCGGACATATCCGGACACGCCACGGAAACAGCCGCGCCGCAGCCATGAGCGCGGGGGTGACGGCGAACGAGGCAAGCATGCGAACGTCCCTTATTCCCTCCCGCCCGGAGCAAGGCTGAGATGCGGCTGCTGGACAGCGTCGTCCAGGCGACCGGGCCGGTGATCGTCGACCTGCCGGGCAGCGGCCGCTATCTCCTGCCCGGCGCCGCCGCGCGTGCCGAGGCGCTGGCCGACTGCCCCGAACGCTATGTGCTGGGCGACGATGTGCGCGCCACCTGCAGCGAGATCGTCCGCCGCTGGCCGGCGCTGCTCGACCCCGTCGACCCGCATCTGCGGATCGGCAGCGGCCGGCTGTGGATCGAATGGTCCGAACCCGATGCAGCGGTGGTCGCGGCCCCCAGGTCGCAGCCCTGCGGCCTGCTGGCGACGATCGACGCCTCGGGGCGGCGCGGCTCCGTCGAGAGCTTCTGGCTCGATCCTCTGCACGGCGTCGATCGCGGCCAGGGCCAGATCGACTTCGACCTCGACCAGCCGCTCGCCCGGCGAATCGACAATCGCCGCACCTTCGCGCTGCCCGCCGCCGGCCCGCTCGCGGCGCTGGCCCCGCATGCGCTGTTCAGGGTCGATCCGGGCTGGCTCGACTATTTTGAGGCGCCGGCCAATGCGCGCATGCCGGTGCCCGTCGCGGTGGCGCAGTGCCTGCGCACGGTGTGGCGGGACCTGCCCCTGCTGCTCGCCTTCAGCCGCCTGCGCGCCGCGCGCCCCGATTTCCGCACGCAGGCGGTCAGCCGCGGGCGGTTGAACGCCGCCCGCGCGCGGCAGGGCAAGCCGGCGCTGCTCGACCATGTCGAGCTCAGCCTGCAGATCGGCACGCCGGCGGTGGATGCCACGCGCATCGGCGGCGGTCGGCGGGACGCCCGGCTGCATCTGGTGCGCGGCCATGTCGTCAACCGCAGCGGCCGGCTGTTCTGGCGGTCGGCACATCTGCGCGGCCGTGCGGACCTGCCGCGGGTCCTCAGCCGCACCGCCACCGTCTCGCTCGCCCCCCGCTTCGCGGTGGAGGGCGCGCGCCGCTAGAACCAGGCCCTGACCCCGGCGACGAAGGCGAAGCCGCCCACCCCCTCCCCGGCGGCACGGGCGCGGCGGGCAGTGTCCCCCAGCTTGCGTTCCCACGACACGCCGACATAGGGCGCGAATTCGCGGACGATCTCGTAGCGCAGGCGCAGGCCGAGCTCGGCATCGGTCACACCCGACCCCAGGCCGTTCTCCGGCACGTCCTGCGCCGAGACATTCACCTCGGCGCGCGGCTGGATGATCAGGCGCTGGGTGATGCGCTGGTCGTAATAGCCCTCCAGCCGGCCGAGCAGATCGCCCTTGTTCGACAGGAACAGCGCGCCTTCCAGCTCGAACCAATAGGGTGCCAGCCCCTCGAACCCCAATGTCGCATAGGTCCGCGCGGGGGTCGGGCGGATATCCTGGCGAACGCCGGCCTGCAGGTTGAAATAGGGGCCGATCGCACGGCTGTAGAGGATCTGGACCTCGGCCGCGTCAACGCCTTCGCCGAAGCCGCCCTCCCCTTCGGTCTTCACCGTCAGCCGGTCGATGTCGCCGCCGAACCAGGCCTCGCCCTCCCAGCGATAGCCGTCGCGCCCGTTGCGCACCTGAACTTCGGCAAGGTCGAGCATGATCTGCGAGAAGCTGCCGCCGCCATGCTCGCGCATCAGCAGGTCGCGCGACGGCGCCATCGCCGCCTGCCCCCAGATGCGATCCGCATAGTCGACGGTGGGCGCCTCGGGCGGCGGCGCATTGCCCGCGGGAAGCGTGGTGCCGGCGCGCGCGTCGGGCGCGGCCGGCTTCGGCGTGCAGTGGCCCATCGCCGCATGCTCTGGCGGACAGGCGGGGTCCGTCTCCGCCGGCTTCGGCGGCGGCGGAGCGGCGGCGGGCTTGGGGGTACAATGCCCCATCTCGGCATGCTCGGGGGGGCAGGCCGGATCGATCGCCGGCGCTGGAGGCGGCGGGGGCGGCTCGGCGGGCTTCGGCGTGCAATGTCCCATCGCGGCATGTTCCGGGGGACAGGCAGGGTCCGTTACCGGTGCGGATCGAGGCGCCTTCTGGGCATGGGCCGGGGCAGCGAAGGCGATCGTCGCACCGGCGGCGAGCAGGAGGCGCTTCATGCCGCGTCTCCCTCACGCGGGCGCACCGTCACGACCTGCATCATCCCGGCATGCATGTGATAGAGCAGGTGGCAGTGGAACGCCCAGTCGCCCACCGCATCGGTGGTGACGTCGAAGGTGACCGTGCCGCCGGGCTGGACCTGCACCGTGTGCTTGCGCGGCGCATGATCGCCATGGCCGGTGACCAGTTCGAAGAAATGGCCGTGGAGATGGATGGGGTGGCCCATCATCGTGTCGTTGACCAGCGTCACCCGCACCCGCTCATCCTCGAGGAACGGGATCGGCTTCTTCACCTCGGACAGTTTCTGGCCGTCGAACGCCCACATATAGCGTTCCATGTTGCCGGTGAGATGGATGCGCATCGCGCGATCGGGCGCGCGCACGTCCGGGTTGCGATCCACCGCGACGAGATCGCTGTAGACCAGCACCTTGTGGCCGACATCCTCCAGCCCCTGCCCCGGCTCGCCGGTGCGATCGACGGGCATCGGCGAGATGGTCTGCACCGTCGGCGTCTTCTTCACCTCCGGCGCGTTCGAGAAATCGCGCATCGAATGGTCCATGCCGCCGGCGCCATGCCCCATCGCGGCATGATCGGCGCCTCCCGCCGCCGGCGCGCCGCCGGCTGGCGTGCAGTGCCCCATCGCGGCATGCTCGGGCGCGCAGGCGCTGTCGCCCGCCGGGGCGGCGCCGTGGGTCATCCCGCCCATCGCGCCCATGCCCATATCCTTCATGTCGGCGAGCGGGCGGCGGCGCAGCGGCGGCACCTCCGCCGCCATTCCTGCGCGCGGGGCCAGGGTGGCGCGCGCCATCCCCGAGCGGTCGACCGTCTCCGCGACCAGCGTGTAGGCGCGGTCGTCGGCAGGCTCGACGATGATGTCATAGGTTTCGGCGACCGCGATCTGCAGCTCGTCCACCGTCACCGGCCGCACCGCGAGTCCGTCAGACTGCACGACCGTGAGGCGGAGGCCGGGGATGCGCAGGTTGAAGGTGGTCATCGCCGAGGCGTTGATCATCCGCAGCCGGACGCGTTCGCCCGGCGTGAACAATGCGGTCCAATTGTCCTGCGGACCATGGCCGTTGACGAGATAGGTGTAGGCGCTGCCGGTCACGTCGGACACGTCGGTGGGGTCCATGCGCATCGCGCCCCACGCCGCCCGCTCCGTCTGCGACTGGTCCCTGCCCGCCAGCAGGCCCGAGAGCGTCTGCTTCTGGTAGTTGAAATAGCCGCCCATCTGCTTGAGCTTGCGGAAGATGGTATGCGGGTGGAGCGCGCTGTGATCGGACAGCACGATCACATGCTCGCGATCGGACCGGATCGGATCCTCGCCGACGGGATCGATCACGATCGGGCCATAATGGCCCATCTGCTCCTGCAGCCCGGAATGACTGTGATACCAATAGGTACCCGACTGGACGATCGGGAATTCGTAGGTGAAGCTGGAGCGCGGCTTGATGCCGGGAAAGCTGAGACCGGGCACCCCATCCATGTGGAAGGGCAGCAGCAGGCCATGCCAGTGGATCGAGCTGTCCTCGTCGAGCGCATTCTCCACATGCAGGCGCACGGTCTGGCCTTCGCGCAGGCGGATCAGCGGCGCCGGGATGGTGCCGTTCACCGCGATGCCATGGCTCTCGCGCCCGTCGATCCGGCGCATCATGTGCGCGATGCGCAGCTTGATCTCGGTGCCGGAGACCACGGGCAGCGGCCGCACGATGCCGGCGGAGACGGGCTGCGCCCAGGCGGGAAACCAGGGCGCGAGCGCGGCGGTGCCGCCGAGGGCGGCGGTGCCGCGCAACAGCGCGCGGCGATCGATCGGATTGGTCATCATGTCCCTGGGAAAGAGAGGGTTCGATCCAGATACGCAGTGGCCGGGTTCATCCCTTGGCTCCGCGTGCCGGAAAATCCACGCGATCGAGGTCCGCCTTCAACCGCTGCCGCGCGCGATAGAGCCGCGTCTCGATGGTCTTTTCGCTGACGCCCAGCGCCTCGGCCGCTTCCGCCTGCGAGAGTCCTTCGATCGCACGCAGCACCAGCGCCTCGCGTAAATTGCCCGGCAGCCGCGCGATCGCCGCGTTGACCCGCGCCAGTTCGGCGCGATCGCCCACCGCCTTGTCGATCGCCGGCACATCGTCCGGTATCTCGACCGCATCGTCGGGCAGCACCGCGGAGATCAGGCGGCGCACGATCCGCCGCCGCCGCCAGTCGCGCGCCTTGTTGACCGCGATGCGCGTCAGCCAGCCGCGCATCGGCCGCGCCGGATCGAAACGCGGCAGCGCCGCGTGAGCGGCGATGAAGGCTTCCTGCACGATATCCACCGCCTCGTCCTCATCGTCGATCAGGCGGACGACCAGCCGGTGCAGCGCCTGCTTGTGCCGTGCCACGATCGTGCCGAACGCAGCCTTTTGCCCGCCGCATGCGAGCACGGCCAGTTCCCCGTCCGACCGATCGGCGAGGCCGCAGGTCACCGCGCGTCTTCGGTCAGTGCCTTGGTGACCTCGGCGTCGAAACGCGCGGTCTGGTCGGGGTGGAGAAGCCGGCGCATCGCGAAGATGTGCGACAGGGTTTCCTTCTGCAGATCGCCCATCGTGCGGTGCGAGGCGTCGACCGCCGCCGACACCTGCGGGCCGATCTCGTGCTCTGCGGCGATCGCCTGTGCCAGCCGCGCATTTTCGGCACGCATCGCCGCCTCCAGCGCGCGGCGGCGATCGGCGAAGCCCGCTTCCAGCGCGTGAATCCTGCGATCCTGCTCGGGATCGAGCGCGAGCTGATCATGCAGTACATCGTGCAGCTCGGTGGTTTCGGCAGGAGCGGCGGGGATGAAGTGCCGGCCGATCAGCACGCCGGCGAACGCCGCGACGAACACGATCAGCGCGGTGAGCGCCAGCTGACGCGCGTTCATCGCGATCCGAGCAACAGGCTGGAAGGCGCGAGCGGGCTCGGCGCGCCGAACGGCGCCAGCGTCGCCGCCCGCGCCTCGCCGGTCGGCACCGTGTTGCTCATCACCCCCAGCGCCAACGCGAACATCGCCGCGCCCAAGGTGGTGCCCAGCGCCAGCGCCGGCTTCGGCCGCGCGCCGATCCGCGCCAGCACGCGATCCTCCAGCCCGTTCAGGTCCGGATGCGTATCCTGCGCGCCGATGCGCGCCAGCGCCTGGTCGATATCCGTGTCCATCGTCCGTCTTTCCGTCCATCCCATCTCATACGCGGGCACGCGCGCCACCCCTCACCAATATCGGCGAGGGGCGCCACCATCCGATGCGTATAGCCGATACAGCTTTCGCAGGAGACCCCAATGACGTTACGCGCCCCGATCACCGCCGCCCTGCTCGCGGCCTCCGTGCTGGCGCCCGCCGCTGCCATCGCCCAACCCCGGCTGGTCGCGGCGACCCCGGCAGCGAACGCGGCGGTCGCGCGCACCGCATCGGTGACGCTGAACTTCAGCGAGCGGCTGGCGCCCGGCCAATCGAGCGCGACGCTGGTGATGACCGGCATGCCCGGCATGGCCAACCACCCCGACATGAAGATGCCGGGTGTCACCACCAGCGTTTCCAAGGATGGCAAGGCGCTGCTGCTGACCAGCGCCAAGCCGATCCCGACCGGCACTTATCGCGTGGATTATGTGGTGGTCGGCGCGGACCGGCAGCGCATCGCCGGCAAGCATAGTTTCTCGATCAGATAGGGTCTTGGCGGGCCGTCAGCCGATGCTGGCGGTCCGCACCCGATTGTCTATACAACCGGGCATGGCCGATGCTGGAACCGCCCCGCCCCGCTATCTGGAAATCAAGCGTTCGATCGTCGATGCGCTCAAGTCCGGCCAGCTCAAGGCCGGTGATCGGGTGGCTTCGGAATCGGAGATCGTGGCGCAGTTCGGCGTCTCGCGCATGACCGCCAACCGGGCGCTGCGCGAACTGCGCGATGCCGGCATTCTCGTTCGCCGCGCAGGCTCCGGATCCTATGTCGCCGATCCGAAGCCGATCGGTCACATCATCGAAATCCGCAACATCGCCGACGAGGTCCGCTCGCGCGGCCGCAGCTATCGCCCGCGCGTGCTGAGCAACACCGCGCTGCGCGCCGACGGCGTCAGCGCGGCCCTGCTGGCCACGCGCGCCGGCGCACCGATCTTCCGCAGCCTCATCGTCCATCATGAGGCGGAATTTCCGTTGCAGTTGGAGGAGCGGCTGGTGCTCGCCGCCGCCGCGCCGGGGTATATCGACGCCGATTTCACCGCGGTGACACCGAACGAATATCTCAGCCGCGTCGCGCCGCTGGAGCGGGTCGAGCATCGCGTCGCCGCGCGCAAGCCAGAGGAATCGGTGCGCACCCTGCTGGGCATGAAGCCGGACGAACCGGTACTGGTGATGACGCGGCGGACGTGGAGCCGCGGCCGGGTGGTGTCCTACGCGGTGCTGACGCATCCGGCAGACCGGTATGAGCTGAGCGCGACGTTCGAGGTAGGGGTTTGAACGAAATTTTCCTCTCCGGCACGCAGCGTCGGGGAGGAAAATGAAGCTCTTATCGCATCTTCTTCCGCCGCAGCACCCACCGGAAATCCGCGCTTCGGAAGCTTTTGAACAACAAATAGAAACCCGTTCCCGACAACCACAGCACGCCGAACGCCACGAAGATGATCAGCGGATGGTTGAAGCTGCTGCGGCTCACATAATCCATGTTGTGCAGCATCCAGAAGAAGTCCCACGTCCGCCAGGTGTCGCCGCGCGTCACCAGATGCCGGCCCGTGGTGGCGGAGACATAGGCGCTGGAGTGGGCGGCGTCGCCGAAGTCGATGCGCCACATCGGCCCGTCATGGTCGCGCGCTTCCAGATTGGCGTGGTCGAGCAGGGCGGCGCCGACCACTGGATCCGCGACGCCGTGCGAGGCGACCGCCTCCGCCAGCGCGCGGTCGACGCGGACCGGCCGGCCGGTGGCCGCATCCACCAGACGCGTGCCGGCCGCGTCGCTGATCTCGTAGGTCGGCTGGCCGGCGATGTCGCGCAGCACCAGCGCCTGCACCGGGCGGCCGCCGGTGATCCGCGCAGGATCGGCGAGACCATCGGTGGCGACCGGCATCACATGCATCGCACCGCCGCCATGGCCGCCCACCGCATCGGCATCGAGCAGCGCCATCATCGATCCGCTGAGCGTCCACAGCACGAACTGCAGCCCCAATACCAGCCCCACCCATTTGTGGATGCGCCGGAACAGCAGGGGCGAAAACCGGATCGCCATCAGCGCACCGCCTTCTTTTGCTTGCGGCGCGGGAAGGACCAGATCAGCAGCCCTGCGCCGCTCAACGCCATCGCGAACGCGCTCCACGTCGCGACGCGCAGCAGCGGGTTGTTGACGTCGGTCCGCGCCTCATAATCCATGATGTGCAACATCCAGGCGAAGTCGAACACGCGCCACGCCAGATGGCGCTTGGCAAGCAGTTCACCCGTGACCGGCGCGATGTAGAGCGTCGGCCGGTTCCAGCCTTCGAACTCGACCTGCCAATAGGTCGGCTTGCGCTTGCCCATTTCCTGCACCGGTTCGGTCAGGCGCGTGGCGGCGACGACCGGCGCGTCACCCGCATAGAGGCGGCGCGCGACCCGCTCCACCTCGGGACCGGTCAGTGCGGCGAGCCGGCGGCCCGTCACCGCGTCGAACGCGACGAGGCCGGCGGGGGACTGGACGCGCCAGATCGGCCGACCGAGGCGTTGCTGCAGCTGCACTTCGGTGGCCCCCTCCACCGCGGCCGCCACCGTCGCGGGCGGGACGAGCCCCGCGGTCGCGATGGTCGCGGTGGGGGCCGTCTTCACCAGATGGTCGCCATGGATCGTGTCGATATGGATGACCACCATGTAGAAGCCGGTGATCGTCCACAGCACGACCTGCACGCCGACGAACAGCGCCAGCCACTTGTGGATGCGACGCACCACCAGCGGCCAGCGGATCGCCCGCGCCACCTCAGAACGCCGTGCGGAAGCCGACATAGAATCGCCGGCGCAGGAGATCATAGGTCATGGTATCGGTGTTGCCGTCGGTGAAGCTGGGGATGTAGGGCGCCTTCCTATCGAACAGATTGTCGACGCCAAGCTGGAAGCGCGTCTTTTCGGTCACCTCGAATGCGATCTGCGCGTTGTGATAGAAGATGTTGGGCGTGCGATAGCCGATCGCGGCGGGCGCGGCGTTGAAATCCTGCGCCTTGCCGATCCACTGGGTGGACCAGGTGACGGCCACGCCATCCTGTCCCGCGGTCACGACGCCATAGCCGCGCCACTTCGGATAGCCGCCATTGCCGCCGCCGATGCGTCCGTCGAAGACGATCGGCGCGCCACCGGGGAAGGGATCGACGACATAGTCGTTCAGCCAGGTGGCGTTGAGATCGACCTGGAGCTGCAGCCGGCCCAGCGTGTGGCCATAGACCAGCCCGAGGTCGAGGCCGTTCATCCGTTCCCGTCCGGTGTTGATCGGCTGGGCGGAGAGATAGGTCACTTCGCCGGTCAGCGGGCTGCGGGTGAAATCGCCGCAGAACGGGTGCGACAGGTTGGCGCTGGCATAGCAGACCGACAGCTTGGTCGAGCCCGGAATGGCCCGGATCGCGCCCGAAATGTCGATGTCGAACCAGTCGGCGGTCAGCGACAGCCCCGGCACGATCCCGCGCGGCTGGATGACGGTGCCGATCGTCCAGCTCTTGGAGGTTTCCGGCCGCAGGTTCTGGTTGCCGCCCACCGTCGTCAGGATGGTCGTGCCGAGCTGGGTATAGTTGGCGGGCACGCCCGAGGCGCGGCAATTGGCGACCAGTGTCGGGTTGGTGCTGGTGCCGTAGCGGCTGCACGGGTCGGTGGTCGTGAGGTTACCCTCGGAAACGCCGCCGAACAATTCGGGCACGTTGGGCACGCGGAAGCCGGTGCCGTAGGTGCCGCGCATGCGGAGCCCTTCCACCACCATCCAGTCCGCGCTGAACTTGTAGTTCCAGTCGCTGCCGAACAGGTTGTAATCCGAGTAGCGCACCGCGCCGTCGACGGTGAGCGCGCGGATCAGCGGCAGATCCGCCAGCACCGGCACCGAGACTTCGAGATAGGCTTCCTTGGTTTTCACCTTGCCCGAGATCGGCGATTGCTGGTTGGTGTTGGCGATGCCGGCTACCGTCAGCGGATCGGGATTCCGCCAACCCTTTTCCTCGCGATAGGTGACGCCCCCGGCGAAGGAGACCGCACCCGCGGGCAGCCGGAACAGATCGCCGTTGAGGTCCGCGGTCAGTGACAGCAGCGAATTGCCGCCGGTGTCGCGCGAGGTGAACAGGATATAGTCCAGCGCCTGTGGCGTCAGATCGCCGAAGCCGAGATAGTCGGCGCAGGGAATGGCGCCGGTGCCGCACTTCGTGGGATCGAGCGAGTTGGCGACGTTCTGCAGGTTGGCGACGTTGGTCGAGCCGTCGACGCCGGTGTTGCGGCCATAGGCCCCCGCCACTTCCCACGCCCAGTCATTGGCCAGCGTGCCGCGCAGCCCTGCCGTGCCCTGCCAGGTGTCGGTGCGCTGGTAGAATTCGCGCGGTCCCGGTTCGGCGAGGCGGCGCTGGACCAGCACGATGTTCTGACCCGTCGGGTTGATCGGATTGCTCGCCGCGATCGCGAGGTTGCGCAAGGTGCCGGGCGTGGCGATCTGGTTGGTCTTGCGATGGGTGTAGAGGAACTCGCCGAACGCCTGAATGCCGTCGGTCAGCTCATAATCGGCGAACGCCGCGGTCGAGATGCGCTCGATCGGGCTGACCGCGTAGAGGTAGGGGTTCGAATTGAAGTTGTGCTTCGCGGCGCTGTAGGGCTCGAAGAAATCGCCGTCGCCGCCGGGCACCTGGTTGAAGTTGATTTGCTGGCCGTTGGGCAGCACCGCGCGACCGCCGATGGTGGCGGCGCTGTTGACGCAGCTCAGCGCGCCCGGCGTGGTTTCCGCGAGCGAGCAGGGCGCGCGCGAGGCCATATTGACCGCCTGCGTTTTCTGCCAGGTCGCCGCGACCAGGATGCCACCGCGGCTGCCGCGCTTGCCGAGCAACAGATCCACCACATAGTCGGCGCCGTCGCCGCGCTCGGTGATGCCGGTGCGCCCGCTGATGCCGATGCCGTCAAAATCGGTGCGCGTGATCAGGTTGACCACCCCCGCCATCGCATCCGCGCCATAGACCGCCGAGGCGCCATCCTTCAGCACGTCGGTCCGGGCCAGCGCCACCACCGGGATCATGTTGAGATCGGGCGAGGAATTGGCGCCGGTGCCGCCGGCGACCAGCCGGCGGTTGTTGAGCAGCACCAAGGTGCGCTTGATGCCCAGGCCGCGCAGGTTGACCTGCGCGGTGCCATAGCCATTGCCCGTCCAATAGGCGGAGGTCTGGTTGCCCGCGAAGCCGGCATTGGCCGGGAGGCGCTGCAGCAACGTCTCGATATTGACGATACCGGTGCTCTCGATCTGCTCGGCCGATACGACCGTCGCGGGGCCGACGCCGGCGATGTCCTGCCGGCGGATGCGGCTGCCGGTTACCAGGATGTCGCTGCCGGCTTCGGCGGCGGCCTGCGCAGGCGCGGGCGCAGGCGCGCTGGTCTGGGCGTAGGCCGGCGCGGCACCGGCAAGCGCGGTGGCGGTGAGCAGAAGGCGTGCGAGCTTCATGATTTTCCCCCGAAACCCTGATCCGAATGACGCGAAAAAGCATCAAATGTATATACAGGTCAATTCATTATTTTGTTTTAAATCAATGATTTGGGTAAATATTTACACGTGCATCCCCGCTTCAAATACGCAGCGGACGCGATCACCCCTCAGAAAATCGCTCAGGCCACTGCCACTGGTGCCGCCCGGGCGATCGCAGGCAGCGGCCCGGGCTTTCGCCGTGCGGAATCAGGCGGTCAGCGGCAGCCTTTGCCGATCAGCCCGCGCATCGCCTGCGCGAGCCGGGCCGCGCGACGCGCTGCGCCGCGACGAAGCACGGCCTCGGTTCCGATCTGCTTGACAGGCGAGGGTATCATTCCGCATGACTTTCATCTGATAAATATGAATGTCACGTGTAAAAGTGGCGGTCACATCGGGAGATCGGAATGGCCTTTGACGCAAAGCCTCACATGTCCCGTCGCGAAACGATGACCGGTATGCTCGCGCTCAGCCTGCTGCCGGCGCTGGCCGCGCGCAGCGCCCATGCCGCAACCCGCGCCGGGACCGCGGGTGCGACCAAATCGCTGCTGTTCGATGCGCCCGCCGCGAAATGGCTGGAGGCGCTGCCGGTGGGCAATGGCCGTGTCGGCGCGATGGTGTTCGGCGGCATCGGCACCGAGCGGATCCAGCTGAACCATATCGAGCTGTGGTCCGGGCGCACGGTGGAGGACAATCCCGCCACGACGCGCGCGGCCCTCCCCGAGGTGCGGCGCCTGCTGTTCGCCGGGGACCGCGCCGCCGCCGACGCGCTGGCGCAGGCACAGATGATGGCGCCGCTCAAGACGGAGGATTATGGCAGCTACCAGATGCTGGGCGACCTGACCCTGCGCTTCGCGCATGGCGATCGGGCGACCGGGTATCTGCGCGCTCTCGACATGGCGACCGCGCAGGCGCGCACCAGCTATCAGATCGGCGGCGCGCGCTATACCCGTACCGTGCTCGCCTCGTTCCCCGACAAGGCGCTGCTGATCCGGCTGGAAACGACCGCGAAAGACGGCATGTCGCTGGCGATCGAGCTGTCGCGCGGGCAGGATGCCACGGTCTCGCGCGCGGGCGACATCGTCACCCTCGCCGGCAAGCCGACGCCGCATGGCACTGCCTTCTGCGCGCGCCTGGCCTGCGCGGTGGAGGGGGGCGGGGTCGAGCCGTCGGAGACCGGGTTCGAGGTGAGGAATGCGAAGGTCGTGATCCTGCGGCTGACCGCGGCGACCGACCTGATCGAAGCCGATCCGGCCGGGCAGAGCCTCGCCGCGCTCAAGGCCGCCCGCGCTCGGTCATGGCAGCAATTGCTCGACAGCCAGCAGCGCGACCATCGCGCGCTGTTCGACGCGATCGATCTGGCGTTGGCGACCGAACCGGCGCCGCCGCTCGCCGCCGAGCGCCTCACCGCCACCGGGGGCCCGGCGCAGGCGGCCTTGATCGAGACGCATTTCAACTTCGGCCGCTATCTGCTGATCTCGTCCGCGCGGCCCGGATCGCTGCCGCCCAACCTGCAGGGACTGTGGGCGGACGGCTTCTCGCCGCCATGGAGCGCCGACTATCATATCAACATCAACATCCAGATGAATTTCTGGCCCGCCGAGCCGTGCGGGCTGGGCGCGCTGCACGCCAGCCTGTTCGACTATGCCGAGCGGCTGAAGCCGTTCGGCGAGAAGACCGCGCAGATCGCCTATGGCGCCCGCGGTGCCGTCGCGCACTACACCACCAATCCGTGGGGCCACACCGCGCTCGACGGGCGCATCCAATATGGGCTGTGGCCGGAGGGGCTGGCGTGGCTCTCGCTCCATTATTGGGAGCATTATCTCTATTCGGGCGACACCCGGTTCCTGCGCGACCGCGCCCTGCCCTTCCTCAAATCCTGCGCCGCATTCACGCTCGACTATCTCGTCGCGCATCCGCGCACCGGCAAACTCGTCTCCGGCCCCGCCGGTTCTCCGGAGAACAGCTATTTGCTGCCGGACGGCAAGGCTGGCTTTCTCGACATGGGCTGCACGATGGCGCAGTCGATGGCGTTCACCGTGCTGCGCTTTACCGCGGACGCCGCGCGCATCCTCGGCACCGAAGCGGCGTTGGCGGAGCGCTGCGAAGCCGCGATCGCCCGCCTCCAGCGCATGCGGATCGGCACCGATGGCCGCATCCTCGAATGGAGCGAGCCGCTGCCCGAGGCCGAACCGGGCCACCGCCACATCTCGCATCTGTTCGGGCTGCACCCCGGCATCGAGATCGACCCGCTCGAAACCCCCGATCTGGCCGAAGCGGCGCGCAAGGTGATCGCGGGGCGGCTTGCCCATGGCGGCGGCCATACCGGCTGGAGCGCGGCGTGGCTGACGATCTTCCACGCGCGGCTGGGCGACGGCGACGGCGCGCTGGCGATGTTCACCAAATTGCTCCAGCATTCGACCGCGGAGAACCTGTTCGACACCCATCCGGCGGGCAAGAGCGCGATCTTCCAGATCGACGGCAATCTCGGCGCCACCGCGGCGACGATCGAGATGCTGATGCAGAGCCATGGCGGCCGCCTGCGGCTGCTGCCTGCGCTGCCCGCGGCGTGGGCCAAGGGATCGCTGAAGGGCGCGCGTGCGCGGGGCGGGCTGGTCGTGGATCTCGACTGGGACGCGGGGAAGCTGAGCACGCTCACGCTGCGGCCGCAGCGGGATGTCGCGTATCGGATCGTGCTGCCGGAAGGGTCGGCGGTGGCGGCGTTGACGAGCGGTGGAAAGCGCGTGCCGATCGACGGCGTCGTGCAGCTGGAGGCGGGGCGCGTCTATACGCTCTGACCCGAGAGACGCGTCGCAACTCCCTCTCCCCTTGGGGGCTATCGGATTCACACACTGCAGGACGAGCGCGCGGATATGTCCTCCCCGGAACGAGGAGGGGCGAGATGGGGTCGATCGTGCCCCCGGCACGATCTTGGATTGCCGGGGGCAATCCAACCCCACTCGCGCGCGCCAGCGCGTGGTGGAGGGGCCGGCGCCGAAGCATTTGATCTCTCTGCGGCACGAGCGAGCAGGTCCGAGCCAGCCCCTCCACCACCGGCTTCGCCGGCGGCCCCCCTCCCCGAGCAGAGCTCGGGGAGGAACATTCGGCCCTCCGCCCTGATGTGTGAATGCCATAGCCCCCTGGGGGAGAGGGTCGGGGTGAGGGGCCGAGCGAAGCGAGGCAAGCGGATCTGCCGCTGAAAAGAAGCAGAAGAAGGCCCTCACCCAACCCTCTCCCCCGAGGGGAGAGGGCTTTTACTCCTTCGCCGTCCCGAACGCCTTCGCCATTTCTTCGTTCGACAGCCGCCGCACGTCATTCGCCAGACAGCGCCGATACGCCCGCCCGCCCGCTTCCGGCACGAGCATGTCGACCGGCCGGCCGGGGCAGACCCGTTCGCCGCCGCGCGGGCGCAATATGATGTTGGTGGCCCAGTCGATGCTCGGGCAACCGGGTGAGAGCGTGAGTTCCCACGCCTGCCGGAATCCGACGCGAACGATCGCGCGGTCATCGCCCGCCGGCTGGAAACCGCCAATCTGCGAGGGGTAGAAGCATTGGGGGCCGCGGCCGCCGGCGACCGGCGCCTGTGCCGCACTGCAGGCCGATACGGCCGTTGCCGCCGCAAGCAGAACCCAGCCGAGCCGCATATTCATTTCCCAAGCAGCTTTGGGGCGGCGGGAAGGGAACCGCCGCCCCGGACCAACAAGGAGGCCTAACGCATCAGTTGCCGAACTGGACGCGTACACCGGCCATCACACGGCGGCCGCCATAGGAGAGACGCATGATGCGCGGCGATCCATCACCGAAGGGCACATATTCGCCGGTGGAGACCGTCTGCGATTCCCGGTTCACGTTGCGGCCTTCCAGATAGACCTGGAAGCTGCGGGTGATGTTGTAGGAGATCTTCGCATCGATGAAGGTCGTGCTGTCCGTGAAGCGCGGCACGCCGGGATTATAGCCGGGCGCGACAAGGCGGACATTGGTCCACTGCTCGCCAGGATAATTGATGTCGCCGGTATTCCCGCCGCAGGGCGTGATGCAATTGAAGGTCGAGCTGCGCTTCTGATAGGCGACGCGCATGTTGAGCTTGCCGTCGTCATACCAGAGCGACGCGTTCAGATAATGCTTCGATTCGTTGGGCGGCAGCATCACGTCGCCCGTCAGCGGATCGCGCTGGCCGGTGGTGGTGGCCGACTGCAGGATCGAGAAATTGGCATCCGCGCCGGTATATTTCAGAAACCAGGGCAAGAAGGTGAACGCGGTCTTCGCGCTGAATTCCCAGATGTCGCGCTTGTAGCCCGGGCCGTTTTCCCAGGTGGGATAGCTGAACTCATATTCGGAGAGCGGCTGGCCCGTGCCCGGATCGATCTGGTCGCTACCCTCGAACGGCCGCGCCGTCACGGTGGCGGCGATCGGGTTGCCGATCTTCACGTCGAGCTTGCCATAGGCGACCGAGAACAGGGTATCCGCATTGGGATACCATTCCAGCGCCGCGTTGTAGCTCCACGCGGTGAACGGCTTCAGCCCCGGATTGCCGACGCGGCCGGTGCAGCCGAAGATGTCGTCGCCCGACGTATCGAGCAAGGTGCGCTCGTCGATCGTGCAGTTGCCGCCGGCGATCAGGCGATCCATGCCCGGGCGCGCCACCGTCTTGCCGCCATAGCCGCGCAGCACCAGCGTTTCGTTGAACGCCCAGAGGTTGACGTTGAAGCTCGGCAGCCAATCCGACGTGGTCGAGTTGAGCGTGGTGTTCTGGGCGAAGGTCTGGACGATGATGCCGCCGGGATTGTCCGGATCCGCCGGGTTGTAGTTGGGCGTCGCGCGGATCGAGCTCAGCGTCAGCAGCGCCGAGCCGCTGACCTTGGCGAACACGCCGCGCACGCCGGCATTGCCGTTGAGCAGCAGGCCGAGCGGCAGCGGCTGTTCGAAATCGGCCATCGCATAGACGTTCTTGATCTCCTCGCGGACGCGGGTGACCGGCTGGTCGTAGGTCTGGCCGTCGCTGCCCACGCAGCTCTTGAGGCAGTCGAAGTTCATGAAATCCGACGCGCCGAGCGCGGCGAAGAGCTGATCGGTGCGGATGCCCTGCCACGCATCGGGCAGGTTGCCGCGGTTCGGCAGACCGTCGAAATATTGCGAGTCGCTGTCTTCCAGCGTCTGTTCGAACAGCGCGCGCAGTTCGTCGGGCGTCAGCGTATCGACGCCCGAGCGGACGTTGAGCGGGTTGGTGCTTGGCACGAAGCCATAATTGCACGAGAGGCCGCCCGGCGCGGAGGAGCCCGCGGTCGGCTGGCAGGCCCGCAGCGTGCCGCGGACATTGGCGGTGGGCACGATGACGGCGGGGATATAGCCCGGCTGGCCGAAGGTGCCGACCGCGGAACTGACGGTGTAGCCGCCGCCCCCCCAGCGATCGAGCTTGTTGCGGCGATACATGCCGCCCACCTTCACCCGGCTGATGAACGGGATGATCTCGTCGGTACGATAGGACAGGTCGAGCTTCGCGATCCGTTCGGACGATTCACCGAGCGCCGGCGAGTAGGAGACGCCGAAGCTCGGCGTCGTCAGCGGCATCTGGCCGACCGTATAAAGCGGGGACGCGGGCGCATTGGGCCCTGCTACGACCGCGTTCTGCCCGGTGCAGGTCGGCGCGGTGCCGCCGCCGATGCAGGCCGGCGCATTCAACTGGACGAAGTTCGCCGGGTTGGTCTCGTCATAGCCGGCAGGCACGACGATATCCCACAGCCCGTTGGGCTGCAGCACCATGTCGGCATTGCCATAGGCATAGGAGCGCGCGGTGCGCATATCGCCGCGGCTCGACCGCGCCTGGGTGAGACCCGCCATCGCGTCGATCTCGAGCCGCTCGCCGCGATATTCGGCACCGAACTGACCATATTTGGTCTTGGTGTCGATGGTGTTTTCGATCTGGTCGATGTTCACCGAATTGTTGGTGAGCGTCATCGCGGTGACATTGTGCGCGTCGTCAACGACGACGCTGCCCGGGACGACGTTCAGCACATTGCCGAAGGTCGCGTTGCCGCCGACATTGTTGAGGCCGTCATAGAGATAGTAGCCGGCCGGCGCATTGGGCGAAACGGCGCGCTGGCGCGGATAGCCGGTGGTGGTATCGACGAAGGTGCCGTTGATGTTCTGGCCGAACAGGGTCACCGGGGTGCGGCTGCGGTTCTGATCGTGAACCTTGCGGTTCGCCATCGTGCCCTTCACGAACACGGTCAGATCATCGGTCAGCTTGTAATCGAGACGCGCGTCGAGAGCGTAGCGCTCGTCGGTCTGCGTGTTCATGAAGTTGCGGATCAGCGACGGCGTATAGTCGTTCCACTGGTTCAGGCAGCTCTGCTGTTCCAGAATACGCTGGCCGCGCTGCGCCGCGTTGCCGGAGGGGTTGTTCGGGAAGAGGTTGAAGCATTCCGCCTTGCTCTGCGCGCCCGCCGCCTTGGTGATCAGGCTCCGCGGCGTTTCCAGGCTGTTGGCGAAGACGACATCGGCGTCGGGCGTGCCCAGCGTATCGGGATTGTACTGGAACGTCTTCTCCGGCGACTGGTCGAAGTCGAACAGGCGCGAATAGCCGCGATTGTTGCTGGTCGTGGTCTCATAGCCATGACCATTGTTCTGCAGCTTCGAATAGGTGCCGCTGATGATGACGCCGAGGCGGTCGTCGAAGAACTTGCGCGATGCGACCGCGTTGAAATCGGGCGTGATGTCCTTGCCGAGGCTGTTCTGGCTGCCACCGGCACGGAAGGAGAAATAGGGCTTCTTGAAGTCGAGACCGGTGCGCGTCTTGATCTGGACGGTGCCACCCAGCGAGCCTTCGGTCATGTCGGCGGTCGAGCCCTTGACGACGTCGACGCTCTTGACCAGTTCGGCGGGAAGTTCGCGCAAATCGGCGCTGCGCCCGCTGCCAGCGGAAAGCGCGAGGCCGGTGGTGCTCTGGACGCCGATGCCGTCGAGTTCGACGCGGGTCAGGTCCGGCCCGTTGCCGCGCACCGCGACGCTATCACCTTCGCCGAATTCGTTGCGGCCAAGTGCAACGCCCGGGATGCGCGAGATCGCTTCGTTGACGTTGCGATCCGGGAAGGAACCGATGTCGTCCGCGACGATCGAATCGGTTGCGGTCTTGGCGGTCTTCTTGCGATTATTGGCGGATTGCTGGCTTGCACGCGAACCGACGACGATGATTTCCTGTTCGGTTGAATTCGCTCCGTCCGGCGATGACGAGGATTGGTCATCCGGCACTTGCGCAAAGGCGCCGTTGCAGCCGATTACCGAAATGCCAAGAACGGTCCAGGATACGGTGATCCTCAACAGCCTGCGTGACACAGATCGACTGTGCATCAGCCTTCCTCTCCCTGTTAGCCGGCCGCGATACCGCGGCGCTGATCTTATGCTGCCCCCGCGCCCCAGTACCCATCCAACGGCTGTGCCGGCCAGCGGCACGATCCATTATGTGGAACTGTGGAACGCCATGTAAAACTATCTACGAGTCGAACGCTGTTCAAGTGGTTTGATCATATAAATATCTTAATCGTCGCTGACTGATGGACAGCGGCCACAAGACGCCCCGACAACTGCTCCACGCACAAGTTCTGGTAGCGCTACAACTGCCGCTATACGGCCGCGGCGCGCCCCATCACCGCACACGTTCGAGCGTGCGCGCGGGTGGGCGAATGGCGATGCGCGAGACGTGGCGTGGCCGGTTGCGGACCGGACCAGGGCGTGCTCGACCGGACCGGGATGGGCCGGGAGCAGAATCGATCACTGGTGGGAAAGCGGGTTCGCCGACGGGTGATTCGCGCCCGGCAAACAGGTCGCGGGGTGCCGCACGGCACCCCGCTTTCATAAGATCAGGGCAGCAGGATTACGGCTGGTGGACGCTCAGGGTTCCTCACGGCGTTGCGCCGCGGCGGCCTTCTTTTCCTCGCGCGCCTTGCGCATCAGATCGGCATAGCAGCCCGTCCAGCCGCCGGCACCCGAAGGCGAGCAACTGTCCGTGCCGCTGCGTCCGACATATTCGATGCTGGTGGCCCGCGATGCCCAGCTTGCCGACGCCGGGCTGGGGTTGGACGAGCGCAGTTCCTCGGGAATGCGGTAACGTTCGGTCTCCGGCTTGCGCGCGCACACGACGATTTCCTCGCCGGTGCCGCTGGTCGGGCAGGCATCGTCGCCATAGACGATAACCACCCGCTCGCCGCTCTGCGCGACGGCCGGCGGCGCCTGGACCATCGGAATTGCGACCGCCACGGTCAGCAGGGAAACAAACCGCTTCATGCCCGTCATCGCGCAATCCTTCCGTCGCTACGCTCAGTCCGCCTTAGACCAGATAAAAGCCCGGCGCGCGATTCCTATCCCCGGGCGATCAGATTCGGCGCGACAGCCCGATCGCAACGCGGCAGCCCAGACGGATCGCCGCGCTCATCAGCGGATAGGCGGGCGCACGTTCGGCCCCTTCCGCGATCGCGGTCTCGCGATGCTCGACCTCTTCGGCCTGGAACTCGGCGATGCGATCGGCGAGTTCGGGATCGCTGTCGCCGAGCTGCCTGAGCTGTTCGCCATAATGGTGATCAATCTCGGTCTCGATCGCGGCGGTGCACGCCATCGCCGCCTCGGGCCCGATCGCCGCGGTGACGGCGCCGAGCGCGAAGCCGGCGACATTCCACAGCGGCTGCAACAGCGTCGGCCGCACGCCGCGTTCGGCGATCATCCGGTCGAACACCGCGCGATGCCGTTCCTCCTGCGCCGCCATCCGCGCGATCACCCGCCCGGCGGGTGCGCGATCGCCCATCATCGCGAGCTGGCCGGCATAGATCCGGGTCGCGCCATATTCGCCGGCCTGGTCGACGCGCAGCATCGCCGCCGTGCCGTCTCCACCATCTCCCGGACGTCTCATGCGAAGCCTCCCTGTTTGCGACCGATCAGCCAGAGCACCAGCCCGCCGCCGAGGATCGAGAAGATCGCGTTGAAGCCGGCCAGCGAGATGCCCGCCAGCGTCCATTGCGCCTGGTCGCACCGGATCAGCGGCGCGTTCATGATATCGGCCAGCACATCGCCGCTGCCGCTGCCAGGCGTCGTCGAACAGGTCGTGAGGCCTTCCCACCAACGATATTCGACGCCCGCGTGGAACAGGCCGATCGCGCCGCTGGCGATGATCGCGATCGCCGCGACCACCGCCAGCGCGGTGCCCGCCGAACGCCGGCCGAGCAGCAACCCGACGATCGCCGCGCCGATCGCCACTTCGTGCGGCCAGCGCTGCCAATAGCACATCTCGCAAGGGTGAAGGCCGAAGCCATATTGCGAGAGCAGCGCGCCGCCCAGCAGCGCTGCGGGGATGATGAGGGCCAGAACGCGGCCGGTCTGTCGCCCGGTCACCGGCTGCGCGGCCTCGGGGCGGCGGCGGCCGTGCGGGGCGCGGGCGGCTTCAGCCGCGCGATCGTCTGCAACGCGTAGTGCAACTGGAAGTCCTTGATGCCCTGCTTCTCGAGCTGTTCCGACGTCAGGATGAACCGCGGATCATCCTTCGTGTCGGTCTCGAACGCCGTATTGTCGACCTTGGCGTCGTTGACGAGGTGGCGGCGCAGATCCGCCTCGCGGAAGCGCGGCCGCGTCTTGTAGTCGGGATCGGACAGCTGCGGCACGAGCACGTCGGGCTCGATGCCGCCTTCCTGCACCGAGCGGCCGGAGGGGGTATAGTAGCGCGCGGTGGTCAGCCGCAGCGCGGTCGTCTCGGAAAGCGGCAGCAATGTCTGCACCGATCCCTTGCCGAAGCTGCGCTCGCCCATCACCAGCCCGCGATGATGATCCTGCAGCGCACCGGCGACGATCTCGGCGGCCGAAGCCGAGCCTGCATCGACCAGCACGATGACCGGCAGCCCGCGCGTGGCATCGCCCGGGGTCGCGTCGTAGCGGTCGAAATCGCTGCGGCGGCGTCCGCGCTGCTCGACGATCTCGCCCCGTTCGAGGAACACGTCGGACACGTCGACCGCCTCGTCGAGCAGGCCGCCGGGGTTCGACCGCAGATCGACGACATAGCCGGTGGGCGCATGGCCGAGCGACTTTTCGATGCCGACGATCGCCGCGCGCACCGCCTGGCCGGTGTTCTGCGAAAAGGCGTTGATGTTGATGACGCCGATGCCGTCCTTCACCTCCCACTTCACCGGCTTCAGCTCGATGATCTCGCGGGTCAGCGTCACGTCGAACGGCTGGTCGCGGCCGGGGCGCACGACAGTGATGCGGATGCTGGTGCCGGGGCGGCCGCGCATCTGATCGACCGCATCGTCGAGCGTACCGCCATAGATCAGCTTGCCGTCGAGGTGGGTGATATAGTCGCCGGCCTTGATGCCCGCGCGATCGGCGGGGGTATCCTCGGTGGGGGTCACCACCTTGACCGCGCCATCTTCCGCCTGGACGGTGAGACCGAGACCGCCATAGCTGCCCTCGGTCTGCGTGCGCATGGTCTGGAAGGCGCGCGCGTCGAGATAGGAGCTGTGCGGATCGAGGCTGGCGAGCATGCCGTCGATCGCGCCCTTCATCAGCTTCTCGTCGTCGACCTTCTCGACATAGGTGCTGCGCACGCGTTCGAACACTTCGGTGAACAATTCCAGCTCATGCGCGGATCTGCTCTCGACCGGGGCGATCGCCGCGGTGGTCAGCGGCACCAGCGCGATCGCGGACACCAGCGCGACGGCGCGCAGCACGGGTTTGCCGCGGAGCGCGATACGGCGATCGGACATGGGGTTCGCCTCGTTCATCTCAGCGCCTCCGGCTCGCGGCCGGCGCGCCGCCCGGCGACGCCCCCAGCCGCTCGAGCGCGCGGAGCGCGTAGCTCATCTGGAAATCGGTGATGCCCTGCTTCTTCAGCTCTTCGGGCGTCGCCTTGAAGCGCGGATCGGGATCCGCATCGGATTCGAGAATCTCCTGGTCGACCTTGGCTTCGCGGACGATCTGGCGGCGCAGATCGGCAAAGCGCCCGCCATCCGCCTTGGGCCGGTCCGGATCCGAAAGCTGCGGCACTTCGAGGTCGGGCTCGATTCCCTTTTCGTCCACCGAGCGGCCCGAAGGGGTGTAATAGCGCGCGGTGGTGATGCGGATCGATCCGCCCGCGTTGAGCGGCACCACCGTCTGCACGCTGCCGAGACCATAGCTCTGATCGCCCATCACCAGCGCGCGGCCATTGTCCTGCAGCGCGCCCGCGACGATTTCGGCGGCGGCGGCGCTGCCCTTGTCGATCAGCACGACCAGCGGCAGCCCTTCGGCAACATCGCCCTTCTTCGCGGCGGAACGGACGACGTCGGTGGTTTCGCGCCCGCGGCGTTCGACGATCTCCCCCTTGTCGAGGAAGGCGTCGGCCACCAGCATCGCGACATTCATGTCGCCGCCCGCAGTCGACCGCAGATCGATGACATAGCCGAGCGGCTGGCCGCCGGACTGGCGCCCGATCGCGGCAATGGCGGCCTTGAGCTCCGCCGCGGTGCCCGCGGCGAAGCCGTTCACGTCGATGACGCCGACGCCATGTTCGAGCCGCCAGCCGACCGTGGCGGCGCCGGGCAGCGCGCGCGTCAGCGTTACGTCGAACGGCTTGCTGCGGCCGCGCCGTGCGATGGTGAGCGACACCGGGGATCCGACCGCGCCACACAACTTGTCGACCGAGTCGGCCAGCGACAGGCCGAAGGCGAGCTCGCCATCGATATGGCTGATGAAATCGCCGGGTTTCAGCCCGGCCCGCTCGGCGGGCGACCCCGAACCCGGCGCGACGACGCGCAGCGCGCCATCCTCCATCGTCACCGTGAGGCCGATGCCGGCGGGGCCCGCCGCGGAGCGCGTGCCGCTGTCCGCCGCGGTATAGCCGCTCTCCGCGTCGAGGCTGGAAAGCATCCCGTCGATCGCGCCCTTGATGAGCTGCTTGTCCTCGACGGGGACGACGTAATCGCCCTTCACCCGCTCGAACACGCTCATGAAGCGGTCGAGCTCCCGATAGGTATCGGCGCTGACGTTCGCGAGCGCGGCCGCGGCAGGCACCAGCACCACGGCGCCGATCAGCGCCAGTGTACGCGTGGACGGTTTCTTCATCGCAATCGGGAATCCTGTCGACATGCGCCGTTGACCCTAGCCCGCGGCGCTACCCTACCACAAGGACGCTCGCGGCTTAACCTCCGCTGACCAGCGGAGCGATGTCCACCGGTTCGCCGTCGCGCCGCAATTCCACCGTCACCAGCGCCTGCCCGCCGCCGGCGCGACCGACCGGCGCGCCGGCGACGAGATCGTCGCCCACCGCCGCCCGCAGCGTCGCGAGATTGGCGAGCAAGGTCATCCAGCCGCCGCCATGATCGATGATGAGGATCGCGTCGAAACCCCGATAGCGGCCGGCGTAGACGACATGCCCTGCCGCCGGCGCCACCACCTGCGCGCCCGGCCGGGTGGCGAAGCTCAGCCCGCGCGAGCGCACGCCGCCCGCCGACAGATCCCCGAGGCCGGTGACGAGGCGCCCGACCACCGGCAGCCGATAGGCCGGCCGGCCCGGCGCGGCGGGCGGTGCCGCAACAGCCGCCGGCAAGGGTGCGGCACCGGGCTGCGCGGGGCGCGGCAAGGGCGCCGGCAGGGCTTCGAGGCGGCGGCGCACGAGGCCGTCATCCTCGATTCGCCGCATGAGATCGACGAGGTCGCGCGCCTCTTCCCCCAGCGCCATCGCCCGATCCTGCTCGAGCATCGCACCGCTCGCGAGCGTGCGTGCGCGCAGGCGATGCTCGTCGGCGAGGCGCGCCAGCGTGCGCTGTTCCGCCGCGATCCGCGCATGCCCGGCGCGGCGGTCGGCGGCGGCACGATCCGCGGCGAGGCGCAGGCGCCGCCCGGCGGCAACCTCGGCGCGAAGGCCGCCGCTCCGCGCGCGGACGACGGGCAACAGCGAACCGAGCAGCATCCTGACATGGACGAGATCGGCGGCGGAGCCGGGCTGCACGAAGGCAAGCGCCGGCGGGCGGCGCGCCATCGTCTGCAGCGCCGCGGTCAGCCGCGCGATCGGCGCCTCGCGGGCGGCAAGCCGCGCGCGCTGGCGCGCCTGCAGCGCGGCGACGATCGCGATGCGGCCATCGGCGGCGGCAACATCCGCCTCGGCCGCCTGGGCGCGCGCAGCAGCGGCGGCGGCCTCCGCATCCGTTTTCGCAGCGGCATCGCGTTCGCCGGTCGCCCGCTGCTGCAGCGATCGTGCGCGCGCCGTCGCCAGCGCCGACTGGCGCTTCGCCTCGGCCACCGCGCGCCGTTCGTCGGCAAGATCGGGATTGGGCGCGGCCAGCGCAAACCCACAGCCGAGCAGGGCGAACACCACGAACAAGGGCACGTGGCGGCGGCCCACGGCTCAGCCTTCGCGGTGATAGGGGTGGTTGGCGAGGATGCTCGTCGCGCGCCACAATTGCTCTGCGAGCATCGCGCGCGCCATCATGTGCGGCCACGTCATCCGCCCGAAGGCGATGCTGAACGTCGCCAGCGCGCGCTCCGCCTCGCTCAGCCCGTCTGCGGCACCGATCAGGAAGCGCGCCTCGCGCCGGCCGGCATCGCGCCAGCCGCCCAGCCGCTCGGCAAAGGCGCGCGAGCCGAGCTGGTCGCCGGTCTCGTCGAGCGTCACGATCACGCTGTCGCTGTCGATCGGCGGCGATTTCCCGCCGGTGTCGGGCAGTTCGGTGACGCGCGTCGGCCAGACGATCCGCTTGAGATAGCGATCGACGAGTTCGGCCTCAGCCGTGCGGCCGATGCGGCCGCGCGCCACGATGTGGAGCAGCACGGCGCGCCAGCGCGGGCGTCAGGCGGCGGGAGCGGGCGGCGTCGGCGCTTCGCCGAACGCCCACATCCGTTCCAGATTGTAGAAGCTGCGCACTTCCGGTCGGAACAGGTGGACGATCACGTCGCCGGCGTCGATCAGCACCCAGTCGGCGGTCGGCAGGCCCTCGACGCGCGGATTGCGACCGAAATCGCTCTTGATCCGTTCGGCCAGTTTCTGCGCCATCGAGGCCACCTGACGCGTCGAGCGGCCGCTCGCGATGACCATATGGTCAGCGATGCTGCTCTTGCCGTGAAGCGGGATCGACACCGTATCGAGCGCCTGATCATCGTCGAGCGACTGGAGGATCAGGGTGTGAAGGGCGGCCACCCGGTCGTCGGCGGCAGTGGCGTCGTCCCTGGTTGCGGTGGTGGAAGCGGGCAATGGGGTTCCTTGGAAAAGGCGTCAGCCGACGGGTCTGCGGACCACCGCATCATGCGGCGCCGGTCGACCGGAAAAACGGCGATACCAGTGGGGGTCTGCGTCACGCAGACGGGTTGCTGACCTTGGATCGGGGCGAAAGCGCAGCAGCACGAGCGCCGGCGGTCTCCATTTCGTCCAGTGTTCTGCGCGGGTCGCGGGGCGGACGAAGCGCCGCAACCATCCCATCGCGGTCACCGCGCGAGACGGGTCATCATAACCCGGACGGACGATTACGGCAATCGGCACAAGCCGTGCGATCTTCCGCCAGTCGCGCCAGCGGGGGAATTGGGCGAGATTATCCTGCCCCATCAGCCAGACGAACCGCCGATTCGGGTAGCGGCGGACGAGTTCCGTCAGCGTATCGATGGTGTAGCGCGTGCCGAGCCGCGCCTCGATCGCGGTCGGACGGATCGGCCCCGGCCGCGCCATTTTCTGCGCGGCGCGCAGCCGCGCGGCAAGCGGCGCCATGCCCTCCGCGGGCTTCAGCGGATTGCCCGGCGACACCAGCCACCACACCTCGTCCAGCCCCAGCGCATCGCGCGCGAACAGGCTGATGGCGCGATGGCCGCCATGCGCGGGATTGAACGAACCGCCGAGAAGACCGGTGAGGATCAAATCGGCATGCCCTGCCAGTCGGTCGAACCATGAACGATGCGAAGAATGCTCACGCCATCGGCGTCAGGCCGATAGACCAGAAGATAGGGCGCCTGCCCGACGCGCCATGTGCGCGCGTTCATTCCTTCGATCTGGGGTCCAGCGAAAGGATTGCGCGCGAGAAATCCGCCCGCCGCGATCGCCGCGTCACCCACACGATCCGCGCAAGCGGGAGAAAGGTCCGCATAATATTCGTCGATTGCCGCAAGATCCTGCTGAGCCTTGCGCGTCCACCGCGCTCGGCTCATTCAGCGGCAGCCCGGATCGCTCTGTCGTTCTTCCGCGCCGCAAACCAGGATTCCATGTCTTCCTGGCTGATCAGATTACCGCTGTCAGCGTCGTCGATGCCTTCCTGAACGAACGCGACAAATTCTGCATCCCGCTCGACAAAACGCTGGATCGCCTCTGCTGCCAACGCCTCGCGGCTTATGCCCCGCGCCTTGGCGGCAGCATCGACCAACGCCAATGTGGCGGCGTCGAGGTTCACGGTGATCGCAGCGTTATTCATGCCAACAACGTAACATCGCCCCCGGCAGGCTTCAACGGCACCCAATCAGGGCCGCGTCTGCCCGGTGCCGCGCACCAGCCATTTGTAGGTGGTGAGCCCCTCCAGCGCCACGGGCCCGCGCGCGTGGAGCCGGCCGGTCGAGATGCCGATCTCGGCGCCCAGCCCGAATTCGCCGCCATCGGCGAACTGGGTGGAGGCGTTGTGTATCACGATCGCGCTGTCGACCTCGCCCAGGAAGCGGTCGGCGACCGCGACATCCTCGGTGACGATCGCATCGGTATGGTGCGATCCGTGCGCATCGATATGCGCCAGTGCCGCGTCGAGATCGTCGACCAGCGCGATCGAGACGATCGCCTCGAGATATTCGGTGTCCCAATCCGCGTCGCTGGCGGGGAGCACCCGTGGATCGAGCGCCTGGACGTCGGCATCGCCGCGCACCTCGCAGCCGCCGGCGACCAGCGCTTCGACCAGCGCTGCCGCCCCCTGATAGGCGCGGTCGACCAGCAATGTCTCCATCGCGCCGCACACCCCGGTGCGGCGCAGCTTGGCGTTGACGACGATCGCGCGCGCCTTTTCGGGGTCGGCGCCGGCATGGACGAAGATGTGGTTGATGCCGTCGAGATGCGCGAGCACCGGTACCCGCGCCTCATCCTGCACGCGCGCCACCAGCGACTTGCCGCCGCGCGGGACGACCATGTCGATCAGCCCCTGGGCGCGCAGCATCGCGCCGACCGCGGCGCGATCGGTGGAGGGGACGAGCTGCATCGCCTCGGCCGGCAGACCATGCGCGGCCAGCGCCCCCGCCATCGCCGCATGGATCGCGCGGTTGCTCTCCACTGCCTCCGATCCGCCGCGCAGGATCACCGCATTGCCGGACTTGAGGCAAAGCGCGCCGGCATCCGCGGTCACGTTCGGGCGGCTCTCATAGATGATCGCGATCACCCCCAGCGGCACCCGCACGCGCTGCAACACCATGCCGTTGGGACGGCGGCTCTCGTCGACGACACGGCCGACGACATCGTCGAGCCCGGCGATCGTCTCCACCGCATCAGCGGTCGAGGCCAGCCGCGCCTCGTCCAGCCGCAGGCGATCGAGCATCGCGGAGGACAGGCCGGCGGCGGTCGCGCGATCCAAGTCGCGGGCGTTGGCGGCGAGGATATCCGGCGCCCGGTCGCGAATCGCCTGCGCGGCGGCACGCAGCGCCTCCGCCTTGTCGGCGGCACCGATCCGCGCCATCGCCGCCGCGGCACGCCGTGCCGCCTTCGCCATCCGCCCGATCAGCTCTTCCGCGGTCTCGATTGCAGTCATTCCACCCATGGCCGCCGCCTAGCAAAGCACGGCCCGTCTCGCATCCGCAAAGTGGTGCTGATAGGAAAGCGCGAATGACGGGGGAAATCGAAGCAGTCGGCGATCTCGCCACCGGCTCGCTCACCGCGTGCGCGGTCGAGCAGGCGCATGGCCATGGGGAAGAGCGCCATGCCGCGCACAGCCTGTGCCTCAACTGCGGCACGACGTTGCTCGGTCCGCACTGCCACAACTGCGGCCAGGCGGCGCATATCCACCGTTCGCTCGGCGCGATCGGGCATGAGCTGGCACACGGCGTGTTCCATTTCGAGGGCAAGATCTTCCGCACGCTGCCGCTGCTCGCGTGGCGCCCCGGCGAACTCACCCGGCGCTACATCGCCGGCGAGCGCGCGCGCTTCGTTTCGCCGCTGGCGCTGTTCCTGTTCTCGGTGTTCCTGATGTTCGCGGTGATCAGCGCGCTGGGCGCCGGGCTGCATATGCCGGAGATCGATGCCGAGGCGGAGGCGCGCACGGAGACGGAGTTCGCCCGCCAGATCGCGACGGCGGATGCAGAGATCGCCGCCAACCGGGCGGCACGCGCCGAGGCCGATCGCACCGGCAAGCCCGTCGCTCCGATCGATGCGCAGGCAAGGCAACTGAGGGATGTTCGCGCCGCCCTCATCACCTCGCGCGACCGGATGACCGAGAGCGGCGACGCCTTGTCGCTCAACATCAGGACGGGGTGGAAAAAGCTCGACAAGGGCATCGCCAAGGCCTCCGCGAATCCCAACCTGACGCTCTACAAGATCCAGTCGAGCGCCTATAAATTCTCCTGGGCGCTGATCCCGATCTCGGTGCCGTTCCTGGCGCTGCTCTTCCTGTGGCGGCGCGGCCACCACATCTACGACCATGCGATCTTCGTCACCTATTCGCTGTCGTTCATGACGCTGTTGGCGATCGCGCTGACGCTCGTGGGCTCGATCGCGATGCGCCTCGGCCGCGCCACCGACCTGATCGAGCTGGCCGCCATGGTGATCCCACCGATCCACATCTATCGCCAGCTCCGCGGCGCCTATCTTCTCCGCCGCTTCAGCGCGATCTGGCGGACGGTGGCGCTGACCATCTTCTGCCTGCTCGCCGCGCTGATCTTCGTGCTGCTGCTGCTCGGGATGGGGCTGCTGGGCTGAACCCCCACCCCTTTTCATTGACATTTGACCAGTTTCGCTGCTAGCGGCCCGACTTTCCATCCATTCACGAGTCTGGAGCCGCTGATGGCGCGCGTCACCGTCGAAGATTGTGTCGACAAAGTTCCCAACCGGTTCGACCTCGTCCTGTTCGCGGCGCAGCGCGCGCGGCAGATCTCGGGCGGCGCCGATCTGACCCTCGATCGCGATCGCGACAAAAACCCGGTCGTGGCCCTTCGCGAGATCGCGGAAGAGACCGTCCATCCTGCCGAGCTGTCCGATTCGGTGGTCAGTTCGCTGCAGCGCGTGCAGGTCGACGACGACGATACGCCGGATGAAGTCGGCTCGCTGTCGGCCTCGGCGGAAGCGCTGCGGCTCACCGCCGCCGCGCCGCCGCGCAACCAGAATCTGGGCGCCGACTACGACGGCTGAGTGCCGGAACCGGCTCAAGCCGGTCTGATACTTTGACATATTGCTAAGCCTCCGCATCGCTGCCACACGCGGCAGCATGCGGGGGCTTTGGCTTTTTCGGACGACCAGGGGCGGCACCCTCGCGCTGCTGCTGGTGGCGTGCGCGCTGCTGCTGCGCATCGCGATTCCCGCCGGCTGGATGCCGTCCACGGGCGCCGATGGCCTCATTCGCATCACCCTGTGCACAGGCCAGGGACAGATGGAGGCGTGGGTCGACGGCGACGGGCGTATCCACGATCGCAAGCCCGGCAAGTCCGAACCGAAGACCGATCATCCCTGCGCCTTTGCCGGGCTGATCGTACCGGCGCTCGATGCGGCGCCGATCGATACGCCCCTTCGCTTCGCCCGCGGCGACGGCGTCGTGCCGGCCTTTGCCCATGAGGTGGTGGCGATCGGCCACGGCCTCGCCGCACCGCCGCCGCCGCCCACCGGACCACCCGCCTTCCTCTGATCCGCCTGCGTGCGGGGCCGTCGCCCCGCGTCCGACGATCACGAGGTCCCGATCATGAGATTTTCCTGCCGCGCCCTGACGGGCGCTTCGCTGGGTGCATGTGCGCTAACCGCCCTGCCTGCCTACGCCGACGACGGCGCCGACGAGCAGCCGATCATCGTCACGGCCCAACAGACGCTCGACAGCGCAGCGGCGGAGATTCGCCGCCGCCCCGGCGGTGTCGATCTGGTTCCCGCCGGGGATTTCGCCAACCGCAGCGCGGTCTCGCTGCGCGACGCGCTCGCTTTCTCCCCCGGCGTCTACGCGCAGCCCCGCTTCGGGCAGGAGGTGCGGCTGTCGGTGCGCGGATCCGGCATCAGCCGCGGCTTCCACATGCGCGGGCTGACGCTGCTGCAGGATGGCGTGCCGATCAACCTCGCCGACAATAATGGCGACTTCCAGGAACTCGATCCCGCCGCATTCCAGCATATCGAGGTCTATCGCGGCGCCAATGCGCTGCAGTTCGGCGGATCGACCCTGGGCGGCGCGATCAACGCGGTGACGCCGACCGGGCGGACCGCGCCGGGTTATGAACTCCGCATCGACGGCGGCAGTTTCGATACGGTCCGTGCCAAGGCGGCCGCCGGCTTTGCCGATGCGCGGGGCGACGCCTGGTTCGCGCTGACCACCGATCGCGGCGACGGTGACCGCATGCACGCCCGCCGGGACTCGCTGCGCTTCAATGGCAATGTCGGTCTGCGGCTGACCGACGGCATCGAGACGCGCTTCTATGCGACGCTCAGCCATATCGACCAGGATCTGCCCGGCGCGCTCACCCGCGCGCAGGCGCTGAGCACGCCGCGGCTCGCGCTCGCCGGCAACATCGCGATGGACCAGGAACGCGACATCGATTCGATCCGGCTGCAGAACCGCACGACGATCGACCTCGGCGCGACGCGGATCGAAGGCGGGCTGTTCGCCAACGCCAAGCAACTCTTCCATCCGATCTTCCAGGTCATCGACCAGAAATCCTTCGACTATGGCGGCTATGCCCGCATCGGCCACGAGGGCATGGTCGCCGGCATGCCGGTGGCGCTGACATTGGGCAGCACCCTGCGTTTCGGCCATGTCGATGCGCGCCAGTTCGTCAATATCGCCGGCGAGCGCGGCGCGCCCACGCAGCGCGCGCGGCAGGAAGCGCAGACCATCGACAGCTATGGCGAGGTGCGGATCACGCCGGTCGCCGGACTGGGCCTGATCGCCGGCGGCATCCACACCCATGGCCGGCGCAGCATCGTCAACCGGACCAACCCCGCCCTCTCGGGGTCAGCCAGCTTCGATCGCTTCGCCCCCAAGCTGGGGCTGATCTGGTCGTCCGCAAGCCGGGACGTGCAGCTGTTCGCCAATTACAGCCGCTCGATCGAGCTGCCCGGCTATTCCGAACTGGCGCAGACGCAGGTCGGCGGGCTCACCGGCTTCGTCGATCTCGATCCGCAGCGCGCCTGGACGGCGGAGATCGGCACGCGCGGCCGCATCGGCATCGCCGCATGGGACGTGGCGCTCTATCGCGCCGACATTCGCGGCGAGATGCTGCAATATACGCCGGATGCGACGATGGTGCCGCCGATCCCCGCCGCAACCTTCAACGCCGGCCGCACCCGTCACCAGGGCGTAGAGGCCGGGCTGACGCTCCACCTCGCCCGCTTCGCGCGGCTGCGGCAAGTCTATCAGCTCAACGATTTCCGGTTCCGCGACGATCCCGTCTATGGCGACAACCGCCTGCCGGTGATCCCCCGCCACCTCTATCGCGCCGAGCTTCGCCTCGGCACCGAGCGGATCGCCTTGACCCCGAATGTGGAATGGCTGCCGCAGGGCGCGTGGGCGGACTATGTCAATTCCAGCCGTACCCCCGGCTATACGCTGATCGGGCTGGGCGCCGAAGCGGTGATCCGCGACGGCATCCGCCTGTTCGTCGATGCGCGCAACCTCACGGGCAGGAAAGCGATCGGCGATATCTCGGCGGTGGTCACCGCGACCGATGCCGCGGCGATCTATTATCCGGTCGAGCGCCGCGCAATCTATGGCGGCGTCCGTGCGACGTTCTGACGGTGCGGCAACCGGCCGTTTCTATCGTGCCGTCTGGCGCTGGCACTTCTACGCCGGCCTCGCGGTGCTGCCGTTGCTCGTCTGGCTGGCGGTGACCGGCGCGCTTTATCTCTACAAGCCGGAGATCGAACGCCTGCTTTACCGGGCGTGGCTGCAGGCCGCACCCGAGCGGCCGCCGCTGCCGATCGATGCGGTTATCGCCGCGGTCGAGCGGCAGCTCGACGGACGGGTGACGCAACTCATGCTGCCGGCCAGTAAGCGGGAGAGCTGGCAGGCCACCGTCGTGCTGGGCGATGGCAGCCGCCGCACCGCCTTCGTCGATCCGGCGGACGGGAAGGTGAAGGGCAGTGTGCCGCCGGGCGGCGCGATGAAACAGGTTCGCGACCTCCACAGCCTGGTCATCACCGGATCGATCGGCAATGCGCTGGTCGAGATCGCTGCGGGCTGGGCGATCCTGCTGGTCCTGAGCGGCTTCTATCTGTGGTGGCCACGCAGCCCCAACCGGGCACTGGCGCTGCGCGGGAAACCGCGCGAGCGCCGGTTCTGGCGAGACTTCCACGCTTCAGCCGGTGCGCTCGTCGGGCTGGTGCTGCTGTTCCTTGCGCTCACCGGCATGCCTTGGTCGGGTCGATGGGGGCGAACGGTGCAGGCGATCGTCGCATCGAACGGCCTGGGCCGCCCGCCAGCCCCCGGCCCCGCGCCGTGGGAACTGCAGGCGGGGCATGGCGGGCACGGCCGCGAGACCCTGCCCTGGTCCCGGCAGGCAGCGCCGGCCCCGGCCGGACGCATGAGGCATGGCGGATCGGACATCGGCGCCGCGCGGGCCGCCGCGATCGCCACCGCCCATGGCCTCCTGCCGCCGTGGACCATGAGCTTGCCTGCCGCGCCGGGCGCACCCTATATGATCTCGCGGACGATCCGGCGCGCCGACGACGCCCGCGCGCTCTATATCGACGCCGCCGACGGCCGGGTGCTGCAGGATGCCCGCTACGCCGATTTCGGCAAGGGCGCGCAGGCGATCGAATGGGGCATCGCCGTCCATCAGGGCCAGCAATATGGCGAGATCAACCGGCTGATCATGCTCGCCGGCTGCCTTGGAACACTCGCGCTGGCACTCAGCGCGCCGGTGCTGTGTTGGAAACGGCGATCGGGCGGGCAACTGCGCGCACCGCCGGTGCCGGACCGGCACAGCGCCCGAATCGTGGCAGCGATGATGGTGGCGGTCGGCGCCCTGTTCCCGCTGACCGGCGCGACGATGATTGCGGCACTGATCGGCGAATTCATCGCCGGAAGGTTCAGCCGTTCGCGGCCTTGATCGGCCGCGCCGGCACCGCATCCTGATCGAGCTCGTCACGGCCGATCCACATCATATCGTCGAGCACGAGCGGGCGGCCATCCTCGGCGAACACGCGCACCGGCTGGATCGGCCGCCGGTCGCGCTGGTCGACCAGCACCGCGTTCAGGCGCGAGCCCGGGCCGTAGGTTTCGCCCCATTGGCGCAGCGCGACCAGCGTCGGCAGCAGCGCGGCGCCCTTGTCGGTCAGCCGATATTCCACCTTGCGGCGATCCTGCTCCATCGGCACGCGCACGAGGATGCCATGATCGACCAGGCGCCCGAGCCGGTTGGCGAGGATGTTGCGGGCGATGCCCAGCGTCTGCTGGAACTCCTCGAAATGCTTGAGGCCGTTGAACGAGGCCCGCAGGATCATGAACGACCAGCGTTCCCCCATCGCCTCCAACGCCAGAGGAAGGCTGCAATTCTTGAGGAGCGCCGCGAGCGGCTCGTTCAGCTTGCCCATGCCCCGGCCTTATCGCCCCCCGCCGCGTGCGACAACTTGCGACAAAGCGAATCGGCGGATGCAGCGTCGATCCCGGGCGAGGTGTGGCCCGATTGCCTCCCTTGTATCCAAATCGGTTTGGTCTCGCCGCGTTTCGCAAGCGTATAGGCGTCGTCGCGGATCAGCGCCGCGCCCAATCCTCCACCGTCCACGCCGCGGTCAGCGCGCGCGCGGCATCGAGATCGGCGGGATAATCGACTTCCTGCCAGCGATGCCCGTGAATGTCGGTGGTGCCGATGACGGTGCCGGCGGCGAGCGCATCGATCACGCTCAGATACCAGACGCGCACGCCATCGGGGGAAGCCATCACCCGCTCCACCGCCTCGACGAACGCGGCGCGGCCCGCGCCGCGGAAGGCGAGCAGGCCGATCGACTCCGCGTTGCATTCGGTGAGCGCCTTGCCGATGCGCAACAGCCGCCCATCCTCTCGCAGCACCTTCATGTCGTCCGCGTCATACGCGTCCTTGCGGTCGACGGTGACCGAGATCGGCACGTCATTGGCCAGCACCGCCGCGATCAGTTCGGGCGAGACCAGCGTATCGCCATTGAGCAGCAGCGTATCCCGATCCCAGCGGCCGCGCGCCAGCCAGACCGAACCGGTGTTGTCGGCGACCTGATAGAAGGGGTTGAAGATCAGTTCGATCCCGCCCTTGGCGGTGCCGCGGCGGGCGATCACCTCGGCGACATGATCGTGACCGAAGCCGGTCACCACCGCCACGTCGCGCACGCCATTTTCCGCCAACGCGTCGAGCTGCCATTCGAGCAGGGTGCGCCCGGACAGGTCGAGCAGGCATTTCGGCCGCTCTTCCGTGTGCGGATAGAGGCGCGAGCCCTTGCCGGCGCTGAGGATGACGGCGCGTTCGATGGTCATGATCTGCCCATTCCAGTCTGAGACATGCCTGCCCTAGCCCCGTTCAGATGGCGAAATGATGGCAACCCCGGATCAGCCGAGCCAGGACCGCACCGCGACGCCGCGTGCGCTGTCGGCGGCTGCCTGCGCGAGCCGGACGAGGTGGAACAGGCAGGAGAGGCCCGTCCACCACGCCACCAGCACCAGCCCGGTATCGGGGCGGCCCGCCAGCGTCGCGAAGAACAGGATCACCATATTGGGGTTGCGGCGCGCGGTGATCAGCCGGAAATCGCTGTCGATCTTCTTCCACACATGGATGTGGATGCCGCCGAACCATTTGATGAAGGCACCCTCGATCAGCCGCTGCACGACATAGCCGGCCATGATCACGATCATCACCCAGGCGAAGGTCGCATCCGAAAGCGGCCGGCCATAGGCGGCGAGGCCGACACCCCATGCATACCACCAGAAGGGCGGATGGATCAGATCGACGCCATGATCGAGGATATGGCCCCAGGGCGAGGCGGTGATGGTGCAGCGCGCCAGCTTGCCGTCCACCGTATCCAGCACCATGAACACCAGCCCGGCGGCCATGCCCGCCCAATAGTGGCCATACCAGAACAGGATCGTCGCAACGACGCACAACGTCATGCCCGTGATTGTCACCATATTGGGCGTGATGCCCAGCTTCGCGCAGATCCGCGTCAGCACCAGCGCCCATTCGGGCCACAGATATTTGGTCAGCAGATCGGTGACGCCCTTGTAGGCGCCGAAATAGCTCGCCCGCTCGGCCGCGCCGAGCGTCTCCTGCGTCAGCCGCAATGCGAAGGGCTGCTCGCGCTTGCGCAGTTCCTCATTGACCATCCCCGCCGCATCCTCATGCGCGGTGATGATAAAGCCGGCTTCGGGCGCCAACGCCGTTTCCGCCTGCATCGCTGCCATCGCCAGCGCGCATTGCGCAGCATCGCGGCAATACGCGATCACTGGCACGCCGCCCAACGTCAGCGCCTCGCCCGGGCGCTTCGCCATGATCTTCAACCACGCGGGATCGAACACATGCGCCGCGTTGACGAGCAGCGCCGTACCGCAGGCGGGCACCTCGTCCGCGAACGACAATTTGTGCATCGCGGCAATACGCCGCGTGCGCTCGGGCACGGTCATCCCCCAGATCGGGGTCTGGTTGCTGCCGACGGGGGTGACCGTCGGCGATTCGTTCGTCATGCGGGCAAGCTCCCGCGGCTGTTGCGCCTATGGTTCCGCGTCATCGCGGCGTCATATTCATGGCCTGCATTGCCTGCAATCGTCTAGCGACAGAAGGAGCATCGGGTTGAACCTGCATGGCGCAAGGCCACATACCTGCCGCAATGCCGCAATAGCGGCCCTTCGCATGAGGAATGGCGACAACGCGGTGAGACGATGCCGATGACCTGGACGGCGATCCTGCTCGCGGGGCAGCGCCCCGGCATCGACCCGCTGGCGCGCGCCTTTGGCGGCGTCGCAAAGGCGGAAGTGCCCGTGCTCGGGCGGCCGATGATCGCCTATGTCGTCGAGACCTTGCTCGCCTGCCCCTCGATCGGCGACGTCGTGGTGCTGACGCAGGATCCCGAGGGGCTGCGCTCGGAAGACTTTCTGGCGCTTCGCGCCAATCCGCGCGTGCGGATGGCCGAGGGCGGCGCCGGCATCTCGGCGAGCATCGACGCGGTCGCGGGCAGCGACGTCGCCCCCTTCCCGATCCTTGTCACCACTGCCGACCATCCGCTGCTGACCCCCGCGATCGTCGAGGGTTTCATTGCGGGCGTGGCGGGCGCCGACCTTGCCGTCGGCATGGTCGAAAGCCGCACATTGCTTGCTGCCTATCCCGATTCGAAGCGCACCTGGCTGCGTTTCGGCGATGGCGCCTGGTCCGGCGCCAACCTGTTCGCGCTGGGCAGCGATCGCGTCCGCCCCGCGCTCGCGCTCTGGCGCAGCGCGGAGGCGGACCGCAAGCAGGCGGTGAAGCTGTTCCTGCATTTCGGGCCGGTGCTGGCGCTGCGCGCGATCACGCGCACGATCGGGCTGGCAGATGCGATCGCGCGCGTCGGGCGCAATATGGGAATGACGGCGCGACTGGTGCCGCTGCCCCAGCCCGAGGCAGCGATCGACGTCGACAAGCTCAGCGACCATCGGCAGGTGGAGGGCATATTGGCGACACGCCAGGGCGGCGATGCGCCGGCATCGGTCGCGGCGGCGCAGGCGAAGCTGGCCGGCATCTCGGTGTTCGACCTCGACAAGACGCTGACGCGCCACCCCACCTACACGCCGCTGCTGATCCATTTCGCACAGGGACTGGCGCCCTGGCGGCTGCTGACCGCGCCGGTGGTGGCGGCGGTGATGATCGGCCATGCGCTGAAACTCGTCTCGCGCCGGCGGACCAAGGAATTCCAGCACCGCATGCTGCTCGGAGGTGCGGTTTCGCGAGCCGACGTCGACCGGCTGGCGCAGAGCTTCGCCGCGAAGCTCGACGGCAACGGCCTGCTCGCGGCGGGCCGTGCGCGCATCGCCGAGGAGCGCGCGGCCGGCCGCCGCATCGTCCTCGCGACCGCTGCCAACCGCTATTATGCGGAGGCGCTGGGTGCGGTGCTCGGCGTCGACGACATCATCGCGACGGGCTCGACCTGGGACGGTGACCGGCTGCTGCCCGAGATCGCGGGCGATAATTGCTACGGCCCGGCCAAGCGCGAGATGCTGGAGACATATGTCGAGACGCTGGGCCTGCGCCGCTCCGACCTGCACGTCCGCTTCTTCTCCGACCACGCCTCCGACCGGCCGACCTTCGAATGGGCGGACGAGCAGTTCGCGGTGAACCCGTCGCGCAAGCTGCGGAAACTGGCGAAGCAGAAGGGCTGGCCGGTTCTGGAGTGGCGTTGAGAGGTTGGCTCGGCGCATGCATTCAATGAAAGTCCCGCGACTTCGGCAGCAGCCGCACGTTGCGCGGATGCCGGTGCATCGGCGCGCGGGGAGGTTGCGGGTGCAGCACCTCGTCGGCGCGCAGCAGCTGGGGGCGCAGATCCTCGGTTTCGGACAGGCGATCGAGTTCCGCGGTGCGATCGGCGATGCGGGTCGCCATCAGGTGGACCACCCCCTCGGTGCTGCGCTGAACCTGACCCTCGATCAGCATCAGGCGTGAGGCCATGATCGGGCGGCGATAGCGCTCGAACAGCCGCGCCCAGATCAGCGCGTTGGTGATGCCGGTCTCATCCTCCAGAGTCACGAAGATCGCATTGCCCTCCCCCGGCCGCTGGCGGACGAGGACGATGCCGGCGGTGCGGACGCGGCGGCCGTCCCTGGCGTTCGACGTCTGCTGGCACGACAGCACGCCCTCGCCGCGGAACAGATCGCGCAGGAAGTGCATCGGGTGCGCCTTCAGCGACAGCCGCGTCATCTGATAGTCGGCGGCGACCTGTTCGCCGAGCGGCATCTCCGGCAGTTGCGCGTCGGGCTCGGTGCCGAGTTCATGCGCATCGGCGGCGGCGAACAGGGGCAGTTGCGCCGCAGGCGTGCGCCGCGCCTCCCACAGCGCTGCGCGCCGGTCCGCCCCCAGCGAGCGGCAGGCATCGGCATCCGCGATCAGCCGCAGCCCGCGTTCCGGCAGCCCGGCACGGCGTGCCACATCCTCGATCGAGACGAAGGCGTCGACGGCGCGCGCATCGGCGATGCGATTCGCCCAGTCCTCGCGAAAGCCATCGACCTGACGAAAGCCGAGGCGCAGCGCGAGGCTGCCATCGTCGCGCCGTTCGAGGCTGTTGTCCCAGACGCTGTAAGACACGTCGATCGGCCGCACCTCGACATCATGCTCGCGCGCATCGCGAACGAGCTGCGCCGGTGCGTAGAAGCCCATCGGCTGCGAATTGAGCAGCGCGCAGGCGAACACCGCCGGGTGATAATGCTTGATCCATGAGGAGACATAGACCAGCCGCGCGAAGGACAGCGCATGGCTCTCGGGAAAGCCATAGCTGCCGAACCCCTCGATCTGGCGATAGCAGCGCTCGGCGAAGTCGCGCTCATACCCGCGGCGAACCATGCCGCCGACCAGCTTCTCGCGGAAGTCGTTCATATTGCCGAGATTGCGGAAGGTGGCCATTGCGCGGCGGAGCTGGTTGGCCTCGGCAGGGGTGAACTCGGCGGCGGTGATCGCGAGGTTCATCGCCTGTTCCTGGAACAGCGGCACGCCCAGCGTCTTCCCCAGTATCTCCTTCAGTTCGTTCTGGTTGTAGCCCGGCCCCGGCGACGGCAGCCTATGATCCTCCTGCCCGTTCCGGCGCCGCAGATAGGGATGCACCATGTCACCCTGGATCGGGCCGGGGCGAACGATGGCGACCTGGATGACGAGATCGTATAATTCCTTCGGCCGCAGCCGTGGCAACATATTGATCTGCGCGCGGCTCTCGACCTGGAACACGCCGATGCTGTCGCCCTTCCGAAGCATGGCGTAGACATTGTCGTCCTCGGCCATCAGATCGACCTCCAGCGTATGCTCGCCGAGGCCATGGTCGCGCATCAGGTCGAACGCCTTGCGGATGCAGGTGAGCATGCCGAGCGCGAGCACATCGACCTTCATCAGCTTGAGGTCGTCGATATCGTCCTTGTCCCATTCGATGAAGCTGCGGGCGTCCATCGCCGCATTGTGCAGCGGCACCGTCTCGTCGAGCCGGTCCTGCGTCAGCACGAAGCCGCCGACATGCTGCGAGAGGTGGCGCGGAAAGGGTGTCGCGAGAAGCTGGCCGACGATCGCCTGCACCCGGGCGATCTCGGGATTGTCGAGCGCGAACCCGGCCTCGGACACGCGCTTTTCCTCGAGCTCGCTCGAAAAACTGCCCCACACCGTGCCCGAAAGCCGGGTGATCACATCCTCCGACAGGCCGAGCGCCTTGCCGACATCGCGCACCGCGCTACGCGGGCGATAGTGGATGACGGTGGAGGCGATCGCGGCGCGATGGCGGCCATAGCGCCGGTAGATGTACTGCATCACCTCCTCGCGCCGTTCATGCTCGAAATCGACATCGATGTCGGGCGGCTCGCCGCGATCCGCGGAGATGAAGCGCGAGAACAGCAGGTCATTGTACAGCGGATCGACCGAGGTGACGCCGAGCAGGAAGCAGACGGTGGAATTGGCGGCCGAGCCGCGTCCCTGGCACAGGATCGGCGGCTCCTGCGCCCGCGCAAAGGCGACGATGTCGTGCACCGTCAGGAAATAAAAGGCAAAGTTGTGCTCGCGGATGAAGGCCAATTCCTCCAGCAGGTTGCGCCGCACTTTTTCGGGGATGGTGCGGCTGCCATAGCGCTTGCGCGCCTCCTTCACCGTCAGCCGCGCGAGCCAGCCGACCGGCGTGTAACGCGCCGGCACCGGCTCGTGCGGATATTCGTAGGAGAGCTGGTCTAGGCTGAACGCGATCCGGGCGAGGAAGTCGATCGTCTCCGTCACCGCCTGCCGGCAATCGGCGAACAGCCGCAGCATCTCGCCCGGCGGCTTCAGATGCCGCTCGGCATTGGCATCGAGCCGGCGGCCGGCGTCGACGATCGTCGTGCCCACGCGGACGCAGCACAGCACATCGTGCAGGGGGCGCTGGTTGGGCCCGGCAAAAAAGGCTTCGTTGAGCGCGATCAGCGGCACGCCCGCGGCAGCGCCGATCCGCATCAACCGCGCGAGCCGGCGGCGATCGTCGCCCTGGCGCAGCATCGTCACGCCCAGCCACACCCGCCCCGGTGCCTCGCGCACGAGGCGGTGCAATATGCCTTCGAGCGAGGGCGGCACGGTGGGCGGCACCAGCACCAGCCGCTTTTCGGCATCGGGGGCTGCCGGCGCGATCCCGTCATAGTCCACCATGTTGCGGCGCGGGCGCTGCGGCTCGGCGGTGGAGGCCGGCAGCACGATCAGCAGCAGATCCTGCAGATAGGCCAGCAGATCGGCGAACTCGAGGATGCAGTCTCCCTTCTCCGCGCGGAGGTTGCCGGTGGTGAGCAAACGGGTGAGCCGGCCCCAGCCATGGCGATTGCGCGGATAGGCGATGATGTCCGGCGTGCCATCCACGAAGACCAGCCGCGCGCCGACCACCAGCCGGAAGGGACCGTCTACGGTCTCGCGCTCCGCATCCGTCAGCGCCGGGTCCAGCCCCTTGTCCTTCTTCATCGCGCTATAGGCATCGCGCGCCTGTTGGCGGGGCCGGTCCAGCGCGACATGCGCGCGGACGACACCCGCCACGGTATTGCGATCGGCGATGCCGATGCCCGCCAGCCCGAGCGCGATCGCCTGCGCCACCATGTCGGATGGGTGGGAGGCACCACGCAGGAAGGAAAAGTGCGAGGCCGCCGCCAGTTCGGCATAGGCGGCGGCGGTCATGCGAACAGGCCGTGGACGTACCAGTCCGGATTGTCGCGCTCGCTGCCGACCAGCCCGTGGCGGAACACCCAGAGCCGCCGGCCGCGCGCATCCTCGACGCGGTAATAATCGCGGGTCAGCCCGCCCTTGCCCGGCTCATGCCCATCCTTGCGGCGCCACCATTCGGAGGCGATCCGTTCCGGCCCCTCGAAGCGGCGGATCTCGTGCAGCGCGCGACGCCAGCGGAAACGCATCGGCGGACCATCGGGCACTTCGGAGAGCACCGCCTCGATCCGCTGCGGCGGATCGAACAGATGGATCGGGCGCAACGGCGGCTCATCCGCTTCGCCCTGCGGCCACGAGGCCGGCGTGTCGGCCTCGGCAGCGGGCAGCGGCAGCTGGGCCTGTTCGGGGATATGCGTGTCGGCGGGCACCAGCCGGACGAGGCGGGCGCGGCCATGGCGCACGGTCAGCCGATCGACCAGCGCATCCACCTCCGCCGACGCGCTCTCCCCGCCTTCGAGCTTGAGCTGGCCCGAGGCGAGCGGTTCGACCTCGGGCACCGCGAAAGCGATCATGTCGAAGCCGAAGCCGGGATCGATCGGATCGCTCAGCGAATCGACGCGCTCGTTGAACAGCCGCATGATCGCCGCCGGATCGCGCGTCGGCAGCCCACTCTGCACGAACAGCGAGCGGGTCAGTCCGTCCGAACGGAAGAAGGTGGCGACGAAGCCGCGGCCGCCCTCGCGCCGTTCCTCCAGCGCCTGCGCGGCATCGCCGGCGAGCGCGCGCAGCACCGCGAGCGCATGGGCAGTGCTCCCCAGCGGCTCGGCGAAACGCTTCTCGAAGCCGAGCGCGGGCATCGCACGGCGGGGCTTGAGCGGGCTTTGCGATTCGCCGCTCAACCGGCGCAGCGCATCAACCGCATCGGCGCCGAAGCGCGCGGCGATCGTCGCCATCGGCCGGCGCAGCACTTCGCCCACCGTCTTGAGGCCGGCGCGCTTGAGCGCCGTGATGCTGTCTTCGTCGATGCGTAGCGCCGCCACGGGCAGCGCGCGCACCGCCTCCGCCTCGTCCGGCGCAGCGCGGGTCTGCCAGCGCGCCAGCGCCTGCGCGGCATCGGGCGAGGCGGCATAGCCATGGCGCACGACGATGCCGCTGCGATCGAGCCGCCGGACGATATCCTCGGCCAGCGCCGCTTCTCCACCGAACAGATGCGCGCAGCCGGTGACGTCGAGCGTCAGCCCGTCATGCTCGTCGAGCGCGACCAGCGGCGTGTAGCGCAGGCAGCCATCGGCCAGCCGCTCCAGCCAGTCCTGATCGGCATGCGGATCATGATCGAAGGCAGCCAGTTCAGGCACGCGCGCACGCGCATCCGCCAGGGTCATGCCTGGACCGAGCCCGAGCGACAGCGCCTGCGCGTCGAGCGCCGCAAGCCGCAAGCCCCCCTTCACCTTCTCGACGAAGGCGAAGGGCAGGCCGAGCGTCCCGGCGCGCTGCTCAGGCCGACACAGGCTGAGCCGGTCGGCGCTCAGGAAGGGAAACCACAGCGCCAGGCAACGCCTCGGCTGCAGCCGCTTCGCGGAAGACACAGGCATTACGATCCCACTCCATGCACCACCGGATGCCGGCCGGCCCGGACCGGCGACGCAACAATTCGACCGCGAAGCGCGGCGCCCCGGGCGCCTGCGCCTCCAGCGCCGCGGAAGCCGCGGCGGAGACCGCCCAGCGTGTTTCCGCAGCGCTCGGCACCGGATCCGCATCGCTGCGCAGCAGCAGCGCCGTCACCCCGCTCCCCCGCGCGGCCAACGCCAGGCGCCGGCTCGCGGTGAGATCCAGCGCGCGCATCCTGCCCGGACATTCGATCACCACCGCGCCCAGCGCAGCGCAACGCAACGCGTCGGTCGCAGCGCGCAGCAGCGCCACCTCGTCGGGCATGCGGCCGAGGATCAATCGGGCGGGATCGAGCCCCAGTTCCATCAGCCCCGGCGCATAGACCTGCCCTGTCCGCCGTTCGGCGGCATCGCTGCGCAGCCACATCAGCCGCCGGTCGCGATGCGCCTGCCACGCCAGCGCCAGTGCGAAGCCCGCAGCGCTGCCGGCATCCTCCGCACTGCCCGCGAACAGCTCATGCACGGCCCCTTGCGCGAGGCCGCCACCCAGGCTCCGATCGAGCGCCGCATGGCCGGTCGCAAAGACTCCGGCAGCGCCCCGTTGCTGCGGGGGCGCGGCGAGACGGGCGATTCGGGCCTCGAGGCTGCAAAGGTGCGGAAGACGACTCACTCACTTTATGTTCCTATTACGTTCTTAAAATCCTCCCTGCACGTTCGCCTGTCAACCCGATTCGCCTTGGCGCTTGCAATCCATCGCTGCGCACGCGAGCCTTCGAAGACAATCAGTGGAGGATCGGATGGCGACGCGCGGATGGCCCAAACCCGACAAGCCCGTCGCGCGCATCGAACTGCGCTTCGGCGACCAGCATCACGACATATTGACCAACGTCTCCGCCGGCACCCGCGTCGGCGACACCATGTTCGTCGCGTCGGACGAGGATGCGATCCTCAACCGCTTCCTGCTGCGCGATGGTCTCTGGCAGGAAGACGGATCCTGCCACCTCGACACCTTGCTCCCCCTCGAATGGAAGGAGGAGGAAGCCGATCTCGAAGGGCTCGCGGTCGACGACGGCTGGCTGTGGCTGGTCGGCAGCCATGCCCGCACGCGGCGCAAGCCCGAGAAGGAGGCGGATGCCTGCATCGACCTCGACCGGCTTGCCGACCTCAAGGACACGCGGCCGCGCTGCCTGCTCGCGCGCGTGCCGATGGTGGAGCGCGGCGACGGCCATGTCCCGGTGGCGCGCGACGGTGATCGCCGCGCGGGCATGCTGCGCCAGACCAAGCATGGCAATGCGCTGGCGAAGGCGCTTCGCAAGGATCCGCTGATCGCACCTTTCACAAGGGTGCCCGCCAAGGAAGGCGGCGTCGATGTGGAGGGTATCGCGGTGTGCGGCGATCGCATCGCCATCGGCATGCGCGGGCCGGTGATCGCCACCCATGCGCTGCTCGTCGAGTTCCGCTTCACGGTGAAGCCCTCGGGCCGGCTGGCGATCGTGGGTACGCCGTTCAACCGGCTGCTGGCGATGGAAGGCCTCGGCATCCGGGACCTCAAGCGCTGCGACGACGATCTGCTGATCCTCGCCGGCCCCACCACCGGGCTCAGCGGCCCCTGCGCGCTCTATCGCTGGAAGGATTGGGCCAAGGATCCGCCGCGCGATGCGCACAAGGTGCGGCTGCACCGGCCGGAGCGCATCGTCGAGCTGCCCTTCGGCCGCGGCACCGACCATCCCGAAGGCCTCGCGCTGTGGGATGCGGACACGAACGGCCTGCGCCACATCCTCGTGCTCAACGACAGTCCCGGCGCGGATCGCGTGGATCCCGAGCACCGCACGATCGTGGCGGACCTGTTCAGGCTGCCGGGCTGAGCCATGGCCAGCGACAATTGGCATATCGATCATAGCGGCATCGGCGTGGCCGACATCGATCGGTCGATCAGGTTCTACGATGCCGCGCTCGCCACCCTGGGCATGCGTCCGCTGATGCGCATCACGCCCGAGCGGGCGCCCGCAACGGACGTCGACGCCGCGATCGGCGGTGTCGGCTATGGCAGCACCTATCCGGTGTTCTGGATCGACATCTTCCATCCGCACGGCGTGCGGCAGCACACCGCATTCCGCGCGATCAGCCACGCCGAGGTCGACGCCTTCCACCGTGCCGCGATCGCCGCCGGGGGCATCGACAACGGGCGGCCGGGCCTGCGTGAGGGCGGCTATCCTGCAGCATATTATGCGGCGTTCGTGCTCGATCCCGATGGCAACAATATCGAAGCCGTCTTCCGCGAGGGCTGAGCAGGCGGCGGACGTCCGCCCTACACCCGCTCCGCCGAGCTGATCACATCCGCCGCGCGCAGCGCCGCGAGGATGCGCATCAGATGCTGCACGTCATGAACCTCGATATCCACCTGGTTGGTGTGGAACGCGGTGTCGCGGTGGGTGAGCTGGATGTTGAGAATGTTGGCCTTGTGCGCGCCGAGGATGCCAGCCATCACCGCGAGCGAGCCGGGCTCGTTCTTGACGATCACCGACAGCCGCGCGGTGCCGCCCTCGGTCTTGCTGCCCCAGGCCAGATCCACCCAGTCCGCATCGGTGCCGTCCGAAAGCCGCGGGCAATCGATCGCGTGGACGAGCACCGGCTCGTTGGGACGACGCAGCCCGACGATGCGGTCGCCCGGAACCGGGTGGCAGCATTCGGCGAGGGCGAAGGCCACCCCCGGCGTCAGCCCCTTGATCGAGATCGCCTCGCGCTGCGGCGGCGGCGCGGGGTTGTCGAGGTCGCTGCCGGTCGATCCCGGCATCAGCGCCTCCAGCACCTGCGCGTCGCTGAACGACTGGCGGCCGACCGCCTCCATCATCGCCGCCTCGTCGGGCAGCTTGAGGCGTTTCAGTGCCTGCGTCATCGCATCCTGCCCCAATTGCGCGGGGAGGCGCTTGACCAGTTCGTCATAGAATTTGCGCCCGAGCGCGATCGTCTCGCCGCGCTCCTTCTGGCGCACATAGCGACGGATCGCCGCGCGCGCCTTGCCGGTGATGACGAAGTTCAGCCAGCCGGGCTCTGGCTCCTGCGCCTTGGACTTCAGGATCTCCACCTGATCGCCATTGTCGATCACCGTGCGCAGCGGCACCACCCGGCCATTGACCTTGGCGCCCACCGCCTGGTTGCCGAGGTTGGTGTGGACGGCATAGGCGAAGTCGACCGTCGTCGCGCCCTTGGGGAGCTGGTAGAGTTCCCCCTTGGGGGTGAAGGCGAAGATCCGATCCTGGTACATCGCCATGCGGGTGTGCTCGAGCAGCTCTTCCGGGCTGTCGGCATTGTCGAGGATTTCGACGAGGTCACGGATCCAGCCGGCCTGCGTATCCGGCGTCGCGGTCGCGGCGCCCTGCTTGTAGGCCCAATGCGCCGCCAGCCCGAACTCGGCCTGCGCGTGCATCTCCTGCGTTCGGATCTGGATCTCGATCCGCATATTCTCATTATGGATCACGCTGGTGTGCAGCGACTTGTAGCCGTTGCGCTTGGGCGTCGAGATGTAATCCTTGAAGCGGCCGGGCACCATCGGCCAGCGCCGGTGGATCACGCCGAGCGCGCGGTAGCAATCCTCCACCGTCGGCACGATCACCCGAAACGCCATCACGTCCGAAAGCTGTTCGAAGCTGATGTGGCGTTCCGCCATCTTCTTCCAGATCGAATAGGGGTGCTTCTCGCGGCCCGTGACATCGACATCGAGCCCGGCGCGGGAAAGCAGCAGCTTCAGCCCCGATCCGATCCGCGCGATGCGATCGCCGCCGCCCGCCTGGAGTTGCTCCAGCCGCTTCGAGATCGATTCATAGGCTTCGGGTTCGAGATGCTGGAAGGAGAGCGTCTGCATCTCCTTCATAAACTCATACATGCCGATCCGCTCGGCGAGCGGCGCATAGATGTCCATCGTCTCCTTGGCGATGCGCCGGCGCTTCGCCTCGTTGGAGATGAAATGGAGGGTGCGCATGTTGTGCAGCCGGTCCGCAAGCTTCACCAGCAGCACGCGGATGTCACCCGACATCGCCAGCAGGAACTTGCGCAGATTCTCCGCGGCGCGCTCGCTCTCGGTCTGCGCCTCGATCTTGGAGAGCTTGGTGACGCCATCCACCATCCGCGCGACATTGGCGCCGAACTTCGCCTCGATCTCCTCCTGCGTGGTCAGCGTGTCCTCGATCGTGTCGTGGAGGATCGCGGTGGCGATCGTCTCGTCGTCGAGATGGAGGTCGGTGAGGATGCCCGCCACCTCGATCGGGTGGCTGTAATAGGGATCGCCCGAGGCGCGCTTCTGCGTGCCATGTTTCTGCATCGAGAACACATAGGCGCGATTGATCAACGCCTCGTCGGCGTCGGGATCATAGGCCTTGACCCGTTCCACAAGTTCATACTGTCTCAGCACGCCCCCAATCTGGGGCTTGGGGCCAAGTGTTTGCAACCGGTGATTGCAGCGCCAGAAGCCGATCGGCGGCAATTGCCGTTACGACTGTGGTGCGCTTGCATCACGGGCGCACCCGAGGGGCGCCCTCGCCGGATCAGCCTTTGGCTGGCCAGTGCCCCTTCAGCAGCCCGACCAGCGCCGCGATGCCGGCGGGGTCGAGCGACACCGCCTCGCCCAGCGCGGGCGCCTTCGGCCAGCCCCGATCGGGCACGGCGATGCCCGCCGCCGCGCGTTCGCCCTCGTACCGCGGGATCACATGATAATGGACGTGGCGGTCGACCATCATCAGCATCAGATAGTTGATCTTGGCATAGCCCACCGCGGCGCGGAGCATCGCTTCGATCCCCCGCGTCGCCACCGCGAGGTCGGCGAAGGCCGCATCCGGCAGGTCCGAAAAAGCTTCCGCATCCGATTTGGCGGCGAGCACGAGGCTGCCGAGCGTCGGCTGGTCGGGCCGCAGCAGGATCACCCAATGGTCGGTTTCGGCGACCAGCGTTTCGGGATGGCCGAACCGGCGGATGGTGTCGTTCATGGCTTGCCTCGTCTCGCTGTGCCCGCTGTCCGATCCCCAACTCACGCCGCGGGCGCAAGTGCCCTTGGGGGTTCGGAATTGGAGAAATCCATCGCCTCGTCGACCGATCCGAAGCGCATCGTCAGCAGATCGCGCAGATAATTCTGGTGGACCTTCCACGGCCGCCGCGACCCTTGCGCCGGCATCCGGTCTGCCGCGCGCTGCACATAGCCCGAACTGAGCGGCAGGAAGGGCTCGCTCGAGACATCCCCGGGCATGCGCGGCGTCGCCTGCCGCAGCCGGCGGCGGCGCATCGTGCGGAGCAACCGGCAGATATAGGCGGCGGACAGATCCGCCTTCAGCGTCCAGGAGTTGCTGGCATAGCCGAAGACGATCGCCAGGTTGGGAACCCCGGCGAACATCATCCCCTTGTAGGCGATGGCCCCCGCGGGATCGAAGCTCTTGCCGTCGATGGCGATCGCGGCGCCGCCGAGCAGCCGGATCTCGAGCCCGGTCGCGGTCACCACCAGATCGGCATCCACGCGACCGCCCGAGGCGAGCACCAGGCCGCGCTCGTCGAACCGCTCGATCCGGTCGGTGACCACCGAGGCGCTGCCGCTGCGGATCGCGGCGAACAGATCGCCATCGGGCGCGAGGCACAGGCGCTGCGTCCAAGGATCGTAATTCGGGGTGAAATGGGTCGCGACGTCATAGTCCGCCCCCAAGGCCTTGTGCGCCATCTCGACAAGATGCGTCTTCACTTTCTCAGGGTGCAACCTGGAAAGCCGGACGACATAGAGGCGCATCAGCAGGTTGCGCCAGCGGATCAGCCGGAAGGCGAGGCCGGCGGGCAGCAGGCGCCGCGCCCAGCCCTGCCACGGATCGCGGCTGGGCAGCGCGGCGACATAGGTGGGGGAGCGCTGCACCATCGTCACATGCGCGGCCTGCTTCGCCATTTCGGGCACCAGCGTCACCGCGGTGGCACCGCTGCCGATCACCGCGACGCGCTTGCCGGCATAGTCGATATCGTCGGTCCAGAACTGCGGATGGACGATCCGGCCGGCGAAGCGCTCCATGCCCTCGAACGCCGGCGCATGGCCGCGCGCATAGTCGTAATAGCCCGCGCACATCGACAGGAAGTTGCAGGTGAAGCGGATCGTTTCGCCGTCGCGATCGACCAGCACCGTCCAGCGCGCCTCCGCGCTCGACCAGTCGGCGGATACGACGCGGTGGCGATAGCGGATATGCGCATCGACACCGCGTTCGCTGGCGGTTTCCTCGAGATAGGCGAGGATCGTCCCGCCCGGCGCGATCGCATCCTCGCGCGTCCACGGCCGGAAGCCATAGCCGAGCGTGAACATGTCCGAATCCGATCGGATGCCGGGGTAGCGGAACAGATCCCAGGTGCCGCCGATCCGGTCGCGCGCCTCGAGGATCAGGAAACCGTGATCGGGGCAGAGCATCTTGAGATGGCAGCCGACGCCGATGCCCGAAAGCCCGGCGCCGACCACGATCACATCGACATGCTCGCTCATGCCATCGGCATAATGCGCGCGGCGGGCGGGGCAAAGCCCGCTCCGGCTACCACCGCAATCGCGCCGCCATCAGCCCATCCCCGCGTTGCGGCGCACGATCGCGGCGATGCTCGACCAGTCGCGCTCGGTGCCGCCATCGGCGATCACCGACAGCAGATGATCGCGCACGATGCCAAGCACCGGCATCGGCACCTGCGCGCCATGCGCTGCAGCCGCCACCAGCCCCATATCCTTGAGCCCGAGCGGTGCCGGGAAGCCGGCCGGCTCGAAGCGGTCGTTGACGAGGATATCGCCGTAGATCTGGTAGACGGGGGCGCCGAAGATCGTCGACATCAGCACCTCGAGCAACGCTTCGCGGCCGACGCCGCCCTTTTCCGCGAGGGTCATCGCCTCCGCGAGCCCCTCGACCACCGACATGATCAGGAAATTGCCGCACAGCTTGACGAGGTTGGCCGCCTGCGGCGCATCGCCGACGCGGAAGAAGCGCTGGCCGATCGCCGCGAACAGCGGCGCGCAGCGATCGATCAACGCATCGGCGCCCGCCGCGACGACGAACAGTTTCGCCGCCTCCGCCGCGACCGGGCGGCCGAACACCGGCGCCGAGACATAGGCGCCCGGCTGCGCGGCGGCGAGCCGCTCCGCCAGCGCGACGCTGATCGTGCTGTGGCCGACGTGCAGCGCCGGCGCGCCGAGGATGCCGCCGTCACCGAACACCACCGCCTCGACCGCGGCATCGTCGGCCAGCATGGTCATCACCACTGCGCCTTGCGCCGCCGCTGCGGGAGTCACGGCCAGCGTGGCGCCCGCGGCGACGAGCGCATCGGCCTTCGCCGGGGAGCGATTCCAAACCGTCACTTCATGTCCGGCCTTCATCAGGTTGGCCGCCATCGCAGCCCCCATCTGGCCGAGGCCGACGAATCCGATCTTCACTGCGCGATCTCCTTGCACGCTGCCCGCCCCGTCGCCGGCGCGGATAGCACGCCGGATCAAGCCGCGTCGTGAAAGATGATCCCCAATGTGTGGCGCCGCCCGGAGCGCACCGTGCCGACGCCGTGGCGCAGCGCGACGCGATAATCGCCACGGCTGCCGCGGCGCGGCCGGGCGTTGACCGCGAAGATCACCGCATCGCCCTTCTCCAGCGGCACCACCTCGACGCGCGACTGCATGCGCGGGCGCTGTTCGGTGAGGACGAAGTCGCCGCCGGTGAACTCCGCGCGCGGCGCCGAGAGCAGCACCGCGGCCTGCAGCGGGAACACCGCCTCGCCATACAGATCCTGATGCAGGCAGTTATGGTCGCCGGGCCCGTAGCGCAGCAGCAGCGGCGTCGGCCGGCGCTGCCCGGCGGCATGGCATGCGTCGAGATAGGCCGCGTGATCGGCCGGGAAGCGCGTCGCCATGCCCATCCGCGCGTGCCAGGCATTGGCGATCGGCGCGAGCCGGGGGTAGAGGCCGGCGCGCAACGCCGCGACCGGATCGGGCAGTGGATAGGCGAAATAGCGATACTCGCCTTTGCCGAAGCCGTGCCGCGCCATCACGACATGACTGCGAAAGCCATCCGGCCGGTCGTAGAGCGCGGCGACGGCATCGGCCTGGTCTGCATCGAGCAGGCGGGGGAGCATCGCCCAGCCCTCTGCATCCAGCGCGTCGGCGATGCGATCCCAGTCATAGCCGGCCAGGTCATAGCCGGCCAGGTCTGGGCCGGCGACGCGCGAATCCGCGTTCATCATCATCGGATCCCCGCGCGTCGGACCGCGACCGCCGCAGGGCGCGCGCCTTCCCGCTCCAATAGCAGCCGCTTGCGATCGACGCCCCAGCGATAGCCGGAAAGCGAACCATCCTCCCGCACCACGCGATGGCAGGGGATGGCGACGGCGAGCCGGTTGGCGGCGCAGGCACCGGCGACGGCACGGGTCGCGCGCGGCGCGCCGATCCGCCGTGCGACCTCGGTGTAGGACAGGGTCTGCCCCGCCGGCACGTCGCGCAGCGCCTGCCAAACGCGCTGCTGGAACGCGGTGCCGCGCACGTCGAGCGGCAGATCGAGGCCGGTGCCGGGCGATTCGACAAACCCGACGACCTCGGCGACGGTGCGCTCATAGTCCGGATCGGCGCCGACCAGCCGCGCGCGCGGGAAGGCATCCTGCAGATCCCGGACCAGCGCGTCGGGATCGTCGCCCAGCAGGATCGCCGCCACACCCTGCGCGCTGGAGGCGACGAGGATCGCGCCGAGCGCGCTCTCTCCCACCGCGAAGTGCAACGTCTCGCCCGCGCCGCCATCGCGATAGCGCCCCGGGGTCATCCCGAGCATCGCATTGCTTTCGGCATAGAAGCGGCCGTTGGAGCTGAAGCCGGCATCGTAGATCGCCGCGGTAACGCTGTCGGCGGTCTTCAATCCGTCGCGCACGCGGCGCGCACGATGCGCCGCGGCATAGGCCTTCGGGGTCAGCCCGGTGACCGAGCGGAACAGCCGATGGAAATAGCCGGTGCTGAGTTCGGCGGCGTCGGCGAGCTGCTGCAGGGTCGGCGCGCGTTCCGCCGCCTCGATGGTGCGGCAGGCGCGCTCGACGATCGCCGCGATCTCGGCATCGAAGGAGCTGCCTTCGGGATTGCAGCGCTTGCAGGGCCGTGCCCCGCTGGCACGTGCCGCCGCCAGGCTGCCATGAATCCGTACATTTTCGGGCCGCGCACCGCGCGACGGGCAGGACGGGCGGCAATAGACGCCGGTCGTCACCACCGAATACCAGAACTCGCCATCCGCGGCCTTGTCGCGCGCGACGATCCGCGCCCAGCGGGGATCGGCCGCGGTGTCGCTGTTTTGGATGCCCTTCATCGTTCGATATCCTTGCTTGAACGCCTGCCCCGATGTGACAGGCACCAAGCCGCGGCGCGCTCCGATCCTTGCTCTCCAATCCCGCTGCCGAACCCGTTACGCCGCTTCCACCACCTGCTCGATCGTCCCGAAGATCGGATGGTGGCGCTCATCCTCCATCCAGATCCGCACCGTATCGCCATGCTTGAGGAAAGGGGTGGTCGCGGCCCCCGATTCGATCGTCTCCACCGTCCGCACCTCGGCGATGCAGCTATAGCCGACGCCGCCCGCCGCGATCGGCTTGCCCGGCCCGCCATCGGTGCCCCGGTTGGAGACGGTGCCCGACCCGATGATCGAGCCGGCGACGATCGCGCGGGTTTTGGCGAGGTGCGCGATCAAGGTGCCGAAATCGAAGGTCATGTCGATCCCGGCGTCGGCGCGGCCGAAGGGGGTGCCGTTGAGATCGACCATCAGGGGCCCGTGCAGCTTGCCGTCCGCCCAGCGATCGCCCAGCGAATCGGGGGTGACGAACACCGGCGAGAAGGTGGAGGCGGGCTTGGACTGGACGAAGCCGAACCCCTTGGCGAGTTCGGCCGGGATCAGGTTGCGCAGCGACACGTCATTGGCGAGGCCGACCAGCCGGATCGCCGCCAGCGCCTCTGCGCGGGTCGCACCCTGCGGCACATCTCCCGTCACCACCACCACCTCCGCCTCGAGATCGCAGCCCCACGCCTCGTCGGCCAGCGGGATCGGGTCGCGCGGGGCGAGAAAGCCGTCCGAGCCGCCCTGGTACATCAGCGGGTCGGTCCAGAAGCTTTCGGGCATCTCGGCGCCGCGCGCCTGCCGCACCAGCGCGACATGGTTCACATAGGCGGAGCCATCCGCCCACTGATAGGCGCGCGGCAGCGGCGACGTCGCGTTGCGCTCGTGAAAGCGCATCATCGGGATGACCTCATGCTGAAGGTCGGTGGCAAGGTTGGCCAGCAGCGGTTCGGCATGCTCCCAATCGTCGAGCGCCGCCTGCAAGGTCGGCGCGATATGGCCTGCCTCCGCGCACCAGGCGAGATCGTCCGACACCACCACCAGCCGTCCGTCGCGACCGCCCTTCAGGCTTGCCAGCTTCATGCCGTCTCTCTCCTCGTCTTGTTCGGAATGCGAGCCTAGCGGGGAAGGCGCGCCTTGGGAAACCCACCCCATGCCGCGTCGTAATCGGCCTGCCGCTCCGCGCAGTCGAGCGCGAAGCGGGTCGGGCGGTAGGGCCAGCAGCTTTCGACCATGAACGCCATCGTGCCGTCGATCCGGTGCGGCGCGAGGTCGGCGGTGCTGGCGCCTTCCCAGCTCGCCAGGTCGGGTCCGTGCCCGGCCATCAGATTGTGCAGGCTGAGCCCGCCGGGCGCGAAGCCTTCCGCCTTGGCGTCATAGGCGCCCTGGATCAGCCCCATCGCCTCGCTCATCACGTTGCGGTGGAACCAGGGCGGGCGGAACGTGTCTTCCGCGACCATCCAGCGCTGCGGGAACAGCACGAAATCGGCATTGGCGCGGCCGGGCACGTCGGAGGGACTGGTGAGCATGGTGAAGATCGACGGATCGGGATGGTCGAAGCTGATCGTGCCGATCGTATTGAAACGGGCGAGGTCATAGCGCCACGGCGCCAGATTGCCGTGCCACGCGACGACGTCGAGCGGGCTGTGGTCGAGCGTCACCGTCCATAGCGCGCCGAGATATTTCTGGACGAGTTCCCATTCGCCCTCCTCATCCTCGAACCAGGCGACGGGCGTTTCGAAATCGCGCGGGTTGGCGAGGCCGTTGGCGCCGATCGGGCCGAGTTCGGGCAGGCGGAACAGGCTGCCATGATTCTCGGCGACATAGCCGCGCGCCGCGCCATCGGGCAGCAGCGCGCGGAAACGGACGCCGCGCGGCACCAGTGCGACCTGGCCGGGGGCGATGTCGATGCGCCCCAGCTCGGTCAGCAGGGTCAACCGGCCCTGCTGGGGGATGAACAGCAATTCGCCATCGGCATCGACGAAGCAGCGCCGCTCCATATCGACATTGGCGCGGTAGATGTGGACCGCGACGCCCTCAAGATCCGCAGGATCGCGATTGGCGAGCATCGTCGCCATGCCGTCGATCAGGTCGGTCGGCGCCGCGGGCATCGCCAGCGGGTCCCAGCGCAGCCGGTTCGGCGGCAGCGGTTCGTCGACCGTGCCTGGCGCGAACAGGGCGGCGCCCCCGTAAGGCCGGTAGGGGCCGTGGGCGGCGGAGGGGCGGATGCGGTAGAGCCAGCTCCGCCGATTCTCGTGGCGCGGCGCGGTAAAGGCGGTGCCGGAGAATTGCTCCGCATAGAGGCCGAAGGCCGGACGCTGCGGGGAGTTGCGCCCCTCGGGCAAGGCGCCGGCGACGGCTTCGGTGGCGATGTGGTTGGCGAAACCCGGGATGTAGCTCATGGATTTCTGTTCCTGGTCGCTGGAGGGGCGGCGCGCTTGCGCCGCTCACCTTTCACCCACCCTCGGCTTGGGCCAGACGAGGGGCGGGCCCAAGCCTGCGCAACCCTTTCCACAAGGGGAGAGGGACGTCAGGCGGGAATCACTCCGCGGCGGATCTGGTCGAGTTCGATGCTCTCGAACAGCGCCTTGAAATTGCCCTCGCCGAAGCCCTGATTGCCCTTGCGCTGGATGATCTCGAAGAAGATCGGCCCGACCATGTTTTCGGTGAAGATCTGCAGCAGCAGCCCCTCGCCGGTCTCGGGCGAGCCGTCGATCAGGATCTTGCGCGCACGCATTTCGCCGATCGAGTGGCCGTGGCCGGGCACCCGCTTGTCGATCGCCTCGTAATAGGTATCCGGCGTGTCCTGAAAACGGACGCCGTTGGCCTTCAGCGCATCGACGGTCGCGAAGATATCGTCGGTGGTCAGCGCGAGATGCTGGATGCCCTCGCCGCGATAATCCTTGATGAACTCCTCGATCTGGCTGTGCTCGTCCTGGCTCTCGTTGAGCGGGATGCGGATCTTGTCGTCGGGCGCGGTCATCGCGCGGGAGAAGAGGCCGGTCGCCTTGCCCTCGATATCGAAGTGGCGGATCTCGCGGAAGTTGAAGATCCGCTCATAATAATTCGCCCAATAATCCATCCGGCCGCGACGCAGATTGTGCGTCAGATGGTCGAGGGCATGCAGGCCGACGCTGTTGTCGTTCGGTGCGGCACCCGCCACCGGCTCGAAATCGATGTCGTAGATCGTCGCGGCACCGCGCCGGTCGACCAGATAGAGATTGGCGCCGCCGATCCCCTCGATCGCCGGGATGTTGAGTTCGGCGGGGCCGACCCTGCCCTCCACCGCCACCGCACCGCGCTCGACCGCGATCTTCAGCGCCTGCGCGGCATCGCGCACGCGGAACGCCATCGCATTCGCGGAAGGGCCGTGCGCGTCCCGGAAGTCCGCGACCTGACCAAGCGGCTCCATGTTGAGGATGAAGTTGATGTCCCCCTGCGCATAGCGGCGCACCGCCTTGGAGCGATGCGTGCCGACATGGGTGAACCCCATCGTCACGAACAGCCGGGCGAGCGCCTCCGGGTCGGGACCGGTGAACTCGACGAACTCGAATCCGTCGAGCCCCATCGGGTTTTCGCGCACGTCCGGCATGGCATCCTGCTCCATTGGTTTCATGTGAAACTATATACGCCGACTGCGGCTGGACGGCAAGCAGACCGATCGGGATTTCGACGAGCGACGTGCGGATCGCGGCGAGGGGTGGCGTCAACCGCTCACGAGGGGGTGCCGCGCGGCCGGCGACGCCCTCCCAACCGGATCGACTTTTCAGGATTCTTCATGCGCAACCTGCTCGCCTGCACCTGCCTGACGCCGTTGGCGCTGGCCGTCGTGCCCGCCGCGGTCCAGGCCGAGACCGTCGTCGGCACCGCCCGCACCACGCCCATTTCCACCGCGACCGCCAACAACGGCGCGGCAGACAGCATCCGCATCAGCAACCAGGGTTCGGTGAGACCGACCAGCGGCACCGCCGTCCTCGCCGATTCGACGCATGCGGTGACCAACGAGGGCACCATCCAGATCACGGGCGCCAATGATGCCACCGGCATCGGCGCGGCCAGCGGCGCATCGGGTGGCATCACCAACGCCTCCGGCGGCAGGATCATCATCGACGAAACCTACAGCGCGCCCGACAGCGACGGCGACGGCGACGCCGACGGACCCTTCGCGCAGGGCAGCAACCGTGCCGGCATCCGGACTGCCGGTGCTTATGGCGGCAACATCGTCAATGCCGGCGAGATCACGATCAGGGGCAACCAGTCGGCCGGCATCGCGCTGGGCGGCAAGCTGACGGGCAACCTCACCAACAGCGGCACCATCTCCGTCGTCGGCAACGACAGCGCCGGCGTCCGTGCCGGCGAGGTGAGCGGCGACGTGCGCTTCACCGGCACGATCAATGCGCAGGGTGCCAATGCGGTCGGCGTCGACCTCGCGGGCGATGTCGGCGGCGCGCTGAGCTTCCAGGGTGCGATCACCGCAACCGGCTATCGTTTCCCCACCCCGCCCGCCGACCCGAGCAGGCTCGATGCCGACGATCTGCTGCAGGGCGGCGGCGCGGTGCGGATCGCCGGCAATGTCGGCGGCGGCATCCTGTTCGACGCGGCGCCAAGGGATGCCAACCCCAACGATGCCGATGAGGACAGGGATGGCGTTCCCGACGCGTCCGAAGGCTCGGCCAACATCATCTCGGTCGGTTATGCGCCGGCGGTGACGATCGGTGCCGCCGACCGCGACATCAGCATCGGCGCGGTCGCCGGCAAGGGCGGCCACGGCCTGATCGTCAACGGCACGATCACCGGCAACGGCGCCTATGGCGGCGTCAGCGGCACCGGCATCCTGATCGGCGGCAAGGGCGGCCAGGTGAACATCGCCGGCGGCATGACGGTGAACGGCGCGGTCAACGCCAATGCGGTGGGTGCCGAAGCGAATGCGATCCGCATCGCCGCAGGCGCGACGGTGCCGGTGATCGACGTGGCCGGGTCGGTCGTCGCGACCGGCGGCGGTTCCGCCCAATCCTTCTCGGGCGCGATCGTGATCGATTCGGGCGCGCGCGTCTTCACCATCCGCAACAGCGGCCAGATCCGTGCGACGCAGAGCGGCACCGGCTATGCCGGCGCGATCATCGACCGTTCGGGCGAGGTCGATCTCGTCGAGAACAGCGGCATCATCTCCGCCTCCGGCGCGTCGCTGCCCAGCGGCCACGCGATCGCGATCGACCTCAGCAAGAATGATCGCGGCGCGATCGTCCGCCAGGCGGTGGCGGCGGCCAACAGCGCCGCGGGCGCGATCGGCGGCGATATCCTGTTCGGCGCGGGCAACGACCTGCTCGACGTCGCGGACGGCACCGTGATCGGCAATGTCAGCTTCGGTACCGGCGCCAACCAGATGCAGCTCACCGGCGACGCCGCCTATGCCGGCTCGACCGTGTTCGGCGCCGGCAACGACATGTTGACGCTGTCGGGCACCAGCCTGTTCGTCGGCAGTGCCGACTTCGGCGGCGGCACCGACACGCTGACGCTCAACGGCACATCGCGCTTCGCCGGCACGCTCATCGGCGGCCAGGGGCTGTCGGTGGCGATCAACGGCGGCACGCTGGCGCTGTCCAACAGCGGCAACGTCGCGCTCGCCGCCCTCTCCGTCACCGGCGGCGGCACGATCGGCATCGATGTCGGCGAGAATGGCGTGAAGACGGTCTATCAGGTCGCGGGCACCGCGAGCTTCGGGACGGGATCCAAGCTGGCCGTGCGCTTCGACGATATCGCCGACGCCGAGGGCCGCCACGTCTTCCTGCGCGCCGGCACGGTCGAGGGGCTGGGCAATCTCACGACCACCGAGAACTCCCTGCCCTTCCTGTTCAAGGGCAGCGTCGCCACCACCGGCACCGCCGGCGAGGTCGCGCTCGACGTCAGCCGCAAGAACAGCACGGAACTCGGCCTCAACCGGTCGCAGGCAAGCGCCTATAACGCGATCTACGCCGCGCTCTCCGACGATGACCAGATCGCGGCGTCCTACCTGGGCATCACCGATGGCGACCAGTTCCGGCGGACGCTGTCGCAGATGCTGCCCAACCATGCCGGCGGCGTGTTCGAATCGGTAACGCAGGGGTCGCGCGCCACCGCACGCTTCCTCGCCGATCCCAACGCCCCTTATGCGGACATGGGCGGATGGGGTTTCTGGCTGCAGCAGGTCGGCTGGGGCACCTCAAAGAATCTGGGCGACACGGCGGCCTATGACATCACCGGCTGGGGCGCCTCCGCCGGGGCCGACGCCAAGCTGGGCGATGCCGGCAATCTGGGCTTCTCGCTCGCCTATCTTCACGGCAAGGACAGCGACGGCCAGGTCGATAACGAGGTCAACGCCAACCAGTATGAGCTTGCGGTCTACTGGCGGCTTTCGACCGGCCGGCTGCGTGCGCATGCCCGCGGATCCTATGCCTTCATCAAGTTCGACGGCTCCCGCAGCTTCCTCGGCCAGGCCGACGACACGCCGGTCGAGCGGCTCGCCGAAGCCGACTGGAACGGCAGCCTGTGGTCCGCTTCGGGCGGTGCATCCTATGAGGTCGGCTCGGGCCGCTTCACGCTTCGGCCCGCCGCGCTCGTCGAATATTACCGGCTGAGCGAGGACGGCTATACCGAGACCGGCGGCGGCGACGCGTTCGATCTGATCGTCGACGATCGCAAAGGCGACGAACTCGCGGTCTCCGGCACGATCGCCGCGGGCCTGAAGTTCGGCGGCAGCGAGGAAGACGAAGGCTGGTTCCGCGCCGAGATCGAGGGCGGCCGGCGCCAGGTCGTCGGCGGATCGCTGGGCAGCACCACCGCGCGCTTCGCCTCGGGCGGCGACGCCTTCACCCTTACCCCCGATGAACGCACCGACGGCTGGCTTGGCCGCGTGCGCCTGATTGGCGGCAACCCCGGCTTCACCATCGGCGGCGACTTCGGCGCCGAGGAGCAGCAGGGCAAAGCCGCCATCTCCATCCGCGCGAGCCTCGGCATCAGGCTCTAGCGGACGGCGGCGCTTTCTCGTCGACCCCCACCCCCCCACACGAGGAAGCGCCGCCACCACGATCCGGCCCCGTTCCCGGCGAAAGCCCGGAACGGGGCCGCTTTCGTGTAATTTCACGGAACCGGCTGTTTCCTTCCGGGGCCAATTCGCTCTAAGCGCAAGCGATGCTCAGCGTTTCCGAGGCCCAGTCCCGCGTCACCGATCTCGTCTCCGCCGCGCGCCGTGCGGGCGCGGATGCCGCCGACGCGCTCTATATCTGCGACGCGTCGACCGACGTGCGCATCCGCCTCGGCCAGCTCGAGGATGTCGGCCGTGCCGAGGGCGAGGAGATCGGGCTCAGGCTGTTCGTCGGCCGTCGTTCCGCCAGCGTGTCCTCATCGGATCTCTCGGCCGCGGCGCTCGCCGCGCTGATCGATCAGGCGCATGCGATGGCGCGCGAGGCGCCCGAGGACCGCTATGCCGGGCTCGCGCCCGAAGACCGGCTGATGACGGGGCCGGTCGACGATCTCGATCTCGACGACCATGCCGAACCCGAACCCGCTGCGCTGCGCGCGGCCGCGCTGGCTGCCGAGGATGCGGCACGCGCGGTATCCGGCGTCACCAACAGCGAAGGCGCTGGCGCCAGCGCCAGCCGCACCCGGATCGCACTCGCCACCTCGCACGGCTTTGCGGGTGCCTATGGTACCAGCGGCTACGGCCTGTCGGCGAGCGTGCTGGCCGGCACCGGCGGCGGCATGCAGCGCGACTATGCCTATCATTCGACGCGCCATCTGGCAGATCTCGACGCGCCGCAATCGATCGGCCGGCTCGCCGGGGAGCGCGCGGTGCGGCGGCTCGATCCCGGCAAGCTGGCCAGCGCGCCGATGCCGGTCGTGTTCGATCCGCGCGTGGCGCCGGGGATGATCGGCCACCTGATCGGCGCGATCACCGGATCGGCGGTCAGCCGCAAGACCAGCTTCCTGCTCGATGCACTCGACACGCAGGTGTTCGACAGCGCAATCACGATCGTCGACGATCCGCACCGCCGCCGCGGCCTGCGCTCGCGCGCGTTCGATGGCGAGGGTCTGGCGACCGGCGCGCGGTCGCTGATCGATCGCGGCGTGCTGACCGGTTGGCTGATGGACAGCGCCTCCGCCCGGCAGCTCGGCCTCGACCCCACCGGCCATGCGATGCGCGGCACCAGCGGGCCGCCGGGCGTGGGCACCAGCAACGTCCATATGCTGCCGGGGTCGCTGACGCCGCAGGCGCTGATCGCGGACATCAAGCTGGGCGTCTATGTGACCGAGCTGATCGGCATGGGCGTGAACGGCGTGACGGGCGACTATAGCCGCGGCGCTTCCGGCTATCTGATCGAGCATGGCGAGATCACCGGCCCCGTCGCCGAGATCACGATCGCCGGCAATCTGCGCGACATGTTCCGCGCGCTGACCCCGGCCGACGACCTCGTCTTCCGCTATGCCACCAACACGCCGACGCTGCGCATCGACGGGATGACCGTCGCCGGTGGCTGAGACGCTGGCCGACGCCGTCGCCGCGGCCACGGCGGATGCCGGCCGGATGGTGCATGACCTCTGGCGCACCGATTTCCGGCGTTGGGAGAAGGCGCCGGGCCATCCCGTGTGCGACGTGGACCTTGCCGCCGACGCGCTGCTGCGGGAGCGGCTGACCGCGATCGATCCCGACGCCGGCTGGCTTTCCGAAGAGACCATCGACGATCCGGCGCGGCTCGCGCGGCGGCGGCTATGGGTGGTCGATCCGATCGACGGCACCCGCGATTTCCTGCGCGGCCGGCCGGGCTGGGCGGTATCGGTGGCGCTGATCGAGGATGGGCTGCCGGTGATCGGCGTGCTCGACGCACCCGCGCGCGGCGAGCATTGGCGCGCCGAGCATGGCAGGGGCGCGACGCTCAACGGCAGGATGCTGCGGGCGAGCGAACGCGACACGCTGATCGGCGCGCGCGTGCCGACCGACGCCCTGCCCAAGATCGACGCCGATCTGGTCGCGGTCGCCAAGCCCAATTCGATCGCCCTGCGCATGGCGATGGTGGCATCGGGCGAGGCGGATCTGCTCGCGTCGCTGCGCTGGGGCGCAGAATGGGATATCGCGGCGGCGACGTTGATCGTCGCCGAAGCCGGCGGCGTCGTCACCGATGCGCTGGGCGAACCGCTGCGCTTCAACACGCCGGGCGCCGACATGTTCGGCATATTGGCAACCGCGGCAGGCATCCATCGCGCGGCGGTGGCGCGGCTCGCCGACCGCGCCCGCACCGCATCGGTTCGCTGATCAGGCGGGTTCGCGCAGGCGCAGCCCTTCGAGTGCCGATCGCAGGTCGGGGCCGATCGCGCGATTGTGCTCGGCGCCGCTGATTACCAGCGTTGCATCGCAGGTGGCGACGCAACCGCCATTCTGGAACGCACCCGCAAGCAATGTCCAACTGCGCTGCCCGATGGTGCCGACTCCCGTGGAAACGACGATATCCGCGGGAAAATGGGCTTCCTCGACATAGTCGATCGCGACCGCCGCGACGAGCCAGCGCTGCCCCGCGACCTTGTGATGAACGAAGTTGCGGTTGAAGCGGACGCGGCCATTCTCGAAGATCGCGGCCATCGCCACATTGTTGATATGGCCGTGCGGATCGAGATCCTGAAATCGCGTCGTCACCCGCTCGGCAAACGGATAGGTCTCCACGTCCAGCCGCCAGGCTGCGGGCTTCGGCATCCTCTCACTCCGTTCCTCTCTTACCGGAGGCACTCCGTCTTCGGTTGTCTTGTGTTGCGCAGCATGGGCGGCGGGGCAAGCTGGGAAATATGCCAAGGCCCGGCACGCATCGCGTACCGGGCCCTTTCGAAGCGATGCAGCCCGTGCGCCGATCGCGCGGGCGATCAGGCCGTCGCGCGGTCGTTCGCCGGCGGCGGCAGGCGGCGGCGGAAGCGCAACGGGATCGATTCCATCCGGATCGGCCGTGCTTCCTGGCGAGCGACGATGCGCGGCCGTTCTTCCCTCGCAGCGAACACGCCGTGCCGTGCGAACCAGTCACCCATGTCCTGCCGCGAGGTAATCGCGACGACGACCGGCGCCAGCACCAGGCTGACCGCCACCGGCAGCAGCCACAGCAGCACTGCGCTGTCGGCCATGATCATCATCGTGGTGAACACCGCGCCCAGCACCACCTGGGGGAAATAATCGATCAGCGCGCGCCAGATCGAGATGCCATCGGCCTCGCGGCGCTGCGGACGCCAGCCGCTGGCATTGCCGCGCAGGATATCGATCACCGCCATCGTCTGCGCCAGCATGGTGATCGGCGCCATCACGACCGACAGCGGGATCTCGACCAGCATCGAGCGGACGATCGCGCCGACGCCGCCCAGCGAGGCCTGACGCCGAGGATCCATCATCAGCCACGCGAAGGCCATGAACTTGGGCACGAACAGCAGCACGGCGGTCAGCACCAACGGCCAGCCGGACGGCGTGAACGTCGACGACGACAGCAGGCCTGCACCCTGCGCCACGGTCAGGATCAGCAGCAGCAGCCACATCGGCGAGGTGAGATAGGCCGACGCGCCCATGAAGAGGTGCAGGCGGTTGATCCAGTGGAAGCCCTTGGCGTCCAGCAGCCGCAGATGCTGAAGATTGCCCTGCGCCCAGCGGCGGTCGCGGACCGAGAAGTCGCTGAGGGTCGGCGGAAATTCCTCATAGCTGCCCTCCGGCAGCATCGCCATGTGGACCGCCCAGCCGCGACGGCGCAACATCGCCGCCTCCACCATATCATGGCTCTGGATCGCGCCGCCCAGCGGCTCGCGGCCCGACAGCGCGGGGAGATCGCAGCTCTCGGCGAAGGCGCGGGTGCGGATGATCGCATTATGGCCCCAGAAGGTGGCCTCGGAACCGGACCACCACATCAGGCCGGCGCTCGCGATCGGGCTGTAGGCGGCGGCCGCGAACTGCTGCCAGCGCGCGAACAGCGTGCGGCTGTTGATCACCGCCGGGATCGTCTGGATGAGGCCAACGCTGGGATTGCGCTCCATTGCGGTCGCCAGGCGGATCATCGCCTCGCCCGTCATCAGGCTGTCCGCATCGAGCACCAGCATATGTTCGTAGGCACCGCCGAAGCGCCGGATCCATTCGGCGATATTGCCCGGCTTGCGGGCGATGTTCTTCTCGCGGCGGCGATAATAGATCGGCACCGCGCTGTCGCGGGCGAGGCCACGCCACAGCGCTTCTTCGCGCTCGCCGGCCGTGGCATTGGAGTCGCTGAGCACGAACAGATCGAAGCGGTCCGCGGCGCCCGCGCGATCGAGCATCGTCGCCATCTTGCTGATGCGGCCACCGACCTGCTCGAAATCCTCGTTATAGACCGGCAGCAGGATCGCGGTGCGGCTGTGCGGCAGTTCCAGCGCATGGCCTGCGAAGGGAGAGATGACCCCCTGGCGCCGCGACATCAGCACGACGAAGCCGAACAGCGCGTTCACGAAGCCGAACGCGATCCAGCAGAACAGGCTGAAGATCAGCACGAACAGCACCGCATCGACCGCTGTCGCGCCATCGGGGCCGATCGGGCGCACCATCTCGGTCGCGGCGAGCAGGCCGATGATCAATGTGGCGAGAACGACCAGCAGGCGACGGCCGAGCATGCCGCGCTGCGACACGATGCGGCTGCCGGTGGACGGCCGCTCGGCGAAGGACTGCGTCGGCATCGCCAGCGGCGCTTCGGGGGGAAGGGGGCGGGGGCCGAGCGCACTGATCCGATCGAATGCTTCGGCGCCGGTCATGGCTGTTTCCGTCATGGCTTCACTCACGGCTCGATCCGTTCGACTGTTCGCGGGCTGCCCCCGAAGGCATCCTTCCTAAGATATTGTCGCTATTGGCCATCATGGGTGGCGGCCTACCTAACTGTCCGCAACGGCGGACCGTTCCACAGCGCTGGTTGCAAATATCGAAACCTTAAGCCAGCGTATAAAGCCAAGTCTCTGTAATCGGCTTGTTTTCAAGGTTCAGGCAAGCGCGGACTTCCACCGCCTCATCGCCGGAACGTTGGATATCCAAGACGAAGCGCCAGATATTCTTCCGGCCGTCCACCTTGTAGCTGCCGATGTTCACCGCCCTGCCACCCTTGATCGTCACATCCGGCTTCACCGGAGAGCGATAGGTGAGCCCCGCAATCGCATCGCCCTCGAAATCGACGACGAACTTGTGGATGCCGGGCTCGGGCGGCTTGCCCGGTATGTTGCCCTGCCCCCGCCAGAATTCAACCGCGCGGGCCACGTCCAGCGTTTCGGGCTCGCCGCCGATCCAGCGCAGACGATAGTCGTAGGACAGGCGCGCGCCCGCGGCGGGCGCCGTCGCCGGCGTCCAGAACGCAGCGACATTGTCGTTATACTCGCTGTCGGTCGGAAACTGGAACAGCGTCACCGCGCCCCGGCCCCATTTGCCGCGCGGCTCGATCCACAGGCTCGGCCGCTTTTCGTAGAAGACCGCATCGTCCTGATAATGATCGAAGGCGCGGTCGCGCTGCAGCAAACCGAAACCGCGCGGATTCTCGTCGGCGAAGCTGTTGGTCAGCGGACGATCGGGGTTGGCGAGCGGGCGCCACAGCCGTTCGCCCTTGCCGGTGCGGATCGCCAGCCCATCCGAATCATGCACTTCGGGCCGCCAGTCGAGCGCCTTGGCGCGATCGCCCTCGCCATACCAGAACATGCTGGTGAGCGGCGCGACGCCGAGCTGCGCGACGCTGCGGCGCATGAACAGGACCGCGCTGACATCCTGAACCATCGCGTCGCTGCCTTTGGCGTTAACGAAGCGGTAGGCGCCGGTGACGCTGGGGCTGTCGAGCAGCGCATAGACGGTGAGATGCTCGGAATCGGCGCCTCGTTCGAGCCAGAAATCGGTAAACTCGGGAAACTCCTCCGGTCGCGACGTGCCGGTGTCGATCGCCAGCCCGCGCGCGGAGAGGCCATATTGGTGCAGCGGCCCCGCGGTGCGGAAATAGGAGGCACCCTGGAACGCGAGCCAGTCGCCGCGACCGCCGGGGTTCATCACGCGAAAGCCGGAAAAGCCGCCGCGATCGCCGATCGCGGTCAGCGGGTGGCCGCGCGGCACCATGTAGAGCGACGGGCTGTAGGCGATCCGCCGGGCCCGGCCATTCTCGACCACCGACATGCCGATCCGCCGCCGCGCACCGCCGGTATTCGGGAAGAAGCGAACGCCGGCATCGCCCCACAGCGTCTTTTCCGGCCGGTACTGGACCTGGTTGGCGACGTCGTAGACGATCTTTTCGAGTTCGGCGGGCCCCGGCGGTGGCGCCTGCCACGGCCGGCGGGCCAGCGCCTGGGCGCGCCGCTGCAGCAGTTCCCAACCGAAGGGCTCACCGCCGCCCTGGATCACCGGCTGTGCGCTGGAACGCCCCGCCAGCAGCAGCCCTGTCAGCCCAGCCATCGTCTCGCGTCGAGTCGGCACGCATCCACCTCGTTCTTCACCCGGAACGGGTCCTAAACAATGGGGACGCCACTTTGCTCCCGCAAGCGGTGGCGAGCTGCGCACGGAGCGATTAGGAAGGGCGCATGACCGACGTCCGCCTCGTTCTCGATGCCCATGCCGTGCTCGGCGAAGGGCCCCGCTGGCATGCCGCCGAGCAACGCCTCTACTGGGTCGATATCGCCCGCAACGAACTCCATCGCTTCGATCCGGCGACGGGCGTCGACGAGACGCGCTGCTTCGCGGCGCCGATCGGCTGCTTCGCGTTTCGCCGCAGCGGCGGGCTGTTGCTGGCGATGGCCGATGGCTGCGCGACGATCGCCGATTTCGGCGCACCGCCGGAGCCGTTCGGCGATCAGGTGCTGAAGGACCTGCCCGACTATCGCTTCAACGACGGGCGGACCGACGCCGCCGGCCGCTTCTGGGCGGGGAGCGTCGACACCGCCAAGTCCAGCCAGGATGCGACGCTCTACCGCATCGATGCCGATGGCCGAGTCACCGCCATCGAAGGCGGGATGCTCACCTGCAACGCCGCGGCGTTCAGCGCCGACGGCCGCCATTTCATGCACGCCGACACCCCCACCCATGCGCTGCGCATCTATGATGTGGCCGATGGTGCCCTCGCCAACCGCCGCCTGTTCCACCAGTTCCCGATGGGCCAGGGCAGGCCGGACGGCGGATCGTTCGACGCCGCGGGCCATTACTGGAGCGCCTTGTTCGATGGCGGCCGCGTCGTGCGGCTGTCACCCGCGGGAGAGATCGTCGCCGAGGTGGCGCTGCCCGTCAGCCGGCCGACGATGATCGTGTTCGGCGGGCCTGAGCTGAAGACCGCCTATGTCACGACGGCAAGCAGCGGTCTCAGTGCCACGGAAGCCGCGGCGCAACCGGCGGCGGGCGGCATCTTCGCCTTCGATGTCGAGGTGCCGGGCTTGCCGGAGTATCCGTTCGGCTGAGTGATGTCCTCCCCGGGGCTGCGCCCGGAGAGGACAAGTGCGTCAGAAGCGGCTGCGCAGCGTCACGCCATAGGTGCGCGGTTCGGCGAGGAAGCTCGAGAAGAGCTGGTTCGCGGTGGTGCCGAACGCCGCGGTCTGCGCGATCGTGCCTGCGCCCTGGAACGGCGTGTTGAACGCGACCTGCTGATATTGCTCGTTGAAGATGTTCTGGCCCCAAAACTCCAGCGCCCAGATCTCGTCGCGGCCGCGCAGGCCGATGCGGGCATTGACCACGACGAAGCCCTCCTGCGCCTTTTCGGGGAACAGGTCTGACCCGGTGTTGTAGCGCGAGCTGTAACGCCCATCGACATAGACCAGGCCGCTGAGGCCATTGCTGCCGATGTCGGGCGTCCACGCGATCGAGCCGGTCGCGACATGCTTGGGCGCGTTCGAAAGCTGCGCGTCGGGTAGCAGGAACAGCGCGTTGCTCAGCGCCTCGCCGTCCGAGCTGCCGACGAGGTTGTTGCGATAATGCGTATCCGAATAGGTGTAGCCCGCGGTCAGCGCGAGGCCCCGCACCGGATAGACCGAGGCTTCGAGTTCGACGCCCTGCGAGATCACCCCCGCCTTGGTCTTGCCCGTGCAGGCCCCGGTGGTCGAGCTGTTGTCCATATCCGCGCCGCCCAGATCATCGTCGCACGAAGCGATGTTCTGGACGATGAAGATCGATCCGTTGAAGGTGTTGAGCTGGAAGGTCTTGAACTCCTGGCGGAAGGCCGCGGCGTTCAGGTTGAAGACTCGGCCATTATATTTGACGCCGATTTCATAGGCGTTGACCTTCTCGGGCTCGAAACGCAGCCCGGCCGCATCGGCATTGCTGCGCGGCGAGAACACGCCGTTGATGCCGCCGAGGTCCGAACGATCGAGATTGTAGCCGCCCGCCTTGTAGCCCTTCGAAAAACTGGCGTAGGTCAGCAGTTGCGGCGTCGGCTTCCACGAAAGCACCGCAGTGCCGGTCCATTCGCTGTCGTTGAAGCTGTCTTCCAGATCGAGGCCATTGAGGGTCACGCTGGAATTGCCGGTGCAGCTCAGCGTGACGATGCCGCCGGCGATCGCGGCAAGCTGGGCATTGGCGAGCAACGGACCGAGCGACGCCTGTTGCGCCGGGCAGACGGTGTTGTTGTTGTCGAACTGACCGTCGAATTCCTTCCTCTCGTGCGTGTAACGCGCGCCGACCGTCACGCTCAGCGTGTCGGTGATGTCGAAGATGTTGTGGGTGAAGAAGGCGTAATTCTCGCTGAGCTGGTTATAGACCGCGCGCCGGTCACCCATGTCGTTGATCGTGCTCAGCCGGTCGATGCCGCCCAGGATCAGCGGGGCCGCCGCGCCGAACGCCGCGCCCAGCGCGCCGCGGCCGGTGGGGCTGAGGCAGCCCGGCGCCGCCGGATTGCGCAGCGCCGCCAAGGGATTGATCGTCGCGACGATGCGGCAGGCGGCGAAGGCGCCATATTGCGTGCCGAACCTGAAATTGTCGACGAGCTGCAATTTCTCATGGCCGTAATAGCCGCCGACCAGCCAGTCGAGCTTGTCGTCGAACGCGGTGCCCTGCAGCCGCAATTCCTGCGTGAAGGTGCGGAAGCGGCGATACGCGTTGCCGTCATCGGCACGGTAGGCGATGTCGACGTTCGAATAGTCGACGTCGCCCGCGCCGCCCGACTTGTAATAGCGATAGGCGGTGATCGAGGTCAGCGATGCGCCGCCGAAATCATAGTTGAGTTCGCCCGACACGCCATAGTCGCGCGTGACGTTCTCGAAAGTCCGTCCCGGCGTCACTGCGACGTCACGGTCATAGGGATCCTGCGGCGGATAGGTGACGATACCGCCTAGGCTGCGCAACACATCGACGATGCGGTTGTTGGGGCTGAGCTGCACCGCGCCATCGCTGTTGAAGCCCGGCGTCGTCGGGTTGGCGGTAGGATCGACGCTTTCCTTGGTCGCGACATAGACCGCGCCGCAGCAGCTTTCGTCGCGATAGGTATAGTCGCCGATCAGCCGGAAACTCAGCGCGTCGGTCGGCTCGAACAGCAGCTGGCCGCGGACGAAGATGCGATCGCGATCGTTGACGCGGCCCTCGCTGCCACCGCCCTGCGTCACATTCTCGTAGAAACCGTCGCGCTTGACGTAGACCATGTCGAAGCGGCCGGCGATCGTCTCGCTGAGCGCGCCGGTAACGCCGGCGGCAAGGCGAAGGAAATCATAATTCCCGTAGGTCGCCTCGGCCATGCCGCTGGTTTCGAACGACGGCTTCTTGCTGACGATGTTGATGAGGCCGGCCGAGGCGTTGCGGCCGAACAGCGTTCCCTGCGGGCCGCGCAGCACCTCGATGCGCTCGATCTCGCCCAGTTCGTTGAGGCCCGAGCCCGTGCGCGAGCGATAGACGCCGTCGATGAACACCGCGACCGAGCTTTCGAGGCCGGGATTGTCGCCCACGGTGCCGATGCCGCGGATGCGCGCCGAGCCATTGGCTTCCGAACCGGTCGAGGAGACCAGCAGCGAAGGCGCGAGCTGGTTGAGCGAGCGGATGTCCGACGCACCCGAATTCTGCAGCGCTTCCGCGGTCACCGCCGAAACCGCGATCGGCACGTCGGCCAGCGCCTCGCTGCGCCGGGTGGCGGTGACGATGATGTCGTTGCCGAATTCCGGCGCTGGCTGGTCGGCAGCGGGCGGCTGCGCGGAGCCGGTCTCTTGAGCCAGGGCGGGGGACGCAAGGGCGCACAGGGCTGCAGACAGCAGCCATGCTGTTTTCGGCATCTCTCTCTCCTCACTGTCAGCGTCGGTTCATGTCCGATCGTCTGATTTTGTGCGCCGATCATATGGCTTTCCGTTCACGTCATCTAGTCGTTTGAACAGAAAAACTTGAGCATTTCTGAGGATTCGCGGCATTTCTGCAACAGCAGCCCACCGAACATTGTATCCACCTGGCGAACGACGTTACGGAAAGCTGAAATTGCTGCATCGCACATCGAAACCGGATCGGGAGCATTAGGGCAATGGGCGTTACCGGCATTGGCGGCTTCTTCTTCCGATCGCGCGATCCGGACGCGCTCGGTGCCTGGTATCGCACGCATCTCGGCATCGGCGCGGGCTGCGATTCGAGCGGATCGGGCGAATCGTCCGAATGGTATTGGCAGCAGGGCGGCGGCCCGACCGTGTTCGCCCCGTTCAAGGCGGATACCGACTATTTCGCTGCAGACCGGCAATTCATGATCAATCTCCGCGTCGAGGGGCTGGACGCGCTGCTCGAAACGCTGCGCGCTGCCGGCATCGCGATCGTCACCCGGCCGGAATGGGACGATCCCTCGGTCGGTCGCTTCGCGCGGATCCACGATCCGGAGGGCAACGCGATCGAATTATGGGAACCGCCGTCGGGTGACCTGCCTCACTGATCCGGCGTGGCGAAACGGGCACACCATCGTCATGATGCTGGAAAGGAGCCGGGAATGATCGACGACCGCCGCCGGATGCTCGAAGGCCTCGACGCCATGCAAATCGAACCGGAGGGCGCTCCGCTGCGCTTCGCCGATCGGCTGGCGCGCGAAAATGGCTGGTCCGGGGCCTTTGCGGCGCAGGTGATGACCGAATATCGCCGCTTCCTGTTCCTCGCGGCGACCGCGGACCATGCAGTGACGCCGTCGGATGCCGTCGACCAGGCCTGGCATCTCCATCTCGCCTACAGCCGCCATTATTGGGACGAACTGTGCGGCCGCATCCTCGGCAGGCCATTGCACCATGGCCCGACCGCAGGAGGCGACCACGAGGACCGGCGCTATCGCGACCAGTATCAGGCGACGCTCGACGCCTATCGCACCGCGTTCGGCGCCGCACCGCCACCCGACATCTGGCCACCCGTCGACGAGCGCTTCCGCCCCGCACGGTTCGAGCGCGTCGATCGCTCCCGCCACTGGCTGCTGCCCCGGCGCCCGGCCCAGGCTGCGTTGCTGGTGCCGCTGGTCGCGGGCTGCGCATTGATCTCTACCGGATCCGGCGAACCGGGCGCGTCTTTCACCATCAGCCCCTTTCTGTTCGTCGCCCTCATCATCGCCGCGGTGTTCATCGCCATCCGCCGATCGGACCCGCATGGGCGGCGGCGGCGGCGGCGCCGAAACGGCTCGGACGATGGCTGCGGATCCGACAGCAACGGCGATTCGAGCAATGATTCCGGCAGCGATGGCGATTCCGGATGCAGCAGCGGTTGCGGCGGCGGTGGATGCGGCGGCGACTGACCCGGCTATCGCCTGATGCGCCGCAAGCCGCTATGGCGCGCCGCATGCAGCGCCTCGCCATCTACGACATGGACAAGACGATCACGCGCAAGCCGACGTGGCAGCCTTTCCTCAACCATGCCGTCGCCCGCAGCGCGCCGTGGCGCTTCCTGCTCTATCCGCTGTTGCTGGCGCCGCTCGCCGCCTACGCCGCGAAGCGGATCGACCGTGGCCGGCTGAAGGAAATGTCGCAGCGCCTGCTGCTCGGCCCGCATATCAGCGCGGCGCGGGTCGCGCCGCTCGTCGAGGGCTTCGCGCAGCGCACGGTCGCGGCGAACATCCATCCGGGCGCGCTGGCGCAGATCGCGGCGGACCGGGCGGGCGGCCGCCGGCTGGTGCTCGCCACCGCATCCTACCGGCTCTACGCCGAGCCGATCGCGCGCGAACTGGGCTTCGACGATGTCATCGCCACGGGCACGCTTGCAGGACTCGATGCGCGGGTCCACGCCCGGATCGACGGCGAGAACTGCTATGGCCCCGCCAAGCTGCGCATGATCGAGGCGTGGATGGAGGCGGAGAGGATCGCCCGCACCGACTGCCATGTCCGCTTCTATTCCGACCACGCCTCGGACGCGCCGGTGCTCGAATGGGCCGACGAGCCCTTCGCGGTCAACGCCCACGCGCGTCTTCGCCGGCTCGCCAAGACGCGAGGCTGGCCTGTGCTCGCCTGGGGCTGACCCCCCTCAGCGCCGCCGCGCGCCGCGCCGCAAGAGGCCCGGCGCCCAGCGCGCCGCGAAGCCGAGGCGGCGAGCGGTCTTGCCGACCAGAAGATGCACCTTGTTGCCTTCCGCCACGCGCCACACCGCCTCGGCGACCTGCTCCACGGGCGTGAACTCCAGCCCCTGCGCGCGGACCTTGTCGCGCGCGGTCGCATTGGAGCCGGCGACCCCGGCGTCGAGCAACGGCGTATCGATGAAGCTCGGCATGATCGATCGCACCCGCACCCCGCGCGGGGCCCATTCGAGCTCGAGCGCCTCGGTCAGCCCGCGCACCGCGAATTTGGACGCGGCATAGACCGCCAGCCCCGGCATCCCGTAGATCCCGGCCGCCGAGCCGGTGTTGACGAGTGCCGAGCCCGGCGTCGCCGCGAGCAATGGAAAGCCGGCGCGCGCGCCATGGATCACCCCCGATATGTTGATCTGCACCAGCCGCTCGATCGCCTCCGGGCTGCTCGCATCGAGCGTGCCGGCCAGCGCGATGCCGGCATTGTTGAACAACAGGTCGAGCCGTCCGCCGGAGAGCGCGGTGAAAGCGGCGAGCGCGCGATCCCATTGCGCGGGCACGCGCACGTCCATCGCGTGGCAGCTGCACGATCCATCGGGCAGCAGCGCCTCGGTTTCGGCCATGCCCCGTTCGTCGATGTCGCCCAGCCCCACCAGCCAGCCGCGCGCGGCGAAGAAGCGCGCGGTCGCGCGGCCGATGCCCGATCCGCCGCCGCTGATGAAGATCGCCCTGCGCGCGGTCGCTCCGCCTTCTGTCATTGCCTGCCCCCTCCTGACGAAGCCGGTCGATTGCGGCTTTCATGATTGATGCGGAGCGGGAATAAGGCGTCGATGGCAGAGGCTGCAACCCATGGGCCCGAGGTCGCGTTCGACGGCGTCGGCAAGGCATTCGGCGCGATCGCCGCTGTCGACGACGTCACCCTCACCATCGCCGCCGGCAGCTTCGTGGCGCTGGTCGGCGCCTCCGGATCGGGCAAGTCGACACTGCTCAAGACGATCAACCGCCTCGTCGAGCCCGATCGCGGCACGGTGTCGATCGACCGCCGGCCGGTGGGCGAAGGGCCGGCTTTCCGGCTGCGGCGGCGGATCGGCTATGTCTTCCAGAATGTCGGGCTGTTCCCGCACATGAGCGTCGCCGAGAATATCGCGATCGGGCTGCGCATCGAAGGGCGGGCCGCAGCCGATGCGGAGATCGCAGCCGCGCTCGACCGCGTCGGGCTGGATGCGGCGATGGCGGCGCGGATGCCCGATCAGCTTTCCGGCGGCCAGCGCCAGCGCGTCGGCGTCGCGCGTGCGCTTGCCACCGCGCCCGGGCTGATGCTGATGGACGAACCGTTCGGCGCGCTCGATCCAGTCACGCGCGACCAGCTCGGCACCGTCTATCGCGCGCTGCACGAGCGGCTTCGCCTCACCACCATCCTCGTCACCCACGACATGGCGGAGGCGCTTCTGCTCGCCGATCGTGTGCTGGTGATGGCGCGCGGACGGATCGTCGCAGATGCGCTGCCCGCCGACCTGCTCGCCGGCCGTGCCGGTGCCGAGGCGGATGCGCTGGTCGCAGTGCCGCGTGCGCAAGCGGAACGGCTGCATGCGCTGCAGAATGAAGGCGCGGTCGGGCGTGGATAGCCACATGGCGCTCGCACTCGACCGGCTGCCGCCCTTGCTGGCCGATCATGTGCTGCTGTGCGCCGCCGCGCTGGGGCTGGCGCTGCTGGTCAGCGTGCCGCTCGGCCTTGCCGCCGCGCACCGGCCGCGCTTTGCCGCGATCCTGCTCGGCATCGCCTCGGTCATTCAGACGATCCCCGGGCTGGCGCTGCTCGCACTCTTCTATCCGATCCTGCTCGCATTCTCCTCGGCGGTCGGCGGGGGCATACCCGCGCTTGGTTTTCTGCCCTCGCTGCTGGCGCTGTCGCTCTATGCGGTGCTGCCGATGCTGCGCAACATCGTCGCCGGCATCAACGGCATCGATCCGGCGCTGGTCGAGGCGGCGGACGGCGTGGGCATGACCGGGCGGCAGAAGCTGCTGCTCGTCGAGGCGCCACTGGCGGCGCCCGTGGTGATGGCCGGCATCCGCGTCGCCGCGGTGTGGACGATCGGCGCGGCGACGCTCTCCACCACCGTCGGCCAGCCGAGCCTGGGCGATCTCATCTTCAGCGGATTGCAGACGCAGGACTGGTCGACGGTGCTGGTCGGCTGCATCGCCGCGGCCCTGCTCGCGCTGCTGGTCGATACGTTGCTGGGGCTGATCGAGCATGCAATCGCGCGGCGGAAGCGCGGCCGGGCGCTGGTCGCGGCGGTGCTGATCCTCGTCGGCATCGGCTGGGCGGCAGCGCCGTTGCTGGCACCGCGGCAGGACAGCGTCGTCGTCGGCGCCAAGAATTTCTCCGAACAGTTCATCCTTGCACGGCTGATCGGCCAGCGGCTGGAGCGCGCCGGCTACCGCGTCACCTATCGGGAGGGGCTGGGCTCGGCGGTGGCGTTCAGCGCGCTCGCGGCGGGGGATGTCGACGTCTATGTCGATTATGGCGGCACGATCTGGACCGGGCCGATGAAGCGCAGCGACAATCCGCCGCGCGCGGCGATGCTGGCGGAGATCGGCCGCTGGAGCCGCGCCGAACATGGCGTCGGGCTGGTCGGGCCACTCGGCTTCGAAAATGCCTATGCACTGGCGGTGCGCGGCGCCGATGCGCGGCGGCTGGGGCTCGCCAGCATCGCCGATCTTGCCCGCGCCGCACCGAACATGACCCTGGGGGCCGACCTCGAGTTTCTCGACCGCACCGAATGGCGCGCGATCGAGCGTGCCTATGGCCTGCGCTTCCGCGCCCGCCGCGCCTATGCGCCCAGCTTCATGTACCGCGCGCTGGCGAGCCGCCAGGCGGACGTGATCTCGGCCTTCTCGTCGGATGGTCGCATCGCCGCCGATCGCCTCGTCGTGCTCGCCGATCCCCGCCGCGCGACGCCTGCCTACGACGCGATGATGCTGGTCTCCCCCGCCCATACCGACGATGCGCGCTTCCTGGCTGCCCTCCGGCCGCTGGTGGGCGCAGTTCCGGTAACGGCGATGCGCGAGGCGAATTATCGCGTCGATCGAGACAGCGACAAGCAGACGCCGGAGGCGGCGGCGCGGTGGCTGGACGGGGAGATTGGCGGGGGGAAGTAGCGCTCGGGACGAAAGGAAGGACTCACCCCCGGCGCAGGAGCATCGTCATCCGCGCCGTGGCGATCGGTGCGCCGGGGTCGTCCTGCCAGGCGCTGACATCGACATTGGCGATGCGCCGGCCGAGGCGGGAGACATGGCCGAGCGCATAGGTGATCTTCTCGCGGCCGCCCCGCAGATAATCGACGCTGACATTGACCGGCTTCACCGTCACGTCCGCCTCGTCCGCAAGCGAAGCGTGCAATGCCGCGAACGCCGCCATCTCCAGCAACCCGGCGATCGCGCCGCCATGGACGAAGCCGGGCCGGCCGAGCACCGCCTCTCCGAAGGGCATCGTCAACAGCGGCATTCCGTCGCGCAGCTCGGCGATGCTCAGCCCGAGCAGATCGGCATAGGGTGGCAGCGCCCTCATCCCCGATCCTCCAGAAACATGAAGGTGCCCACGACATGGGCGATCGGATCGGCGGGATCGCCATCATGCGCCTGGCCGCGCACGAACGCGATCGAGCGGGTGACGCGATAGCATTGGCCACGGCCGATCACGGTGCGGTGCGGCGTCGCCGGGCGGAGATAGTCGACGCGCAGGTCGAGCGTCGCCTGCGGAATGAAGCGGTCGAGCTTCGCCCAGATCGCCATGCTGGTGGCGGTATCCATCAAGGTCAGGATCGGCCCCGACGCGATGACGCCGGTGGCCGGCTCGCCCACCAGGTCGGGTTTCCAGTCGAAGGCGAGCTGCACCCAATCCGCGCCATGCGCGTCATAGCGGATGCCCACAGCCGCACCATGACCGTAGCGTCGCGTCATGCGCATGAAGGCTGCCGGATCGAAAGCGGATGGCAACGCGCCGCCGGCAGCGGCTTCGGTCGGTTCGGTCATGCCCCGGCCTTAGGCAGAGCGGGCCACGGCTCGCAAGCCTCAGCGCGCGGCGACGCTCGATGCGGGGCCGGAATCGGCTTCGCGAACGGCACGGGCGCAGAAGGCGAACTGCGATTTGCCGCGCGCCTTCGCCTGGTACAGCGCCTCGTCCGCGCACACCGACAGCCCCTCCCAGCCGCTGCCGTGCACGGGCGCAATGGCGATGCCCACGCTCACGCCGATCATCAGCTGCGTGCCGCCCAGCTCGTAGGGCGCGCTCAGCTGCCGCAGCACGCGGCGGGCGAGCACCTCCGCCTCGTCGACATGCTGGATACGGCTTTGAAGGATCACGAACTCGTCGCCGCCCAGCCGCGCCACGGTATCGCTGTCTCGCACCAGCAGGTTCAATCGCTCCGCAACCTGCCGCAGCAGCGCATCGCCGGCGGGGTGGCCATAGCGATCGTTGACCGCCTTGAAGCCGTCGAGGTCGAGGAAATGGAGCGCCAGGAGGCATTCCTCCACAACCACCGCGCGCATCTCCTCCTTGAAGCGGTTGCGCAACAGCAGGCGGTTGGGAAGGCCGGTCAGCGCATCCTGCAGCGCCAGCAGCGACAGCTCGTGCTTCGTGCCCAGATGTTCGATCGTCGATCGATAGATATGGGCAATCGATTGCACGCTGAGCCCGGTGACGACCAGCACCAGCACGCATTCGATCGCGAACAGTTCCGGATGAAGCCCGTCGGGATCGGGCAGTACCGCGTGAAACCCCAGCGCAATGGCGATGGGCAGCGTCGCCAGCATCATGCTGGGCACGCAGATCGCGGGCCGGATCGCGATGCGCGAGACGATGCCGGCCCCGAAGGTGAACATCAGGCTGACGATGATCATGTGGACGATCGGTGCGTGGAACTGCAGCGCCCGCACCCCGAGTGCGCTCAGCAGCACCGCGGTGCCATGGCTGCCCAGCGCATAGAGCCATTCCCACTGCCGGATCTCTGCGATCGGAAGATCGTCGATGGCGTGGCGCCGAACCCGTGCGATCAGCCACAGCCGCCACAGGGTGATCAGCGCGATCGCCGCGCCGATCGCGCTGATCACCGGATCACGCCAGCTCCATGCCAGCAGCCCGGACACCACCAGCAGCAACGCGCCGAGCCCGGCGATCGGCAGCGCCATCGTGAACAGCATCGCGACGAGATCCCGATAGACCGGCTCGGGCAGCGGCGTCGTCGCGCGCCATCCGCGCACGACGAGATCGCGCCGAAAACCGGCCATCGCCCGCCTGATGAGTCCGACCATTGGCTGTGCGTTCCGCCTTACCGTGATCACAACTGTGCAACAGCCGTTCTGCGCCGTGCCGAAGGCTGCGGCAACGGCCGATAGATCCATTTGCGGCCAAGGACCGTTACAGCGATGTAACTCACGCTGCCCGCCCCACCGCCCATAGCTTCGCGATGCCCAGCAAAGGGAGGCAAGCATGAGTGAAACGGTACAGATCGACCCCGCCGATATCGCCGATCTCGACAGCCGGATCGGCATCCACGGATCGCTGGTGAAGGCGGACGTGATCGACCCGATCTTCAACATCATCGTCGCGACCGGCCACGGCTGCGGCGACGGCAACGACTGATCGGGAGACCGGCGATGGCGGCGCCGACCAAGCCGGCGATCTTCGATGATCGGGTGGCGCTGCTGCGGGCGCGGGAGAGGGCGGCAGACGTCTCCCGCGCCTGGCGCCTCCGCGACGATGTGGCGGCGATCGAGGCACGGATCGGGGCGGCCGCGGCATCGGGGGGTGTCGCGGTGCAGGACGCGCTGGTTGCGCTGTTCGGCGAGGGGGGTGCGAATGGCGGCTGGCTGCGGCCGATGCTCGGTGCGCTGGTCGCGGGGCTGCGCGCCGATCCGCTGTTCGCGCCGCCGCTGCTGGCGCTGGGCGACGAGATCCAGCGGGGGCTGTTGCTGATCCAGACGCCGGCGGCTTCGATCGCGATCGCGCGGATTTCCGCGGCTGCGCTGGCACGGCGCGGAGAGGGAGCCACGCACGCGGTCGTGCTGTCGGGCGCGCTCGGCGCGCTCCACATCGTCGAGCCCGGCGGGGCGAGGCTTCGCTGGTGGCGCGCCGAAGCCGCCGGAGCCGGCTTTTCCCAGGCCGCGCCGACACGCCTGCACGACATGGGCATCATGCCGCTCACCGCCGGCCAGACGGTGCGCGTCGACGGCCGCACGCAGGGCTACACGATCGAACCGCCGGCGCGCGACATGCTCATCCTGCGCGCCGCGGTGCATCTCGATCGCGCGCCGTTCCAGCGCGAATATGCCACCGCCGACGGCCGGCTGATCGCAGCGAGCGAGACCCGCGACGAAGCCTCGCGGATGCGCATGCTTCTCACCATGCTGCGCAGCATCGGTTGCAGCACGGCGCGCGCCGCGTTCGAGGCGGCACTCGACGAGCCCGAGTTCGATCTCCGCTGGCACGCGATGCGCGAATGGCTGCTGCTGGATCCGGAAACGGCGTTGCCGCGGCTGGCGCACCTCGCCGCCACCGATCCTCACCCGGAAGTCCGCGCGGCGGCATCGTCGACACAGGGACGGATCGACCGACGGAGGGCCGCCTGATGCCCCTTTCCATCGCCCCTGGCACCATCGCGCCGATCACGCTCGACGAGCTGGTCGATCGGCTCGAACAGCCCGATTTCGATCCGCGTGACGAGGCATGCTTTGCCAGCTTCGGCCCCTGGCTCGCCGCGCTGGCGCGCAACCGCGATTTCCTCGGGCGGATGGCGGTCGACGAGATCAAGTCGCGGCTGACACGCCAGCAGGCGATCAACCGTTACTCCTCGCAGGTGATGATGTTGCACCGGCCGCGCAGCAGCTATTTCATCCGCGCCAATTTCTGGCCGTCCGCAGGCGACACAGTGGTGCGCGACAGCGGCATTGCCCCCTTTTTCTACGGCGTGCCGCACGATCATAATTTCAGCTTCCTGACCGTCGGCTATGCCGGCCCCGGCTATTGGAGCGACTATTACGACTATGACCCGGGCAGCGTCGCCGGACGCGCCGGGGAGCCCGCCGCGTTGCGCTTCGTCGAACGCTCGCGCCTCGCCGAAGGACGGGTGCTGCTCTATCGTGCGCATCGCGACGTCCATGATCAGGCGCCCGCCGACGCCTTTTCGGTCTCGATCAACATCATGGAACTGAACGAGCGGCAGGTGTGGCGCGACCAGTTCCGTTTCGACGTCGTCAACGGTCGGATCGACGGCATCCTCAACACCGCGCCCGCCACCGCGCTGCTCGCGCTCGCCGCACATCTCGGCGGTGATGGCCGCGACCTGCTCGATCATGTCGCGGCGACGCATCCCAGCAGCCGGATGCGCGTCGCGGCGATCGAGGCGGTTGCGGCCTCCGAGGGCGATGCGGTCTGGCAGCGGTGGGCGGGGGATACATCCCGCCTCGTACGCGAAACCAGCCGCGCGTATTGCGAACGGATTGATCCGATACGGTGACACTTCGGCTTCGCGCTTTCAGGCGCCGCAACCACCCTGCGCCGGTGCAGCGACGGGTGGAAAGCGGCCGGCATGCAGCTTGTGGGTTGGATCGACGGGAGGGCGGGCGCCGATCGCGCCCTCGCTCCGTCGATTCTCCCGGGCATGCAAATCGCCGCGTTCGACGCCGGCACCGCCGCGCGCGCCACCGGAGCGGCGGCGATCCTGCTTGCAGTCGATGCCGCCATGGCCCCCGCCCGCGCCGCGCTCGCCGCGACCATGGGCGAGGCACACCATTGCCCGATCCTGGTGCTGACGCCGACCGAGCGGACCGAGCTCGAAATCGCGATGCTGCAGGGCGGCGCGGACAGCTGCGCGCCGATCACCGCGCCACCCGCCTTGCTTGCCGCGCGCCTTGAAGCGATGTGGCGGCGGTGCGCCGATCCCGACCGGGAACTGGTCTGCGCCGACCTCCACATCGACCTGCTGTCGCGCGCGGCGCGGCGCGGGGGCAGCGCTATCGACCTGCTGCCGCGCGAATATGCCTTGCTCGTCCACCTCGCCCGGCTGCGCGGCACATCGGCGAGCCGGCGGCAATTGCTGTCGGCGGTATGGCACCGCCATTTCGACCCGGGCACCAATGTCGTCGCGGTGCATATGTCGCGTCTCCGCGCCAAGCTGGATCGCGGGTTCGCGCAGCCGCTGATCCATTGGCGCCGTGGGGAGGGCTATCGCCTTTCACCCGATCCGGATTGAGGCGCGTCCGCTGCCGTTCGACGAAGATCCACGCCGAAGAGCCGCCGATTCGGCCGGGCACCGTCCCGCCGACGCCGGCGACCGGCGCGTTGATGGACCAGGCCGCCGGTCCGCCCCACATTTTGGGACGCAGACCGATCCGCTCCGGAGACGATCCGGCTTGACGACGCACCAGCCTGGCCCACCCGGTGCAGGCGCAGCGCTCAGGCCGGCATCACCCCGCCATCTCCGACTAGCAGCCGCGTTGCCCGCCCCTCGATCTCCGCGAACAGCGATGCCTCGGTCCCCGTCATCCACACCTGCCCGCCGCCATCGGCGAGCCGCGCGAACAGCGCGGCGCGGCGACGGGGATCGAGATGCGCGGCGACCTCGTCAAGCAGCAGCAGCGGCCGGCGGCCGATATCGGCGGCGACGAGATCGGCATGCGCAAGCACGATGCCCAGCAGCAGCGCCTTCTGTTCCCCTGTCGAACAGAGCGCGGCAGGCTGAGCCTTGCCGCGATGCGTGACGGCAAGGTCGCTGCGGTGCGGGCCGTCCAGCGCGCGGCCGGCGGCGGCATCTCGCGCGCGGCCGGCCGCGAGCGCCGCGGCCAGATCGCCGCCGGGGGTCCATCCTTCGAGCGCCAGCCCCGCCCGCGCGAACGGTCCCTCGGGCTGCGCATCGAGCGCCGCGCCGAGCGCTTCGACCAGCGCGGCGCGCGCCTCGGCGATCTCGGCGCCATGCTCCGCCATCTGCGCCTCGAGCGCCTCGAGCCAGGTCGGGTCGGCAGGCCGCTCGTCGGCGAGCAGCTTGTTGCGCGATCGCATCGCCGCCTCGTAGCGGCTGGCATGATGCGCGTGGCGTGGGCGCAGCGCGAGCACCAGCCGGTCGAGGAAGCGCCGCCGCCCGCTCGCCGATTCGACGAACAGCCGGTCCATCGCCGGGGTCAGCCACACGATCGACAGCCATTCTGAAAGCGTGGTCGCGGCCGCGGCCGCGCCGTTAACCCGAACCGCCCGGCGTTCCGGCGCTTGCGATGTCGTGCCGGTGCCGATGGTGATGCCGTCCCCGGCGGCACCGCCCGCGTCGACGAGCAGTGCCGACAAGGCGAAGCCGCCCGGCCCATCGCGCCGCGCCATATCCCCCAGCGGGGCCTGGCGCAGCCCGCGGCCGGGGGCGAGCAATGAGACCGCTTCGAGGATGTTGGTCTTGCCCGCGCCATTCTCTCCGGTGAGCACGACGAATCCGTCACCGGCCTCGATCGAGGCACCGGCATGATTGCGGAAGTCGGTGAGCGTCAGGCGCGCGAGCGGCATCGACCCCGCATAGGCGATTGCTTGCGCAACATAAAGAAAGGCCCGCCGCTCCTTGCTGGAGCGACGGGCCGAACTTCGGGTCGATGTCAGTCGATCAGTAAGCGACGACGATCGAACCCATGAAGGTGCGCGGCGAGCCGATCTGGACGAAGGGCGCCGAGGTCGCGAGCAGGCCGCCGTCGAAACCGCCGACATACAACTCGTCGAACACGTTCGAGACGTTGAGCTGCAGGTAGGTCTTGTCGTTGAGGCCTACGAACTCAAGGTTCAGACGGGCATCGAGATCGACCAGCGTGTAGGCGGGCGCCCTGGCGCCGTACACGACGCTGCCACCAACGGTGAGAGGCAGGTTCTGGTCGTTGACGTAGCGCGGACCGGTACGCTTCGCTTGGACGCCGAGTTCGACCGGGCCGAGTGTTGCCTGGGCGCGGCCACCGAAGGTGTAGGTCGGAGCGCCCGACTCGCGCTTTCCTTCGGTCAGAGCGAAGGTCGGAACGCCGCCGACCGTACCGAGCTGAACATTGTCCTTGATCTCCGACTTCAGGTACGAACCGAAGGCATAGACTTGGAACTCGGGGATGATGCGGTACGAGATGCTGCCGTCGATCCCGTACTTATCGACCCGGCCGAGGTTCCGGTAAATGGTCCGATCGATCTCGGGATCATAGGCCGACGCCAGACGATCCGTGTATTTCGTATACCACAGCGAAACTTGGGCGACGAGGCCGTTCGACCGATAGCGAGCGCCCAAATCGAAGTTGTCGGTGGTCTCAGGCGACGGATCGGAACCTTCAGTGCCCGGCGCGAAGAAGAAGGAGTTGTACAGGTTATCCGTGCCCGGAACCTGAATGCCCTTCGAGTAATTCGCAAACGCGCTGATCGCAGGCGTGAAGTTATAGGTCAGGCCGACGTTCGGCAGCAGCTTGTCATATTTGAAAGTACGACGCTGCGGACCCTGGATCGCCGGATTGGCGTTGGCATAGGCGGTTTCTGCAGCGGTGTTGCTGCCGAAGCAGTTCAGCGTGCCATTCGCTTCCTTGGTGAAGCAATAGTTGTTCAGCTCACGCTTGAAGAACGGCGCACGCAGACCCGCGTTCACGACCAACGCCTCGTCGAGGAACTCACCGCGATACTCACCGGCAACCTGATGCAGGATAGCATAGGAGAGACGATCACGCTTCTGCAGCACGTTACCGCTGCCATCGACGATCGGAACATTCACCGAGAACACATCGAACGGTTCACCGTTGATGTCGAGGAAACCGGCCTGACCGGTCTGGCGGTGACGCGCGCGGTCGTACGAATAAGCGAGACGAACGGTGTGATGTTCGTTGATGTCGTAGCGCAGCGACGAGATCAGGCCATAACGGTGCGTCTGGGTCTGGCTCGGCGAGAGCACGCGCACGGTGTCGAGCACGTCGCCGTCACCGTTCAGGTCGGCACCGGCGAAGAACTGAGTCGCAGACGACGAAGCGGCGCCGATATAGCCGGTCGAGGGAACGCCACCGATGGTGGTGCGACCTTCCGACGCGATCAGCGTTCCGCCGCCATTGGCCTTCACGTACTGGTAGCTCGGATCGACCGTGAGGACGAGACCGTCGCTCAGCGTGAAACGCGAAGCGCCACGGATGTTGCCGGTGTTGGACGGATTGTAGCGCTCGTCGAAGCTTGAACCGCAGCTGTTCGGCGAGTCGACGGCGCCAGCCCGCGGTTCGTCGGTTGTGCAGCGCTCGATCGTGTAGAAGCGCTCGTCCTTGGTCTGTGGGAAACCGCCGGGAACGGCACGGTCGTTACGAAGCCCGATCGAACCGAAGAAGTTGTTGCGATTCTGGTTGTAGTGACCGGCGACCGAGATGAAGTCGCCGTTCGCGCCGAGCGGCTGATAAACGCGGGCGTTGTACTGCTGCTTATCGATGCGGCCGCGGTTGTTGTAGACCGTGTCGTTCTCGGCGTGGCTGGCCGCGAAGAAAGCGCGGGTGCCCCACGGGCCGATCTCGCCTGTATCGACAGCGCCGAAGATGCGGAAGAAGCCATATTCACCGGCCGAACCGGAGAACATCGCGCCCAAATCCTCGTTCGGCAGACGCGTGCGGTAGTTGACGGTCGAACCCGAAGCGGCCGCGGTCGGGCTGTCGACGTCGGTGGTGCCGAGGTTGACATTGACCTGCGAGATCAGTTCGGGATCGAGTTGCTGGTTCGAATAGAGCGCATAGCCGCCCGAGTCGTTCAGCGGAACGCCGTCGAAGGTCTGGCTGATGCGCGTATCGTCGAAACCGCGAATGGTGAGCGTACCGCCGGCCGAACCGAATGGGTCGTTGTTCTGAAACGACACGCCGGGGAGCTGGTTGATGATGTCGTTGATCGTCTGGCCGGGCGCCTGGCGACCGATGAATTCCTGGTCGAGGACCGCCTTCGCCTTAGAGGTCTCCGGCAGGATCACGCCGCCGACGCCGTTGTCAGAACGGCCGGCGGTGACGACGATGTCTTCGCCTTCGAAATCGATCGAGCCGGTCGACTGCGCAAACGCGGCGCCCGGAATCATGAGCGCGGCAAAAGCCACGCCGAACAGATATTGCTTCTTCATGTGTGTTCCCCTTGCCGAACCCCCAACACAGGTTCGCTCCAGCGGCGCCGTGCGCCGTCCCGTGGCCCTGTGGTCGCATTATATTGCGGTTGCGTGACACGGAAGTGCCCGCGGGGCGGCAAGGGGCAGTCAATTATAGTGCGTTGCAAAAAGGCAACGCATATGCCGAATGAAACCTATTCTCCCCCCCTCGAGCGGGGGTCGCTCAACTTGCGCGGATGATTGATTATTTGTGGCGGCCGCGCCGGGTATAGAGCAGCGCGGCGAGCAGCGCGGCCGATCCTACGCCGATACCGATGCCGATCTGGGTGTTGCTGATGCCGGCGAGCCGGCGTTTTTCCGCCGCCTTCGCCAAGCGCGCTTCCTCCACCGCCTCGGCCGCGAGCGGCGGCACGCCTTCGTCGCTGGTCGCGGCGTTGACGGGAAGATCTGTCTTGCTGTCGGTCACGGTCGAAACTCTCCAATAACGATGATTCAATGCGGATCGTTACGCTTCCAATGCCTGATCGTCCGCGCGGTTCCGCTTCAGGCGGCGATCCGGAACCGCAGCAGCCGGTCCGAAAGCGGAACCAGCGCTTCGGCGGCGGGGCCGACCGCCCGGATGATCTCCGGATGGCCGGCATCGAGCCCGCCGGTGAGCGCACCGAAGGCAGGCAGTATCAGTTTTCCCGATGTGGCGACGAAGCAGCGCCGCGAGACATGGCGCCCGCGCAGGCTGATGCGGAACTTGGGATGAAAATGGCCCGAAAGCTCCGGGCGTGCCTCGCCCGGCTGCGCTTCATGGCGCAGCAGCAGGCCATCGACCTCCGCCTCCGTCAGGACCGTGCCGCCCAGCGCCGCGTCGATCCCCGGATCATGATTGCCGGTGATCCACGTCCAACGCGTGGCCGCGGTCAGCGCGCGCAAATGCTCCCGCGCGACATCGTCGAGTCGCGCACAACCGGCGGAATCGTGAAAACTGTCACCCAGGCACCAGATCTCGCGGGCGCCGGTCGACTCCGCCAGCGCGCGCAATTCGGTCAACGTCGCGACGCTGTCATAGGGCGGCAGCATCTGCCCGAAGCGGGCGAACCAGCTCGCCTTTTCGAGGTGCAGATCGGCGACGAGCAGCGCCTGCCTTGCCGGCCACCACAAGGCGCCCTGGCGAAGGGCCGCGAAGGCGTGTCCGGCGAACGAAAAGGGAACCATGACGTGTCTATAACCGGATGCGGACTCGCTCGTCGAGGGGGTTGCGATCACACCCCGCCACGTCGATCAGCGCGCTTTCACAAGCGCTGCGTTCAGCCCCACCCAGTCCGCGAGTTCCGCGAAGCTGCCGACGATATGGTGCGCGCCCAGCGCTGAGAGGCGTTCGCGGTGGCCGACGCCGCAATGCGTGCCCGCACACAGCCCGACCACCTCGGCACCCGATGCGACCGCGCCGGTAACGCCTACCGGCGAATCCTCGACGATGACGGTGCGGCCGATGTCGACGCCGATCGCCGCCGCGGCATGAAGATAGACGTCGGGCGCGGGCTTGCCGCGCGTCACATGCTCGCGCCCGCTATAGATATGCGGCGCGAACATCGATCGCAGACCGAGATGGTCGAGATGCGTCGTGATCCAGCGCGTGCTGCTGGACGACGCGATCGCCTTCGGCAGATCGGCGGGCAGCGAACGGATGAAGTCGATCGCCCCCGTCACCGCGACGATTCCCTCGGCCAGCACGCGCGCATCCTCTTCTGCGCGCAACGCATGGAATTCCTCGGGCACCGGCGCGCCGCGCCAGTCGGCGATGGCGTCGAGGAAATCCTTGCCCGCCAGCCCCATGAAGCGCGCCGCCGCCTCTTCCGGCGTGATCGGGTGGCCAAGCCGGGTCAGCACGTCCGCCAGATGCGCGGTGCCGACGAACTCGCTGTCGACGAGCACGCCGTCGAAATCGAAGATGATGCCTTCGAAGCGCATGTCGATCCTTTCCTCAGCGCGCGCCGAACAGCGCGGTCCCGACGCGGACATGCGTCGCGCCGATCATCACCGCCGTCTCGAAATCGCCCGACATGCCCATGCTGAGCCCTGCAAGGCCGTGCGCGCGGGCAAGCTTGGCGAGCAGCGCGAAATACGGTGCCGCCTCGGTATCGGCGGGCGGTACCGCCATCAGCCCCGCGATCGCCAGCCCCTGATCGGCGGCGCGCGCCAGCAGGCCGGGGACATCCGCAATGGCGCAGCCCCCCTTCTGCTCTTCCTCGCCGATATTCACCTGCACGAACAGCTGCGGCATCGCCGTGCCCGCCGCCGCGAGTTTGCCCAGCGCATCGATGAGCGAAGGCCGATCGACCGAATGGATCGCGTCGAACAGCGCGACCGCGTCCGCCGCCTTGTTGGATTGAAGCTGGCCGACGAGATGCAGTTCGATATCGGGGGTCGCGGCCTTGAGCGCCGGCCACTTGCCCTGCGCCTCCTGCACCCGGTTCTCGCCGAAGCGCCGATGCCCGGCGTCGATCAGCGGCTGGATCGCCGCGGCTTCATGCGTCTTCGAAATGGCGATCAGCGCCACGTCGGCGGGATCGCGTTTCGCCAGGCGCGCGGCGCGGGCGATGGCGGTCGTCACCTCGGACAACCGCGATGCGGCTTCGGTTTCGGTCATGCGCGCTGCTATAGGCAGGCCGATGCCGCACCGCCACCGCCGATCGGCGCCCACCCTGCCCCGTCTCTGGCTGATGACCGACGAGCGTGCCGGCGAGGCGCTTTGGATGGCGCTGGAGCGGATGCCGCGCGGCACCGGTGTGATCTTCCGCCACCATGCGACACCCCCGACCGAGCGGCGGGCGTTGTTCGACCGCGTCCGCGCCATCGCGCGCCGGCGCGGACTGATGCTGATTCTGGCGGGTCGCGCCGAGCAGGCGATCGGCTGGCGCGCCGATGGCGTCCACGGCCGCGCACGAAACGCCGCGGGCATGCGGCTCGTTCGCACCGCGCCCGTGCACAGCGCGCGGGAGATCGCGCGTGCATCGCGAATCCGCGCCGACCTGCTGCTGCTCTCTCCGGTCTTCCCCACCCGCTCGCATATCGGCGCCCAGCCACTCGGACGCTGGCGATTCGCGGCGCTGGCGGCACGCACGCGCATCCCGATCGTGGCGCTGGGGGGTATGGATGCCAGACGCGCGCGCCGCATGGCCGCGCTCGGCGCCTATGGCTGGGCCGCGATCGACGCCCTCACGGCGCCGGGGCGGATCAGAACTTGAAGGCGGTGCCGATATAGACCGCCTGGCTGTCTCGACGGTCATCGGCCGTCGGCAGCAAGCGATCCCGGTCGGTGCGATAGCGCAGGCCGGCGGTGACATCGAGGTTGCGGGTCAGCGAATAGCTGGTGCCCAGATCGACCGAATAGGATTCAGGCGCGGCAACCAGCGCCGGCTGGCCGGCGGTCGGACGATCCGCACCGGCCTGGACGCGTGCCGAGAATTTCTTGCCGGTATAGCTGACACCGACATCGACCGTTTCACGGCCGCCGGGCATCAGGCCGGTATCGACGCGCGACACGTCACCCGACAGCGCGAAACGCTTCCAGCCCACCGCGACGCCCAGATTATAGGCGATCGGCGTGATGCTGACCGAGGTCGGCGCAGCGATCGCGATCTTCTCCGCATCGGCGCGGCTGACACTGGAGCGCGCACGCACCGCCACCGTCACCGGGCGGCTGCGGCCGTCCGCGGCGGAGGCCGGCGTGAAGCGGAAGCCATTGCTCGTCATTCCGGCGCGGGCGAAGCTGGCGGCGAGCCGCGGATCGGCGGAAGCGGGTGTGAAGGAGCCGATTCCACCGCGTACGTTCAACGACACCGGTTTCTTCGACGCATATTTTGCAGGGGCGTCCTCGGCCGCAAGCGCCGGGTACAGGGCAATGACGGCCACGGCCATCGCCGCTCCGATCCATCCCGCCCTCTTGCGACTCGCGCCAACCACTTTGTTCATCCCCTTCAAACGAGGGATTAGCACGGTTTATCCGCGAGATGCCACCGTCCCCCGACGTTTCGCGAAGGGCTGTGACATGATATCCACATCCGCGCCAGTCCCAAAATGCCCGCATCGCTTGCGGGCGCCGCGGGACCATCTATAGATGGCGCGCGTAACCGTTATTCCAAGGACCACCCGCATGAACCGACCTGCCCGCTTCGCGATCGCGATCGCCCTGATCTCGACGCTTGCCGCGTGCGGCGGCAAGGAGCGGCCGACTGCGGATCTTGCCGCGTCCAAGGTCACGACGATCGGCGTCAATTCCTATCTTTGGCGTGCGACGCTCGACGCGCTCTCGTTCATGCCGCTGGTCAATGCGGATTCGAACGGCGGCGTTGTGGTGACCGACTGGTATGTGAATCCCAACACGCCCACCGAGCGGATGAAGCTTACCGTGTCGATCCTCGACCAGGATCTCCGCGCGGACGCGGTGCGCGTCGCGGCCTCGCGGCAGCTCAACCAGAACGGTGCCTGGGTGGATGCGCCGGTGCAGGCGGCCACGGTCCAGAAGCTTGAGGAAATCATCCTCACCAAGGCGCGCGACCTGCGGCGCAGCGCCTATTCCGGCTAAGAAAAGGGTTCCATTACAGTGACTTCGCGCTTCAACCCGCTGACGGCTGACGCGCGCTGGCAGGCCGTGTGGGAGGACCGCAAGGTCTTCGCCGCGGACGATTCCAGCGCCCGGCCGCGCGCCTATGTTCTTGAGATGTTCCCGTATCCGTCGGGGCGCATCCATATGGGCCACGTCCGCAACTATACGATGGGCGACGTGCTGGCGCGCTTCAAGCGGATGACCGGGCACGAAGTGCTGCATCCGATGGGCTGGGACGCGTTCGGGATGCCCGCCGAGAATGCGGCGATGGAAAAGAAGGTCCACCCCGGCGACTGGACCCGCTCCAACATCGCGGCGATGAAGGCGCAGCTCAAGCGGCTGGGCTTCGCGCTGGACTGGGGCCGCGAACTCGCGACCTGCGAGCCCGAATATTATGGCCAGGAACAGGCGCTGTTCCTCGATCTCTATGCGGGCGGCCTCGTCTATCGCAAGGAATCGGCGGTCAACTGGGATCCGGTCGACATGACCGTGCTCGCCAACGAGCAGGTGATCGACGGCAAGGGCTGGCGCTCGGGAGCAACCGTCGAGAAGCGCAAGCTGAGCCAGTGGTTCCTCAAGATCACCGACTTCGCCGAGGATCTGCTGGCGGGGCTCGGCACGCTCGAGCATTGGCCGGACAAGGTCCGGCTGATGCAGGAGAACTGGATCGGCAAGAGCCGCGGCGCGCGGTTGCACTTCGACTTCGTCGGCACCGGTACCGCGCATCGCGGCATCGAGGTGTTCACCACCCGGCCCGACACCTTGTTCGGCGCGAGCTTCATCGCGATCGCCGCCGACCATCCGGTGGCGCAGGAGTTGGCGAAGCACAGCCCCGAACTGACCGCGTTCATCGCCGAATGCCAGCAGAGCGGCACCGCCGCCGCCGACATCGAGACCGCCGAGAAGAAGGGGTTCGATACCGGCCTCAGCGTGCAGCACCCGCTCGATCCGAGCTGGCATCTGCCGGTTCACGTCGCGAATTTCGTGCTGATGGATTATGGCACTGGCGCGATCTTCGGCTGCCCGGCGCACGACCAGCGCGATCTCGATTTCGCACGCAAATACAACCTGCCCGTGCAGCGCGTCGTCGCCCCGGAGGGCGCCGAGAATGAGGAGATCGGTGAGGAGGCCTATACCGGCCCCGGCCGCCTGGTGAACTCGCGCTTTCTCGACGGCGCCGAAGTGGAAGACGCCAAGGCGATGGTGATCGCCCGCGCGGAGCATGAAGGCTGGGGCAAGGGCACGACGGTATGGCGCCTGCGCGACTGGGGCGTCTCGCGCCAGCGCTATTGGGGCACGCCGATCCCGATCATCCATTGCGATGCGTGCGGCGTCGTGCCGGTGCCGCGTGCGGCGCTGCCGGTGAAGCTGCCCGAAGATGTCAGCTTCGACGTGCCCGGCAACCCGCTCGATCGGCATCCGACCTGGAAGCATGTCGACTGCCCGAAATGCGGTGCGGCGGCGCGGCGCGAAACCGACACGCTCGACACCTTCGTCGACAGCAGCTGGTACTTCATCCGTTTCGCCAGCCAGCCGGACGACAAGCCGTTCGACAAGGCCGTGGCGGAGCGCTGGCTGCCCGTGGGGCAGTATATCGGCGGCGTCGAGCATGCGATCCTCCACCTGCTCTACGCACGGTTCTGGACGCGCGCGCTGAAGCATATCGGCAAGCTCGACGTGGCGGAGCCGTTCACCGGCCTGTTCACGCAGGGCATGGTGACCCACGAGACCTATCAGGATCCGCAGGGTCGCTGGCTCTCCCCCGAGGAGGTCCAGCCGGGCGAGAATGGCCTGACGATCATCGCCACCGGCGATGCGGTGACGCGCGGCCGCATCGAAAAGATGTCGAAGTCGAAGAAGAACACCGTCGACCCGACCGGCATCGTCGATCAATATGGCGCGGACGCGGTGCGCTGGTTCATGCTTTCGGACAGCCCGCCCGAGCGCGACCTGCCGTGGAGCGAGGCCGGAATCGAAGGCGCGTGGCGCTTCGTCAACCGGCTGTGGCGCCTGGTCGATGGCGCCGATGCGACGGCCACCGGCAGCGATGCCGATCTCGACCGCAAGCTGCACCGCACGATCGCCGGCGTCGCCGCCGACATCGAATCGCTCGGCTTCAACAAGGCCGTCGCCAAGCTCTATGAGCTGACCGGTGCGATCGAGAAGGCCGCGCCCAGCGCGTCGCGCACGACTGCGATCCGCACGCTCGTGGCACTGGTTTCGCCGATGGTGCCGCACCTCGCCGAAGAGGCTTGGGAGGTTCTGGGCGAAGCGGGGCTGGTCGCCGAGGCGGCATGGCCCGCGGTCGATCCCACGCTGCTCGTCGACGATCAGGTGACGGTCGCGGTGCAGGTCAACGGCAAGCTTCGCGACACGCTGACGGTTGCCAAGGGCGAGAGCCGCGAGACGCTGGAACAGCTCGCGCTGGCGGCAGGCGGCGTCGTCCGCACGCTTGATGGCGCGACACCGAAAAAGGTGATCGTTGTGCCCGATCGTCTGGTAAACATCGTCGCATGATCCGTGCACTTCCCCTCGCCGTCGTGCCGCTGCTGCTGTCCGCCTGCGGGCTGCAGCCGCTCTATAGCGGCGGCACCAAGGGAAGCGTGGCGGCCGCGCTCGGTGCGGTCGAGGTGGCGCCGATCCAGGGCCGCGCCGGCTGGCTGGTCCGCAACGCGCTCAACGACCGGCTCGGCCCGCACCAGGGCAGCGCCACCTACCGGCTTGAAGTCGAACTCGACGACCAGATCACCGGCTTCGGCGTCCGCTCCGACGATGCGATCACGCGCGAGCGGCGGACGTTGCGCGCGCGCTACCGCCTTGTCGAAGTCGGCCCCAACACCGTCGTGCTCGACGCGACAGCGGGATCGGATGCCGGCATCGACGTCGTCAGTTCCGAATATGCAACGATCGCAGCAGAGAACAGCGCCCTCGAGCGGCTGTCGCAGACCGTGGCGGACCAGATCGTCGCCCGGGTGGCGGTCTACAGCCGGCGCAGCGCGCAATCTCCCTCCGGGGAGCCGTGAAGGCCAATCGCGGCCAGATCGAGCGCGCACTGACCGCGCCGCCCGCGGATATCCGCCTCTTCATCCTCTACGGCCCGGATGAGTCGGGATCGCGCGCGCTTGCGCAGCGCCTCGACAGCGCGATGGGACCGGGGGCCGAGCGCATCGATCTGGAAGGCAGCGAACTCAAGAACGATCCCGCCCGCCTCGCCGACGAAGCGGCGGCGATCTCGCTGTTCGGCGGCGCGCGCCACATCCGGGTGATGCCGGCGGGCGACGAGTGCCTGGCGGCGGTGGATGCGCTGCTCTCCGCCGAGCAGGCCGGCAACCCCGTGGTGCTTGTCGCCGGCGCGCTCAAGAACACCTCCAAGCTGCTTCAGCTCGGGCTGAAATCGACCGCCGCGATGGCTTTTGCGAGCTATCTGCCCGAGGGGCAGGATGCCGACCGGCTGGCGATGGCGATCGCCCGCGAGGCAGGCCTCCGGCTGGACCCTGGCGTTGCGACCCGACTCGCCCAGGCGGCCGGCAATGATCGTGCCGTGCTCTCGCGGGAGATCGAGAAGCTCGCACTCTATCTGGATGCCGCGCCCGAACGCCCCGCCACCGCCGATGAGGACGCGCTCGATGCGATCGGCGCCGGCGCCGGTGAAAGCGACCTGTCGAGGCTGGTCGAAGCGGTTCTGTCCGGCCGCCCCGACGCCGCCGGCAGCGAGCTCGGGCGACTGGCGCAGGAGGGTATCGAAGGGATCGTGTTGCTGCGCACGTTGCTGCGGCGCCTGCAGTTGCTGATTCAGCTGCGCGCCGAGGTCGATTCGGGCAGCAGCGTCGATTCGGTCATGGCGTCCGCCGGCAAAGCCTTGTTCTGGAAGGAAAAGGATTCGGTCGCGCGGCAGCTCAGGATGTGGCCGTCATCCCGCCTTGCGATCGGGCTCGGCCGCGTGCTGGATGCGGAGCGACAGGTGAAATCGTCGGGGTCGGCGGGGCCGATGCTCGTCGATGCCGAACTGATCGCTGTGGCGCGGGTCGCCTCCCGGCTGCGCTGAATCTTCCCCCGGCTGCGCGGCGTCGGGAAACCCAGCCTGGCGTCAGATCCGCTCGCCGCTCAACCGCTGGCAGATCATGTCGAGCTGATCGAGCGAGGAATAGCCCAGCGTTACAGCGCCGCTGCCGCTCGCTTCGTGCGCAATCTTCACCTTGAGTCCCAGCAGATCACCGAGCTGGCGTTCGAGCGCGAGGATGTCGGCATCCCCCCCCGCCCCGCCGTTGCCGCGCGGCGCCGATGTCTCACGCGCCTTCGCCGGCTTGGCCCCGCGCGCCAGCTTCTCGGTATCCCGCACGGAGAGACCGCGATCGATGACCTCTTCGGCAAGCCGTTCGACCTCCGGCGCACCGATCAGCGCACGGGCATGCCCCATCGACAGACGGCCTTCAGCAACCGCGCCCTGCACCGGGTCGGGCAGGTCGAGCAGCCGCATCAGATTGGCGACATGGCTACGGGATTTGTGGACGAGGCGGCCCAGCGCTTCCTGGCTGTGGCCATAGTCGGCGATCAGCCTTTTATAAGCCTGCGCCTCTTCGATCGCGTTGAGATCCTGCCGCTGGATGTTCTCGATCAGCGCAACTTCGAGCGTCTCGGCATCGTCGAACAGCTTGACGATGACCGGCACCTCATGGAGCTGCGCCCGCTGCGCGGCGCGCCAGCGGCGTTCTCCGGCGACGATCTGATAGCCCCCGTCGAACGGCCGGACGACGATCGGCTGCAGCACGCCGCGATCACGGATCGATTGCGCCAGTTCCTCGAGCGCGTCGTCGTCGAAGTGCCGCCGCGGCTGCCCCGGATGCGGGCGCATCTCGGTGACGGAGAGTGTCTGGACACCGGCCGCGCGTGCCGCTCCCGGCGCCACCGGCTCCTCTCGCTGCACCTCGCCGAGCAGCGCGGACAACCCCTTCCCCAACCCGGAGGGACGGCGACGCGGAGCCGCCGCAGGAGTCACCGTATCATCGCTCATGCTGCTTTCAAACCTTTCGGAAGACGCCCGATCAACTCGCTCGCGAGGCGGACATAGGCCTCCGACCCCGAACAGCGAATGTCATAGATCAACGCTGGCACGCCATGGCTCGGCGCTTCGGAGAGGCGCACGTTGCGCGGAATGACCGTCTCGAACACGATCTTGCCGAGCACCGCATGCACATCCTGCGCAACCTGCTCGGTCAGGCGATTGCGGCGATCATACATCGTCAGCGCGACGCCGATGATCGAGAGCGCCGGGTTGAACCGGCCGCGGATGCGCTCGACCGTGTTGAGAAGCTGGCTGAGCCCTTCGAGCGCGAAAAACTCGCACTGCAAGGGCACGAGCACTTGCCGCGCTGCGACCATCGCATTGACCGTCAACAGCCCCAGCGAGGGCGGGCAATCGATCAGGCAGATGTCCCAGCGCCCCGGAGTCGCTTCATCGAGCGCCTGGCTGAGGCGATGAACCCGGTCTTCCTGATCGACCAGTTCGACCTCGGCACCCGAGAGATCGACGGTCGCCGGCAGGACATCCAGCTTGGGTACCACGCTGGGCACGACCGCGTCGCCGACACCGCAATCACCCATGATCACGTCATAGCTCGTGCGCGTGCGCTGCGCATTGCCGATACCCAGACCTGTCGAGGCGTTGCCCTGCGGATCCGAGTCGACCAGCAGCACACGCCATCCCGTCGCGGCGAGCGCGGTGGCAAGGTTGATCGCTGTCGTCGTCTTGCCAACGCCGCCCTTTTGATTCGCGATCGCGATTCTGATCATTGCCGTCTCCGCCTGACGTCCCGCGCGACGATGATGCCCGCTGCATCGTCGGTGATGCTCGGTTCCACGTGAAACATCATGTGCCACGTCAGGGCCACGGCTTCCAGTTCGGCTTTTGCATTCCGACCCTTCGGAAGCACCCACTGCGTCTTTTCTGTGGAAAACCTGTGAGCAAGTTCGAACAGCTTGGGTAACGGCGCGAACGCGCGCGCAGTAATCGTTACCGCCGCAAAGGTTTCGACGCGCTCGACAGGCGACAGCCGGATGTCGGCATTGCCGAGTCCGAGGTCATCGATAACCGCCTGAAGAAATTCCACCCGGCGACGACGCGACTCGACCATGACCACAGGCGCGCCCGTGATCAGCGCGATGACGATACCGGGCAGACCTGCTCCGGATCCAAGATCAAGCCAGGTGCCGTGGGGGCGGTCCGCGAGGGGGATGAGCTGCGCCGAATCGGCAACATGACGCGCCCAGATCGTCGGTAAGGTCGATTCGGCGATCAGGTTCTGCCTTCTGGCCTCTTCCGCCAGCAACACGAGATAGCGGGCGATGCGATCCATTGTTCCACGTGAAACATCGAGCGTCGTCTCGAGCCAGGCACGCGCCTCGTCCTCTGTCATGCCGCCTGACGCCGCACCGCAACAAGGATAGCCGCCAGCGCCGACGGGGTCACGCCCCGAATGCGGCCAGCCTCCCCCAACGTCGCGGGCGCCGCCGCTTCGAGCCGTTCCACCATCTCCGCTGAAAGACCGCCGATCTCGCGATAATCGAACCCGGCGGGAATGCCGATATGATCATTATGACGGCGTTCGCGGATCTCCGAATCCTGCCGTGTAACGTAGGGCGCGTAGCGCGCATCCTCGATCAATTCGTCGAGAAGATCATGCTGAACCGCGCCGAGGTCCGGATCGATGTCGATGATCCGCTCGCGATCGACGCCGGCAAAGCGCAACCAATCCCACAGCGATCGGCGACCGCCCTCCCCCGTTGCGACCACGCCGGCATAGGTCGGCCCCTGCAACCGCGCCATTGCCGTCGCGCGGTGCCGCTCGCGCCGGGCAATCCAATCGCTGCGTTCCGTCCCGAGGCAGCCCACGGTCTGCGCATGCGGCGCGAGTCGAGAATCGGCGTTGTTCGCGCGCAGCCGCAACCGATACTCGGCGCGCGCCGTCAACATGCGATAGGGCTCGGTAACGCCCTGCAACACGAGATCGTCGATCATCACTCCGATATAGCTCGATGCGCGATCGAGGATCATCGGCTGACGGCCCGCCACGGACAGCGCCGCATTGACGCCAGCGACGAGCCCTTGCGCGGCGGCTTCTTCATATCCGGTCGTGCCGTTGATCTGGCCGGCGCAGAACAAGCCGGGCATCGCCCGCAGTTCGAGCCGATGATCGAGTGCACGCGGATCGATATGGTCATATTCGACCGCATAGCCCGGCTGGACGATTTCAGCGCGCTCAAGCCCTTCCATCGTCCGTACCATCGCGCGCTGCGCATCCACGGGCAGCGACGTCGAAATGCCGTTCGGATAGATCAGCGGGTCGTCGAGCCCTTCGGGTTCGAGGAAGATCTGGTGCCCATCCCGATCGCCGAAGCGCGTGATCTTGTCCTCGATCGACGGGCAATAGCGCGGCCCCCGCGCCGCAATAGCGCCGCTGAACAACGGCGACTGCGGCAGCGCATCGCGAATGACCGCGTGTGTCGCGGCGTTGGTTCGCGTGATCGCGCAATGCAACTGCGGCGCGACCCGACCCGGTCCAAGCGCGGACATCGTCCAATGGCCATTATCGGACGGCTGCTCTTCCAGACGCGACCAGTCGATCGTGCGACCATCCAATCGCGGCGGCGTTCCCGTCTTGAGACGCGCCATCGGAAGATCAAGCGCGCGCAGCTGGTCGCCCAACGTCTCGGACGCCGCCTCACCGGTGCGGCCGCCGGCCGTGCGCTCGGCGCCACGGAAGAGGCGGCCATTGAGGAAGGTGCCCGTGCAGAGCACGACGGCCGCGGCGCCGAGCAGGCGGCCATCTGCCAGTTCCAGCCCATTCACCCGTCCGCTGTTCAGCCGAAGCGCGCGCGCCTCGCCCTCGACAATGGTCAGGGTCGGATGCGCGGCAAGCAGATCATGAATGGCCTGGCGGTAGCGCTTACGGTCGGCCTGCACCCGCGGCCCCTGCACCGCGCTGCCCTTGCTGGCGTTGAGCATACGATAGTGAATCGCCGCGTGGTCCGCAGCACGGCCGATGAGGCCATCGAAAGCGTCCACTTCGCGGACGAGATGCCCCTTGCCCAATCCGCCGATCGCCGGATTGCAGGACATCGCACCAATCGTCGCCTGGTGGAAGCTGACCAACGCAACCGCAGCGCCCATGCGCGCTGCCGCCGCTGCCGCTTCGCAACCGGCATGTCCGCCGCCGACGACGAGAATATCGAAACGCGCATCCATCGGTCCGCGCTAGGCCGTGCGCACGTTCAAGTCAAAAATGTTCCACGTGGAACAGCCTCACTTGCCGATACAAAAGCGTCCGAACAGCGCATCCAGCATATCCTCGGTCCCCGCCCTGCCGGTCAGCCGATCGAATGCCGCCAGCGCGATGCGAAAATGCTCCGCGACCAGCAACCAGTCGGGTTCGTTGATCGCCTGTCTGATTGCGGCCGCCGCAGCAGCCAAGGCACCGCGCTGGCGCTGGTTGAGAGACAACCCGTCGGGGGGCGGCAGCAAAGATCGCGCCCGATCCAGCACGGCGTCGCGCAGCGTATCAACCCCCTCGCCATCATGCGCCGAGACGATCACCGAGCCCGGCGGCGCGGCATCGCTCCTGGCATCGGCACGCGCGTGAACAAGGATTGCGCGACCCGCATCCGGAACGTGGGCAGCATCGCCGAACCACAGGATGATGTCCGCACCGGCAATCGTCTGCGCTGCGCGATCGATCCCCATCGCTTCGACGATCTCGGCCGCATCGGATCGCAGACCCGCCGTGTCGATCAAAAGCAGCGGTACGCCGCCGATCTGCACGGGTGCTTCGATGACATCGCGCGTCGTTCCGGCAACCGGCGAAACCAATGCGGCATCGCGACCCGCGAGGCGGTTGAACAGGGTCGACTTGCCGGCGTTGACCGGACCGCCGAACACCACGCGCACGCCATCGCGGAGCCGTTCCGCGGGTGGTGTGGCTTCCAGCGCGTCGATCGCGCGCCCGACATCCGCCAGCGCCTCGCGGATACCCCTGCCCTCATCTTCCTCACGGACATCATCCTCGTCGGAAAAATCGATCAGCGCCTCGACGCGCGCCGCGAGCATCAGCAGCCGCTGTTGCCAATCGAGCACCACGTTTGAAAGCCCGCCCTCGGCGATCCGCAGTGCTGCGATCCGCGCCGCCTCTGTTTCCGCCGCCAGCAGGTCGGCAAGTCCTTCGGCTTCGGCCAGATCGATCTTGCCATTCTCGAACGCACGCCGGGTAAACTCTCCTGGCTCTGCAGGACGCAAGCCATCGATACGGCTCAGGGCGCTAAGCACGCCGGCGACCACCGCGCGGCCGCCATGAAGATGCAGTTCGGCCAGATCTTCGCCGGTCACGCTGTTGGGCCCCGGGAACCACAGCACCAGCGCATCATCGAGCGGCACCTCCGCGGCATCGCGCAGCCGGCGAAGGCTCGCGCGGCGCGCCGCCGGCAAGGCACCGCCTGCCAGCGCGATCAGCGCAGCGCCTGCCGCCGACCCGCTGATCCGAACCACGCCGATACCCGCCGGCGGTGTCCCGCTCGACAGCGCATAGATCGTACGCGTGGCGCCAAAGCGCGATCGGTCGGTCATCGCACCCGCGAACCCGCCGTGGCTCAGCGTTTCCCGCCGCTCATCGTGTCGAAAAGCTGCTGCCACAGGCGCATGCCGGATTCACCCATCGGCGTCCACGCCTTCATCAGCGTTTCCATCACCTCCGGGCTCAACCCCTGTTCCATTGTCTGCGTGAGATTGGCGATGTATTTTTCATGGATCGGCGCGAGATCGGGCAAGCCGAGAAAACGACGCGCCTCTTCGGGAGTGCAGTCGACTTCGACATTCATCTTCATCACTCTACTCCCGCTTCAAGCCGGCCCAGTGCGCTGCTACCCTGTGCATCGATGGTCTATGCCCTTGAACCCGCTCATATCGCAACGCCGATCGGCACAATCCTGATCGAAGGCGACGATCATCGGCTCGCCGGCATCCGCATCGTGCCGCTGCGAGGCGTGTCGACACCCACAGCCGACGCTCTTCCGAAAGCGGTGGCGGAAGCCGCCGCACAGCTCGCAGCCTATTTCGCCGGCACGCTGACTGACTTCGATCTGCCTCTCGCGCCCGCGGCCACGCCACGTGGCCTCGCGCTGCGCGATGCGATCGTCGGCATCGCCTATGGCGAAACGATGAGTTATGGCGCGCTTGCGCGAAGCGCGGGATCGGCGCCGCGCGCGATCGGCCAGGCCTGCGCCCGGAACCCCTTCCCCATCATTGTTCCCTGCCATCGCGTGCTCGGCCACGGCGGCCAACTCGGCGCCTATTCGGCCGGTGACGGCCCCGCAACCAAGCGCTGGCTGCTCGACCATGAATCCCCCGACCCACAAGCGAGGATGTTCCAATGAGCCAAACCGATACGATCACGCCTCTCGATGGCGAAGGCAGCTTCAACGCCTATGTCGCGCAGCCGGAGGGTGGGCCGCGCGCGGCGATCATCGTGATTCAGGAGATCTTCGGCGTGAACACGGGTATCCGCCAGAAGTGCGACAAGCTCGCCGCCGAAGGCTATCTTGCGGTCGCGCCCGACCTGTTCTGGCGGATCGAACCGGGCATCGAGCTCGACCCGGATGTGCCGGAGCAGATGCAGCGCGGCTTCGAACTGTACGGCCTGTTCGACCAGGCGAAGGGCATCTCCGATATCGAAGCCACGATCCGCTTCGCGCGTGCGGCGAGCGGCGGCAGAAAGGTCGGCTGCGTCGGCTACTGCCTCGGCGGCCGCCTTGCCTATATGACCGCGGCGCGCACCGACATCGAAGCCTCGGTCGGCTATTATGGCGTCGGTATCGACGCACTCCTGGGCGAGCGCCACGCGATCGCGCATCCGCTGTTGCTGCACGTCGCCGGCGCCGATCGCTTCGTCAACGCAGAGGCACAGAAGGCGATGCGCGAGGGGCTGGCGGATCAGCCCAAGGTCGAAATCCTGACCTATGACGGCCTCGATCATGGCTTCGCGACCGAGATGGGCGACCGTCGTGACGAAGCAGCTGCGGAGCTGGCGGATCGCCGGACGGCGGCATTCTTCGCAAGCACGATTGGCTAACTGACAGCGATCAAAAAGAAAGGCCCGCCTCTTTACTGGAAGAACCGGGCCTTTTCTTATCCAATATTCCGAATTACTGATTCATCGAGTCGAAGAAGTCCTCGTTGGTCTTGGAGTCCTTCATCTTGTCGAGCAGGAATTCCATCGCGTCGATGGTGCCCATCTGCATCAGGATGCGGCGCAGCACCCACATCTTGGAGAGCTTGCCCTTGTCGACGAGCAGCTCTTCCTTGCGGGTGCCGGACTTGCCGACATCCAGCGCCGGGAAGATGCGCTTGTCCGCAACCTTGCGGTCGAGCACGATTTCGGAGTTGCCGGTGCCCTTGAACTCTTCGAAGATCACCTCGTCCATCCGGCTGCCGGTATCGATCAGCGCGGTGGCGATGATCGAGAGCGAGCCGCCTTCCTCGATGTTGCGCGCGGCGCCGAAGAAGCGCTTGGGGCGCTGCAGCGCGTTAGCGTCGACACCGCCGGTCAGCACCTTGCCCGACGAGGGGACGACGGTGTTGTAGGCGCGGCCGAGGCGGGTGATCGAGTCGAGCAGGATGACGACATCCTTCTTGTGCTCGACGAGGCGCTTGGCCTTCTCGATGACCATCTCGGCAACCTGCACATGGCGCTGCGCGGGCTCGTCGAAGGTGGAACTGATCACCTCCCCCTTCACCGAACGCTGCATGTCGGTGACTTCCTCGGGGCGCTCGTCGATGAGCAGCACGATCAGGAAGACTTCGGGATGGTTGTCCGTGATCGCCTTGGCGATGTTCTGGAGCAGCACGGTCTTGCCGACGCGGGGCGGCGCGACGATCAGCGCGCGCTGGCCCTTGCCCTGCGGGCTGACGATGTCGATGACGCGCGCCGACTTGTCCTTGACGGTGGGGTCGAGCGTATCGAGCCGGAGCTTCTCTTCCGGATAGAGCGGCGTGAGATTGTCGAAATTGACGCGGTGGCGGACGGCATCGGGATCGTCGAAATTGACCGAGACAAGCCGCACCAGCGAGAAATAGCGTTCGCCATCCTTCGGCCCGCGGATCTCGCCTTCCACCGTGTCACCGGTGCGCAGGCCGAACTTGCGGACCTGGTTGGGCGAGACATAGATGTCGTCGGGGCCAGCGAGATAGTTCGCCTCGGGGCTGCGCAGGAAGCCGAAGCCATCGGGCAGCACCTCGATGGTGCCCAGACCCATGATCTGCTCGCCATTCTCGGCCTGCACCTTGAGGATCGCGAACATCAGATCCTGCTTGCGCAGGGTCGATGCGCTCTCGACGCCGAGGTCTTCGGCCATCTCGACCAGCTCGGCGGGGGTTTTCTTCTTGAGGTCTTTGAGGTGCATCGGAAAATCTGTCCGTCGGAAAGCGGTCTGTCGATCCAGGGAGCCGCGAGCGCGAATATTGAGGAAAAGCGTCTTTTGCGCGGACGGCAAAGGCTGTCCCGCGCCGTTAGGCCCGCCGTCGACTCAAGTCAAGCCGACTCGGGTTCAGAAGGGACGGACAACCGCCAGAACGACGATCAACGACACCGCGAGCGCCGGGACCTCGTTCAGGATCCGCAGGTTGCGCGCCGACAAGCTCGGCCTCCCCGCCGCCAGCTTCCGCGAATAGCCTACCGCCCAGCCGTGATAGCCCGAAAGCAGGAAGACCAGCAGCAGCTTGGCGTGGAGCCAGCCCAGCCCCGCCGCACCGTCGACCAGGCCGACGTTGAGCGCCAGCACGATGCCGAGCAGCCAGACGAGGGCGAGGGCGGGCGTGAGGATCACCCGCCGCAGCCGCGCCTCGCGCTCGACCCACTTCTTCGCCTCGGCCGGCTCCCCCAGCGCTTCCTGATGATGGACCAGATAGCGCGGCAGGATGAACATTCCCGCCATCCAGAAGATCACGAAGATGATGTGGGCCGCCTTGACCCAGGGATAAGCAAGCCCAAGAAAGCCGGTCATCGGCGCTGCCCCCGAACGATCGTCAGCAATTGCTCGACATGCGCGATCGGCGCGTCGGGCAGGATGCCGTGGCCGAGGTTGAAGATGTGGGGGCGGCCGGCGAAGGCGTCAAGGATGCGGTGCGTCGCCCGTTCCAGCGTTTCGCCGCCCGCGATCAGCGCCAGCGGGTCGAGATTGCCCTGCACCGGCAGCCCCTCGGGCAACATCGCGTTCGCCCATTCGGGATCGACCGTCTCGTCGATGCCGATCGCGTCGACGCCCGTCTCTCGGGCATAGGCCGCGAGCTTGCCGCCCGCACCCTTCGGAAAGCCGATGATCGGCACTCCGGGATGGCGCGTGCGCAGGCGGGAGACGAGCGTAGCGGTCGGTGCGATCACCCAGCGCTCGAACTGCGCCGGAGACAGGCTCCCAGCCCAGCTGTCGAACAGCTGCACCGCATCGACCCCCGCCTCGATCTGGCCGCTGAGATAGTCGCACGTGGCATCGACGATCGCATCGACGATCGCCTGGAACGCCGACGGGTCGCCATAGGCAAGACGGCGCGCCTCGCCCTGGTCGCGGCTCCCCCGCCCGGCAACCATATAGGTGGAGACCGTCCAGGGGCTGCCGGCAAAGCCCAGGAAGGTGACTCCGGCGGGCAATGCCGCACGCACACGTGCGACGGTGCCATAGACGGGTGCCAGCCGCTCAGGGACGGCGGTGAGCGCGTCGAGGCTGCTGTCGACCAGCGGCGGCGCCAGGCGCGGTCCTTCGCCGGCCTCGAACCAGAGATCCTGCCCGAGCGCGTGCGGAATCACCAGGATGTCCGAAAACAGGATGGCGCCGTCGAATCCGAAGCGCCGCAACGGCTGCAGCGTGATTTCGGCAGCGGCGTCGCTGTCGCTCATCAGTTCGAGGAATCCGCCCTTCTCGGCCCTCAGAGCACGATATTCGGGCAGATAGCGGCCGGCCTGACGCATCAGCCAGACCGGGGGCGGGGTGCGTCGTTCGCCGCGGAGGACCGCGAGCAGGGGACGGTCGGTGGACTCGTCGAGCGCGAGAATCGGCTCCATCCTTCTTCCTAAGAGTCTCTTTGAGAGAGAAATTGAAGGTGTAGTTGGCGTGGGATTAACGGGGTTTATGCGCGATCCGCGATATTGCCAACAGATTGACTCCTGGCGGCGCGCTGACTCGCACAGAGTCGCGCTCATAATCCCCGCAACCCACAGCCTGTGGATGAATCCGGCGCGCTGTTGGTAAGCTGTGGACGGAATCGACAAGAGCGGGGACGGAATCGGTGGGCAGCCCGGCGGCCGCATTTATCCTTGCCAATCTCCGGCACTTACCCACAGCCTTGCGCACATGACGCGGCTTCACCTCCACTTGCTGTCGGATTCGACCGGCGAGACACTGGAAAACATCGCCAAGGCAGCGCTCGCCCAGTTCGACGGGGTCGAGACGATCCGCCATTTCTGGCCGATGGTGCGCTCCGAAGGGCATCTCGAGCGCATCCTCGTGGAAGTCGCGCAGAACCCTGGGCTCGTGCTTTATACGCTGGTCAACAGCGACACCCGCCGCAAGCTGGAGACGCGCTGCCGCGCGCTGGGGCTCCCGGCGGTGCCGGCGCTCGATCCGGTAATCGATGCGTTGTCGAGCCTGCTGGGGCAGGAGGCGAAGGCGCGCCCGGGCCGCCAGCACACGCTGGATGCCGCCTATTTCGCGCGGGTCGATGCGATCCAGTTCACGATCGCGCATGACGATGGCGTCGGCTGGGAGAATTGGGAGGAAGCGGACATCCTGCTGGCGGGCGTCTCGCGCTGCTCGAAGACGCCGACTGCGATCTACCTCGCCAATCGCGGCTACAAGACCGCCAACATCCCGATCGTTCCCGCCTCGCCGCCCCCGGCTCTGCTCTACGCGCTCAGGAATCCATTGGTCGTCGGGCTCACCACCAGCGCCGACCGGCTGGTGCAGGTGCGGCGCAACCGGCTGCTCTCGCTGAATCAGGCGCCCGAGACCGACTATGTCGATCATGAGGCGGTGCAGCGCGAAGTGGCCTTCGCACGGCGCATCTATGCGGATAATGGCTGGCCGGTCATCGACGTGACGCGCCGTTCGATCGAGGAGACCGCGGCGGCGATCATCAATCTCTACAATGAGCGCACCAGTTCGATGCGCGAGGGAGGACGGACTTGACCTTGGTGCTCGCATCGCAAAGCGCCGGTCGGCGGGCGATGCTGGAGGCGGCGGGCGTGCCGCACGAGGCGATGGCGGCGGGCGCCGACGAGGAAACCGCCAAGGACTCGCTGCGCGCGGAGGGCATCGCGCCCCGCGACCTCGCCGATGCGCTCGCCGAGCTGAAGGCGCTCAGACTGTCGCAGCGCATTCCCGGTGCGCTGGTGCTCGGCTGCGACCAGGTGCTGGCCCTCGACGACGGTACGATGCTCGACAAGCCGAAGGACCGCGCCGCCGCGGCCGCGCAACTCGGCCTGCTCTCTGGGCGCACCCACAGCCTGTTCAGCGCCGCGGTGATCGCCGAGAATGGCCGCGCGGTGTGGCGGTTCGTCGATCGCGCGAAGCTCACCATGCGTCCGCTCGGGCCGATGTTCATCGAGGCCTATCTGGATGCGGAATATGCACATGCAGCCGGATGTGTCGGTTGTTACCGTATCGAAGGCCGCGGCGTGCAGCTCTTCTCGCGGATCGAGGGCAGTCAGTTCACGATCATCGGGATGCCGCTGCTGCCATTGCTGGACTATCTGAGAACGAGGGGGATCATCGCGACATGACCGTGCACTACGCTGAAGTGATCGGGGATCCGATCGCCCAGTCGAAATCACCGGTCATCCATCGTTATTGGTTGAATCAGCTCGGCATCGAGGGCGACTATCGCCGCCGCCGGGTCGCCCGCGGTGGACTATCCTCCTATCTGCGCCTCGCCTTTCGCGACCATGCCTGGCTCGGCTGCAACGTCACGATCCCGCACAAGCAGGATATGTTCCGGCTGGTCGACCGCGCCATGCCGTCGGCCGAGGCGGTCGGTGCGGTCAACATCGTCTATCGTGAGGACGGCGCGCTGATCGGCATGAACAGCGACGTTGCCGGCGTGCAGGCGGCGATCGGCCGCGCCGCGCGCGAGAAGACGGTGTGCCTGATCGGTGCCGGCGGGGCCGCGCGCGCGGCGGTGGCGGTGTTGCGCAGCCAGGAGGTCACAGGCCTTCGCGTCATTGCCCGCGATCGGGCCAAGGCGTCGGAACTGCTGGAGGATTGCGCGCTGCCGACGACGATCCATGATTTCGCCGGAGCCCGCGCGGCGCTGGAGGATGCCGCACTGGTGATCAACGCCAGCCCGCTGGGAATGGCGGGGCAGCCCGGGATGCCGATGCCGATCCTGCAGGCGATGGACGCGACTTTGCCCGAGGCGACCGTGTTCGACATGGTCTATGATCCGCTCGATACCGCTCTTCTCGCCCATGCCCGCCGGCACAAACGCCGTGCCGTCGACGGGTTGGAGATGCTGATCGGGCAGGCGCGGCAGGCCTTCCGCCAGTTCTACGGCGTCGAACCGCCCAGCGATCCCGAAAACAACCGCGCGCTGCGCGCAGTGCTGACGGAGCCCTGATCTTCGGCTACGCGCCGGTCCATGATCGTGATCGGGCTGACAGGGTCGATCGGCATGGGCAAATCGGCAGTCGCGGCGATGTTCGCCGATGCGGGGGTGCCGGTGTTCGATGCCGACGCCGAAGTGCGCCGGCTGCAGGGCCCTGGCGGCGTCCTGCTCGCCGCCATCGAGTCGCGCTTTCCGGGGACGACGGGGCCCGCCGGGCTCGATCGCCAGGCGGTTGGCAAGGCGGTGTTCGGCGATCCCGCGGCGCTGGCCGATCTCGAACGAATCGTCCTCCCCGCCGTTGCTGCCGCGCGTCGCGATTTCCTGCGCCGTCACCGGTCGCGGCCGATGGTGCTGCTCGATATTCCGCTGCTGTTCGAAAAGCGCGGTGCCGCGCGGGTCGATGCGATCGTCGTCGCCTCCGCGCCGGCCTGGAAGCAGCGGCGCCGCGTGCTTGCCCGGCGCAGCATGACGACGGAGAAATTCCGGCGCATCCTGCGGCTGCAACTGCCCGACGCGCAAAAGCGGCGGCGCGCCGATTTCGTCGTGCCCACCGGCGGCACTTTCGATGCGACACGGGCGGCGGTCCGCCGCGTCATCGCTTGCCTCAAGGCATCGCAGCGACGATAATGTGACCAATGCGTGAAATTGTCTTCGACACCGAAACCACGGGTCTCAATCCCCAGACTGGCGACCGCCTCGTCGAGATCGGCTGCGTCGAGCTGGTGAACAGGGTCGAAACCGGCCGCGTCTTCCACAGCTACTGCAACCCCGAACGCTCGATGCCGCCCGAGGCGCAGGCGGTGCACGGCCTTTCCGAGGCGTTCCTGGCGGACAAGCCGCTGTTCGAGGATATCTGCGAGGATCTGCTCGATTTCCTCGAAGACAGTCCGCTGGTGGCGCACAATGCCGTCTTCGACTTTGCCTTCCTCAACAATGAGCTGGGCAATTGCGGCCGGCTGCACATCGGCAACGCGCGCATGATCGATACGCTGACGATGGCGCGTACGCGCCATCCCGGCGCCAAGCACAGCCTGGACGCGTTGTGCGTCCGCTTCGGCATCGACCGCAGCCATCGCGTCAAGCATGGCGCGTTGCTCGACGCCCAGCTTCTTGCCCAGATCTACGTCGAGCTGACCGGGGGCCGCCAGATCGGCCTGATGCTGGCCGCCGACGAGAGCACGCTCGTGGCGGAGGCGGTGATGCACCATGAACCGATCGGAGGACGGCGGCAGCGCGCACCGCGCCCGCATGCCGCGTCCGAAGCGGAACTGGCGCGCCATCAAGCCTTCATCGCGAAATTGACCGATCCGCTCTGGACGGTCACCGGGGCGTCCGGTTGACGCTCCCTTCGGCATACCCATGTGTATGCCGTTAGTAGTGGAGAAGCGAATGGATATCCGTATTTCCGGTCATCAGGTCGAGACTGGCGACGCGCTCAAGGCGCATGTCGGGGAACGCCTGCAGGGTATCGCCGACAAATATTTCGCGCGGGCCATTTCGGCCAACGTGACGTTCGGCAAGGGCCCGCATGACGCGCGCTTCGTCTGCGACATCGTCGCCCACGTGATGCAGGGTGTCATTCTCAAATCCTCGTCGATGGGGGGAGAGGCGCATCCCGCGTTCGACGGCGCTGCCGACAAGATCGAGACGCAGCTTCGCCGCTATATGCGCCGCCTGAAGGCGCGCAACGGCAGTGCGAGTGCGGGCGAGATCCCGGTCGATGCCGGATACACGCTCTTCGCGGAGACCGTGGAGCAGGAAGAGGAAGTGGCCGACAATCCGCCGGTCATCGCCGAAACCCGCGTCGACGTGCCCGATGCGAGCGTGTCCGATGCGGTGATGATGCTCGATCTCCGCCATACCAACGCGCTACTGTTCAAGAATTCGGGTACCGGGACCTACAATATGGTGTATCGGCGCGGCGACGGCACGATCGGATGGGTCGAGCCGAACCGCGCCGGCTGAATCGGCGCGTCCTGGGGGGGACTGACTGAGGCGGGTGTGCATCGCATACCCGCCCAACCGGAACGACGATGACCGATTTCAACGATATGCTCGTGCCCGGCGCCGTCGAGTCCGCGCTCGCGGTGAGCAACAAGAAGAGCCTGTTCCAGCAACTCGGCCAGATTTCCGAACGCGAGTTCGGTATCGAGCAGCGACGGGTGATCGACAGGCTCACCGAGCGTGAGCGACTCGGTTCGACGGGGTTCGGCGGCGGCGTCGCCATCCCGCACGGCAAGATCGATGGCCTGGACCATGTGGTCGGCGTCTTCGCGCGACTCGCCGAGCCGATCGAGTTTCAGGCGATCGACGATATGCCCGTCGATCTCATCTTCATGCTGCTGTCGCCGCCCGATGCCGGCGCGGACCATCTCAAGGCGCTGGCGCGGGTCAGTCGCCTCCTGCGTGACCGGACGTTCGTCGCCAAGCTGCGCGGCGCCTCGTCGACCGATGCGATCTACGCGTTGCTGACCGGTGTGGGAACGCGTGACGCCGCCTGAGGGCACGGGATCGGGCAGCGCACCGGTCGGGGCCGCGGCGCATTATCGTGCACTCGAATCGCTCTATGCCGCGGCCGCGATCAACCGGCTTTTCCCGTCGCGGCTGGAAATCACCGGCACCGGGCTGGCGCGGATCCTGTTCGACATCGACGAACGCGTGTTCCACGCCGCGGGCGCGGCGCACGGCACCGTCTATTTCAAGATGCTCGACGATGCCGCCTTCTATGCCTGCAACAGCCTGGTCACCGATCGTTTCCTGCTGACGACGCAATTCAACCTGCTTCTCACCCGCCCGCTGCGCGCCGGGCCGGTGATCGCCGAGGGGCGCTGGGTCAGCGGCCGCCGCCGCGTCTATGTGGGCGATGCGCGGCTGATCGATCAGGATGGCGAAGAGGTCGCGCGCGGCACGGGCACCTTCATGCGATCGCAGATCGCGCTCGCCGCGCTCCCCGGTTACGTTCGCGCGGCACAGTCATGAGCGCGCGGCTGACCAGCCGGATGCTGGTCGGCGCGCTCGTCCGCCGCGCGCATGCCGAAGGCGGGCACGCGATGGTGCTCCGGCATGGCGACGATGGCGCGGGTGCGGTGCTGCTGCAATGCGTCGAGCGTGGCCGCTTCGTTGCCTTGATCGAGCGGCAGCTCGATCATCTTGGCCGGTATCGCTGGGCGCGCTGCGGCCCTGCCCTCGATGAAGGAAGCGCGCTTGGCGATTATCTCGATCGACGCCGCGCGCGCGACCCCGATCTGTGGCTGGTCGAACTGGACATCGCCGAGCCCGAACGCTTCGCCGCTGAAATGACCGGTGAAACTTGACTTGACCCGGTCCGCCGGAGAACCAGACTGCGAGCTTGATAGCGGGGCCGCGCAGCCGGGCGAATAAGATCCGGGCGGCGACGCAGACGGCGAAGCGAACGGATCGCCCTGTTTCGGCATCCGATCGTTCCGCCGCCTTGACGATCGGGGTGCATGACTTTTTCGTTCCAATTCGTCGCGCGCGCGATGCTTTTCGCCTGCGCGTTCGCCGCAAGCCTTGCCGGCTTCTCGAGCCCCGCCATGGCGGAGGCGGCTGCTCCGGAGGCCAACGGCTTCGGAATCATGCAGCGGTTGCAGATCGTTGCGCCATCGCCGCGCATCTTCCTCGGCAACGCGTTCGCGCCGACGGCCGCTTCGCTCGCCACCCTGGTCGCGTCGCACGTGATGCCCGCGGCGCTCGATGCGGAAACCGAATGCCTTGCCGGCGCGATCTATTTCGAATCGCGCGGTGAGCCGCTTGACGGCCAGCTTGCCGTCGCGGAGGTGATCCGCAATCGCGCCGCCTCCGGCCGCTTCCCCGCCTCGCTGTGCGGGGTCGTCTTCCAGCCGTCGCAATTCTCGTTCGTCCGTGGCGGCGCGATGCCGCCGATCCGCCGCGAGAGCGATCAATGGCGCCGCGCCGTCGCCGTCGCGCAGATCGCATTGGGCGGTCAGTGGGCCAGCAGTGTCGGCAAGGCGTTGTTCTTCCATGCCAGCCGGATCGCGCCGCGCTGGCGGCTGCAGCGCCTCGCCCGGGTCGGCAACCACATCTTCTACCGCTGAACCGGCCCGGCGTGGCACGCCGGCTCTTGCGGTGTTCCGTCAATGTTCTATCCTGGCGACATGGCAACCGCGCCCGTCGACACCGCTTCCGCATGCGCGGATCCTGCAAAGGCGGCGATCTGCGCGGCAGATGTCGCACGCGGCGTCTGCCGGCTGTTCCACCGGCATGATCTGTTCGCGATCGCCGAAGTGCCGCTGGCCAATGGCCGTCGTGCCGATCTGATGGCGATCGATGCCAGGGGCGGCATCACCATCGTCGAGATCAAGGTCAGCCGCGCGGATCTGCTCGGCGACCTCAAATGGCGCGATTATCTCGACTATTGCGACCGCTTCTTCTGGGCGGTGCCGCCGGGCTTCGATCTCGCCCCGTTCGAGACCGAAGCCTTTCTGCCCGGTCTTGCAGGCCTGATCGTCGCGGATCGCTATGACGGCGCGATGCTGCGGGATGCGACGACGGTGGCGATGCCGCCCGCCCGCCGCCGTGCTGAAACATTGCGCTTCGCCCGCCGTGCGGCGCATCGCTGGATGGCGGGGATCGATCCCGAACTGGGCGGTTTCGCCTGACGGCGCCGCCCCCGCCGGAGCTGGCGCCGGAGCGGGCGGCGGCTGATCTCAGGCGTGCGATCTTAGAATTTGGGGCCCTGCATCGGCTTGTTCGCCTGTGGCTTGGCGGCGTCCAGCTCGCGCAGGATGCTGGTCAAACGCTGGTCGCGTTGCGCGTATTCCCGCGCCGACATGCCCGCAAGCAGGTCACGCTGGTTGGGGTCGGCGCCGGCCTCGACCAGTACGCGCACCATGTTGGTGTCGCCCAGCTGGACGGCGCGGATGAGCGGCGTCTCGCCGCTGTTGTTCGCCAGGTTGACGCGCGCCTTGCGGGCAATCAGCAACTGCGCACCGTCGACATAGCGGAGCTGCGCGGCGGCCATCAGCGGCGTGTTGCCGTCATTGTCCTTGATGTCCGGGCGCGCGCCCTTGCCGAGCAGGAAGGACAACCAGGCATTGTCCCGGCGCTTGACGACGATATGCAGCGCGGTCTCCCCGCTCTCGCGGTCGCGCGCGTCGATGATGGTGGTGCCGGGCTGCTCGATCAGCTTGGTCGCCTCGGTGCCGTCACGATCCTTCACGGCCTTGAGGAAATTATAGCTGTCGGAAAAGCGCTGTGCCGGTGCAGCCGCGGGCGCCACGAACAGCGCAGCGGCCGCGGCCAGCAGGATGGTTCGGCCGGTCGACATGCGGGTCGGCTTCATTTCGTCGGTAGATCCCTGTTTCTGGAAGCGAGAGGGGTTATCTTGTCGATTGAACGATAGCAGAGCATGGCTGGCCCGGAAATGAACATTGCCCTTCGAAACCTTCGCGGTCCCGCCGCAGCGCTCGCACTCCTGCTCGCGCCGCTCGTCCTCTCCGGCTGCGGCCCCTCGTCCGAAGCGCCGCTTGCAGGTGCACGGATCGGTGGCCCGTTCGCGCTGACCGATCAGAACGGCAAGCGCATGACCGATCAGGCGCTCGCCGGCAAATATCGCATCATGTACTTCGGCTACAGCTATTGCCCCGATGTCTGCCCCACCGACCTGGCGCTGATCACCGCCGGGCTGAAGGCGTTCGAGGCCAAGGCGCCCGCGCTGGCCGCAAAGGTGCAGCCGGTGTTCGTCACCATCGATCCGGCGCGCGACACGCCCGCGCGGCTCAAGACCTATCTTGCGGACTTCCATCCGCGGCTGATCGGGCTCACCGGCAGCGCGGCGGAGATCGCGGCGATCGCGCGGGCCTATGGCGTGCCCTACAGCCGTGGCGAAGGCGCGGGCGACGCCTATATGATGAACCATGGCAACCAGGTCTATCTCATGGCGCCCGACGGCGCGCCGATCGCGTTGATGCCGACCGAACCGGGCCGCACGCCGCAGGACTTCGCGGGCGAACTCACACGCTGGGTGAAATGAGCGCGCCGTCGCGCCGCTTCTGGGAGGAAAAGCCCCTCGCCGCGCTGAGCCGCGACGAATGGGAATCGCTGTGCGACGGCTGCGGCAAATGCTGCCTGCACAAGCTGGAGGATGAGGATACCGGGGAACTCCATCCCACCAACGTTGCCTGCCGCCTGCTCGATCGCCGCAACGCCCGCTGCTCCGACTATCGGCGCCGCCACGCCTATGTGCCCGAATGCGTGCGGCTGACGCCGGTGAAGCTGCGCCAGATCGACTGGCTGCCGGCCACCTGCGCCTATCGCCTCGTCGACGAGGGCAAGCCGCTGGCCGACTGGCATCATCTGATCAGTGGCGATCCCGAATCGGTGCATCGCGCCGGCATGTCGGTGCGCGGCTGGACGGTGTCCGAGGATGATGTCGGCGACCTCGAAAACCATGTGATCGAGCGGGATCTCTAGGTGCTGCGGCTGTTCGGTCGGGCGCAGGCGGCCGACCCCGCGCTGCCCACCTTCGGCAGCCCGCCGCGCCCGTTGACGGTGGTTCGCAACGCGCGCGCGCGATCGATGAAGCTCAGCGTCGATCCGCGCGACGGTTCGGTGCGGCTGGTGCTGCCGACGCGCGCCGGGCTGGGCCATGCGCTCGGCTGGGTGGAAACCAAGCGCGGCTGGATCGAACGGCAGCTCGGCAAGGTGACCGATGGCGTGCCGATCGTGGCGGGCGGCTCGATTCCGTGGCGCGGTGCCGAATTGCTGGTCGACTGGTCGGCCGATCATCCGAGGATGCCGCGGCTGGCGGGTGATCGGATCCTCGTCGGGGGTTCCATCGACACGCTCGAACTGCGCGTGCTGCGCTGGATCCGCACCGAAGCGAAGCGGTTGCTGGAGGAAGAAACGCGCGCGGTCGCCGCGCGCGCCGGCGTGTCGGTCGCGATGGTCGGTGTCGGCGACCCGCGGTCACGCTGGGGAAGCTGCGCGTCGAACGGCAACATCCGCTACAGCTGGCGCCTGCTGCTGGCGCCCGATTTCGTATGGAAGGCCACCGTCGCGCATGAGGTCGCGCACCGCGTCCACATGGATCATTCGCGTGCCTTCCACGCGCTGGCGGCATCGCTGTTCGGCGCGGATCCGAAACCCGCGCGTGAATGGCTGCGCCGTCACGGCGCGGCGCTTCACGGGTTGGGGCGATCCTGAATCCTGGTGGGCGGCGGCAGTCGCGTCGATGACGGCGCGGGCCGCTCGCGGTCCCTTTCCCGATCCCGGTCGTTCTCACGGTCGGTCGGTCGGCTGCGGGTCATCCGGTCGACCCAGTCGCGATCGATCCGTTCGGGAGGCTCCTCCCCTTCTTCCGTCTCGTCCGGCATGCCCATGCCGTCCCCGGGCGGCGACGCGGGGTCGCCCGGCATGCCATTATCGTCGGCCGGCGCACCCATGTCTGGATTGCCGAAATAGGCCTCCTCGTCAGGTTCCAGCTGCCATTCGGGCAGGGTCACCTCGGTGTCGAACCGCTCGACCGGGCGGTTGGCAACGGCGCTCGCCATGAAGTCATGGAACGCCGCGGCCGGAGCCCGCCCGCCCTGCAGGCCACCGACGGGCTTGGCGTCGTCGCGGCCCATCCACACGCCGGTGGTGATGCCGCTGGAAAAGCCGAGGAACCAGCCATCCTTGTTCGAGCTCGTCGTACCCGTCTTGCCCGCGACCGGCCGGCCGATCTGCGCGGCGCGACCGGTGCCGGTCGCGACCGCGGTCTGCATCAGATCGGTCATCTGCGCCGCGACTGCAGGTGCCACCAGCACGCGCGAGGTGTCGGTGCGATGCTCGTAGAGCACGCTGCGGTCGGCTGTGGTCACCTTGGTGATCCCGAACGGCGTGACCGCGACGCCCTTGGCCGAGACCGAGGCGAAGGCGCGCGTCATGTCGATCAGCCGTACGTCGGCGGTCCCGAGCACCATTGAGGGCTGGGTATTGAGCGGGGTGCCGATGCCGAAGCGGCGCGCGACCTCAGCGATCGTCGCGGTGCCGACATCGACGCCGATCTTCGCCGCAACGGTGTTGATCGAATAGGCGAAGGCGGTGCGCAGCGTGATCTTGCCCGAATAGCGGCCGGAACTGTTGCGCGGGCTCCAGCCGTTGATCGTCACCGGCTCGTCCACCACCTCGCTGTCGGGGGTGTAGCCCGCCTCCAGCGCCGCCAGATAGACGAACAGCTTGAATGCCGATCCGGGCTGCCGCTGGGATTGCGTCGCGCGGTTGTAGATCGAATTCACATAGTCGGTGCCGCCCACCATCGCGCGGACCGATCCGTCGCGGTCGAGCGCGACGAGCGCACCCTGCGCGCCACCCGGCACGTTGGCGCGGATCGCCGCGTCGGCGGCGCGCTGCATGCCCAGGTCCAGCGTCGTCCAGACTTCCAGCGGTTCCTTGCGCTCGCTGATCAGCGTGTCGAGCTGCGGCAGTGCCCAGTCGGTGAAATAGCGGACGCTGTTGGACTTGGGTTCGGGCGCGAATTTCACCGATCCGGGCTGCGCGGCGGCCGCCTGCTCGGCGGTGATCGCACCGGCATCGCGCATCACGTCCAGCACCACCTGCGCGCGGCCGACCGCGGCTTCGGTGTCGGCGGTGGGCGAATAGTGCGACGGCGCCTTCACCAGGCCGGCGATGATTGCGGATTCCTCCAGCGACAGCGTCGTCGCGGGGTGGCCGAAGAATTTGCGGGCGGCGGCGTCGATGCCATAGGCGCCGCCACCGAAATAGACCTTGTTCAGATACAGTTCGAGGATCTGGTCCTTGCTGAACTTGCGCTCCATCGCCAGCGCCAGGATCATCTCCCGGCCCTTGCGGCCGAAGGTCTTGGTGTTGGTGAGGAAGACGTTGCGGGCGAGCTGCTGGGTGATCGTCGATCCGCCCTGCGCCCAGGCGCCGCGCTGCAGCCGCACATAGGAAGAACGCGCGATGCCGATCGGGTCGACGCCCGGATGGCTGCGGAACCGCCGATCCTCCACCGCGACCATCGCATCGATCATCACCGGAGGAATGTCGTCATAGGTCAGCCATTGGCCGAAGCTGGGCCCGAGCGAGACCAGAACGGTGCCGTCGGACGCGCGCACCCGGATCATCTGGCCGTTGGGCGACGATTTGAGCTGCGAATAGCTCGGCAGCGTCGACATCGCGATGCCCACCGCAACGACCAGCGCGACGATGCCGATCAGCGCCGCGACGAGTGCGATCTTGAGGAGACGGAGGACGCCCGTGCGCCACGGGCGTTTCGAAGCGGGTTTGCGCGTGGCTGCCATGGATCGCCGCTGGTTACGCGCTAAGCCGCCGCCTCACAAGCCGTCAGCGACGAACAACGCTTCGGATCGGCCGGCAATATGGGCGGTTTCGTCGATCGATGCGTCAAGCCGCCACCCGCGTCGCCCGCGCGAACAACCCGGCGAGCGCGGGGACGGCGTGCATCAGCGCGACCCCCGGTGCCGCCAGTCCCGGCCGTTCGCACAATTGCTTGAGCCAATCGGCCACGGCGAGCGGCCGGCGCAGCGATGCCGAGAAACGCCGCTGGTAGGTCACGGCCTCGGCAGCGCCGCCCTGCATCCATGCCGCCGCCGCCGCGCTGCCGCTGGCGAGCGCGATGTCGATGCCTTCCCCGGCCAAGGACGGGATCACCGCCGCCTGGTCGCCCAGCCGGAACAGCCCGGCCACGCCGAACTGCGCGCGCCAGCCATAGGGCACGGCTGCGACGGCATCCGGATGATCGGTGGGCGCGCCGGCGATGCGATCGGCCAGGTCGGGCAACGCCTGGGCCAGATGCGCGAACAGCGCCGCCGGGCCGCCGCCGGTCTCGACGAGCAGCGACTTGTGCAGCGCCAGGCACAGATTGCCGCCGCCATCCTCCTGACGGACGAGCCCGGCATAGCCGCGGTCGAACAGGTGCAGCTCCACGGCGTCGCCCACCAGCCGCTCGAGCCGGGGCGTGGCGGGCAGGCGGATGCGCAGGCCCAGCCATGGGTCGCCGTCACCCGGCGTGTTGCGGCCATGGCCACGCAGTTCATGCTTGCCGGTGGCGAGAAACAGCGACGCGCCCGCGATCGTCGCGCCATCCGCCAGCCGCAGCGTCGTTCCTGCCGCCTCCCGAATCGCGCAGCCGAGTTCCACGCCCGCGCCTGCGCGGCGGGCCTCGGCGAGAAGCGCGGAATCGAGCCGGTGGCGCGAAACGCCCATTGCGGCGCCCGGCAGCCGGCTTTCGGCGCTGCGCCCGCCGGCGAACAGGCGCACCGAACGGATGGTCGTGCCGCCCAGCGCGTCGGTGTCGATGCCGAGCCCCGCCAACCGGTCGATCGTCCGCCAGCTCAGGAAACCCCCGCACAGCGGATCGCCGGTTTCGCGCTGGCGCTCGATCAGCAGCGGCCGCGCGCCGGCGCGCGCCAGCGCGATCGCGGCGACGCTGCCGGCCGGGCCGGCGCCCGCGATCAGTGCAGCCGTTCGACGCACAGCCGGAACGGAAAGGGCTTGAGAATGCGGGCCGCGCCCGGTGCGACCCCGGCCTCAGCCAGGATCGGCGGCCATTCGCCAGGCCGGTAGGAGCGGGCGATCGAAAGCTGCCCGTCGGCGCGCACGATCTCGTGCCAGCGCATCGCCCGGGCGAGCAGCGGGAAGAAGCGGTGGGCGAAATTGCTGCGCAGCAAATCATTGACGAACCAGCCCGCGGTCGCATGTCGTTCCATATGTGCAACGAATGCGACGAGCTGACTGTGCGTCATGTGATGCGCGACCAGGCTTGAGATGATGAAGTCGGCGTCGGGCCGGTCGGCATAGTCGCCGGCATGATAGTCGATCGCATAACCCGCCGATGCCGCCTGCGCGACGGCGACGCTGTTGGCGTTCAGGTCGACGCCGTGCAGGTCCGCCTCGATGCCGCGCTTGGCGGCCCAGCGCGCGATCGTTCGCAGCATGCCGCCATCGCCGAAGCCGACATCGAGCAGGGAGAAGCGCGTCCGCCCGCGTGTCGCGCGCGCGAGGAAGGCCAATGTCGGCCGCGCCGTCATGACCATGCGGTTGACCTTGCCGAGGTCGGTCAGCACCGCAGCATAGACCGCCGGATCGAGGTCCGGCGCATCCATCCGCTCCTCGGCGATGGCACGCTCGGCGAGCCCGCTCATCGCGCGCGGCCAAAGCCGAAGCCCTCGGCGGCAAGGCCGGGGCCGAACGCCATCGCGACGCCGCTCTCCGGGGGCGTCCTGCCGCCGAGCATCCGCGCGAGCACGAACATCAATGTCGCCGACGACATGTTGCCATTGTCCGCGAGAACGCCGCGTGAGGCGGCCAACGCCTCCGGCGCGAGGTCCAGCCCGTTCTCCACCGCGTCGAGGATCGACCGCCCGCCTGCGTGCACCGCCCAGCGCTCGATCGCGCCGACATCGCCGCCCGCGGTCACGGCGTGGCGGAAGCCGGGATCGCGCAGCGCCTCCTGGATACGGCTCGGCACCTCGCCCGACAGATGCATGATGAAGCCCTGGTCACCGATCCACCAGCCGATCAGCCCCTGCGAATCGGGCAGGGTGGCGGAGAAGGACGGTCCGATCGCGATGCCCTCCGGTTCGGCGGTGACCAGCGCCGCCGCGGCGCCATCGCCGAACTGGAGCATGGCGAGCAACGGCTCCAGCGCGTCGTGCGGCTGGAGGTGGAGCGTCGACAGCTCGACGCAGACCACCAGCACCCGCGCATCGGGCTGCGACCGGACGATATGGCGCGCGGTGCGCAGCGCGGTGATCGCGGCGTAGCAGCCCATGAAGCCGATCAGCAGCCGCTCGACCCCGGGGTCGAGCCCCAGCCGGCGCGCGATGATCTGGTCGATGCCCGGGGCCACGAACCCGGTGCAACTCGCCACGATCAGATGGCTGATCCGCCCCAGCGTCACCTGTTCCCCCAGCCTGGCGATCGCGGTGCAGGCGAGCTCCGGTGCCGACTCGCCGTAGAGCGACATGCGCTCGGATGTCGGCGGCAAGGTCGCATGGTCGTAGAAACCGCCGGGTGCGACCGGGGATCCGCCCGCGGCAGTGCGCGGCAGCACCGACCAGCGATGCGCGATCCCCGAACGATCGACCATGCGCGAGAACAGTCTGCGCTCGCGCGGATCGCTCAGCCGCGGCAACGCCCAGTCGACGAAGGCATGATGAATGTCATGGTCGGGCACCGCGGTGCCGATGGCGTTGATGCAGGCGGACGCAGGAACGGGCACGCGAAGCTTTCGTCAGAGAAGGCGATGCGACGATGGCGCAGTCGCGTGGCGTTGGGAAGGTGCTGCAGCGCGGCGAAGCCAGGTCTGCCGCGTCCGCACCGGTTCAGATGCCCGACGGATATTTGGGCTGGATGTCCACCGGGATGCCATTCAGCCCATCGATCACCGTTTCTGCATTCTCGTCCAGCTTGGCATAACGCGCGAGGAACGCCTTGGTGCCGGCATAATCGCCGGTTCCCTGCAGCCGCACGACGTCGGCGATCAGATCGCGCAGCCCGGCACGCATCTTCGCATTGTCGATGCGATAGCGCTGCGCGCCCTCGTCCCAAACGAACGCGCCCTTCTCCTTCAGATAGGCGTATTGCATCGCCGCGCCCTGCCCGTGCGCCTCGTCGATGCCGAAGCGAACGGCGCGGAAGATGCCGGCGAAATAGGTCGCCCAGAGCTGCGGCTCCTCGGCCGCTGGCATCTCGCCCTTTTCCATCATGAACAGGATGTTCCACACCCCCATGATGTCGGCCTTGCCCTCTTCCAGCGCCGAATTGAGTTCTTTCAGCTCGGCGCTGACCGTGGTCTTCCGGCCGTCGACCGTGATCGAGCCCGGCCCGAGGCTGTGCGACAGTTCGTGGAACAGCGTTTCCGCTTCCATATATTTCTTCACGACCAGCCCGGCCTGATCGCCCACCAGCACCTTGGACGCCATCGGCTGCAGGATGCGATCGAACTTGGCGCCCAGCACATTGGCCAGGATCACCTTCTTCGCACCCTTCGCTTCGCGCACCCGCTCGTCATTGGGCAGGTTGAACGCCACCGTCTGCACGCCCGGCACATTGTCGCCGCCGCCGCGGATCTGCTCGGCGACCACGATCGGCGAAGCGAAGCCGCGCTTGAAATTCTTGAAGCGCTCCTCGACCGGCAGGTTCGCTTCCATGTCGCGCAGGTAGCGCTTGTACTTGTCGAGGGCGGCGCTCTCCTGCGGATTCTTGATCGTCAGGAAGCTCTCGAACGCGGTCTTCGCGCCATAGAGTTTGTCGGTATAGACCTCATAGGGTCCGATCGCGATCTCGATCGGCGTGCCGCTGAGGTCCATCCACGCCAGCTCGGACTCGTAATAGTCGTTGGTGCCGAATGCCTTGGCGCGCAGGCTCAGGAAGCGCTTGAGGCTGGGGTTGGTGGTGGTCGCCGCGGCGTCTTCGAGCAGCTTCGCCGCCGGCTCCAGCCATTCGCGATAGGCGACCGAATAGGGCACCGCGACCAGCCGGTCGCCCTCGCGCTTCACCACCGTATAGGGATCGGTCAGCGCCGCCTTTTCGTCGGGATGCCTGGCCAGATAGGCGTCGAACTGCGCGCGGGTGAGGTCGGCGGGGTAGAAGCCCGCGCCCGCCGGGCGCTGCGTGCGGCCGAAGAAGGGATGATCCTCGTCCAGCGTATCCCACGGGCCGAAATGCAGGTCGAACATGTCGAGCAGCACATCGCGCTTCGGACCGGCAGGCATCGCCGCGATCTGCGCGCGTACCTCCGGATTGGCGGCATAGGCCTGGCGCAGATAGATCTGGCTCATCAGGTCGGATGCCTTGATGAGCAGGTTGACGACCTTCTTCTCCTCGTCGCTGAGAAAGGCGGTGTCGGCCGTCATGTCGATCCGCGCGATCTTCGCGCGCTGCGCAGCGATATCATAGCGGTCGGTGGGGGTGATGGTCATCGTCTCGGTCTGGTTCGTATCGCTGCTGCCGGAACAGGCGGCGGTGGTTGCAAGCAGCAGGGCGGCGATCAGGGTTTTGCGCATCGAGTGAGGGGTCTCGGCTGGTAAGGTGCGGTTGAAGGCCAGCCTAACCGGCTGGTCCGCCAAGGGGAAGCCGCGCTAGGCTCGGCGCATGAACGATCCGGCCGACATGACCTATGCGCGCTATCTCGCGCTCGATACGCTGCTCGATGCGCAGCGCCCGATCTCGTCGGAAGATGATGAGATGCTCTTCATCATCATCCACCAGACCAAGGAGCTGTGGCTGAAGCAGACCATCGCCGAACTGTGGCGCGCCAAGGCGCTGGTTCGCAAAGGGCTTCTCCACGAGGCCTATAAGAGCCTCGCGCGCGTCTCGCGCATCCAGGCGGTGCTGACCCTGAGCTGGGACGTGCTCGCGACGATGACGCCCAGCGACTATACCCGCTTCCGCGGCGTGCTCGGCGGCAGCTCGGGCTTCCAGTCCGACCAGTTCCGCACCGTCGAATTCCTGCTCGGCCTCAAGGACGCGGCGCATCTGCGCTATCAGGAAGACCGTCCGGAGGCGCAGGCCGCGCTGGCGGCGGCGCTCGACGTGCCGAGCCTGTGGGATGATGCGATCGCGCAGCTCGCCGCGCATGGCTTCGCGGTGCCTGCGCATGCGCTGGAGCGCGACTGGCGGCAGGCCTACCAGCCCGACGCTGAGGTCGAGGCCGGCTGGGCCGAGGTCTATCGCGATCCCGAGCGCTGGTGGGATCTCTACCAGCTCGCCGAGAAGCTGGTCGACGTGGACGATGCGATGGCGACCTGGCGGCACAAGCATGTGCTCACGGTGGCGCGCGTCATCGGCGGCAAGCGCGGCACCGGCGGCACCGCGGGCGTCCCCTATCTCCAGTCGACGCTCACCAAGCGCGCCTTCCCCGAACTCTGGTCGCTCAGGACCCTGCTGTGATCGCGGGGATCGATCGCCGCCGGCTGCTCGCGATCGGCGGCTTCGGGCTCGGCGCGATCGGCCTCGGGCTCGGCCCGGCGGTCGCGGCGGTGATGGCGGCGCGGGGGTTCACCCATGGCGTCGCCAGCGGAGAGCCGGGTACGGACTCGGTGCTGTTGTGGACGCGCCATGTGGCCGATGGCGAGGACTCGACCGTGACGGCCGAGATTGCCGAGGATGCCGGCTTCCGCCGCATCGTCGGTTCCGCCATGGTCCGCACCGGCGCGTGGCGCGACTGGACGGCGAAGGCGACCATCGCCGGGCTGCGGCCGGGCACGGCCTATCATTACCGCTTCGTCGCCCGCGATGGCGCGGTTTCGCCGGCGGGGCGGACGCGGACCTTGCCTGCAGACGATGCCCGGCGTGTCGCCTTCGCGGTCTTTTCCTGCGCCAACCTGCCGTTCGGCCATTTCAACGCCTATGGCCATGCGGCGGCGCGCGGCGACCTCGATTTCGCGCTGCACCTCGGCGATTATTATTATGAGTATCGCAGCGGCTTCTATCCCGATCCCAAGGATGTGCTGCCCGGCCGCGCGCTGGAGCCGGTGGGCGAGGCGATCGCGCTCGCCGACTATCGCCTGCGCCACGCCTGCTACCGTGCCGATCCCGACCTCCAGGCGCTCCACGCCGCGCTGCCGATGATCGCCTCGTGGGACGATCATGAGACCGCCAACGACAGTTGGGAGGGCGGCGCGCAGAATCATGACGCGTCCGAAGGCGATTGGAGCGTGCGCAAGGCGGCGGCGATGCAGGCGTGGCGCGAGTGGCTGCCGGTGTCGGAACTGTCGTGGGCCAGCTATGATCTCGGCGGGCTCGGAACGCTTTACCGCACGGATACGCGGCTCGCGGCGCGCTCGCGACCGCCATCGCCGCCCACCGCTGATCCCCGGGCGCTCGCCCGTTTCCGCGACGGCGCGTGGATGGATCCGGCGGCGACGATGATGGGCACCGAACAGGAAGCCTGGCTGGCGGCGCGCATGCGCGGATCGATCGTGGCCGGGCGGCGCTGGCAGGTGCTCGGCTCGGGGGCGATCGTCGCCAATCTGCTGATGCCTGCCGATGCCGGCGGCTGGCTCGATGCCGATGCCCCGGCATTCTATCGTGGGTCGATGGCGGCGGGGATGGCGCTGGGCGCGGCCGGCATGCCATTCAACATGGATGCCTGGGGCGGCTATCCGCAGGCTCGCGCGCGGCTGCTCGGCATGGCGCAGGCGCTGGAGGCGGATCTCGTCGTGCTCTCGGGGGACAGCCACAACAGCTGGGCGTTCGATCTCGCGCAGCAGGGAAGGCCCGCCGGCGTCGAGTTCGCCGGGCACAGCGTCAGCTCGTCGGGCTATGAGACGGTGACGCGCACCATCGGCCCCGCCACCGTCGCCCGCAGCTTCGCCGGCGCCAGCCCCGAACTGCGCTGGGCCGACCTCGCGCACCGCGGCTACATGGCGGTAGAACTCACCGCCGACCGCGCATCCTGCACCTGGATCAACATGCACACGATCGCCGAACGCTCCCGAACGACGGTGCCGGGCAAGACGTTGTGGGTCTCGCCCGGCCGCCGGCGACTCGAGGGGATATAGGAAGAACCGAGCTGGTGATCCCTACCACCAGGTGTCCATTTCTAATTTGCAGATCGTGGACTTCTAATTATCATGGCCTTGAGATCCAATTACCCGGTGAACGATGTACGATCGATTCGTTGAACGGCGGGTGGAAGATGCGCTTTCGGATACACCGGTCGTCCTGATCGTCGGACCGCGCCGGGCCGGGAAGACCACGCTCGTCCGCAAGATGGGTAAGAAAGGGCGCGCTTACATCACGCTCGACGATCAAACCGCGCTTGAGGCGGCCCGGTCCGATCCCGCCGGGTTCATTCGTGGTCTCGACGAAGCGATCATCGATGAGATCCAGCGCGTGCCTGACCTGCTGTTGGCGATCAAGAAAGCCGTGGACGATGATTACCGTCCCGGTCGTTTCCTGCTGACCGGATCCGCCAACGTGCTGACCTTGCCACGCGTGGCTGACAGCTTGGCGGGAAGAATCGAGACCATCCGGATTCTGCCGCTTGCGCGCGCCGAGATCGAAGGGCGGACAACCGGCTTCATCGAGCACCTGTTCGATGCGAAGCTGGGGAAAGCGCATGGTGCGTCGGTTGGCGACGATCTTATCGCTCTCGTGCTGCAGGGCGGCTTCCCCGAGGCGATCGCTCGAACGAGCGAGCGGCGGCGGCAGGATTGGGCGCGTGCCTATCTGAACTCGATCCTGACCCGTGATCTCAGAGACATTGCCGACATCGAGAAGATGACCGAGCTCCCCCGTTTCGTTCGCTTCCTCGCAGAGCATTCGGGACAGCTGGCCAACTACTCGCAACTGGGCGCCAGCATTGGCGTGAGCTACAAAACGGGTCAGCGCTATGTCGCGCTGCTCGAACACGTCTTCCTCGTATCGACAGTGCAGCCTTGGTTTACCAACGCGATAAAGCGCATCGCGAAGACACCGAAGCTGCACTTTCTTGATTCCGGCGTGCTGGCCGCTGTTCGCAATCTCGGATTCGCGCGGGTGAGGGACGACCGGACCCTTCTCGGACCGCTTCTGGAGACGTTCGTGTTCGCCGAGGTGGAAAAGCTCATCACGGCGTCGAATCTGGGGCTCACGCTTTACCATTTCCGCGATTCGCAAATGCGCGAGGTGGATATCGTTCTCGAACGCGACGATGGCATGATCGTGGGAATCGAGGTCAAGGCATCGGCGACGGTAAGGTCGGCGGACTTCGCCGGGTTGCGGACCCTCGCAGAGATTTGCGGCGACCGCTTCGCCTATGGCGTCATGCTCTATGACGGGGCCGATATCGTGCCTTTCGGCGAAAGGCTGGCAGCCGCACCGATCTCATCGCTTTGGGGTTAGCGCCGGAACAGGCCTTCCCAGATCGAGGATCGACATCGGACTAGGCTTGCGCCGAGCCCGATGTCCTGATCCCGGTCAGCCGAACAGCTTCGCCGCGGTTTCGGCGACGCGCTTGCCGAGGTAGCGGGCACCGCCCAGTTCGTCCTCGCTCGGCTGGCGGCTGCCGTCGCCCGCCGCGATGGTGGTTGCGCCATAGGGGGCGCCGCCCTTGACGACATCGACGCCCATCTGCGCCTGATAGCCATAGTCGAGGCCGACGATGGTCATGCCGAAGTGCAGCAGGTTGGTGATGATCGAGAAGAGCGTGGTCTCCTGCCCGCCGTGCTGGCTGGCGGTGGAGGTGAAGGCCGCGCCCACCTTGCCGTTCAGCGCGCCGCGCGCCCACAGCCCGCCGGCCTGGTCGAGGAATGCCGCCATCTGGCTGGAGATGCGGCCGAAGCGGGTGCCGGTGCCGACGATGATCGCGTCGTACTGCTCCAGATCGGCGACGGTCGCGACCGGCGCGTCCTGATCATATTTGAAATGGTTGGCGCGGGCGAACTCCTCCGGCACGGTCTCGGGAACGCGCTTGACGTCCACCGTCGCGCCACCGGCGCGCGCGCCCTCGGCGATGGCGTTCGCCATCGTCTCGATATGTCCGTAGGTCGAATAATAGAGCACCAGAACCTTGGCCATCGTCAGTCTCCTGTTTCAATTGCGGTTAACGGGGTGGTCGGCGGCGATCGGGGGCGCCTTCGGGGAGGGGGAGGTGCGGCGCCCCGGCAGGTATGAACGGACGGGCGTCAGACCGCATCGACCAGAACGACCTCGGCATCGTCGATGCCGGTGATCTCCAACGTTGCGACATCGGTGATCGCGGCGCCGTCGCGGCCCTCGAGGCGAACGCCGTTCACGGTGATGCTTCCCCTGGCCGGCACCAGATACAGATGCCGCTTCGGGTCGACCTCGAGCACCGCCTGTTCGCCGGCCTTCAGCGTCGCCGCCATCACCCGCGCCTCGGCGCGGATCGGCAGCGCATCCTCATCATTGGCATAGCCGCTGGCGAGGGTAACGAAGCGGCCGGAGCGGTCGCCTTTGGGGAAGGGACGCGCCCCCCAGCTCGGCTCGCCGCCGCGACCGGCGGGTTCGATCCAGATCTGGAACAGCGTCGTCGTCTCGTCCTCCAGATTATATTCGGCGTGCCGCACGCCGGAACCTGCGGACATCACCTGCACGTCGCCCGCGGCGGTGCGGCCGACATTGCCCATCGAATCCTGATGGGTGATCGCACCCTCGCGGACATAGGTGATGATTTCCATGTCGCTGTGCGGGTGCGGCGGGAAGCCGTTCTTCGCGGCGATGCTGTCGTCGTTCCACACGCGCAGCGCGCCCCAGCCCATCCGGCTCGGCTCGTAATAGCCAGCGAAGCTGAAATGATGCGTGGCGTTCAGCCAGCCATGATCGGCATGGCCGAGGCCGGCAAACGGTCTGCGTTCGATCATGACTCGGTCTCCTCGAAGGAGGGCGCCTTCCGCGCCTCGACCGCAAAGATGGCGCTTGCCGGGGGCATAGAAAATAGAAATGATCGAAACGCATCGTTTCGATATTTGAGGGTATCATGCTGCCGGATCTGGAAGCCTGGGCGATCTTCGCGCGCGTTGCCGAAGCCGGATCCTTCGCGGGGGCTGCCGCGCAGACCGGGCTGTCGACCGCCACCGTCTCCAAGGCGGTGGCACGGCTGGAGCGTCGGCTGGGCGAGCGGCTGATTCACCGCACCTCGCGCCGGCTGGCGTTGACCGAGACGGGGCGGGTGCTGGTCGTGCGCGCGCAACGCATCTTGGCGGAAGGCGAGGCGGCGGAGGCCGAGGCGTCCGCCGCCTCGCCGATTCCGCAGGGGCTGGTGCGCCTTGCCGCGCCGATGAGCTTCGGCCTCGCGCATGTGGCACCCGCGCTGCCGGCGCTGTTCGCGCGGCATCCGTTGATCAGGATCGACCTCAGGCTCGACGACCGGATGATCGATCCCATCGCCGAAGGCGTGGATATCGTTCTGCGAATCGGCCGCCTCGCCGATTCGAGCCTGATGGCAAGACGGTTGTGCGACGTTCGCCTGCTGCTCGTCGGCGCCCCTCGTTATTTCGTCGATCATGGCATGCCCGCCCACCCCGCCGATCTGGCGCAGCATCGCTGCCTGATCTACGCGAACCTGCCGCCGGTGTGGCACTTCACCGACGCGGCGGGGCATGAGGAAGAGGTGCGCGTGGAGGGGCCGTTGATCGCCAACAACGCCGATGCGTTCGATTCAGCGCTTGCGGCAGGGCTGGGCCTGTCGCTGCATCCTGATTTCATGATCGTTGACAGGCTTGCGCGCGGCGCGCTGGTGGAAGCGATGCCGGGCTGGCGCGCCCCCCATTCGGCACTCTACCTCCTCACCCCGCCGGGCGGACCGCGTCCGGCGCGCGTGCAGGCGGTGGTCGACCATCTCGTCGCGCAGCTTGGTGGCTGGTCGGCGCGTCCTGCCGGTGCCACGGGGGCGGCATGAGCACCCCCGCATCCGAATCACCCCTCCTGCGGCTCGCCGACTTCACCCCCTATCAGCTGTCGGTCACCTCCAACGCCGTCAGCCGCACCATCGCCGACAGCTATGAGGCGATGTTCGGGCTCAAGATTCCCGAATGGCGGCTGATGGCGCTGCTCGGCGAACATGGCAGCGCCACCCAGCGCGATCTCTGCCGCCTGTCGGAAATGGACAAGGTCACCGTCAGCCGAGCGGCGCAGGCGCTGGTCACGCGCGGCGTGATCGAGCGGCTGCCGAGCGCGGAGGACCGGCGCTCGCACGCCCTGGCGCTCACCCGCGCCGGGCGGCGGCTCTATGCCCGGATCGTGCCCGCCGCTCTGGGCATGGAGGCGGCGGTGCTCGCGGTACTCGATCCCCGGGAAGTGGCGCAGCTCAAGGCGCTGCTCGCCCGCCTGCGCGATCGGGTGGATGCGCTGCGCGTCGATTCGAATCCCGATGCGCCCGAAGCGGCGCCCGAATCGGAAACAGGCGTTCAGCCGGCGGGGACGAGTTCGGTGGTGATGGTCCCCGGCGACAGATAGGGCGTGGCGATCGCGTAGATCGACATCGTCAGGATCGTCGCCAGCGTGATGCCCATGCCCACCGCGCGCAGCCGCAGCTGCGCGGCCTGCGAACGGCCCGCATCCATCCCATAGGCATGGGCGATTCGCCCCAGGATGTAGAAGGCGCCGACCAGCCACAGCCAGATGTTGGTGCCGCGCGCGAACTCCACGAGCGCGAGCAGGATCAGCACCAGCGGCGTGTTCTCGATGAAATTGGCGTGGGCGCGAATCCGGCCCAGCAGCAGCGGATCGCCGCCGTCGCCCACCGAAATCTTGCGCGCGCGACGGACCATGCTGACCCGCATCGCCAGCCAGATGGTAAGCAGGCCGGCGGCGCCGGCGATCGTCAGACTGATCGGAAGGATCATTGCAGTCCCCTTGGGCGGCCGAGAGGAACTGCCTGCCATGTCCGTCCAAAGCTTGCAACGCGGCGTGAAATCGCTATAGGCGCTCACTCGCTCGCGACGAGTCCGGCCGCCACGGCCTGCGGCCCTATTCCTGCCGCTGTATTCCATGGCGTAAAGGCGTCGTCGCTGGATATTTGCCCTGGTAAGATGGATAAGGTGCCGAAATGGCGGTCCCGAAGAGAAAAACGTCGCCCTCCAAGCGCAACATGCGCCGCAGCCACGATGCGCTGTCGGTCGAGGCGTTTCAGGAATGCCCGAATTGTGGCGAACTCAAGCGTCCGCACAATCTGTGCAATGCGTGCGGGCATTATAACGGCCGCGAAGTCGTTTCGGTCGAGGGCTGAACCGCTCTCAGCCCGGGGTGGAGTGATCGCTGGTGGTTGATTCGCCGCGGATCGCAATCGACGCGATGGGTGGCGATACCGGGCTGGCCGTAATGCTGGCCGGTGCCGAAGCCGCCTACCGGCAGGACGGGGCTCTGCGCTTCCTGCTGGTCGGTGACGAAGCGGCGATTCGCGAGGCGCTCACGCGTCATGCCGAACTCGCCGAAGCGTCCGAAATCCTTCACGCGCCCGATCGTATCGCTGGCGAGGACAAGCCGAGCCAGGCGATTCGTCGCGCCAAGACGACATCGATGGGCCTTGCCATCGACGCGGTAAAGACGGGGCGTGCGGGTGCTGCGGTTTCGGCCGGCAACACCGGCGCGCTGATGGCCATGGCCAAGCTGGCGCTGCGCACGATCAAGGGTATCGACCGGCCGGCGCTTGCTGCGTTGCTGCCGACGCTCGGCAACAATGATGTCGTGATGCTCGATCTCGGTGCCAACACCGATTGCGATGCGCGCAACCTCATCCAGTTTGCGGTGATGGGCGCGGCCTATGCGCGTTCCGCCCTCGAACTCGCGCAGCCGCGGGTCGCGTTGCTCAATATCGGCACCGAGGAACTGAAGGGCACCGACGAGGTCCGCGATGCTGCAGCGATGCTGCGGCAGGCGGATTATCTGCCGCTGCAGTTCACCGGCTTCATCGAGGGCGATCGCATGTCGCGTGGCGATGTCGACGTGATCGTGTGCGACGGCTTCTCGGGCAATGTCGCGCTCAAGACGATCGAGGGCACCGCGCGCTTCGTGGCGGATCTGCTGCGTCGCGCGTTCACCAGCTCGCTGCGCTCGAAGATCGGCTTCCTGATCTCGCGCCCCGCCACCGAGCTGCTGCGCCACCATCTCGATCCCAACAATCATAACGGCGCCATCTTCCTCGGCCTCAACGGGCTGGTGGTGAAGAGCCATGGCAGCGCCAACGCCAATGGCGTCGCCAACGCGATCAGGCTCGCCGCGCGGCTGGTGCGCGACGATCTCACCCGCCGGATCAGCGAGGATCTGGCCAATTTTGATACGCACAAAGGCCCAGAGGCAGTGACGGCATGACGCGACGCGCGGTGGTTCTGGGTACGGGGTCGGCGCTTCCCGCCCGGCGGATGTCCAATGACGAACTCGCCGAGTTCGTCGATACCTCCGACGCGTGGATCGTCGAGCGCACCGGCATCCGCAATCGCCACGTCGCGGGCGAGGGCGAGACCACCGCGACGCTCGCGACCGACGCCGCGCGCCGCGCGATCGCGGCGGCGGGCATCGAACCCGCCGACATCGACCTGATCGTGCTCGCCACCGCGACACCGGACCAGACCTTTCCCGCTTCCGCCACCAAGGTGCAGGCCGCGCTCGGCATCAACGATTGCGTCGCGTTTGATGTCCAGGCGGTCTGCTCGGGCTTCCTCTATGCGCTGTCGGTCGCCGAAAGCATGATTCGCGCCGGATCGGCGCAGCGCGCGCTGGTGATCGGTGCAGAGACCTTCAGCCGCATCCTCGACTGGGAAGATCGCGGCACCTGCGTGCTGTTCGGCGACGGTGCCGGCGCGATGGTGCTGGAAGGCCGCGACGAGCCCGGCGAACAGGGCATCATCGCCACGCGCCTGCATGCCGACGGCCGCCACAACGGCCTGCTCTATGTCGATGGCGGCCCTTCCACCACCGGCACCGTCGGCAAGCTGCGCATGCAGGGCCCCAAGGTGTTCATCCACGCGGTCAAGAACCTCGCGTCGGTGATGACCGAGGTCCTCGAAGTGGCCGGCGTCGCCGCCGAGGAGGTCGACTGGCTCGTGCCGCACCAGGCCAATGCGCGCATTCTGGTTGCAACCGCCGAGAAACTGGGGCTTCCCGCCGAAAAGGTGGTGATGACGGTGGCCGACCATGCCAACACGTCCGCGGCCTCGGTACCGCTCGCATTCGATGCCGCGGTGCGCGATGGCCGGATCCGGCGCGGGCACCTCGTCGTGCTCGAGGCGATGGGCGGCGGCTTCACCTGGGGCGCGTCGGTTCTGCGGTATTGATGACCGGGCGCTGGTAACGCACTTCTTGTTGCGATGAACTCGCATCGGATATTCTACGAATTTGGCTGTATTGGATCGTTACCATCGAATGTTCTTCGAGGCCTGTACAAGTCAGACGAAAGGCCAGCATCGACGCCGGCATCGGATGGAACCTGTTCAGTCCCGTTTCTGATCGAAACGGTGATTGTCGGCCTGGGAAATGGCGTTCACCCAATCATTTGACGCGGCGGCGCGACCCTATAATATGCCGTTTCGTTACTGGGTCCTGATTGGGGGGCTAAATGGTCGCGGGAACTTTGACGCGTGCCGATCTCGCTGAAGCGCTCCACCGCGAGGTGGGACTTTCTAGGACCGAGTCCTCAGCGATCGTCGAGCAGATCCTGTCACACATGTGCGACGCGCTGGCGAGCGGCCAGAACGTGAAGATCTCCGGATTCGGCAGCTTCCTGCTGCGCGACAAGGGGGAACGGATCGGCCGCAATCCCAAGACCGGCGTCGAGGTGCCGATCGCGCCGCGGCGGGTGCTCACCTTCCGCGCCAGCCAGATGATGCGCGACCGGATCGTCGAGACGGGCTGATCGCGGGCGTGGCGGTGACGGGCAAGACCGAGGCGGCATTCCGCACGATCGGCGAACTTTCTGCCGAACTGGGCGTGCCGCAGCATGTGCTGCGATACTGGGAAACGCGCTTCCCGCAACTCCGCCCGCTGCAGCGATCGGGCCGCCGCCGCTATTACCGGCCGGCCGACGTCGCGCTCGTCAGGCGGATCCACGCTTTGCTGCAGCAGGAAGGCTATACGATCCGCGGCGTGCAGAAGTTGCTCGGCGCCCGGTCGGCGCCGGCGCGCGCCGACGCTGTCGAACGCGGCGCCGATACGGATACGATCGCGCCGTCGCCTGAAGCGGTGACCGACCTCCGCCCTGCGCTGATCGGCATTCGCGACCGGCTGGCGCAGGCACTCGCCCGCGATGCCGCGTCGGTTCAGCCCTGATCGGGGCCGAGCGCGGGATCGACGTCGCGCGGGCGGATGAAGCGCGTGAGCCTCCCCGTGCGCGGCTTGATGTCGCCCCAGTCATCGACCTCGAATTGAAGCTCGGCGACGGTCGCGGTGGGGAATTTCTCTTCGAGCACCCGGCGCAGACTGTCGTCGCCATCCGCCGGCGTCAGCAGCAGCGCCAGGTCTTCCAACCCGGGATTGTGACCTACCATCAGCAGGTGCGCGCTGCTCGCCGGCGCGTCATGAACCACGTCGAGCAGCGTCACGCACGAGGCGAGGTAGATGCGCTTGTCCCACACCGGCGACATCGTTGTGCCGTAGCCGTCCCAGAACTTCTCGAGCGTTTCCACGCAGCGCACCGCGGGTGATGCCACGACATGGTCGAACTGCATGGCTTGCGCCTTCAGGTGGCCGCCCATCGTCGCGGCCGCGCGCTCGCCCTTGCGGTTGAGCGGCCGGTCGAAATCCCGCGGCACGCTGTCGTCCCAGCTCGATTTGGCATGGCGCAACAGCGTCAGCGTCTTCATTTGCCCTCACCCACAGCAGCCCTTGCCACGCCATGCCCCAAAGGCGTGACGGAGGAAAGGCGCGCGGCGACGCGCACCGCCGCCTCGTCGAGCGTCACGCGGGAGATCGGCACGCCGCGCGGGAAGGCGGAAAGCAGGCGGGAAGGCATCGCCGACGACAGCAGCACGAAGGTCCCGCGATCGTCGGCACCGCGGATCAGCCGGCCGAAGGCCTGCGCCAGCCGTGCGCGGATGAGCCGGTCGTCGAACGCGCTGCCGCCGCCCGCGGCGCGCCGCGCGGCGTGGAGCACGGTTGGCTTGGGCCAGGGCACGCCTTCCATGATCACCTGCCGCAGTGAATGGCCCGGCACGTCGACGCCGTCGCGCAACGCATCGGTGCCGAGCAGCGACGATCCGGTCTCGTCGCGGAAGATGTCGATCAGGGTGGCGGTGTCGATCGGATCGACATGCTGCGCGTAGAGCGGCAGCCCGTCCTGCGCGAGGCGGTCGGCGATGCGGGCATGCACCGCGCGCAGCCGCCGGATCGCGGTGAAGAGCCCCAACGTCCCGCCACCCGCCGCGGCGATCAGCTTGGCATAGGCGTGGGCCAGCTGCGCCACGTCGCCGCGCTTGATGTCGGTGACGATCAGCACCTCGGCCATGGAAGGATAGTCGAACGGGCTTTCCGCTTCGAAATGCTGCACGTCGGCGGGCAGATGGATGGCGCCGGTGCGGGCATCGGCCGTGTCCCAGCCCTCGGGGCCCTTGAGCGTCGCGGAGGTCACCAGCACGCCGTGCGCGGGCTTGAGCACCAGCTCGGCCACGGGCCGGGTCGGATCGAGCCAGCGGCGGTGGATGCCGATGTCCATCTCGCGCCCCTCGAACCGATCCACCGCGAGCCAGTCGACGAAGTCGCGGTCCGCGGGGCCGCCGACACGCGACAGCAGCGCCAGCCAGCCGCCGACCATGTCCTGCCGCCAGGTCAGGCTGGCGAGCGCGCCCTCGATGCGCGCACGCGCTTGCCCGTCGAGCCAGTCGGGCCCCTCCTCAATCACCGCTTCCAGCCGCCGGCCGAGCTTGACCAGCGGTCGCAGCAGCGCGTCCAGCGCCTCCGCAGCGGGCTCGGCGGCAGAGACCAGCGCGCCATCGAGCTCCGCCATCTCGGTTTCCAGCCCATAGCCGGCATCGACGCCATCGCCGCGCGCGAACACGGTGCCGCGCACCGCCGCGAGCAGATCCTCGATGGGCCCGAACGGTGCACCCTCGCCGATGCGCGCCAGCCAGCCGTCACCGGGCAGCGCCTGCGCGGCGCGGCCGGCATCGCTGATCGCCATCGCGCCCTCGGCATCATAGCTGGCGACGTCGGAGAGACGCGCGGCGAGCCCCCGGCGGCGCCCCCGTGCGCGCGATTCCGGCCCAAGCACCCAGCGCCTGAGCTCGATCGCCTCCTGCCCCGACAATGCCGTCGCGAACATCGAATCGGCGGCGTCGAACAGATGATGCCCCTCGTCGAACACGATCCGCTGCGGGCGGTTCGCCGCCTCGCGCCCGCGCGCGGCGTTGACCATCACCAGCGCATGGTTGGCGACGACGATATCGGCATGCGCGCTCGCGCGCGCCGCATGCTCGATGAAGCATTTCCGATAGTGCGGGCAGCCGGCATAGACGCACTCGCCGCGCCGGTCGGTCAGCGCGGTCGATCCCGCGCGCCGGAACAGCGCGGGCAGCCAGCCCGGCAGGTCGCCGCCCACCATGTCGCCGTCGCGGGTGAACGCCGCCCAGCGCGCGACGAGGTGCGCGAGGATCGCGGCGCGGCCCTGGAATCCGCCCTGCAGCGCATCCTCCAGATTGAGCAGGCAGAGATAATTCTCCCGCCCCTTGCGCACCACCGCGCGCCGTTTGCGCACCGCCGGATCGGGGAACAGCCGCACCAGTTCGCGATCGAGCTGGCGCTGCAGCGCCTTGGTGTAGGTGGAGATCCAAACCGGGCCATCCGCCCGCTCCGCCCACAGGGACGCGGGAGCGAGATAGCCCAGGGTCTTGCCGATGCCGGTTCCCGCCTCGGCGAGGAGCATATTGGGGGCGTCGCGGGACAGTCGGGGGGCAAAGGCGGTGGTGGCGGCGCGCGCGAAATCCTGCTGGCCGGGGCGCTGCTCGGCCCCTGCGCCGGTCAGCAGCGCCAGCCGCGTGGCGGCATCGTCGGGCTCGACGGTTACCGTGCGCGGTTGCGCGCGCGGCGCGCCCTCCTCCCATTCGGGCAGGCGCGAGAACAGCCAGCGCTCGGCTTCCCTGGGGCGGGCGATGCGCGGGGTGAGTGCCGCGGCCCAGGGCCAGCGCAGCCGGCCCAATGTCTGCGCGGAGGTCCAGGCGCCCTCGCGCTCGGCCCAGTCATCGCGCTCGAGCTGTGCGAACAGCGCCCGCGTGATCGCGAGCAGGGTCGCGGCGGCATCGGCGTCGTTCGCGGGCGGTTCCACCACAAGCGCGCGCGCCAGGCCGCGCGGGGTCGGCACCGCGAAGCGCGCCGGATAGACGAAGGCGAACAGTTCGAGCAGGTCCAGTCCGGACAGGTCGGGATAACCCAGTCGCTGGCCGACGAGCGGTGCGTTGAGCAGGATCATCGGCGTTTCGGCGGCGCGCGCGATCGCCTCGCCGCGGCCGATGCGACGGGTTTCGCCCTCGGGCGTGGCGATCCAGATGCCGCCATGGCTGGCGTGCAGCGCGGCCCAGGGCAGCGTCATCGGCGCGCTTTTGCCCGCCGGACGGGCGTTTTCGGCCACTCAAACGCTGAAAACCCTCTTGGCATCGCCTCGCTCGCCGCTATCTGAACCAAGCTATAGGTGAACGAGAACAAATGACAAACGATCGCGTGCCCCCCTCCCCCGAACACCGCGCCGCGGCGCTGGCGTCGAAGGCCTGGCCTTATGAGGAGGCCCGCAAATTGCTGGCGCGCTACCCGAACGGCAAGCCCGGCGGCGCCCCGATCCTGTTAGAAACCGGCTATGGCCCGTCGGGCCTGCCGCACATCGGCACCTTCAACGAGGTGCTGCGCACCACGATGGTGCGCCAGGCCTTCCACGCGCTTTCCGACCAGCCGACCCGCCTGATCGCGTTCAGCGACGATATGGATGGTCTGCGCAAGGTGCCTGCCAACGTGCCCAACGGCGAGATGCTGGCGCACTATATCGGCAAGCCGCTGACCAGGGTGCCCGATCCGTTCGGCAAGTATGAGAGCTTCGCGCATCACAACAATGCGATGCTGCGCGATTTTCTCGATCGCTACGGCTTCGACTATGAATTCCTCTCGGCGACGCAGTGCTACGCCTCGGGCCGGTTCGACGAGACGCTGAAGTCCGTCCTGCGCCACTATGACAAGATCATGGGCGTGATGCTGCCGACGTTGCGCGCCGAGCGGCAGGCGACCTATTCGCCGGTGCTGCCGGTCAGTCCGAAGTCGGGCATCGTGCTGCAGGTGCCGGTCGAGGTCGTCGATGCCGAACGGGGCATCATCCGCTTCGTCGACGAGGGCGATACGATCGAGCAGTCGATCCTCGGCGGGCAGGCCAAGCTGCAGTGGAAGGTCGACTGGGCGATGCGCTGGGTGGCGCTGGGCGTCGATTATGAGATGGCGGGCAAGGATCTGATCGACTCGGTCGTCCAGTCCGGCAAGATCGCACGGGTGCTGGGCGCGAAGCCGCCCGAGGGCTTCAACTACGAGATGTTCCTCGACGAAAAGGGCGAGAAGATCTCGAAGACCAAGGGCAACGGCCTCAGCCTCGAGCAATGGCTGACCTACGGCCCGCAGGAGAGCCTCGCCTTCTACATCTACCGCGAGCCCAGGAAGGCGAAGTCGCTGCACATGGGGGTGATCCCCCGTGCAATCGACGATTACTGGCAGTTCCGCGGTACCTATCCCGGCCAGCCGATCGAACAGCAGCTCGGCAATCCGCTGCACCATATCCATGACGGTGCGGTGCCGACCGAGGCGCTGCCGGTGACGTTCGGCCTGTTGCTCAACCTCGCCGGCGTGCTCGGCGATGCCAGCCGCGAGCAGATCTGGTCCTATCTATCCAACTATGTGGCCGATGCGACACCGGAAAATTATCCGGAGCTCGACAGGCTGGTCGGCTATGCGCTCGCCTACACCCGCGATTTCGTCGCGCCGACGCTCAGGCGCCGCGCGCCCGATGCGCGAGAGGCGGCGGCGCTCGAGGATCTCGATGCGGCGCTGGAGAAGCTGGGCGCCGATGCGAGCGCCGAGGATATCCAGAACGAGGTCTATGAGATCGGCAAGGCGCATTTCGGCAAGGACGCGCTGCGCGACTGGTTCAAGGCGCTCTACGAAACCCTGCTCGGCTCCAGCCAGGGCCCGCGCATGGGCAGCTTCATCGCGCTCTACGGCGTGGAAAATTCGCGCGCGCTGATCGCCAAGGCACTGGCCTTGCCGGTTACGGAAGTCTGACCGCGACGGGCGGCGCCGTCAGCGCGGCAAGCCGACGTGCTTGAGGGAAACGCTTTCCGCAAAGGAAGCGTTTCCCTCTCGGTCCTGCCCCTTTCGGACCGACGCCGGCGGTTTCGGTGTCGGCCGCGCCGGAGCGCACTCGCCGGCGCGGCCCCACCGGGCAGTTTCAACCCTTCCGTCAGCGTCGAGCAGCAAAGCAGACCTGCGTCATCAAAGCTCGTTTCAGCAGGGCTGAAAGCTGACCCGCACGATCGTGCCGCCATCCGGCGCATCGAGAATGGTCACGTGGCCGCGATGATGCTCCACCACCTGCCGCACGAGGCTCAGGCCGAGTCCGGTGCCGGTCGATCGGGGCCGCAGGCGATAGAATTCGTCGAACACATTGTCCCGTTCCTCGGGCGGGATGCCGGGGCCATCATCCTCGACCTCGAACGACGCATCCTGAACGCGGACGATGACGCGGTCGCCGCCATGTTCGACCGCGTTCTGCACGAGATTGGTCAGCACGCGCTCGATCGCCCCGACATTGCCCATGATCGGCAAGGGATGTTCGACCTGCACCTCGATCGACTTGCCCGCAGCGATCAGCAGCGGCGCGAGATCGGCGGCGGTTCGCCGGGCGAACGCGGCGAGGTCGATCACGGTGTCCGGCAGATTCTGATCGAGGCGATGGAGGTCCAGCAACTGCTCGGTGAGGTTGGCGAGCCGCGCGACGGTTGCCGACAATTGCCGTCTGGTCGCCGCATCGGCGGCCTCGATCTTGACCTGCAGCAGCGCGATCGGGGTGCGCAGTTCGTGCGCCGCCGAGGCGATGAAGCGGCGTTGGCGGTGATAATCCTTGTCGAGCCGGTTCAGCGCGTCGTTCACCGCGCGGACGAGCGGTTCGATCTCGCGCGGCACTTCCTTCTCCGAAAGGCGGGTGCCGCGGCTGTTTGCGTCGATGCCCTCCGCTTCCTTGGCGATCCGGGTTACGCCGGCGAGCGCCCGGTTCACGATCAGCGGCGTCATGACGATCGTCACCAGCGCGAGGATGAGGAAGATCGGCACGACGACAAGGTTGGAGAACAGCGCCACCGTCAGCGTGACGGTGGTGATCTTGCCATGGCCGATGATCGTCAGCGTACCTGCCGGGCCCCTCTCCCGCCGGATCACCGCCGTCAGGTCATAGGGGGCCGAGCCGTCGCGCAGATGCGCGTAGGAAATATCGGCAAGCAGCGCGTGGGATTGCGCATATTGGCGCGGCACCTTGCCGAAGGAAATGAGGCGCCCCTGCTCGTCCCGCGCGAGAAACCAGAGATCGGGCGCGGCGCGGCGCAATGTCTCCAGATCGGGAGTCATGCGCACGGCCAGGCTGCCATCGTCGCGCCGCGTGATAGCCTCCGCCACCACCTTCGTCATTTCCTCGTCGACATAATGGCCGCCCCCGTCGATCCGCAGCAGCAGCGCCATGAAGATGGTGAAGGTGACGAGCGAGATCACGAGCTGGAACAGCAGCGGCTTGATGATCAGCGGCCGCTTCAGCGATGGCTGCCGCCGGCTCATGCGCGGGCTCTCAGCAGATAGCCGACGCCGCGGATCGCGTGGATCTCGACCTCGGCGCCGGCCTCGGCGAGTTTGCGGCGGAGGCGCGAGATGTGGGAGTCCAATGTGTTCGACTGGACCTCGTCGTCGAAGCCGAACACCGCCTGCTCCAGCGATTCGCGCAGCACGGTCCGTCCCCGGCGGCGCAACAAGGTCGCGAGAACGCGCATCTCGCGCCGCGGCAGGTCGAGCCGCCGTCCGTCCACCGACGCCTCGTCGAAGGCCAGGTCGAACACCAGGCGGCCGACGCGGACCTCGTCCGGCGTCAGTTCGTTCGGCCGGCGGCGCAACGCGCGGATGCGCGCCAGCAGTTCCTCGAACGCGAAAGGCTTGGCGAGATAGTCGTCGGCGCCCTCATCGAGCCCGGCGATGCGATCGGACAATTCGCTGCGCGCGCTGAGCACGATGATCGGCACGCCCGGATTGCGCTGCCGCAGCGCGGGAATCAGCGACAGGCCGTCGCCATCGGGCAGCGTCCGGTCGAGGACGACAAGATCATGCACGCCGAAAGAGGCTGCTTCCTCGGCGATCGAAAGGCGGTCGGCCCAGTCGACGATGCATTGTTCCTGTTCGAGCAGGCTCCGGATCGTCGTCGCCAGTTCGGCTTCATCCTCGACGAGCAGAATGCGCATCAACTGTCTCTGCTTCCCTGAAGCGGCGGTGGCATCCGATGGCGACGCCGCTCGTCATTCGCACCGATACCAGCGTCCGTCCGAAGCATGATAGCTGTCGGACCGTTCGTCGTAATTACCATAGCGGTCCTTGCAACCGGCGCGACATCCACCGGCCCGTTTGCGAAGCCATGCTTCATGCTCCCTACGGCGCATCCACATCCCGAATGCCCGGCCAAGGGACCATGCGGACATTGCCTCAACATGGCGCCGTGCCCGGCGGGGCCGATCCGGACCGGCGTCAGGCTGCCGCAATGTTGGCAACCGATTCAGCGCCGACCCGGCGCCACGCATGGCGGCCAAAGCGCGAAGGACCTGGGATGAAAGCAACCATCGGTGCGGCGATCATGCTCGCGTTTCCCGCTGCCGCCGCCGCGGTGCAGACGGCATCACCTGCGCTGGACAGCGACACTGGCGTTGCGACGATAGATGCCGACAAGGCCGATCATGGCGATCACGCCGAACGTTGCGACGATCTGCAGGCCCGCTTCGCGCGTCAGTGAGCCGAAGCCGTACGATGATCCGCTTCCGCGGTCAGCCGCCCCGCCCCCAACCCGGCTGACCGCGGCTTGGCCGGTGCGCGCCGCCCATCCCCGGGCAGCGGCGCACCGGCCAATGCCGACGCGTGCCCGTCATCTCGAAGCGGGGGCGCCGCCCCGCTCCGTCGCGATCCAATCGTCGATCTTGCGTTCCAGCACCTGCATCGGCAGCGCGCCGCTGCCCAGGATCTGCGCGTGGAAGGCGCGCACGTCGAAGCGCGCGCCCAGCGCGGCCTTCGCCTTCGCCTTCAACCGCAGGATGGTCATCTGGCCGATCTTATAGGCGAGTGCCTGGCCGGGGATGGCGATATAGCGATCGACCTCGATCGTGGCGTCGGTGCGGCCCATGCCCGAATTGGCGAGCATGTAAGTGATCGCCTGATCGCGGGTCCAGCCCTTGGCATGGATGCCGGTGTCCACCACCAGCCGCATCGCGCGCAGCATCTCGTCGTTCAGCCCGCCGAAGCGCTGGTAGGGATCGGTCTCCATGCCGAGTTCGGGCCACAGCGTTTCGGCATAGAGTGCCCAGCCCTCGACATAGGCGGTGTTGCCGCCGAAGCGCTGGAAATTGGGCAGCCGCGGATTTTCCTGCGCGATGCTGATCTGGAAATGATGCCCCGGTATCGCCTCGTGCAGGTACAGCGTCTCCATGCCCCAGGTGAAGCGCGAGGGCAGGTCGTAGGCGTTGTAATAGAAGGTGCCGGGCCGGCTGCCGTCGATCGAGCCCTGTGCATAGGACCCGCCGGCGTCGCTCTGCTCCCGATAGGCGGGCACCGGCTGGATCGTCAGCCGGGTGCGCGGGATCGTCGAGAATTGCTCGCGCACCTTCGCATCGACCTTGCGGCCGATCTCTTCGTAACGCGTACGGATCCAGTCGGCGGAGCGCGGCTGGAAGCGCGGGCTCGTGCGCAGATGGTCGAAGAAGGCGGCCAGATCGCCCTTGAACTTCACCTGCCGCCGGATCGCATCCATCTGCCGCCGAATGCGCGCGACCTCGGTCAGCCCCAGCGTGTGGATCTCGTCCGCGGTCATCGGCAGCGTCGTGTTCGCCTCGATCAGCCAGCTGTAGAGCTGCGCGCCGTCGGGCATCGCCAAAAGCCCCACCTGCGTTCGCGCGGCGGGGCGGTAGGTGGTGCGCAGGAACGCCGCCAGCCGGCGATAGGCAGGATAGACGTCGTTGCGGATCGATGCGGCAAGCTGGCGCCGTACGAGGAGGGCGTCGGCCGGCTTGAACGCGGCCGGCAGGCGCACGGCCGGCGCATAGAAGGGCGATTGTTCCACCGGCTGGGCGAGCTGGGTGTCGAGCTGGCCAAGCACCTTGTCGACGATCAGCCGCGGCTGGACGATACCCGCCGCCATCCCCTCGCGAAGCCGACGGATCGTGCGGTCGATCTGGCGGCCGAAATCGCGATTGCGCGCAAGATTGTCGCGATAGTCGGCCATCGTCTCGAACGGCGCGGGGGACGCGCCGGAAGCGATGTCGGGATACCAGGTCTGGATGCCGGTGAAATGATCGATCGGGCGCAGCGCCTGCAGGCGCAGCAGCGCCGGCGCATAGCCCCTCAGCGTCGTTTCCGCCTGCCATTTGAAGCTGTCATAGGCGATGCGGTCGGCGGGGGAGAGCGCGCCACGGTCGATCGTGGCGAGCGCCGTCAGGTCATGCCGGACGGCGGCCGCTTCACCGGCGAAATAGGCGTCGCTGGTGCTGTCACCCAGTCGGTCGGCGCGGCGGGAGACGCCGCGGTAGAGCGCGGCGATCGGGTTGCGGCGCAGATAGTCCGCATCGCTGCGATCGAACAGCGCGCTGAGTTCGGCCCCGGGATCGGGGCGGACGGCGGCGACAGCCGCGGGCCCGTGCGCGCCGGTGGCGGCAAGGCAGGTGGCAAGGGCAAGAAACAGCGGCGCGGCGGCCGGCATGCGAAACATCGCCAACCGCTACCGGTTCGTCGCACCAACAGCAAGCCGCCCCCGGAGCAGGGAGAACTCCGGGGGCGGCAGACCGCGGAGTTTCTATCGCATCACCAATAGAAGCCGCGGATCACGTCAAGGACGCGGCCGGTGCGGACGTTGACCAGCAGCACGTCGTCATAGTGGCGGATCCACCGCGTGTTGCGGCCGGCGGCCGGCAGACGGTAGCGGTAGGGATCGTTGATGTAATAGCGCGAGGAATAATAGTTGGGCCGCAACACTACGCCGGTGCGAAACTGCTGATAGCGGAACGGCGCGTTCCAGCGGCCGCGTGAATAGATGGCACGATTGCGCTCGCGATAGGCGCGCCAATCGTCGCGGCGGGCGTTGCGATAGTCGCGGCGGTCGCCATGATACTCCCGCGCGGCCTGGCGGACGTCGCGGCGCTCCTCGCGAATCTCGCGGCGGTCGCCGCTGCGATAGGCATCGCGAAGATCGCGCTGCTCCTCCCGCAGATCGCGCGCGCTGCGCCGCACTTCCCCCGCTGATTGCGCGCTCGCCACCGACGGAACCCCGGTCGCCGCCGTCGCAGCCATCAGCGCCATGATGATCATCTTACGCATCGAAACTCGCTCCTCCTTACGGGTGCGGGGCAAAACACCGCCCTCGCCTCCACGGTTCCCCATTTGCCCGATTCGATCTGAACCGGTTGGGAATGCCCCAGAAAGGAAGCAGTCATAATTGTCGCAAGATGTCGCGAGCTGGCGGAGCGCCTACGGCAGTAACGTCGGTTCAGCGTTTATACTCGGGCAACCAGCGCTCTTCGCGGAACCATTTCGTGATGATGTATTTCACGCCGGCCGTCACGGTCATGCCCTGATGGTGCGTCATCGGGTTGTAGCCGCCATCGGGGTTCATGTTGTTCCAGGCGAGCAGCATGCCGGCGCGCGGCTGCACGCGCAGCCCGGCATAGGGAAAATCGGTCTCGCCGCCGCCCTCTGGCACGTTGAGATAGATCATCGCCGTCCAGCTCCGCTGTCCGCCGGCCCATTGCGCGTCCGAATAACCGGGCAGGTCTGGGTGCAGATAATCGCTGTGGACCTTGAACTGCTGGCCGGGCGCATAGCGCTGACCCTGCACCGTCTCGCCATTCTCGTGCGGCAGGCCGAACATGTCGGAGATGCGTGTGTCGATGGCCTTGACCACCGGGTTCCAGCGATCGAGGTTGCAGCTCTCGCTGTTCCGGAAGTCCGGATCGCCGGGGTCGCCCATCAGTTCGGATGGCACGCGATCCGCCTCGATCATGGCGATGAGCTGCGCGCATTCGTCATCGGACAGCCATTGCTCGGCATAATAGAGTTCGAGATGCGGCGAATCGGCCTTGAATACGCCGGCTGCCGCGTCGAGCCGGTTCGCAACGATGCGCCCGATATCGGCCAGGCGCGGCGAAGGGCTGCCGGGGGTGAGGTCGTGGCTCATCGCCACTTTGTGTGGATTGGGTCGCGCCTGTGCAAGCGATAAAAAGAAGGCCCCCGGCGCGTGCCGGGGGCCTTTGATCGCTGCCGCAGGGGCGACGGATCAGTAGAAGAAGTCGTGGATCACATCGACGACATAGCCGCTGCGCACGTCGATCAGCAGCACATCGCCATAATAGCGGACCCAGCGATAGGGGCCGTCCGCCGGCGGCAAACGATAGGACCACGGATCGTTGATCCAATAGCTCGATCCGAACAACAGCGCGTTCAGATAGATGCCGGTCGAATAGCGGCGATAGCCATAACCCCAGCCGCGCGGGGCATAATAGCGCGGCAGCCGGTAGCGGTTCGAATAGCGCGAGCGATAGCTGCGCCAGTCGTAGCGGCGGTCGTTGCGCCAGCCGCGATCCCATCGCCGATCGTCACGCCGGTCGTTGCGCCAGTCCCGGCGGTCGTCGCGGCGGTCATTCCGCCAGTCGCGCTGATTGTCGCGGCGATCGTTGCGCCAGTCGCGCTGGTCGTTGCGGCGGTCGTTGCGCCAGTCGCGTTGGTCGTTGCGGCCATCATTGCGCCAGTCACGCTGGTCGTTGCGGCCGTCGCGCTGGTCATTGCGACGATCGTTGCGCCAATCGCGCTGATCGTTGCGGCCGTCATTCCGCCAGTCGCGTTGCTGCTGCTGGCGCTGTTGCTGCTGTTGCTGCTGTTGCGCGGCGCGCTGGCGATAATCCTGCTGCCCGCCCTGGGGGCGATCCCGCCGGAACGTCTCACTGCCGTCGCGGCGTTCCGCGCGGAAATTGCGGTCACGCTGCGGCGCGGCGCCACGAAACTGGGGCTGCGCGCGGGGCTGCGGCCGAGGTTGCGGGGCCGCGCGGGGCTGCGGGGCGGGGCGCGGCTGGGGGGCAGCGCGCTGCGGGCGTTCCGATCGGAAGCCGCGGTCGCCGCGGTTCGGCGGATCCGCCATCGCCGGGGTCGCCGCAGTCGCGGCCATCAGCACCGCCATCAACAGCTTTCTCATTGTCGTTATACTCCTCGGGTGCCGCGATGCACGAACCGCGACCATGCGCCGCTTCTGTCACGGGTGCGCTGACATCATGCTGAATTGCACAGACAGCAGATAGAAAGCTTTGCGCTTTACTTGGTCGGCGGCGGCACCAGCGCCGGCACCGCGCGCGCCGCGTCGGCGGGGTCGATGCCGGGCGGCGGCGCTGCCGCGATCACCTCCTCGCCGCGCGCCACGCGGGCGGCGCGCTGCACGGCGCGCACGATCCGGGGATAGGTGCCGCAGCGGCACAGATTGGTGATCGCCTTGCGGATATCGTCCTCGCTCGGATCGGGGGTGCGGCGGATCAGCACCGCCGCCGCCATCACCATGCCCGGCGTGCAATACCCGCATTGCGGCACGCTTTCGGCGACGAACGCCTGCTGCACCGGATGGCTGCGATCGCGGGCGAGGCTTTCGATCGTGGTCACGAACCGCCCTTCGCATGCGGCGATGCTGATCGTGCAGGATCGCACGGCGCGCCCGTCCACATCCACCGTGCAGGCCCCGCAATCGCCGGTGCCGCAGCCATATTTGGTGCCGGTGAGGTTGGATGCGTCGCGCAGCGCCCACAGCAGCGGCGTTTCCGGATCCATGCGATATTCGACGGGCTGGTTGTTCACGGTGAAGCGGGTCATGGCGTTGCATCCCTAGAGCAGGCGAAGGCACTTGTCCTCCCGCGCGCCCGCGCCGATATCGCCGCCATGAGACTTCCCAGCCTGTTCATCCCCCACGGCGGCGGCCCCTGCTTCTTCATGAACGAGGGCGGCCCGCCCGATCCGATGTGGCAGCCGATGGCGGCCTATCTCAAGACGATCGTCGCCGATCTGCCGGAACGGCCCCGCGCGATCCTGGTGATCTCGGGCCATTGGGAAGAATCGGTCTTCACCGTGCATGACGGGACGAAGCCCGCCCTGCTGTTCGATTATTACGGCTTCCCGCCGCACACCTATCAACTGCGCTGGGATGCCCCCGGCGCGCCCGATGTGGCGGCGCGCGCGGCGGACCTGCTCAAGGGCGCGGGTTTCCCCGCCGGGCGGGACGGTGCGCGCGGCTGGGATCATGGCGTGTTCATCCCGCTGATGGTGGCGCTGCCCGATGCCGACATCCCGGTCGTCCAGCTCAGCCTGCGCCAGGATCTCGATCCCGCCGCGCACATCGCCGCCGGCCGCGCGCTGGCGCCGCTGCGCGACGAAGGCGTGTTGATCGTCGGCTCCGGCATGAGCTTTCACAACATGCGCGTCCGCGGGCCGCAGGCGACGGCGCCGTCCGAACGGTTCGACGCGGCGCTGACCGCCGCGGTCACCGATCCCGATCCGGCGGCGCGCGATGCCCGGCTGGCGGATTGGCGGGCCATGCCGGAGGCCGCATTCTCCCATCCGCGCGAGGAACATCTGATTCCGCTGATGGTCGCCGCCGGCGCAGGGGCCGACGATCCCGGCAGCCACGCGCACCGCAGCACGGTGATCGGCTGGACCGTTTCCGGATACCGCTTCGGCTGATATAGCCCGCGGCCCAACCAGGAAAGTTTTGCCGCCCATGTTCAGGACGCTCGACGATGGCCTTCTCGTCTCGCCGCAGATCACCACCGCCGATGTCGCGGAGGCCGCGCGGCTCGGCGTGAAACTGATCATCAACAATCGGCCGGAGGGCGAGGAGCCGGGCCAGCCGAGCGGCGACGAGATCGCCGCCGCCGCCGCTGGACATGGCATCGCCTATGTCGCGATCCCGGTGACGCATGCCGGTTTCTCGATGCCGCAACTCGATGCGACGATCGACGCGATCGCCGCCGCGCAGGGCCCGATCCTCGCCTATTGCCGTTCGGGCACGCGCTCGACATTGCTGTGGGCGCTGGCGCGGGCGAAGCAGGGCGATGCGCCCGATGACCTCGCCGGCAAGGCGGCCGAAGCCGGCTACGATCTGTCGCCGATCCGCGTCATGCTGGATTCGCTGTCCGCACGATGATCCTGATCGCGGTGCCGGCGTCGATCGCCGCGGTGGCGCTGGCCGCCGGCGTCGCCGCGCTGGTCATGCGGCGCCGGCGCGGCGATCCGCGCATCGCCGATGTCGAAGAGGCGATGGCGATCGCGGCGGATGCCGATGCCGAATTCGAGCCTGCCGAGGCGGTGGTCGATCGCGCCGGTTACGGCGCGCTGGTCCGCGGTGCCGATGGCCGGCACATGCTGATCCGCCCGCGCGGCAACCGCTTCGAGGGGCGCGTCCTGCGCATGCCCTATTTCGCGCGGCTCGATCGCCGTTACCTGACGCTCGGCCCGTCGCGGCGCATGTCGGGGCGGATCATCCTCGATCTCGGCGATGCCGCACCCGTCTGGGCGCGGCGGCTGGAAGGCGTCGTCCACCGCAGGCGGCGCTGACGAAATGGGGCGCTTCCGCGATTCACGCCGCAACCCCGCTGCAATAGACCTCAGCGCAAGCGATGCGCGGCCGGCGGCGATCGATCGGCCTCCGACTCCGCAAGCGGGGCATCGAGGGGCGCGAACAGGCCGATTTTCTCTGTAACCTTTGTCACTTTCGCTCATTGCTGGACCGGGGGCCGTCGCCCATGTGACGGTATCATTCGCCCGGACCCGCGCCGGTATTCCGCTTTTCGTGCCTCCGGGAGATATCGAATGGCCATCGCAACGATGAAAGCGCAGCCGGCACGGCCCGTGCCGTGGTGGCAGCATCTCTATCTGCAGGTGCTCGTCGCGATCCTCGCCGGCACGCTGATCGGTCATTTCTGGCCCGATGTCGGCGCCTCGCTCAAACCGCTGGGCGACGGTTTCATCAAGCTGGTGAAGATGATCATCGCGCCGGTGATCTTCCTCACCGTGGTTACCGGCATTTCGGGAATGACCGAGATGAAGTCGGTGGGCCGCGTCGCCGGCAAGGCCTTCGCCTATTTCCTCACCTTTTCCACGTTCGCGCTGATCGTCGGCCTGATCGTCGCCAATGTCGTGCGGCCGGGCGACGGGCTGAACATCGATCCGCGCACGCTCGATGCCGGCGCGGTCGCCACCTACAGCCATCAGGCGCACGAAACCTCGCTCACCGGCTTCCTGCTCTCGATCATTCCGGACACGATGGTGTCGGCGCTGACCGGCGGCAACATCTTGCAGGTGCTGTTCGTCGCGATCCTGTTCGGGATCGCGCTGTCGCTCATCGGCGAGCCCGCGGCGCCGGTCAGGGATCTGCTCGAACGCATCTCGCTGGTCGTGTTCCGCGTCGTCGCGATCCTGATGCGCGCCGCGCCGATCGGCGCGTTCGGGGCGATGGCCTTCACCATCGGCAAATATGGTGTCGGCGCGCTGGTCAATCTCGGCGTGCTGGTCGCCACCTTCTACGGCACCTCGCTGATTTTCGTATTCGGCGTGCTCGGGCTGGTCGGCTGGGCGGCAGGGTTCAGCATCTTCCGGCTGATCGCCTATCTGAAGGCGGAACTGCTGCTGGTGCTCGGCACCTCTTCCTCGGAAGCCGCGCTCCCCAGCCTGATCGAGAAGATGGAGGCGGCCGGCTGCGCGCGCCCGGTCGTCGGCCTCGTCGTTCCCACCGGCTATTCGTTCAACCTCGACGGCACCAATATCTACATGACGCTCGCGGCGCTGTTCATAGCGCAGGCGTGCAACGTTGATCTGTCGCTGGGGGACCAGGTTGCGCTGCTGCTGGTGGCGATGGTCAGTTCCAAGGGCGCTGCCGGGGTCACCGGCGCGGGCTTCATCACCTTGGCGGCGACCCTGTCGATCGTGCCCTCGGTGCCCGTCGCCGGCATGGCGCTGATCCTCGGCGTCGACCGCTTCATGAGCGAATGCCGGAGCCTCACCAACTTCGTCGGCAATGCGGTGGCGACGATCGTCGTCGCGCGCTGGGAAAACGCGCTCGACCATGACGCGCTGGATGCCGCGCTCGCCGGCCGTGGCACGCCCGTCGCCGCACCGTCGCTCGAGAAGGACAGCGACTGACCGCGCATCTTTTCTATTTTCTGCAACATGCAGGCGGATTTTATCCGACTTATCCCTAAAGGTGATTCGCAATAGGCTCCCCTCAGCACCGAACGATCCGGTGCGAGACATGCAACAGAGGAGCCGCCCCGATGACGATCACCGCCACCCCGACCCCCGGCAAGACCCTGCTTTCGCCGGCCGACCATATCCTCGTCATGATCGATTTCCAGTCGCAGATGGCCTTCGCCACCAAGTCGATCTCCGCTGAATTGCTGCGCAACAATGCCGCGCTCGTCGCCAACGCCGCCGCCGGCTTCGGCGTCGCGACGATCCTGACGACGGTCGCGGAAAAGAGCTTCTCGGGCCCGATGTTCGCCGAGATCACCGATGCCTTTCCCGACCAGAAGCTGCTCGACCGCACCTCGATGAACACCTGGGAAGATGCCGGCGTGATCGATGAGATCAACCGCATCGGCAAGTCGCGCATCGTCTTCTCCGGGCTGTGGACCTCGGTGTGCATCGTCGGCCCCGTCGCCTCGGCGGTCGATCAGGGCTTCGAAACCTATGTCATCACCGATGCCTGCGGCGACATCTCCGAAGAGGCCCATGAGCGCGCGGTGGAGCGGATGATCCAGCTCGGCGCCCGCCCGATGACCGCGCTGCAATATCTGCTCGAACTGCAGCGCGACTGGGCGCGCGGCGAGACCTACGACATGACCACCGGCATCGCCCGCAAGTGGGGCGGCGCCTACGGCCTGGGCATCACCTACGCCAAGACGATGTTCGGCGCGTCCGAAGCGCACTGAACCTTCTGGCTCCCCTCCCCTCCAGGCGTGCCGGGTCGTCCAGTCCCCCGGACTGGACTTGGACTGCCGGTGGCAGTCCAGCCAGGCACTGGGGCGGGGGTGGGGGCTGAAAGATCGGCACCTCACCCGTCAGTCCCCCACCAATGTCGGCGAACTCTCGTCGAAGATCGTCAAGGATGCCGCGTTCAAGGTCTATGAAGGGGCGCCGCACGGGCTGACCGCGACTCACCAGGATCGGTTCAACGCCGATCTCCTCGCCTTCATCCGCGGCTGACGGACAAGGGGGAACGGACATGAAACCCTATCTTCTCTCGCTTGGGGCCGGGCTGCTGGTCGGCATCGTCTACAGCCTGATCGGCGTCCGTTCCCCCGCCCCGCCCACCATCGCCCTGGTCGGGCTGCTCGGCATCCTGCTGGGCGAACAGATCGTGCCGGTCGCGAAGCGGCTGGCGACCGGAAGCGAGATCTCCCGCTTCGTCCGCACCGATTGCGCCCGTCACGTGATGGGGCCGCTGCCCACCAACAAGGATCGCGACGCATGACATTCCTCACCCGCCGCCAGGCGCTCGCCGGCGCCGCCACCACCGCTTTGCTGACCTCGACGGAGAGTTTCGCGATGACCCCGCCCGCCGACATCCTCATCACCAACGCGAAGATCACCACGCTCGATCGCGAGAATCCGGTGGCCCAGGCGGTCGCCATCCGCGGTGGCAAGGTCTTCGCCGTCGGCAGCGAGCAGGAGGCGCGCGCCGCGATCGGTGCCGGTGCCACCACGATCGACGCAGGCGGCCGCCGGCTGATCCCGGGGCTGATCGACAGCCACATCCATGTGATCCGCGGCGGCCTCAACTATAATATGGAGCTGCGCTGGGAGGGCGTGCCGACCCTGGCGGACGCGATGGCGATGCTCAAGCGCCAGGCCGAGAACACCCCGCCGCCGCAATGGGTGCGCGTCGTCGGCGGCTTCACCGAGCATCAGTTCGCCGAGAAGCGCCTGCCGACGATCGCGGAGATCAACGCCGCCGCGCCCGATACGCCGGTGTTCATCCTCCACCTCTATGATCGCGCGCTGCTCAACGCCGCGGCGCTGCGCGCGGTGGGCTATACCAGGGACACCCCCAACCCGCCGGGCGGCGAGATCGTCCGCGATGCGGCGGGCAATCCCACCGGGCTGCTGCTGGCGCAGCCCAATGCGACGATCCTCTACGCAACGCTCGCCAAGGGCCCCAAGCTGCCCGAAGAGTATCAGCTGAACTCCACCCGCCACTTCATGCGCGAGCTCAACGGCCTCGGCGTCACCAGCGTGATCGATGCCGGCGGCGGCTACCAGAACTATCCCGACGATTATGCGATCATCGAGAAGCTGCACCAGGACGGCGACCTCACGCTGCGCATCGCCTACAACCTGTTCACCCAGAAGCCCAAGGAAGAGCTGAAGGACTTCGCCACCTGGTCGACCAAGGTGAAGCCCGGCGACGGCGACGACACCTATCGCCACAACGGCGCCGGCGAGATGCTGGTCTATTCCGCCGCCGACTTCGAGGATTTCCGCGTCGCCCGGCCGGACATGCCGGCGACCATGGAAAGCGATCTTGAGCCCGTGATCCGCCTGCTCGCCGAGCGGCGCTGGCCGTGGCGGCTCCACGCCACCTACGATCAGACCATCGGCCGCGCGCTCGACGTGTTCGAGAAGGTCGATCGCGACATTCCGTTGAAGGGCCTCAACTGGTTCTTCGACCATGCCGAGACGATCAGCGACCGCAACATCGATCGGATCGCCGCGCTCGGCGGTGGCATCGCCGTGCAGCACCGCATGGCCTTCCAGGGCGAGTATTTCGTCGAGCGCTATGGCGCCCGCGCCGCCGAGCGCACCCCGCCGATCAAGCGGATGATGGCCGCCGGCCTGCCGGTGGGCGCCGGCACCGACGCGACCCGCGTCGCCAGCTACAACCCCTGGGTGTCGCTGTCCTGGCTGGTGACCGGCAAGACGGTGGGTGGTCTCGGCCTCTACCCGGTCGCCAACCGGCTCGACCGCGAGACCGCGCTGCGGCTGTGGACCGAGGCGAACACCTGGTTCTCCAACGAACAGGGCAAGAAAGGGCAGATCAAGGCCGGCCAGCTTGCCGACCTCGTCTTGCTGTCGGACGATTTCTTCGGCGTGGCCGAAAGCGAGATCGCCCATCTCCGCTCGGTGCTGACGATGCTCGGCGGCAGGATCGTCCATGGCGAGGGCGATTTCGGCCCGCTCGCCCCGGCGCTGCCCAAGGCGATGCCGGACTGGTCGCCGGTCGCGACCTTCGGCGGCCATTATCGCAAGCCCGAAACCGCGGCGAAGCTGGCCTCGGCCTGCGGCTGCCAGTCGGGCTGCGCGGTCCACGGCCATGATCATGCCGCGGCGCTCGGCGCCTCGGTGCCCGCCGCCGATGTCCAGAGCTTCTGGGGCACGCTCGGCTGCGGCTGCTGGGCTGTCTGAGCGATGACGCCCCGTCCCATCGCCCGCCTGATCGGCGCCGGCTGGTTCGCCACCGGCGCCATCGTCCTCCTCGCTCTGCCCTATTGGACCAGCGGTCTCGCCAAGCTGGCCGATCTGCCCGCCGCATTGGGCGAGGCCCGGCACTTCGGCCTCGAACCCGCGGGAGTGGTGGTGGCGCTCACCATCCTCGTCCAGGTCGGCGGTTCGCTGCTGCTGATCCTGCGGCGCTGGGGATGGCTGGGGGCCGGCGCGCTCGGCGTGTTCACCGCGCTCGCGACATGGATCGGCCACCCCTTCTGGCAGATCGCCGATCCGGTCGCGCGCTTCCACGACCGCAACAGCTTCCTCGAGCATATCGGGCTCATCGGCGGGCTCATGCTCGCCGCCATCCTCAGCGAGCGCAGATCATGAACGCCCCTGCCCCTGCCCCCGGCGCCGCGACCGAGCCCTCGCCGCTCGCCAATCCGGTCTTCCGCGCACTGTGGATCGCCACGGTCGTCTCCAACATCGGCACCTGGATGCATGATGTCGGCGCCGGCTGGCTGATGACGTCGTTGTCGCGCGAGCCGTTGATGGTGGCGCTCGTCCAGGCGGCGACCACCTTGCCGATGTTCCTGCTCGCGCTGCCCGGCGGCGCACTGGCCGACATCGTCGATCGCCGCCGGCTGCTGATCGGCGCGCAGCTTTTCGGTCTTGCCGCCGCGGCCTTGCTTGCGGTGATGACGATCGGCGGGCTCACCACGCCGACCGTGCTGCTCGGCTTCACCGCCGCGATCGCGGTGGGTGCCGCGCTCTCCGCCCCCGCCTTCCAGGCGATCGTGCCCGAACTGGTGCAGGCCTCCGGCCTGCAGCAGGCGGTTGCGCTCAACAGCCTGGGCGTCAACATCGCCCGCGCCATCGGCCCGGCGCTGGGTGGCGTGATCATCGCCTTCGCCGGATCGGGCGCGGTGTTCGCGCTCAACGCGGTCTCGGTGCTCGGCGTGATCACGGTGCTGGCGCGCTGGCGGCGGCCGGCATCGACCTCGAAGCTGCCCGCCGAACATTTCATCGGCGCGATGCGCGCCGGCATGCGCTATGCGCTGCGCGCGCCGGATCTGCAGGTGGTGCTGATCCGCAGCGTCGGCTTCTTTCTCTTCGCCAGCGGCCTTTGGGCGCTGCTGCCGATCATCGCGCGGCGCGATCTCGGCCTCGGCCCGGCGGGCTATGGCGGGCTGCTGACCTTCATGGGGCTCGGCGCCATCGCCGGCGCGCTGCTGCTCCCCCGCCTGCGCGGCAGGCTGAACGCCAATCGCATGACCATCGCCGCATCGCTGCTGCTTGCCCTCGCGATGGCGGCGCTTGCCTTGTCGCACAGCTTCGTGCCCGCCGCCGCGGCGCTCGCCGTCGCCGGCTTCGCCTGGATCGCGATGATGGCGTCGCTCAATGGCGGCGCGCAGGCTTCGTCGCCCGGCTGGGTCAAGGCGCGTGCGCTGGCGATCTATCTGCTGGTGTTCCAGGGATCGATGACCGCGGGCTCGACCTTGTGGGGGGCGCTCGCCGGCCATATCGGCATCGCCGGCACCCTGCTCGCCGCTGCCGCCGGCCTCGCGCTCGCCACGCTGCTGCTCGCCTGGCGCGTGCCCTTCGGCGCCTCCGCGAAGATCGATCTCACCCCCTCCGGCCACTGGCCGGCCCCGGTCGTCGCCCGCGAGGTCGAGCAGGACAGCGGCCCGGTGCTGGTGACGATCGAGTATCGCGTCGACCGCGCGACGATGGCCGATTTCGTCGCGACGATGCAGGCGATGCAGCGGGTGCGCCGTCGCGACGGCGCGATCAGCTGGGGGCTCTATGAGGATGCGGCCGCGCCCGGCATCGTCGTCGAGAGCTTCACCGTCGAAAGCTGGCTCGAACATCTCCGCCAGCATGACCGGGTGACCGCCGCCGACCGCGAATTGCAGCAGGCCGCGCGTGCCTTCCACATCGGCGATGCGCCGCCGCACGTCCGGCATTTCGTGAGCCCGCGATGATCCGGCTGGCAGCGCTCGCCGCGCTGGCGCTGCCTGCCGCCGCCGCCGCCCAGCCGGCCGCGGCGGTCGAGCAGACCAACATGCGCTACAACGAGGACTGGTCGGGCATCACCACTGCCCCGCGCCGCGACGCCGACTGGTGGAAGGCCGCGAAGCACCGCCCGCTCGACAAGGATGGCACCGTCTATCTGACGACCGGGCTCGAACTGCGCATCCGCCAGGAAGGCTTCGACGACAACAATTGGGGCGATCCGCCCGCGGCCGACGACGGCTATCTGTGGGTCCGGATGATGCCCCATGCCGACCTCCATGTCGGGCCGGCGCGCGCGTTCGTTCAGGGCATCGCCGGCTATGCCCGCGGCGTCGGCGCCGGCAAGGGACCGGCGGACGAGACCGGCATCGATCTGCTGCAGGGCTTCGCCGATGTGCGGCTGCCGCTGGCGGAGAATGCGAGCCTCACGCTGCGCGGCGGCCGCGAACTGGTCGCGCTCGGATCGGAACGGCTGGTCGGGCTGCGCTATGGTCCCAACATCCCGCAGGCGTTCGACGGCGGCCGCGCGATCCTGAATGTCGGCCCGGTCCGCGTCGATGCCTTCGCGATGCGTCCGGTCGCGGTGGGGCTGGGCGATTTCGACGATCGCCGTTCACGCACCCGCCGGCTGTCGGGCGTCTACGCGACGACGACGGTCGCCCCCGACATCGGTCTCGATCTCTACTGGCTCGGCTATCGCAACGAGACCGCGCGCTTCGCGGAAGGGATGGGGGACGAACGGCGCGACAGCTATGGCATGCGGATGTTCGGCAAGCGCGGCGGGCTCGCCTGGAACTGGGAAGCCGTGCTCCAGCGCGGCGCTTTCGGCCCGGCGCGTATCCGTGCCTGGACCGTCGCGACCGAGACCGCCTATCGCTTCGCCGACGCCCCGCTTTCGCCCCGCATCCGCCTGCGCGCCAACATCGCCAGCGGCGATCGCGATCCCGGCGACGCGACCTTGGGCACGTTCAACGCGCTCTTTCCCAAGGGCAAATATTTCGGCGAGCTCTCGCCCATCGGCCCCTACAACATCGCCAACCTCCACCCGAGCGTCGACGTCGATCTAGGCCGCGGCTTCACGCTCGATCTCGCCGGCATTGCCTATTGGCGCGCCAGCCGACGCGACGGCGTCTACAACGTCCCCGGCCAGCTCATCCGTGCGCCCGGCGATGCGCGGTCGCGCTTCATCGGCGCGCAGGCGGAAGCCCTGATCGGTTGGCAGGCGAGCGAGATCCTGTCGTTCGGCGTCTCGCTGTCGCTGTTCAGGCCGGGCGACTTCATCCGCGAGACCGGGCCGGCGCGGTCGATCCACATGATCGGATCAGAAGCGATGCTGCGCTTCTGACGCGCGCGACCGGGTCAGGACGAGGGCGGCGCGCAGCCCGGATCATAGACCTGCCCCGCCACCGAACCGCCGGCATAGATATTGGCGTTGATCGACGCACCGATGCCGGCGCCGCCGACGCTCACCTTGGTGCGGTCCTCGGCGGGAGCATGCATGTTGGAACCGACCATTTCATGCTCGACGCGGCCCGAGACGGTGTTCGCCTGGCCGTTGACCGACAGGCCGATGCCCGCGCTCACGCCGGGATCGGTCGCGCTGCGCGTCGCCGAATGCTGAATGCCATGATCGACGCGTGCCGCCGCGCCGATGCCGACGCCCACCTCCATGCCGACGTCGAAGCTCAACGTGCCGGTGGGCGGATCATAGGAGACGCCGAAATTGGCGCCGCCGCCGATACCGCTATAGGCGCTGGCGCCGAAGCCGATGCTGAGCGTCGGCATGTCGCACACGAAGCTCTGCGCCGCCGGCGCGGGCGCGACCTCGGCGACCTCGATCGAAGGCTGCGCGGCGAGCGCCTCAAGCGCCGTGGGCGTGGCCGCGAAGGCTTCCATCGTCGTGGGCGAGGCAGCGAGCGCCTCCATCGTCGAGGGGGCATTGGGCGAAGTGGCGCTGGTGCTGCCGATGCCGGTCGACTGGCTGTCGACCTGGCTGCCTACACCCGCGCCGCCCATTCCTGCGCCGCCCAGCCCTGCGCCGCCATCCGCGCCGCCTGACGAACCCGCTCCGCCGACACCGTCAACCATCGCAACCTCCTTCGTCGTTCGGGTGGCCCAGCATAGGCTGCCCGCGCGCGGAGGCACTAAGCGGATCGATTATACCGAGCCTGCGCGGCGCCTGAGCGAAGCCCTCTCCCGATCGGTCGCAGACCGAGCGGGACGGTATGAGGTGCGGTCAGATATCCCCGATCCCCTCTTCCTCGACATCGTTCGCGCCCAGCGCGACGAGCTGATCGAGCAGCCACGACGCCGCTGGCCCCGGCGGCACATCCCGCCGCCACACGCCCGCGAAGCGATAGGTGCCGCCCAGATGGTCGGGCATGTGCAGTCGCACCAGCGTGCCGGCGACAAGATCCGCCTCGATCAGCGGCAGCGGCATATTGCCCCAGCCGATGCCCTCGCGCAGCAGCGCGTGCTTGGATCCGAGATCGGCCAGCCGCCATGTCCTGGGGCTCATCACCGCGAAGTCCCGGCCTTCGGTGAACCGCGATCGGTCGCTGAGCACGAGCTGCACATAATCGCGCCCCGCCCCCGGCGGGATGCGCGGCATGCGACCGAGCGGATGATCGGGCGCTGCCACCGGCACCATCAGCACCGATCCCGCCGCGACGCATTCCACGCCCTCGACGCCTGCGGCCAGCGGGCCGGACAGCCCGATCACCGCCTGCCGATCGAGCACCATCGCGGTGACCGCGCCCAGCGCCTCGACATGCAGCTTGAGCGAAACGGTGGGGAACTCGGCGGCGAAGGCGCGCAGCACCCGGCCCAGCCGCTCAGCCGGCATCATCACGTCGACGGCAAGGTCGATCTCAGCCTCCAGTCCGTCGAGCAGCCCCTTAACCTTGGCGCGCAGCCCGTCGATGCCCTGGCTCACTGCGCGCGCCTCCGCCAGCACGGCGCGGCCGGCGACGGTCAGCTTGGGCTTGCGGGTGCCTTCGCGCTCGAACAGCACCAGCCCGAGCTGCGTTTCCAGATTGGCGATGCCGTAGCTGATCACCGATACTGCGCGATTCAACCGCCGCCCCGCCGCTGCGAAGCTGCCCGTATCGACCACCGCCAGGAAGATGCGGAGCTGGTCGAAGGTCGGCGTTCCGGGGTTGCTCACTTTTCAGGTTCCTCGAACGAAGGCAGCGATTTTATCGCCCTGATCCTGAAAGGTCGCAATCGCTAAATCGGGTCCAACGCAATTCCGGGTGGCGCCGACGCCGCCCCAAGCTGGAGACCGACGATGATCGAACTGCGCCCCTTCGCGAGCCTCGGCGGCGAGAATCATGGCTGGCTGGACGCCAAGCATCATTTCTCCTTCGCCGGCTATCATGATCCCGCCCGCATGCACTGGGGCAACCTGCGCGTGTGGAACGACGATACCATCGCGCCGAAGACCGGCTTCCCGCCGCATCCGCATCGCGACATGGAAATCATCACCTATGTCCGTGAGGGTGCGATCACCCATCAGGACAATCTGGGCAACAAGGGCCGCACCGTCGCCGGCGACGTCCAGGTGATGTCCGCGGGCACCGGCATCCGCCACTCGGAATATAATCTGGAGGATGAGACGACCCGGATCTTCCAGATCTGGATCCTGCCGACCCGCGCCGGCGATCAGCCCTCGTGGGGCACCAAGCCCTTCCCCAGGGGGGAGCGCTCGGGCAGCTTCGTCACGCTCGCCTCGGGGTACGAGAACGACAATGACGCGCTGCCGATCCGCACCGATGCCCGGGTGGTGGGCGCGACGTTGAAGGCGGGCGAAACCGCCGAATATCCGATCGGCAAGGACCGCAAGGCCTATCTGGTGCCTGCCACCGGCGCGGTGCGCATCGGCGACGTCACCGTGAACGCCCGCGACGGCGCCGCGATCAGCCAGCTCGAGACGATCGCGATCACCGCGATCGAGGACAGCGAGATCGTGCTGGTCGACGCGGCCTGACCATGTCGAGGATGGGGCGGGCATCGGCCCGCCCCATTCCTGTCTCCGTGTGGGCGGCTACTCCTGCCCGCCCAGCGCCCGGTAGCACGCGATCGCCGCCAGCGCCGCTTCCCCCTGCGCGAGCGCCATCCGGTCCCGCGCCGCCAGCAAGGTCCGCTCTGCGTCGATCAATTCGAACAGGCTGATCTCGCCCACGTTCCACGCGCTGTCGGTCATCGCCCGCGCCTTGCCGGCGGCGTCGGTCTCGCGGGTGCGCACAGCGACTTCGGTGCGGCGTGCGCCGAGCGTGGCATAGCCATTCTCCACCTCCTCCGCGGCGCGCAGCACCGCCTGGCGATAGGCGGCCAGCGCCTCGCGTTCGCGGCCTTCCGCGGCGTCGCGCTCGGCGTCGAGACGCTTGAAGTCGAACAGCCGCCAGCGCAGCCCGACCGCACCCTGGATCACATTGGCATCGCCGGTCAGCAGCCGCCCCGCGGTCTGCGCCTGGAAACCGAGCAGGCCGGACAGCGAGAGGCGCGGATAATATTCGGCAAGCGCGACGCCGACGCGGGCATGCGATGCCGCGAGCCGGCGTTCGGCCGCGACCAGATCGGGGCGGCGGCGCAGCAGGTCTCCGGGGCTGCCGGCGCCGGGCAGGGGGGCGGAAGGAATCGCCGCCTCGGCGTCCAGCCCCATCCGGTCGGCTTGCGGCGCGCGCCCGGCGAGCACCGCCAGCCGGTTGAGCTGCGCCTCGATGCCCGCGCCGATCGGCAGGAGATCGGCCTCGGCGCCGGCGGCGTTGGCGCGCGCCTGCTCCACCGCGCGCGCGGCCGCTTCGCCCAGCCGGTGGCGCTGTTCGGTCAGGCTCAGGATGCGCTGCGCCGAATCGCGCTGGCCGCGCGCGATGGCGCGGCGCTGCTGCAGCACGCGCAGCCGCACATAGGCGTCGGCGACCTCGGCGGCGACCGTCACGCGCATCTGCGCCCCCATCGCCTCGGCTGCCTGCGCCTCCGCGCCGGCCGCCTCGCGCCCGCGGCGGAGCCCGCCGGCCAGGTCGAGCTCCCAGCTCGCGCCCGTGGTGAGCTGGTACTGGTTCACCGTGCGGGGAAAGTCCGGCACATATTGCGAGACGCGGCCGAGGCCGGTCTCGATCGACTGCCGGACGCGCGCGGCCTGCCCGTCGACCGTGCCGGATGGCAGCAGCGCCGCGCCTGCCGCGGCGGCCGCCGCGCGCGACTGGTCGACGCGGGCCAGCGCCTGCTCGATGTCCAGATTCTCGGTGAGCGCGGTCGCGATCAGCCGGTCGAGCACCGGATCGCCGAACGCCCGCCACCAGGGGCCGATCGTGATGGCACCGGCCTCGGGCGCCGCGCGCCAGGCCGGGGCGACCGGCGTCGTCGGCGGGCGATAGGCGGTGCTGGCGGCGCAGCCCGCGGCCAGCAGCGCCATCGCCGGGGCCAGCCATGCGCGGATCATGCCGGTTTCCTTTCGTCGCCACCGGCGAGCAGCAGATACATGACCGGCGTGGCGATGCGCGACAGCAGGGGGGAAGAAACCAGCCCGCCCATGATCGCGATCGCCATCGGCGAATAGAGCCCCGAATGTTCGACCGCGAGCGGCAGCAGCCCGCCGATCGCGGTGACCGAGGTGAGCAGCACCGGCAGGAAGCGCGCCTCGCCCGCGCGCTCGATCGCCTCGCGCATGCCGACGCCTTCGGCGCGAAGCTGTTCGGTGAAATCGACCAGCAGGATGGAATTCTTGATCTCGATGCCGATCAGCGCGACCAGCCCGATCGTGGCGGTGAACGACAGCGAATGGCCGGTCAGCCACAGCGCCACCACCGCGCCGAACAGGCCGAGCGGGATGATGCCGGCGACCACCGCGGCGGTGCGGAAGCGGCCGAACTCCAGCACCAGCACCGCGAGGATGCCCAGCACCGCGACGAGGATCGCGGCACCCAGGCCCGCGAAGCTGTTCGCCCGCGCCTCCGCCTCGCCCCCTATCATCAGGCGATAGCCCGGCGGCAGCGACACCTGCGCCTCGATCCGCCGCAGCGCCTCGTCATTGACCTCGGCGGTCAGGAAGCCATGCGCGACATAGGCGGTGACGGTAACGGTGCGGGCCCGGTCGAACCGGTCGATCTGCGCGGGGCCGGATACCGGCTGCGGATCGGCGATCGCGGAGAAGGGCACGGCGGCGCCATCCAGCGTCGGTGCATAGATCTCCTTGAGCGCGTCGATCTCGTTGCGGTCGCCCATCGGCAGCCGCACGCGCACCGGATAATCGTCGCCATCGGCGTCGCGCAGCCGGCCGACCTCCTCGCCGGACAACGCCAGCCGCGCGGTCTGGCGCAGCGCGCCGGCAGGCACGCCGAGCGCCGCGGCCTTGGTCTCGTCGAGTCCCAGCGCCAGGTCGGTGCGGTCGAGCCGCAGCGGATTGCCGATGTCGCGGACGCCCGGCGTGGCTTCCAGCATGCGTTCGACGCGCTGGGACAGGCGCTTGAGCTGGCCCAGATCCTCGCCCGCGACGCGGATCACGATCGGCGCCTCGATCATGGGCCCCTGCTGGAAGTCGAGCACGCTGATCCGCGCGCCGGGATAGCGCGCGAAATCGGCGCGCAACGCATCGAGCAACGCCTCGCTCCTGCCGGGATGCCAGCCCTTCAGCCCCACCGCGATCTCGGCATAGGCCGGGGCGGGATCGTGCTGCGCGATATTGTAATAGATCTGCGGGTTGCCGCGGCCGAGATTGGATGCGGTCCAGGCGATGTCGGCCTCGCGCGCCAGCCGTCGCTCGGCGAAGTCCAGCGCGGCCTCGGTGCGGCGCAGCGCGGTGCCCTCGGGCACCTCGATCCGCACCAGGAATTGCGGAATCTCGGCCGGGGGGAACAGGCTGCTGCCGATCACCCCCAGCAGCGGGATCGCCAGCAGGCACAGGCCCAGGATCAGCGCCAGCGCCGTCCATGGCCGTTCGAGCCCGCGGTGCAGCACCGGCCGGTAGAAGCGATGGATGCCGCCATTCACCGCCCGCAGCATGCGGTTGCCCTCGGGGTGCTCATGCCTGCCGAGTAGCCGGCTCGCGACGAAGGGGGTCACCGTCATCGCGATGAGGAAGGAAGCGCCGACGGTGACGACGACCGTCACCGGCAGCGAACGGATGAAGGTGCCCGATCCTTCCGGGAGCGCGAGCAGCGGCAGGAAGGCGAGCATCAGGCAGCCGGTGCAGCCGATCACCGCCATCGCGATCTGGCCGGTGCCGTTGATCGCCGCGGTGCGCCGATCCTCGCCCTCGCGCAGCCGCCGCGCGATATTCTCGGTGACGACGATCGAATCGTCGACCAGGAGCCCCAGCGACAGCACGAAGCCGGCGATGGAAAGCTGGTTCAGCCCGAATCCGAGCAGCTGGATGCCGGCAAGTCCCATCAGCAGCGAGAGCGGAATCGAAACGATGACGACGCCCGCGGCGCGCAGCCCCAGCGGCAGCAGGGTGATCAGCACGATCGTCAGCGCCAGCAGGAAGTCGCGCGTCAGCCGGTTGAGCCGCAGGCTGACATTGTCGGACTGGAAGAAGGCGCGCTCCAGCGTCACGCCGCCCGGCAGCCTCTGCTCGAACGCGTCGAGCGTGCGGCGGATATCGGTGGTGATCGTGCCGACATCCCCGCCATTCTTCTGCGTCGCGGTCACCAGCAGCGCGCGCTTGCCGTTGAAGCGGGTCAGATGCTCCGGCTCCACCGTTTCCCAGCCGACCGTGGCGATGTCGCGCACGTGGATCACCGACCCGGTGCGGCTGGCGACGGGCACTGCGCCGACCGAGGCGAGATCGGGAAAGGCGCCGCCCAGCCGCACGCTGAAGCGCCGTGCCCCGGCGTGGACCGCGCCGATCGGGCGCTCGTCGGCCGCGCGGTTGAGCGCCGCCGCCACCTCGCTCACCGGCAGGCGCAGTTCGGCCAGGCGGGCGAGATTGACCGCGACGCGCACCTCGGATGCCGGCGCGCCCCAATAGCGCGCCTCGCGCACGCCGGGCACGCGCTGCAGCTCGTCGCGCAGATCGTCCGCCACCTTCTCCAGCCGCCGCATCGGCAGCTGTTCGGCGACCAGGGCGAGCTCGACGATCGAGACCTCGATCGTGCGCGCGCGATTCACGTCGAGCCGGGTCAGCGCGTCGGGCAATCTCGGGCGGAGCGCGTTCACCTCGCGCACGACCTCGTCATATTTGCGCTCGGGATCCTCGCTCCACTGGAACTCGACGCGCAGCGAGGCGGACCCGTCGATGCTGGTGGACCGGATCTCCTTCACCTCGTCGAGCGCGTCGATCGCATCCTCGATCGGCCGGACGACGAGCTGTTCCATCTCCAGTGCCGTCGCGCCGGGCATTGCCGTGTGGATCAGGATGATCGGCGAAGGGAATTGCGGATCCTCGGCGCGGGGCACCGTCATGAACGCGTTGACGCCGAGCAGCGCGAACAGCGCCGTCAGCACCAGCGTGAATTGCCAGCGCCCGACGAAGAATCGCGCTGGATTGAGGCTCATCGGTTCGAGACCAGCACCCGCTGGCCATCGCGCACATAGCCGGCGCCGGCGGTAATCACCGTGGCATCGGCGGGCAGCCCCGCGATGAGTGCGTCGTCGCCGTCATAGCCGATGAAGCGCACCGCCCTGCGCACCGCGCGCGATCGCGGCGCGTCGAACAGGAACAAGCTGGCGCGGCCGCGGCTGGCTTCCAGTACGGCCTCGGCCGGCACGCGGATCGTCGCCGCCCCGCCCGCCGCCCCACCCGACGCTGCCGCACCGGCGAAGGCCACATCGGCCACGGTGCCGCTGGCGAGTCCCTTGCGCTCGGCCAGTGCCACTTCGACGATGACGGTGCCTGTGCGCGCGTCGGCCTGGCTGCCGATCCGCAGCACCCGGCCGCCGACGGTGCGGGTGCCGACCGTGACGGTCGCGGGCATGCCGGCGGCGAGGCCGGGGACGTCGTGCGCGGGCACCGCGGCGCGGACGAGCAACGGGCTCGACAGGTCGGCGATGCGCAGCACCTCCTGCCCCGGCGAGACGACCTCGCCGCGCTGCGCCACGCGCGCCAGCACGATGCCGCCGAACGGGGCCGCCAGCCGGGTCGATCGATGATCGTAGCGCGCCGCACGCAGCGCCGCTTCGGCCTGCGCGCTCACCGTCTGCTGGTCGCGCGCCAGCGCCGGCGCCATCGCGCCGGTTTCGGCGAGCGCGGCATAGCGCTGGGCGGTCCGCCGTGCCCGCGCGACATCCTCCTCCGCCTGGCGCAGCCGCGCGGCTGCATCGGTGGCGTCGAGCGCGGCCAACGTGGTGCCGGCAGCCACGCGGTCGCCGATTTCCGCGTTCATCAGCGCGATCATGCCGGGCACGCGGAACGACAGCACCGATTCGCGCTGCCACGCGATCGTGCCCGCCGCGCGTAACGAGGTGCCCGACGACGAGACGACGCGCGCGACTTCCACCGGCAGCGGTGGCGGGGGCGGCGGGGGTTCGCTGGCGGAGCAGCCAGCCAGCGCCACGCACAGCGCGAGCGCTGCCATCCGTGCCGCCTTCGAAACCGAACCATGCCGCACCAGAATCGTCCTATCAGCGATAGACTATCAATGATAGGTTGCTTTGGGGAGTCAAGCGCGAAGAGATTGCTGATGGGGATCGACAAGGAGGCGAAGACCGGTCGCCGCAGTGCCGGGCAACGGCGCGAGGAGATCATCGCTGCGGCGCTGACGCTGTTCACGCGCTACGGCGTCTACAATGTGACGACACGCCAGATCGCGCGGGCGGTCGGCATCTCGCAGCCATCGCTCTACGCCCATTTCGCCAGCAGCGCAGAGATTGCGGAAGAGATTTGCGTGCGGGGCTTCAGCGATCTCTCGCAAGAGCTTTCCGCCGCTTTCGCCGCCGCGAACGGCCGCACGGATCGACTGAAGCAGGCGGCGCGCGCCTATATCGCCTTCGGGCTCGACAATCCGGACGTCTACCGAATCGCCTTCATGCTCGAGAAGCCGTGGGAGGAAGCGAACCACGAAGGCGGGCGCGTGATGGAGGCGGGGCTCGGCGCGTTCAACCTGCTGGCCGAAACCGTCACCCAGGACATGGACGACGGCGGCCGGCTGGCGGCGCAGAGCATCTGGGCGACGCTCCACGGCCTCGTCGCCCTGCTGATCGCGCGGCCGCATTTCCCGTGGGTCGATCGCGACGCGCTGATCAGCGCGCAGGTCGATCGCGCGGTGCAGGGCTTTTAGCCTAGCTCGCGGGGCTCCGGGCGGGCGGTGCGGGTGCCGCGCTGCGCCGGAACAGCTTGCGATCCTCGCTGGTGAAGCCGGTGAACCAGATCATTGCGCCATAAGCCGCGAAGATCGCCGGCACGCCGACCACCAGTTCGGTCCATTCGGGGGCGAGCGTCGCGAGGCCGCCGACCAGGCCCCCCACCGCCGTCGCCCACACCAGCGCCCAGCGCCACGGCGAAACCGGCGCGTCGAGCAGGCGCGAGAGCAGCCGCGCCTTGGCGACCGCAGCGAAGGCCAGCGCCAGCGGCAGCGCCAGCGCGGGGCAGGCGGCCTGCCAGGTTTCGGGCAGGTTCATCGCCTTGGCGGCCAGGATCAGCGCGAAGCTCAGCACCACCTGCAGCATGATCGTCGCCAGCGAGATCATCAGGTTGCGATGGCGCGCGACATAGACCAGCGCCGATTCGGCGACGACCGCGGTCGCGGCCACGACCTCGGCGAACAGCAGGAAGGCGAGCGCCGCGGTGCCGGCGACGAACGCCGGGCCGCCGAGCCCCATGATCGCCTCCCCCGTGATCGACAGCGCCAGCGCGATGCCAGCCTGCGCGGCGATGATCCAGAAGCCCACCTGCCGCACCTGCGCGGCAACCGCGGCCTTGTTGCCGGCTTCCAGATTTTGCGTGATCACCGGGCCCAGGATCGGATCGAAGCTGGTCTTCAGCTTCTGCGGCAAGGTCGCGATCTGCTGCGCGAACCAGTAGATGCCCACCGTTGCCGGCGGGAAGAACAGGCCGAGCACGAAGCGATCGACGTTGCGCGTGCCCCATTCGATCGCATCCGCCATCGCCAGCGGCGTGTTGGCGCGCGCGATCCAGAACAGCTCGATGGGGCGCGGTCGCCAGCCGCGCGGCAGGCCATAGGCGCGGACGAAGGGAATCAGCGACGCGGTCAGCGCCGCCACCATCGACAGCGCGTAGGACAGGATCAGCCCGTCGCGCGGCGAATAGAGATAGAGGCCCGCGGCGGCGATGCTGATCGTCCACGGCTCGATCACCGCGCGCGCACGCACCGTCGCCGCGACGTTCAGCCGATAGGCGAGCGCCGCCAGCGACACGTCCGACCAGACGATCGCGAACACCAGCAGCGGCAGCAGCCGTTCGAGCCCGTAGATCTCGCTGGTCGGGAACATGAGCTGCGGGAAGGCGAACAAGGTTGCGGTCGCCAAGATCGAGGCGATGCCGGCGATCAGCAACCCATCCCACACCACATGCGCATCGGGCCGCTCATTCTTGCTGAGCTGCTCCGCCAGACCGCGCTTGAGCCCAAGCGTTGCCAGCTGCGCGGCGAATTCCAGGATCAGGATGGCGAAGGCGAACCGGCCGAGCGCCTCGGCACCATAAAGGCGACCGGCGATGAACAGGAAGGGCAGGCGCGCGGCCAGCCTCAGCAGAAAGCCGAATATGTTCGTGCGGCCACCCTTGGCGAGCGCCGCGATATCCTCGTCTTCGGCAGCGGTCACGCGCGTTGACCTGCCGGATTGTCGTTCATCGTGGCTGCCATGCGTTCCACTCACCCGGAACGCCGTCCTCACCGATTTCGCGCATTTCGAACCCGGGGCGCGCAGCGATTTCCCAAACTTTCTGATCCGGCAACGTGCCCGATGCCACAAAGATGCGGAGATTGTGCGGCTCTTCGACGCTGGGATAATCGTCCAGCTTCACCTTCTGCCAATGATCGCGCCGGTCACGGATCCGCAGCACCGCGGTAGGGCCGTTCGCAATGCTGTCGACGAGTTTGCTCGGCAGGAAAGTGCCCGCAGCCACGACCGAGATGCCGACGACCTTCGTCGTTTCGCCGGTGCGTTGCCGAAGAAACACCACTTTGTCGCCCTGTTGGTCATTTGCCAGCGCGTTGGGCGCTGTAATCTCGGCGAACTCGCGAACCGACTTCAGAAAATCTTCCTCGCTCCCCGGTGCGGGCGCCTGCGCGACGGCAGCGGCCGGCGACAGGGCAAGCATCGGCGAAAGCAGCAGCATTGCCGCGGCCATCCTGCGCGCGACCCTCGATGTCGAAGCCATGTTTCCCCCCTCCCCCTTTAGTGCGCCGCGCCCCAGCTGGTGCCGGTGCCGATCTCCACGCCCAGCGGCACGGTGAGCTTGACCAGGGGCTCGGCCGCCGTCGCCATCACATGCTGGATCACCGGCTTCGCGCGGTCCACCAAGCTTTCGGGAAGCTCGAAGACGAGTTCGTCATGCACCTGCAGCAGCATGCGCACATCGGACAGGCCGGCCTCGGCAAGTGCCGGGTTCATCCGCGCCATCGCGCGCTTGATGATGTCGGCGCTGGTGCCCTGGATCGGCGCGTTGATCGCGGCACGCTCGGCACCCTGCCGCTCGTGCTGCACCGACGATTTGATCCGGGTGAAATGCGTCTTGCGGCCGAACAGGGTCGTCGTGAAGCCGTTCTCGCGTACGCTGGAAAGCGTTTCGGCGATGTAGGTGCGGATGCCGGGGAAGCGGTCGAAATAGCGGTCGATCATCGCCTGCGCCTCGTCCGGCGCGATTTCGAGCCGGCCGGCGAGGCCCCAGCGCGAAATGCCGTAGAGGATGGCGAAGTTGATCGTCTTGGCCCGGCCGCGGGTGTCGCGGTTGACCTCGCCGAACAGCTCCTGCGCGGTCATGTTGTGGATGTCGTCGCCGCGCAGGAACGCGTCGCGCAACTGCGGCACGTCCGCCATGTGCGCCGCCAGCCGCAGCTCGATCTGGCTGTAGTCGGCGGAGAGGATGACATTGCCCGGCTCCGCCACGAAGGCGTCGCGGATCTGCCGGCCGGTCTCGGTGCGCACCGGGATGTTCTGCAGGTTGGGATCGTTGGACGAGAGGCGCCCGGTCTGCGCGCCGGTCAGGCCGTAGCTGGTGTGGACGCGGCCGGTTTCGGCGTTGATCTCCTGCTGCAGCGAGTCGGTGTAGGTCGACTTGAGCTTGGAGAGCTGGCGCCAGTCGAGCACCTTGCGCGCCAGTTCGGCGCCCGCGCCGGCCTCGCGGTCGGCGGCGATGCGCTCAAGCTCGTTGACGTCGGTCGAATAGACGCCGGACTTGCCCTTGCGGCCGCCCTTGATGCCCATCTGCTCGAACAGCACGTCGCCCAATTGCTTGGGGCTGCCGATCGTGAACGGCGTGCCGGCGATCCCATGGATCTCGCCTTCCAGCGCCGCGATCTGCGTCGCGAACTCGGCGGACAGGCGGGACAGCGTCTTGCGATCCACCTTGATGCCGGCGCGCTCCATGCCCGACAGCACCGGCACCAGCGGCCGGTCGACCATCTCGTAGACGCGCGTCGCCTGCTCGGGCGACAGGCGCGGCTTCAGCCGGCGCCACAGCCGCAGGGTGACGTCGGCGTCCTCGGCGGCATAGCGCGTCGCTTCGCGCAGGCCGATCTCGTGGAAGCCCTTCTGCGCCTTGCCGGTGCCGACGACATCCTTGAACGCGATGCAGCTGTGAGCGAGGTGCGTCGCCGCAAGCTCGTCCATGCCATGGCCGTGGCGGCCGGCATCGAGGTTGAAGCTCATCACGATGGTATCGTCGATCGGCGCCACCACCACGCCGTGGCGAGCCAGGATCGAGAGGTCATATTTGATGTTGTGGCCGATCTTGAGCACCGCCGGATCCGCGAGCATCGGCTTCAGCACCGCCAGCGCCTGATCGATCGGAATCTGCACCGGCGTATCGGCCAGCAGGTCGCCGCCGCGATGGCCCAGCGGCACATAGCAGGCACGATTGGGCGCCAGCGCCATGCTGATGCCGACCAGCCCTGCCATCGGCCCCAGCCCGTCGGTCTCGGTATCGAGCGCGACGAAACCCTGTTCGCGTGCCGCCGCCGCCCAGCGCTCCAGTGCGGCGAGGTCGGTCACCGCCTCATAGCCGTCATGGTCGCAGGGCGGATCCTCGGGCAGCGCAACGCCCGCCGCCGGAGCCGGCTGCGGCGCATCGGCGACCGCACCCAGCCGCGCGAGCAGCGAGCGGAAGCCATGATGTTCGAGGAAGGCACGCAGCGGCGCTTCGGGGATGCCCTGCAGCGCGAGGCCATCGAGCGGCTCGGGAAGCGGCACGTCACAGGCGAGCGTCACCAGCTTGCGCGAGAGCCGCGCCATCTCGGCATGCTCGATCAGGTTCTCGCGCAGCTTGCCCTTCTTCATGTCGGGCGCGGCGGCAAGTACGGCTTCGAGATCGCCATGCTCGGTGATCAGCTTGGCAGCGGTCTTGGGGCCGACCCCCGGCACGCCGGGAACATTGTCGACGCTGTCGCCCATCAGCGCCAGCACCTCGCCGAGCTGCACCGGCGGCACGCCGAACTTCTCGACGACATGCTCGGCACCGAGCCGACGGTTGTTCATCGTGTCGTAGAGGTCGAGCCCCGGCTCGATGAGCTGCATCAGATCCTTGTCGGAACTGACGATCGTCACCTGCCAGCCCTGCGCCAGCGCCGCCTTGGCATAGCTGGCGATGAGATCGTCGGCCTCCCAGCCTTCCTCCTCGATGCAGGGGAGGGAGAAGGCGCGCGTCGCATCGCGGATCATCGGGAACTGGGGGATCAGATCCTCGGGTGGCGGCGGCCGCTGCGCCTTGTACTTGTCATAGAGATCGTTGCGGAAGGTGTGGCTCGATTTGTCGAGCACCACCGCCATGTGCGTCGGCCCGTCGGCCTTGTGGACCTCGTCCGCGAGCTTCCACAGCATCGCCGTATAGCCATAGACGGCGCCCACCGGCTCGTTGTGCTTGTTGGTCAGCGGCGGCAGGCGATGATAGGCCCGGAAGATATAGCCCGAGCCGTCGACGAGATAGAGATGGTTGGAAGCCATGGCGGCGGGATAGCGATTTGCTGGCCGCGCCAAAAGCGTTTTGCCGTTCGTCGTGCGTTATCCGTCAAATCCGCGCTTTGATCCGCCTTTCATCCCGCCCCCGGCGCGCTCCGCCGCACGAAAAGGGCGCGGCAAGGGACTTAATTTGACTTTAAGACTCTCGGCCAGCACTGTCGTCGCCACGAGCCGCGCCAGCGGCCGGGGGTTGCGATCAATTTCGGGGGCCTGTGGCCTTGTTCAAGCAAAGCGAACCGGGATTCGGTGGAACCAGCGGCACCGCCGTGCTGTCGATGGACGCCGCCATCGCGCCGGCGAGGCCGGCAAACACGATGCGCCAGCCGCTCAAGGGCTGGCGGACCCGCCTGCACGACATCGATCTGGTGCCCGATCTGGGCGCGCGCATCGGCTCGCTCGAATGGATGCGCGGCGTCGTTACCTGTGGCGGGCTGTGTGCCGCGGCGATCACCTTGTCGCCCGGATTCGAACGCCCGCTGCCCGGGGCCGTGCCGGCACCGCTCGCGCCCGCCGCATGGGATGAGGTCCGCGCCCAATCCTTCGCCCCGCTCGCGTTCGGCGGCGACAGCGGCCGGCACATGGCCGCGACCGATGCGGTGCGCCCGCTGGCCGACACGCCGGAACGGCCGATGATCGAACTGAGCGCCACGTTGGGGCAGGGCGATGGCTTCGCCCGCGTGCTGGAGCGCGCCGGCGTCGGCCGGACCGACGCGAAGCTCGTGGCGGACATGGCGTCGCGCGCCGTCACGCTCGGCGCGATCCGGCCCGGAACGCGCATGGACATGGTGCTCGGCCGCCGCCCCGCGCGCGCACAGCCGCGCCCGCTCGACAAACTCGCCTTCCGCGCCGCGTTCGACCTGCGGCTGGAATTCGAGCGCGCTGGCGGCCGGCTGGCGATGCGCCGCGTGCCGATCGCGGTGGACGATACGCCATTGCGCATCCAGGGCCGTGCCGGCTCCAGCCTCTATGCCGCCGCACGCGCCGCCGGCGCCCCCGCCTCTGCGGTCGAGGCGTATGTCCGCGAGATCAAGCGCCGCGTGCCCCTGGGCAGCATTGGCGGCGATTCGCGGTTCGACATCATCGTTGCGCACCGCCGCGCCGCGACCGGCGAGACCGAGGTGGGAGAGTTGCTGTTCGCCGGGCTCGACCAGGGCAAGCGCAAGACCCGGCTCGTCAAATGGACGAGCGGCGGGCGCAGCGAGTTCTTCGAGGCCTCGGGCGTCGGCGAGCAGCGCGGGGTGATGGCGCGGCCGGTCAATGGCCGCCAGACGTCGGGATTCGGCATGCGTCGCCACCCGCTGCTCGGCTATTCGCGCTTCCACCGCGGCATGGATTTCGGCGCTGCCTACGGAACGCCGATCTACGCCGCGACCGACGGCACCGTCACCTTCGCCGGCCGCCATGGCGGTCACGGCAATTATGTGATGCTGAAACATGGCGGCGGCATCGCGACCGCCTATGCGCATATGAGCCGCATCGGCGTGCGCTATGGCCAGAAGGTCAATCGCGGCCAGGTGATCGGCTATGTCGGCTCGACCGGCCTCTCGACCGGCCCGCACCTCCATTATGAGGTCTACAGGAACGGCACGCCGATCAATCCGAAGACGATGAGCTTCACCACCCAGGCCCAGCTCGTCGGCCAGGATCTGCGCAACTTCAAGGCGCGGCTCAACACCTTGCTGGCGGTGCGGCCGGGCGCGGCGCGCATCCCTGCCGTTGCCAGGGCGGAAGACGGCGAAAACGCCGCCGACTGATCAGGACGTCGCCCAGCCGGCCAGCACGCCGTCGCCGCCAGCGCCCGCCGTCGCCCGCGCATCGACGCCGCGGTCGCGAAGCGCCGAGACGACCGGCGCGGTGCGATCGGCCGGGCCGGTGATGCTGACCGGCAATCCGCCGCGCCGCGCCGCCCAAACGACGAGATCGATCGCCGCCGGGTTGGGCTTGTCATCGGTGAAGTCGATGATCGGCAGGCGCATCAGCGGCGGCGGCACCAGTTCGATCGTCCAGCCGTCAAAGCTCAGTGCGACGCGCGATTCGAGCGCACGATAGGTGGAGAGCGTCGCGTCGGGCAGCGGTGCGGCGCGCACGAGGGCGCGGCGATTCTGACGGTCGACGGTCACCATCGCGGGATCGACGCCGGCGATCAGCGCCAGCTTGGCGGTAAGGTCGGCAGCGCCCTTCTCCTGCGCCTGCTGCCGTTCGCGGGCAGCCTGGAGCTGCGCCTGTTCGGCCGTCACGTCGCCATGGCCGGTGATGACCTGATCGAGCGACAGCTCCACCGGGCGGTCGAGGCGGCGGCGCAGGGCCTCGATCGCGGCGGTTTCGGCGCCGGCGCGGTAGGTGGGTGTGAACACCACCGCGCGCACCCGCATTGCCTCGCCGGCATGCTCGATCTCCAGATCGTCGATCCGGGCCGCGCTGACGAATTGTGCAGCGATCGTGTCGCGCGTCTGCCGCGCCGCGACCGCTTCCTGACCGATCTGGCGCAGGGTCAGCCCCAGCGGCACCGCCAGCGCCGCCAAGGTGGCGATCACGAGTGTCGCCTGCAGACGCGTCTGCTTGGGGCTGAGCGAGGATCCGAAGCCATAGATCCGCGCCATCACCGACGCGGTGAGCGCGATCGCCATGAGGTTGGTGAAGAACAGCAGCAGCGCGCCGCCGAACACCGTCCAGTTGCGCGTAGCCAGGCCGAAGCCGACCGTCGCCAGCGGCGGCATCAGCGCGGTGGCGATCGCGACGCCGACGATCGTGCCGTGGCGCTCGCGGATCACCGCATAGCCGCCGGCGACGGCGGAGAGGATCGCGACGATCAGGTCGAACAGGTTGGGGCGGGTGCGCGCGGCGATCTCGGCGGTGACGGTCTGGATCGGGGAGAAGGTGACGATCAGCGCGGCGAACAGCACCGCGATCACCGCGCCCAGCGCCAGTGCCTGCAGCGAATCGCGCATTTCCTTGAAGTCGAACAGCGCCAGGCTGAAGCCGAAGCCGATGATCGGCCCCATCAGCGGGGAGAGCAGCATCGCGCCGATCACCACCGCCGGGGAAGACAGCAGCAGCCCCAGCATTGCGATGCCGGCCGCGAGCAACGTCATCAGCAGGTAACGGGGCGTCCAGCCGCCATCCTCCACGACCTGCGCGACGACCTCGACATGATCGACGCTGCCGACCACGCGCGCGCGCCACCAGCGCCACACGGCGTTGGCGCGGAAGGGTTTCGGCTGATTTTCGGGCATCGCTTTCCCCGCTTTTGCTTGCGCCGGGGGGTCTAGCCGATAGACCGGGCGCATCGCCAGCAGGGAGGTAAAATGGTCACGGTACTGCCACCGCGTCGCGTCAAGTCTGCGCTTCGCGCCTTTCTTCATAGCGGTGCGTCGGGTGGGCTGCTGCTGATGGCGGCGGCGGCGCTGGCGATGATCATCGCCAACAGTCCGTTCGCCGAGGATTATTTCCACCTGCTCCACCTGCCCACCGGCCCGGTGCTCAGCGACGAACTGGGGCCGATGACGGTGCATCTTTGGATCAACGATGCGCTGATGGCGATTTTCTTCCTGCTGGTGGGGCTGGAGATCAAGCGGGAGTTCGTCGACGGGGAATTGGCGAGCCCCGAGAAGCGCCGCCTGCCGGTGCTGGCAGCGGCGGCGGGCATGGCGCTGCCGGCGATCGTCTATCTGTTCGTCACCGGTGGCCATCCCGAGCTGCTGCGCGGCTGGGCGGTACCGGCGGCGACCGACATCGCCTTCGCGATCGGCGTGCTTGCCCTGCTCGGCAGCCGCGCGCCGGCTTCGCTCAAGCTGTTCCTCACGACGGTGGCGATCGTCGACGATATGGGCGCGGTCGCGATCATCGCGATCGCCTATACGAACAACATCGATGGCGCGGCCCTGTTCGCCGCCATCGCCGTGCTGGGGGGCATGTGGGGCATGGGAAAGCTCGGCGTCGTCCGCCTCTGGCCCTATCTCATCGGTTTCGCGCTGCTCTGGTTCGTCGTGCTGGTCTCCGGCGTGCACGCCACGATCGCCGGGGTGCTGGCGGCGATGACGATTCCGTTCCGCCGCACGGCGGGTGCGCCCGACGCCGCCGACTCGACGCTCCACCGCCTCGAACATGCGCTGCACGCGCCCGTTTCCTATCTGATCGTGCCGTTGTTCGGCTTCGCCAATGCCGGCGTCAGCCTCGCCGGGGTCGGCCTCGCACAGATCTTGGCGCCGCTGCCGCTGGGTGTGGCCGCCGGATTGTTTCTCGGCAAGCAGGTCGGCATCTTCGCCACCGTCTGGCTGGCTGCGAAAACCGGCTTCGCGCCGCGGCCGGCGCGCACCACCTGGCCGCAGGTCTATGGCGTCGCGCTGTTGTGCGGCATCGGCTTCACGATGAGCCTGTTTATCGGCGGCCTTGCCTTCAGGGATCCGGCGCAGATCGACGCGGTGAAGATTGGCGTGCTGATGGGGTCTATCGTCGCCGCCCTTGCCGGCTTCACGGTGCTCCGCTTCGCGCCGCGCTTCATATGCCCCGAATGATCAGCGTCTTCGATCCCCGTCAGTCGGCGCACCGGCCGTTGCGCGAGTTCCACAACGGCGGTTGGAGCGACCATGCCGAGGTGCCGTCGCGCGCGACGACGATCCTCGGCGCGGTGGGTGACGCGGTGCCGGCGGCGGACCATGGCCTCGATCCGATCCATGCCGTGCACGATCCCGGTTATGTCACGTTTCTACGGACCGCCCACGCGCGCTGGGCGGCGGCGGGGCGGGAGGGCGATGCCATCGGCTATGTCTGGCCGGTGGTCCGGCGCCGGGCGCTCACGCTGAGCCGGATCGACGCCGAACTGGGCCGCTACTCGGCCGATGCCGTCACCCCGATCGGCGCGGGTACCTGGGATTCGGCCTATTGGGCGGCACAGACAGCGCTCACCGCGCTCGATCCGCTGCTTGGCGGGACGGCGCGGACCAGCTTCGCGCTGTGCCGGCCGCCCGGCCATCATGCCGGCGCCGACTATCTCGGCGGCTATTGCTACCTGAACAACGCGGCCATCGCCGCGCAGGCCGCGCGCGATCAAGGCGCCGGGCGCGTTGCGATCCTCGATCTCGACTATCATCACGGTAACGGCACGCAGGATATCTTCTGGACGCGTGGCGATGTGCCCTTCGTTTCGATCCACGCCGATCCCGCGCAGGATTTCCCCTTCTTCTGGGGCCATGCCGATGAGGCGGGCGAAGACGCCGGCGCGGGGGCGACGCGCAACATCGTGCTGCCGCACGGCACGGACATCGCCGGATATCGCCCGGCGCTGGCGCAGGCGATCGCGGCGGTGCGCGGTTTCGCGCCCGATCTTCTGGTGCTCAGCTTCGGTGCGGATACCTTCGCCGGCGATCCGATCTGCCATTTCGCGCTGGAAACCGGCGACTATGCCGAGCTCGGCGCCATCGTCGCGGCGCTCGGCCTGCCGACATTGGTGGTGATGGAGGGCGGCTATGCAGTCGATGCGCTGGGTGCGAATGTCGCCTCCTTCCTGAACGGCTTTTGAGGGGCAGGGACGGCGCGCGATGGATCCGGGGCGGCTGGACTGGGACGATATCCGCCTGTTCCTCGCCATCGCCCGCGCGGGCACGCTGACCGGTGCGGGCAAGGTGCTGAAGCTCAGCCAGCCGACCGCCGGGCGCCGCCTGCGCGCGCTGGAGGCGGCGTGCGGCGTCGCCCTGTTCCAGCGCACCGCCGCCGGGTTGCAGCTGACCGACGAGGGTGAGGCGATGCTGCTCGGCGCGCAGCGCATGGAGGATGAGGCGCTTAGCCTGCAGCGCCAGTTCGCCGGCAGCGGCGAGGCGGTGGCCGGTGCCCTGCGCCTGTCCTCCTCCGAATGGTTCGCGCACCTCGTGCTGACCCCTCCGGTCACCGCCTTCGCCATGCGTCACCCCATGGTGACGGTGGAACTGATCGCCGACTTCCGCCTGCTCAGCCTCGATCGGCGGGAGGCGGAGCTGGTGTTCCGCTTCAAGCCGTTCGACGCGCCGCATATCGTCCAGCGCCGTTTCACCCACATCCGCTACGGCCTGTTCGCGGCGCCGGCCTATGTCGAGGCGCATGGCTTTCCGGCGCCCGGGTCGGATGGCGAAGGCCATCGGCTGGTGATGATGGACAGCCAGTTCGATACGCTGGCCGATGTCGGCTGGCTGCGCCGACGCTTCCCGCGCGCCCGGATCGCGATCCGGAGCAACAGCCGGGAGGTTCAGGCGGTCGCCGCCACCCGCGGCGCCGGACTCGCGGTGCTGCCGGTGCTGCTGGGGCAGACATATGGCCTGGTCGCCGAACCCGGCGTCGACGTGCCGCCCGGCCGCGACATCTGGCTGGGCTATCATGCCGATCTCAAGCGGCTGCCGCGGCTGCGCGCGCTGGTCGACCATCTCGTCGGATCGGTGGCCGATCCGCTGTGACGCGGGCGGAGCGCAGGCGCCCCGCCCGCGCGCGTGTCAGGCGACGGATTCGGCCGCGGCTTCCACCGCGGCGATGTCGATGCGCTTCATCTCCATCATCGCCTGCATCACCCGTTGCGCCTTCGCGGGATCGGGATCGGCCAGCAGTTGCACCAATCGCCGCGGCGTGATCTGCCAGGACAGGCCATAGCGGTCCTTCACCCAGCCGCATTGCTCGGCCTCGGGCACCGCCGAAAGCGCCTCGGTCAGCCGATCCGATTCCGCCTGATCCTCGGTATAGACCTGCAGCGAGATCGCCTCGTTGAACTTGAACAGCGGGCCGCCGTTGAGGCCCAGATAGGCGCGGCCGGCAAGCGTGAACTCGACGGTGAGCACATCGCCCTGCTTGCCCGACGGGAAGTCCGCCGGCGTGCGGTGAACGGCGTCCACCCGGCTGTCGGGAATGAGCGAGGTGTAGAAGGTCGCCGCCTCCTCGGCGACGCCGTCGAACCACAGGCAGATGGCGATCTTGTCGGTCATGATCGGTCTCCCTTCAGCTCTTGCGCAGCCCGGAGAGGCCGAACACGGCACCCTGCGGATCCACCGCGGCCAGCGCATAGCCGCCGCCCGGAATCTGCATCGGATCGTAGAGCGGGGTGCCGCCGCCGGCCTTGATGCGCGCGAACGCGACGTCGATATCGGGGACGACGAAGTAATAGAGCCAGGCGGGCCGGCCATCGGGTGACTGCGTCTTCATCACCGCACCGATCATGCCGTCGCCATGGTCGATGAAGCGATATTCGCCCATCTCGCCCATCGGCATGGCATCGCCCTTCGTCCAGTTGAACTGGCGCGTGTAGAAGGCGAGCGCCGCCTCGGGATCGCTGGTCGACAGTTCGTTCCAGCCGCAATGCCCGTCCGCCATCGACATGGCGCCGCTGTCTTCGTCGCTGGCGCCGCGCATCACGTAGAAGATCGCCCCCTGTGGATCGGCGACCATCGACATGCGGCCGACGCCCTCGAGATCCATCGGCGGCATATGCACCGTGCCGCCCGCCGCCTCGATCGCTTCGACCGCCGCATCGACATCGTCGACGCCGATATAGCCCAGCCAGGCCGGCGGCATCTGCGCGCCTTCGGGCAGCTTCATCAGCCCGCCCACGCCGCCGCCGTCGGGCGCGGTGAGGATGCGATAGTCCATCGGGGCGCCATCGGGCCCTGGCGGGGGCAGCGGTGCGTCGTCGCCATCCTTGCAGCCGAACGGGCCGATCTTCCAGCCGACGACGTCGCTGTAGAAGGCTTGTGCCGCATCGGGATCGCTGGTCAGCAGTTCGTACCAGATCGGGGTACCGTGAGGATTGGTCATCGTCCGTCTCCTTCGGGGGCGGGGGGCGCATGGCCCCCCGATGATGCTCAGACGTCGAGGATCGGCGCGAAGCCGCCATAGATCATGCGCCGGCCATCGAACGGCATCTCGCCATCCGGCTTCATGCGCGGATCCTCCATGACCTTCTTCATGCCGTCGTCGCGGACGGCCTTGGAGGGCCATTCGACCCAGCTGTAGACGACCGATTCGCCGTCCTCGGCCTTCACCGCGCATTTGTAGTCGGTGATCTTGCCGTCGGGCACATCGTCGCCCCATGCCTCGACCACGCGGGTCGCGCCATATTCGCGGAACAGCCCGGCCGCCTTCGCCGCCATCGCGCGATAGGCTTCCTTCTTGCCCTCGGGCACCGGCACCAGATAGCCGTCGGCATAGCCCATCGCGCCGCCCGACGATTCCTCGACGATCGCCTCGAAGCCGCCATAGATCATCCGCCTGCCGTCGAACGGCATCGACTTGCTCATTTCCTCCATACGGGGATCGGCCATGATCTTCTCGTTCGCGGCGTCCCGCGCCGCCTTCGAGGGAAACTCGAACCAGGAAAAGACGACGACCTCGCCGTCCTCGGCCTTCACCGCGCCCTTGAAATCGGTAACCTCGCCGTCCGGCACCTCGTCACCCCAATTCTCGACCATCCGGGTGACCCCGAACGCCTTGAACAGCGGCGCGGCATCGCTGGCATGCTTGATATAGGCCTGCTTGTTCGCCGCCGGCACCGCGGCGACGAATCCTTCCACATAGGTCATCTTGTCTCTCCTTCGGGTTTCTTGTCAGCGCATGATCGGGAACAAGGCCCTCAGCCGCGGATCGCGCAGCCACAGGCCGCCCCACAGGATGAGGCCGACATACACCCCGAACAGCACATGGCTGAACAGCGGACTGCCGACGCGGACGTGGGTGGCGATGGCGCCGCCCAGATAGGCGGTCAGCAGCACCGCGCCGAGCACCGCCGTACGCGGCCACGCATAGAGCAGCACGCTGCCCAGCGAGAGCACCGCCAGCAGCCGGATCGTGCCGAGATCGGTCGGCCAGCCCAGCGCCGCCATGGTTTCGGGCACCTGCGGTGGCGGCACGATCTTCATGCCGCCATCCATCAGGAAGAACAGGATGGCGAGGGTGCTCAGCACCCGCCCCGTCCAGACCCCGGCATCGGCCTTCGCGGGGGCGGAGGCCTCGATCGTCGCGCTTGTCATCGCTCGTCTCCCGTTCTGAAGGCGCGGTTCAGGCGGGCTCGGTCTCGCCCGGCGCGAAGGCGGACATCGCCGCATCGACGTCCATCCACGCCAGTTCGATGATGTGGCCGTCCAGATCCTCGAAGCTGCGTCCATACATGAAGTCGCCCATGTCCTGTGGCGGCGTCGGATCCGCGGCGCCGCCGGCGGCGATCGCTCTGGCGAGCGTGGCGTCGACCTCGGCGCGGCTGTCTTCGCTGAGCGCGATCAGCACTTCGCTGGCTTTATGGGCGTCGACGATCGTCTTGCTGGTGAAGTCGGCGTAGCGCTTGTGCGTCATCAGCATGAAATGGATCGTCTCCGAGAACGCGACCATCGAGCAATCGTCCGTGCAGAAGCGTGGATCGCGCGTCGCCCCGATGGCTTCGTAAAACGCGGTTGCGCGGGCGACGTCGCTTACGGGCAGGTTCACGAAGATCAGCTTGGCCATCGGACTTTTCCTCTCAATCGCGTTCGGGTCGGGTCGAATCGGTTGGCTTGATCCTTGTGACGGCGTGAGTTATTAAAAGCAACTATGAAGTTAGAAAAAGTGACTAATAACGATCGCAAGGCGGACAAGCGCTGGTATGACGACGCCTGCGGCACCGCGCTGGCGATGGAACTGGTCGGCGAACGCTGGTCCCTGCTGATCGTGCGGGAGCTGATGTTCGGACCGCGCCGTTTCGGCGAACTGCGCGGCGGACTGCCGGGGATCAGCGCCAATGTGCTGACGCAGCGGCTGGAGGGTATGGAGGAGGTGGGCATTCTCGTCCGCCGCAAGCTGCCCCCGCCCGCCAATGTGCAGGTCTATGAGCTGACCCCCTGGGGCTATCAGAGCGAGACCGCGATCCAGGAGCTCGGCCGCTGGGCGGTCCGCTCCCGGCGTCACGATCCCACATTGCCGCTGTCGGCGGCCGCGATCATGATGTCGTTCCGCACGATGATCGACCGCAGCCGTTCGGGCGAGCGCCCGATGCAAGTCGGGTTCGATATCGCGCCCGACGCCTTCGTCGCCGCCATCGACGCGCACGGCATCGCCGTCCGCCGCGCGCAGCCCGACTCGGTCGACCTGCGGCTGGCGGCGCAGCCACCGGTGCTCGCCGCGATCGTCTATGGTGGCCTGCCGGTGGCGGCGGCGGAGCGAGACGGCGCGCTGGCGGTGACGGGCGACCGCGGGCTGCTCGCGCATTTCGTCACGCTGTTTCCGCTGCCGCCCAAGACGGGCTGAGCCCTGCGCGGCACAAAAAGCGGCGGCAGCCCCTTTCATTTTCCACGTCGCACGCAGAATAGGGCGTCGACACCCGCGTTCCGCGCGTTAGGGGTGCAGGGAAAGACGAAAGAGCCGATCATGACCGACATCCCCAACGTCCAGCCCGACAGCCGCGCAGCGACCGTGCTCGACGCGCCCGACCGGCAGGTGAGCGTGCGCGAGCTGTTCGGGATCGACATCGACATGCAGGTGCCGGCGTTCAGCGAGGCGGACGAGCGCGTCCCCGATCTGGATCCCACCTATGTGTTCGATCCGGATACCACGCTGGCCGTGCTGGCGGGCTTCGCGCACAACCGCCGCGTCATGATCCAGGGCTATCACGGCACCGGCAAGTCGACGCACATCGAACAGGTGGCGGCGCGCCTCAACTGGCCGTGCATCCGCATCAACCTCGATGCGCACATCAGCCGCATCGACCTGATCGGCCGCGATGCGATCGTGCTGCGCGACGGCCAGCAGGTGACGGAATTCCGCGAAGGCCTGCTGCCATGGGCGCTGCAGACCCCCACCGCGCTCGTCTTCGACGAGTATGATGCCGGCCGTCCGGACGTAATGTTCGTGATCCAGCGCGTGCTCGAGACCGAGGGCAAGCTGACCCTGCTCGACCAGAACCGGGTCATCCGCCCGAGCCCCTGGTTCCGCCTGTTCGCCACCGCCAACACTGTGGGCCTGGGCGACACCAGCGGCCTCTATCACGGCACCCAGCAGATCAACCAGGGCCAGATGGACCGCTGGAACATCGTCGTCACCCTCAACTATCTGCCCGCCGAGGTCGAGGCGCGGATCGTGCTCGCCAAGTCCGGCGAATATGATCATGTGGGCGGCAAGAAGGAGGTCGACAACATGGTGAAGGTGGCGGATCTCACCCGCCAGGGCTTCATCAATGGCGACATCTCGACCGTCATGTCTCCGCGCACGGTGATCACCTGGGCGCAGAACACGCTGATCTTCAAGGATATCGGCTTCGCCTTCCGCCTGTCGTTCCTGAACAAGTGCGACGAGGCGGAACGCCCGCTGGTGGCCGAATATTATCAGCGCGTGTTCGGGCGCGATCTGCCCGAAAGCGTCGCCGGCAAGGCCTGATCCCGTTGCATGCCCGGCGGAGGTGCGATCGAACCGCTCCGCCGCCGGGCATGCCGCAATCGCCTGTTCCCACGCCGCCCGACCATGCATAAGGCTCGGTGATCATGGCCGACCGTTCTCCCCTCGACGATTTCAAGGCCGTGCTCGGCGGCGCCGCGCGTGCGATCGCGCGTGAGCCCGAGGTCGAGCTGACCTTCACCGCGGATGCGCCGCTGCAGTCCGGACGGCACATGAAGGTGCCGATGCCCAACCGCTCGCTGCCGGCCGAGCAGGTCGCCGAGGCACGCGGTTTTGCCGATGGTTTCGCGCTTAGGCTGAGGCACCATGATGCCGCGCTCCATGCCCGCGGGGCGCCGTCCGAAGCGGTGGCGCGCTCGGTGTTCGATGCAATCGAGACCGCGCGGGTCGAGGCGCTCGGCGCGCGTTCGATGGCGGGCGTCCGCGCCAATCTGGGCCAGGCGCTCGATCTCAAGATCCGCACCGATCCCATCACCCGCGCCCGCGCCCGAGACGAGGTGCCGCTGTCGACCGCGCTGCAACTGATCGTGCGGGAGCGGCTGACGGGAGAGGCGCCGCCCGCCGCGGCCGAGCCCGGCCTCGCGATGGTCAGGCAATGGATCGAGGACAAGGGCGGAGCCGATCTCGACGCGCTCGGCCTCGTCGCCGACGATCAGGGCGCCTTCGCCCGGCTGGCCACCCGCCTGCTCGAGGATCTCGAACTGGTCGAGGGTGAGCTGACGCCCGACGACGACGAGGGCGGGGAGGACCAGGACGGCGGCGAGGACGACGAAAGCGACGACCAGACCGACGATGCCGACGAGAATGAAGGCGGCGCCGAAGGCGATGTCGAGATGCGCGCCGAGCCGCAGGATGGCGAGCAGCAGGACGGCGAATCGGACAGCCAGCAGGACGACGCCGAGGGCGACAGCGACGCCGAACTGGCGGATGCCGGCGAAGACGGGATGATGCCGGTGCGGCCCAACCGGCCGCTTTCCGATCTGCCGCCGCAGTTCGATTATCACCCGTGGACGACACAGTTCGACGAGATCGTCGAGGCCACCGACCTGTGCGACGAGGATGAGCTGACGCGGTTGCGCGCCTATCTCGACCAGCAGCTCATTCACCTGCAGGGCGCGGTGACCAAGCTCGCCAACCGGCTGCAGCGCCGGCTGATGGCCCAGCAGAGCCGCAGCTGGGATTTCGACCAGGAGGAAGGGCTGCTCGATGCTGCGCGGCTCGCGCGGGTCGTCGTCAGCCCGGGGCAGTCACTGTCCTACAAGGTCGAGCGCGACACCGAGTTCCGGGACACGGTGGTGACCTTGCTGATCGACAATTCGGGGTCGATGCGCGGGCGGCCGATCTCGATCGCCGCGATCAGCGCGGACATCATGGCGCGCACGCTCGAACGTTGCGGCGTGAAGACCGAGATCCTCGGTTTCACCACCCGCGCATGGAAGGGCGGGCAGAGCCGCGAGGCATGGCTGGCCGCCGGCCGGCCGCCGACCCCAGGCCGCCTCAACGATCTGCGCCACATCGTCTACAAGAAGGCCGACGAGCCTTGGCGGCGCGCCAAGAAGTCGCTCGGCCTGATGATGCGCGAAGGGCTGCTCAAGGAGAATATCGACGGCGAAGCGCTGCTCTGGGCGCACAACCGGCTGATCGCCCGGCATGAGGAGCGTCGCATCCTGATGGTGATCAGCGATGGCGCGCCGGTCGACGATTCGACGTTGAGCGTCAACAGCGGCGCCTATCTCGAGCGCCACCTGCGCCAGGTGATCAACTGGATCGAAACCCGATCGCCGGTGGAGCTGGTCGCGATCGGCATCGGCCATGATGTGACGCGCTATTATCAGCGCGCGGTGACGATCATGGATGCCGAGCAGCTCGGCGGCACGATGGTGGAGCAGCTCGCGGGGCTGTTCGACACCGAAACCTGAACGCGAAAGGGCCAGGCTCCTTGCGGAGCCCGGCCCTCGTACAACCCGGATACGCGGGTTACTGCCCAGATACGCGGGCAAAACCTTAGATTAGCAGCGACGACCGTCCGAGCGGTCGATCGCGCGACCCGCGAGCGCACCGACCGCGCCGCCGATGATGGTGCCTTCGGTCTTGTCGCCGCGACGGGCGACTTCGTTGCCGAGCAGGCCGCCGGCGATCGCGCCGATGATCGTGCCGCCCGTGCCATTGTCACAACGGCGATAACGATCGCCCCGATAGCCGCGATAACGGTCGCCACGGTAGTAATCGCCGCGATGGCCGCGGTAACGATCGCCCCGATAGCTGCGGCCATAATAACCGTCGCGGGCCTGGTGATAGTAACCGTCGCGCGCCATGGCAGGGGCGGCGGGGATGAGCGTGGCGGCACCCATGGCGATCGCCGCGCCCAGCATCGAAAGCGTCTTGAACATGGGAACCTCCTGTCCGTTCATCTCGATCGGCCGGTTGATTCGGCCTCCTGATGCTTGCGTTATGCCCGCCGCGTCTTGAGATGATGCTGAACGCGCATGTTAGCCGTTGTTCAGCTTGCGCCGGCGCGTACAGGCGCCGCTCCCGTGTCGCCGGATCGCGGCGAACATGACGACCGCCGCCGCGCAAAAACCACGCGCGCGCAACGGGCTGAGCCGCGCAGAACGATTCCGCAATCGCGGCCGTTGGGCTAGAAGCCCGGCCGTGCTCCGCCGCCTCCTTCCCGCTTCGCTGCTGCTGCCGCTCGCCCTCGCCCGCTCTGCGCCGGGGCCGATGCCGGTCATGCCCGACCAGCCGATTCACATCCGGGCAACGCCGGTGGCGCTCGATTCGGCTGATCCGGCGCGGCGCGACGTGGGCCGTCTTCGCTATCTCGGGGGCTGGTCGCTCACCAGCGACGAGCGCTGGCTCGGCGGACTGTCGGGCGCGGCAATGGCGAAGGGCGAGATCGTCGCGGTCAGCGATGCCGGCGCGCTGCTCCGAATCGGGATCGAAGGCGGCAAGCCCGATGGCCGCGGGCACATCCTGCCGCTGCCGCCGGGTTGCGGAGACGGCGCGCTCAAGCGCGACCGCGACGCCGAAGCGCTGACCGGTGAGCCGGGAACGAATCGGATCTGGATCAGCCTCGAACGGCGCAACGCGATCTGCCGGCTGAACGGGCTTCGCCATGCCGAGGCGGAAGTGTTTCCGCCCCAGATTGCCGACTGGCCCGAATCGGCGGGCGGAGAGGCGCTGCTGCGCACCGCCGACGGCCGCTTCCTCCTCTGGTCCGAATCACCGCTCGGGCGCGATCGCAGCTACAGATTGCTTCGCTTCGACCGCGATCCCGCGGCATCCGGCGTGAACGTGGAGGAAATGGGCTGGCGCGCGCCACCGGGTTATCGTCCCGTGGAGGCTGCAGCGCTACCCGACGGGCGGATGATCGTGCTGCATCGCCGCTTCACCTTTTTGGGCGGGTTCAGCGCGGTCCTGACGATCGTCGATCCGGCTCGGCTGGTCGCGGGGCGAATCGTCGAGCCGGAGGAGGTCGCGCGCTTCGAAGGATCGCTGATTCGCGACAATTATGAGGCGCTGGCGGTGAGCCGCGAAGGCGGGCGCACGATCGTCTGGATCATGTCCGACGACAATTTCCATTTCCTGGAACGCACGCTGCTGCTGAAGTTCGCGCTGACCGGCTGAAGCGGCCGTGCCGGCGCGGGAGCGCAGGATTCGGGCGCACGAAAAGGACGGCGTCCCCCAACGGGCTGCCGTCCCTTCGAATCCCGAATCGGGCAAGGGCACCGCCGAAGCGGCGCCCGCGGCTCAGGCGGCCGCCCGCTTCTTGGAAACTTCGCGCTTCAGGCGACGCGCCTTCAGGCTGAGCTGGTCGTCGCCGGTCTTGAGCAGCCAGTTGTCCAGGCCGCCGACATGCTCGACAGAGCGCAGGCCGTGCGTCGACACGCGAAGCTTCACGCCCTTTTCGAGCGCTTCGGAGATCAAGGTGACGTTCTGCAGGTTCGGCAGGAACGTGCGCTTGGTCTTGTTGTTGGCGTGGGAAACATTGTGCCCCACCTGCCGGCCCTTGCCGGTCAGCTCGCAAATACGCGACATGATCTTCGTCCTGAATTCGGGTTGCCCGGAAAGTGGGGGCCGATAACCGCATCCTGCAGATTCGTCAACCGAAACGGTCGTTGCGGAGATGAAACCGAAGCAGCCGCTGCGCGTTCATCCGCCCGAGATCCCTTACCGGAGACGCATGATGCGTTCAATTCTTACGCTCGTTGTGGTCGCGCTCATTGCGCTGATCGTCGCCGTCCAGCTCGACTGGATCCGTATCGACCAGACCAAGCAGGCACAATTGCCCGCGTTCAAGGCGGAGACCGCCGACATCGACATCGGCACCGTCAACAAGACGATCGAAGTGCCCAACGTCGAGGTGACCAAGCCCGAAGACAAGGTGCCCGAATAAGATGGCGCTGCTGATCCGGATCGTCGCCGCGGTGCTGCTGCCGCCGCTGGGCGTGTTCCTCACGCGCGGCATCGGCAGGGACTTCTGGATCGACGTGATCCTTACCCTGCTCGCCTACGTCCCGGGCGTGGTCTACGCGCTCTGGGTAATCATCACCGACAACCGGCGGCTGCCCGCCACCGCCTGAGCGCGCTTCCGCGGCACGGCATCGCCGGTTATCAGCCGGCGATGGCCTTTCCATTGCCCGCCCCCATGCGCCGCGCGCTCGACCTTGCCGCCGCCGCCGCGGCCGCCGGCGAGGTGCCGGTGGGCGCGGTGGTGACGTTCGAGGGGCGAATCGTGGGCGAGGGCGCCAACGCCACCCGCTCTCGCAATGATCCGACCGCGCATGCCGAAATCGTCGCGATCCGCGCCGCAGCCCTGGCGCTGGGCGTCGACCGGCTGGGCGGATGCGACCTGTGGGTTACGCTCGAACCCTGCGCGATGTGCGCCGGCGCCATCGCCCACGCCCGCATTGCGCGCCTCTATTTTGGTGCGGGCGACCCCAAGGGCGGCGGCGTCGCGCATGGTCCGCGCATCTTCTCGCAGCCGACCACGCACCACCGCCCCGAGGTGCATGACGGGTTGGGTGAAGGCGAAGCGTCGCGCCTGCTGGTCGATTTCTTCGCCGCGCGCCGCGGCTGAGCGGGGTCAATCGGTGGTCGGGTAGGTCGCGCGCATATGCGCCACCGATCGCCGCGCGAAATCCGCCAGCCGATCGCCATCGAGGTCGGACAGGCGGTTGACGTAGAGGCAGCCCTTGCCCGCCTTGAGCTTGCCGAGTTGCGCGACCAGCGCATCCGCGCCCTCGAAATCGCGGGGGAAATAAAGCACGAGATTGGCCTTGCGCGGGCTGAAGCCGATCATCGCCATGTCGCCTTCATGCCCGCTGTCGTAGCGATAATGATAGCTGCCGAAACCGATGATCGTCGGCCCCCACATCTTCGCCGCGCATCCGCTGACATCTTCGAGCAGCGTGCGCAGCGATTCGGCATCGGCACGGCGGCGCGCATCGGGCACCGCGGCAATGAACGAATCGACGCTTGCCGCACTCGCATGGGTCTTGATCTGAGCCATCACGCGTCTCCGGTTGTAGCGGGGGCCTGCCGATCCTAAGAGGCGCCCGACTCGGAACGATGAGCGGAACAGGCATGAGCGACAAGATCAACAAGGTGGTGCTGGCATTCTCGGGGGGGCTCGACACCAGCGTCATCCTGAAATGGCTGCAGCAGACCTATGGTTGCGAGGTCATCACCTTCACCGCCGATCTCGGCCAGGGCGAGGAGCTGGAGCCGGCGCGCGCCAAGGCCGAGCTGATGGGCGTGAAGCCCGAGCACATCTTCATCGACGATCTGCGCGAGGAATTCGTCGGCGACTATGTGTTCCCGATGATGCGCGCCAACGCGCTCTACGAGGGGCTCTATCTGCTCGGCACCTCGATCGCGCGGCCGCTGATCGCCAAGCGCCAGATCGAGATCGCCAGGAAGCTGGGCGCCGACGCGGTGAGCCACGGCGCCACCGGCAAGGGCAATGACCAGGTCCGCTTCGAGCTCGGCTATTATGCGCTGCAGCCGGATATCAAGGTGATCGCGCCGTGGCGCGAATGGGATCTCACCAGCCGCACCGCGCTGATCGCCTTCGCCGAGCAGCACCAGATCCCGGTCCCCAAGGACAAGCGCGGCGAGAGCCCCTTCTCCACCGACGCCAACATGCTCCACACCTCCTCCGAGGGTAAGGTGCTGGAAGATCCGTGGGAGGAGGTGCCGGACTATGTCTATTCGCGCACCGTCAATCCGGAAGATGCGCCCGACGCGCCCGAATTCATCACGATCGATTTCGAGCGTGGCGACGGCGTGGCGATCAACGGCGTCGGCATGAGCCCCGCGACCTTGCTCGAGACGCTCAACGACTATGGCCGCAAGCATGGCATCGGCCGGCTCGATCTCGTCGAGAACCGCTTCGTCGGCATGAAGAGCCGCGGCATGTATGAAACGCCGGGCGGCACCATCTATCATCTCGCCCACCGCGGCATCGAGCAGATCACGCTCGATCGCGGCGCCGCGCACCTCAAGGATGAGCTGGCGCCGCGCTATGCCGAGCTGATCTACAACGGCTTCTGGTTCAGCCCCGAACGCGAGATGCTGCAGGCGGCGATCGACTACAGCCAGACCAAGGTGACGGGCACCGTCCGCCTCAAGCTCTACAAGGGCGGCGTCTATGTGGTCGGCCGCAAGTCGCCGAACACGCTCTATTCCGAAAAGGTCGTGACCTTCGAGGACGATGCCGGCGCCTACGACCAGCGCGACGCCGCGGGCTTCATCAAGCTCAACGCGCTGCGCCTGCGCCTGCTGGGTCGCCGCGACGCCTGATCCTCTCTCTCCTCCCCGGCGCAGCGCCGGGGAGGAGAGGCGCTTCAATGCCGGAAGTGGCGCATTCCGGTGAACACCATCGCCAGCCCGGCCGCATCGGCGGCGGCGATGACGCCCTCGTCGCGGATCGAGCCGCCCGGCTGGATCACCGCGGTGGCGCCGGCCTCGACCGCCGCCAGCAAGCCGTCGGCAAAGGGGAAGAAGGCGTCGGAGGCGACCGCGGAGCCGATCGTGCGCGGTTCGGCCCAGCCCGCCTTCTCGGCGGCGTCCTTCGCCTTCCACGCCGCGATCCGCGCGGACTCCAGCCGGTTCATCTGGCCAGCGCCGATGCCCGCGGTCGAGCCGCCCTTGGCGTAGACGATCGCGTTGGATTTCACATGCTTGGCCACCGTCCAGGCGAACAGGCTGTCGGTCAGTTCCTGCTCGGTCGGCGCGCGCTTGGTGACGACCTTCAGCATCTCGCGCGTCACCCGGCCATTGTCGCGTGACTGGACGAGATAGCCGCCGGCGATGCTCTTGAGCATCAGCCCGGGGCGCGCCGGATCGGGCAGTTCGCCGGTCAGCAGCAGGCGCAGATTCTTCTTCTTGGCGAAGATCGCACGCGCCTCTTCGTCGGCGCCGGGCGCCGCAACCACTTCGGTGAAGATCCCGCTGATCGCCTCGGCGGTCGGCCCGTCGAGCGGACGGTTGACCGCGATGATGCCGCCGAACGCCGACACGCTGTCGCAGGCGAGCGCCGCCGCATAGGCTTCGACCAGCGTTTCGCCGGTCGCGACGCCGCAAGGATTGGCGTGCTTCACGATCACCACGGTCGGCGGGCCGTCGCGGAACTCGCTGACCAGCTCCAGCGCCGCGTCGGCGTCGTTGTAATTGTTGTAGCTCAACGCCTTGCCCTGCAGCTGCTCGGCCTGCGCGATGCCGCGGACGTGCGGGCCGGCGGGCACGTAGAGCGCCGCCTGCTGGTGCGGATTCTCGCCATAGCGCAGTTCGTCGCCGCGAACGGCGGTCAGCGCCAGCATGTCCGGGAAGGCCTGGCCCTGGTCGGCGAAGGCGAACCATTGCGAGATCATCGCGTCATAGGCGGCGGTCGCGGCATAGGCCTTGGCGGCGAGGCGGCGGCGGAACGCCAGGCTGGTGGCGCCGCCGGTCTCGGCGAGCGCCGCGATCAGCTCGGCATAGTCGGCGGGATCGGTGACGATCGCGACATGGGCATGGTTCTTCGCCGCCGAACGGACCATCGACGGGCCGCCGATGTCGATATTCTCGATGATCTCGTCACGCTCGGCGCCCTTCGCCACGGTCTGCGCGAAAGGGTAGAGGTTGACGACGACGAGATCGATCGCGCCGATCCCATGCTCCGCCATCGCGGCGAGGTGCGCGGGGTCGTCGCGCACCGCCAGCAGGCCGCCATGGACCTTGGGGTGCAGCGTCTTGACCCGGCCGTCCATCATCTCGGGGAAACCGGTGAGCTCGGAGATGTCCTTCACCGCGAGGCCGGCGTCGCGCAGCGCCTTCGCGGTGCCGCCGGTGGAGACCAGCTCGACGCCATGGCCGGCCAGCGCCTGCCCCAGCGCGACCAATCCGCTCTTGTCGGACACCGAAAGCAGTGCCCGCGCGATCTTCGCATCCGTCATTTCTCTTCAAAAACCCTGTCTATTGACCCGCTCGTTTGAACACCCAGCCGATGGCGGTACCGCCGGCAAGGGCTTCTCCGGAAATCACCAGCTGGCGCGAGCCCCGCGGCCGCGCCTTGCCGTCCACCCACAGGCTTTCCTCGGTGGACAGCATGCCACCGGTGCAGCGGAACTGCCACACGGGGCCGCCGGGCACGCGCAGGAGCGCGCCCTGGCCGTCGGCGAGCGCCGAAATCTCGATGCCCGGCGCCAGATGGAACCGCAGCGCAAAGGCCACGCCATCGCGATGACGCCGCCCGGTGGGTTCCAGCGCGTCGGCACCGGTCAACTCGCGTCCGTCCGCGCTCAGGTTCAGCGTGCGGCGATGGATCAGGCCGAAGCGCCGCGCATAGCCGTCATGGCTTGCCTCCACGCGGCTGCCGCCGTCATTCTCCTGCCGGTCGAGCTCGACCGCGCTCACACCCTTGCCAAGGCTGCCGTCGGGGTGGATCGCGGTCGAATTATGGTCGTTGAGGATCAGCGTCGAATGCGCCGCGGTGGTCCGCAAGCCTTCGGCCAGATCCTGGGGCAGCCAGCCGCCGCCCATGCCGGCGCCACCGCAATTGACGACGATGCGGTGCGGCCCGTCCGACAGTTCGAACGCCAATGTGGAGGCGCAGCCGCCCGTCGCGAGCCGCGATACCGGTGGCGGCGCGGCATCCATGATGACCACGCTGCTGCCCGCCGCCAGCCGCTGATAGCCCCAGTCGCGCGCCTGCCGCAGCGGCCGGGCGCGTACGCCGGTGGCGGCGACCGCCGCCTCGACGCGCTCGGCCCCCAGCGGCCCGCCGCCCTGCCAGCTCGCCATCGCGCCGTCGCCGTGCAGCATGCCGAGCAATGCGGGCACCGCATGGTCGAGCGCCGCCTGCGCCGGCTGGAACAGCCGCTCGCGGCGGCAGGCATAGACCTGGCGCAGCATCGCCAGCAGCTCGATCGTTTCGAGCAGGGCCGCCGGCGACCGGCTGATCAGTCCACCGTCGCCGAAGAAGCCGCTGTCGAGCGCGCGGGCGAACCCCGTCTCGCCGAACGCCCGCCGCGGCTGCCCGCCCGGGATCAGCAGTCCGGCGGCGACCACGCCCGCCCATGCCGCGATCCGCGCGGCGCCCGGCGGGGCACGGTCCGCGCCGCGATCGAGGTGGCGCGCGGCCCGCGCCAGCCCGTTGAGCACTGCCGACCGATAGATCAGGTCGCCCGACGACAGGATCAGCGGGGCATGCGCGGACCACAGCAGGATCCGCCGCGCGCACAGATCATAATGCCATGCCGGGTCGGACACGGTATCGCCGTGCACCGCCAGCCATTTGCGCATGATCGATTCGGCCACCGGCACGGCGGCGGCACGCGTGCCCGCGGTGGCGAGGTCGCGCAGCCAGCCGAAACCGTGAAGATACGCCATCAGCGGCGTCGAGACCTTGAGCTTCGCGAAGTCGAGCTCGGCGATCGGCAGCGTCTCGCCCCGCCACGCGATCTCGCCCTTGAGCAGCGCGATGCCGGCGCGCGCATCGCCGGGCATCGGATCTTCGGGCACCGCGACCAGCTTCAGCGGAAAGCGGCCGCGCAGCCGCAGCGCATGCAGCGGCGTGCGCCAGGTGAAGCGATGGATCTGGTTGGCGAACCGCTCGGTGAGCGACAAACCCTTGTCGCCCCCCACCCGGATCAGCCGCTTGCCTTCGTCGATGCCGTCGGCGTCCGGCTCGATCGGCTCCCGGTCGGTCACCCGCCGCGCAGTGCCCGGATGTTGTCCGCATAGGCATCGGGGCCGCCGCGGAAGGTCGCGGTGCCGGCGACCAGCACATCGGCACCGGCGGCGATCGCCCGCGGCGCGGTGGCGCGATCGATGCCGCCATCCACCTGCAGCCGGATCGGCTTGCCGACCTTGTCGATCATCTTGCGGATCGCCTCGATCTTGCGGAGCTGGCTTTCGATGAAGCTCTGGCCGCCGAAGCCGGGGTTGACGCTCATCACCAGCACGAGATCGACGTCTTCGATCAGATAGTCGAGCATCTTCGCGGGCGTCGCGGGATTGAGGACGACACCGGCCGTCTTCCCCAGCGCCTTGATTGCCTGCACGCTGCGGTGGACGTGCGGACCCGCCTCCGGATGGACGGTGAGGATGTCGGCGCCGGCCTCGGCGAACGCCTCCAGAAAGGCATCCACCGGCGAGATCATCAGATGGACGTCGAGCGGCTTCGCGGTGTGCGGGCGCAGCGCCCTCACCACACCCGGGCCGATCGTGATGTTGGGCACGAAATGGCCGTCCATCACATCGACATGGATCCAGTCGGCGCCGGCCGCGTCGATTGCGCGAACCTCCTCACCCAGCCGTGCGAAGTCGGCAGACAGGATCGATGGCGCGATGAGGATCGGGGAACGGGTCATTGCCCGCGTCCCTAGCCCCGCGATTCGGGCGGTTCAAGCAGCACGCCGCATCCGTGCGATGAAGAAACCGTCGAGTCCGCCCTGCTGCGCGAGCATGCCCGGCAACGTGCGGACCGAGCCGTCGGGGCTGGGCGGGACGCCGGCGGGCAGTTCGTCCGCCGCGACCGGGTCGATCGCATAGTCGGGGTGCGCGGCAAGGAAGCGCTCGAGCTGCGCTTCGCCCTCGGCTGGCTCCAGCGAACAGGTCGCGTAGACCAGCAGCCCGCCCGGCTTCACCCAGTCGGCGATGCGATCGAGCATCGCGGTCTGGACCGCCGCCGCCGCCTTGATTGCCGAGGGCCGCGCGCGATGGAGCACGTCGGGGTGGCGCCGGAAGATGCCGGTCGCGCTGCAGGGCGCGTCGAGCAGCACCGCATCGGCGGGCGCTGCCGGCGCGAACGCCATCACGTCGGCCTCGACCAGATCGGCGGCAAGGCCGGTGCGCTCCAGATTCTCCCGCAGCCGTCCGAGGCGCGGCGCCGAGGCTTCGACCGCGGTCACCGCCCAGCCGGCAGCGGCAAGCTGCATCGTCTTGCCGCCGGGGGCGGCACACAGGTCGAGCACCGTCCGCCCCGCGCCGCTGCCCAGCAGCCGGGCGGGAATCGCCGCGGCCAGATCCTGCACCCACCAGGCGCCTTCGGCATAGCCCGGCAGTTCGCGCACCGGCGTTCCGGCGGGCAGGCGCAGATGGTTGGGGGCAAGCACCTGCGCCTCGGCGATCTCGGGGGTGTCGCCGCGGCCGATGACGAGGTCGATCGGCGCGGGACGGGCGATCGCCGCTTCCGCCGCTGCGATCATCTCGCCCCCCCACGCCGGCCCCCAGCGCATCGCGACCTGCGGCGGCAGCGTCGGCGGCTCGGGCAGGGTCGCGCCGCGGCGCATCACCGTGCCGAACACGCCATGCACCAGCCGGCGCGGGCCGCCATCGACCAGCGGCAGGGTCGTCGCGATCGCGGCATGCGGCGGGGTGCCCAGGATCAGCGCCTGCGCGAAGGCGATGCGCAGCACGAAGCGCGCCTTGGCATCGTCGGGCAGGCGCTGCCGCGTCGCCGAATCGATCAGCTCGTCGAGGTCGGGAAGCCGGCGCAGCACGGTCGCGGCAAGCGCATGCGCCAGCGCACGATCGGATTCGTTCTGGATGCCGCGCGTCGCACCGTCGAGCGCGGCTTCCAGCGGCAGCCCCTGGCGCAGGATCGCGTCCAGCAGCCGCAGCGCCGCGCGGCGGGCGGGAACCCCCGCCCCTTCTTCTCTTGTGGTCATTGCCGAGCCATCGGCGCAAAGCACGGCGGCATAAAGCCCCCTGCAACAAAATTGTCGCCGAACCCGTTTCGTCCGGGGTCACCGCCGGTGCGGATCAAGGGCAGAGCGGCGGCGCGGCGGGGGTGCCGAACCGGTGCCGGCGATCTCCTCCAGCGCAGCGATCCGGTCCGCGGTCGCGGGGTGGGTCGAGAACATGCCCGAGAGCGCTGGCACGATATAGAGCTGCGCGGTCGCGGGATGGCGCGCCACCACCGGATTGGGCACCTGCCGCGCCCCCGCCGCCAGCTTGGCCAGCGCCGAGGCGAGCGCGCGGGGCTTGCCCGAAATCTCGGCACCGCCCCGATCCGCGCCATATTCGCGCGCGCGGCTGATCGCCAGCTGGACGATCATCGCCGCGAACGGCGCGACCAGCACCGCGAGCAGGGTGGCCAGCGCATTGGTGCGATGGTCGCCGCGGAAGAACAATCCGAAGTTGGCGATCATCGAGATGGCACCGGCGATCGTCGCGACCATCGTCATCACCAGCGTGTCGCGGTTGCGGACATGCGCCAGCTCATGCGCCATCACGCCCTCGATCTCGTCGCGGTCGAGCATGCCGAGCAGCCCGGTGGTCGCGGCGACCGCGGCATGGTCCGGATCGCGGCCGGTGGCGAAGGCATTGGGATGCGGGCTGTCGATCACATAGACGCGCGGATTGGGCAGCCCGGCCCGGCGCGCGAGGCGGTGGACGAGGCCGACGAGCTCAGGGCAGGACCGGATGTCGACTTCCTTGGCGTTGTGCATCGAAAGCACGATGCGGTCGGCGTTCCAGTAGGTGAGCAGGTTCATCCCCGCCGCCACCACCAGCGCCAGCACCGCGCCGCGCGGGCCGCCAATGGCCAGGCCGACACCCATGAACAGGGCGGTCAGCGCGGCGAGCAACATGCCGGTCTTCATACCGTTCACTTGGCAAATACCTCCTGACCGACAATGTGGGGATCCTTCGATCCGCTTCAATCAGTCAGGAGCCCGCATATGGCCGGCCAGCGTCCCGCCCACCTCAAGCCGCCCGCGCACCTCTCCAAGAGTCCGCCGGTGCCGAAGCCCGATCCGATCGACGCGCCGCCGCGGATCGATCCGGGCGATGCGAACAATCCGACGCGCTATGGCGACTGGGTGTCGAAGGGGATCGCGATCGATTTCTGACGCCGCGACGGGCGCTGCCTAGCGCCAGCCCAGGAAATCCAGCTTGCCGAGCGGTACGCCCCGATGGCGGAGCACGGCATATGCCGTGGTCACGTGGAAGTAGAAATTGGGCAGCGCGAAGGTCAGCACATAGGATGCGCCGGTGAACTCGCGCTCGCTGGCGCCCGCCTTGAGCGTGACGCTCTTGTCCTCGCTCGCGTCGATCACCGCCGCGTCGGCCTGTTCCAGATAGGCGATCGTCGCCTCGATCCGCCCGCGCAGCTCGACGAAGCTCTGTTCGGTGTCGGGCATTGCCAGCGGCGCACCCGCGCCCAGCCGGGTGACGAGGAAGCGCGCCGTGTCGCTGGCGCGCTGCACCTGCCCCGAAAACGGCATCATGTCGTCATGCAGCCGGGCCTGAACGAGGCCGTCCTCGGCCAGCCCCTCCTTCGCCAGATGGGCTTCGGCGATGACGATGAACCCCGCCAGGTGGCGGAGGCCCGCGATGAGCGGCGGAATGCTGGTCTGATGGAGCGTGGGCACGGCGGGTCTCCTTTTGGGGAATGTCGGGTCAATTCCGGGGGCGATGCGGGGTCATTCTCCCTCGGGTCGCAACGGCCGGGCCAGCAGTTGCTCCACGATCGCATCGACCGACGCGCTGCCGTCGAGCAGCGCGCAGACCGCCTCGACCACCGGCATGTCCACATCCGCAGCGCGCGCCGCATCGCGCAGCACGGGCGCGGTGAAGGCGCCTTCGGCCACGGTGCGACGGTCGGCGAGGAGGTCGGTGGCGGACCTGCCTTCGCCGAGACCGCGGCCCAGCGAGAAGTTACGCGAGCTGGTCGAGGAGCAGGTGAGGACCAGATCGCCGAGCCCGGCGAGGCCAGCCAGCGTCTCCGCCTTCGCGCCGCGCGCCAGCCCGAACCGGGTCATTTCGGCGAAACCCCGGCTGATCAGCGCGGCGCGGGCGTTCTGCCCCAGTCCCGCGCCCTCGACGACGCCGCAGGCGATCGCGAGCACATTCTTGACCGCACCGCCCACCTCGGCACCGATCACGTCGCGTGACGCATAGGGCCGGAAGCCGGGGCTGGCGATGCGCTGCGCCAGTGCCGCGCCAAGCGCCTCGTCATCGCAGGCCAGGGTGATCGCCGTCGGCAGCCCCTGCGCCACTTCATGCGCGAAGGTGGGGCCGGAAAGAACCGCGATCGCCGCCGCCGGCTGCACCTCGAGCGCGACCTCGCTCATCAGCATTGCGCTGCCCGCCTCGATGCCCTTGGCGCAGAGCACCAGCGGCCGATCGCCCGCCGGCAGCATGTGCAATATAGTGCGCATGTGCTGCGCCGGGGTGACGACGAGCAGCGCATCGCATTGCCCGAGGTCCTCGATCGCGGTCGTTGCGCGGATGCCGGGGGCGAGCGGGATGCCCGCCAGATAGAGGCGATTCTCACGATCGGCGTTGATCGCCTCGACCACTTCGGGCTCGCGCGCCCAGAGCAGAACGGGTTCTCCCTCGCCCGCGACGGTCTGCGCCAGCGCCGTGCCCCAGGCGCCTCCCCCGATCACGCCCAGCCGCATCGTCATGCCTTCACTCCCGCGCCACGCGCCTTTTCCGCGGTCGGATCGAGCGGCCAGCGCGGGCGCGCCGGCGCGTCGAGTCCGTCGAACAGCCCGGCGGCGAAACGCTCGGCACCCGCCCAGGCGATCATCGCGCCATTGTCGGTGCACAGCCACAGCGGCGGCGCGACGAAGCGCAGGCCGTTGCGCGCGGCCAGCCCCTCGATCGCGGCGCGGATCGGGGTGTTGGCGGCGACGCCGCCCGCCATCACCAATGCGGTCGCCTGGGGCGCGCGGCCGATGGCGCGCGCGGTGCGATCGATCAGGCAGTCGATCACCGCCTGCTGGAAGGATGCGGCGATATCCTCGGGGCGGTGGATGCCCGCGTCGCGCGCGCGCAGCACCGCGCTCTTGAGACCCGCGAAGGAGAAATGCGGTTCGGCCGAGCCGACCAGCGGACGTGGCAGCGGCACCGCCCCGGGATCGCCGAGAAGCGCCGCGCGCTCCACCGCCGGGCCGCCGGGAAAACCGAGGCCGAGCAGCTTGGCGGTCTTGTCGAACGCTTCGCCCGCGGCATCGTCGATCGTCGTCGCGAGGCGGCGATAGGTGCCGACGCCTTCGACCAGCAGCAACTGGCAATGCCCGCCCGAGACGAGCAGCAGCAGATAGGGAAATTCGAGATCGGGATCGGCCAGGCGCGGGCTCAGCGCATGGCCTTCGAGATGGTTGAGCGCGATCAGCGGCTTGCCCGCGGCATGCGCCAGCGCCTTGGCGGTGACGAGCCCCACCATCACGCCGCCGATCAGCCCCGGGCCGGCGGTCGCGGCGATCGCATCGACCTGGCGCAGCGAAATGCCCGCTTCCGCCAGCGCGGCCTCGACCAGCGGCGTCATCCGCTCGACATGCGCGCGCGCCGCGATTTCGGGCACGACGCCGCCGAACGGGCGATGCGCCTCTTCCTGCCCCGCCAGCTTGTGCGCGAGGATGCGACGATCGGAGGTCACGAGCGCCGCGGCGGTCTCGTCGCAGCTCGATTCAAGGCCGAGGATCAGGCTCATCGCCCCCATCTAGCCACGCCGGGCGCAAGGGCAAGGCGCGGGGGTACCGAAAAGCGGCTCCCCCGTTGCCGTGCAATGGTCTAGCACAGCGTATTATGGCCCTGATTTCCCCCTCCCCGCTCCGTCTCGGCACCCGCGGATCGCCGCTCGCCCTGATCCAGGCCAATATGGTGCGCGCCGCGCTGATCGCCGCGCACGGCCTGGCCGATACTGCCATCGAGATCGTACCGATCCGCACCTCGGGAGACCGCATTCAGGATCGCGCGCTCGCCGAGGTCGGCGGCAAGGCGCTGTGGACCAAGGAGCTCGATCGGGCGCTGCTGGTGGGCGAGGTCGATTTCTGCGTGCATTCGATGAAGGATGTCGAGACGATCCGCCCGCCCGAGATCGTCATCGCCGCGATGCTGCCGCGCGCCGATGTGCGCGACAGGCTGATCGGCGCGCCCTCGGTCGAGGCGCTGCCCGAAGGGGCGGTGGTCGGCACCAGCTCGCCGCGCCGTGCGGCGCAACTCAAGCGGCTGCGGCCGGACGTTTCGACCACCTTGTTCCGCGGCAATGTCGCCACCCGCCTCGCCAAGCTCGAGGCGGGCGAGGCGCAGGCGACCCTGCTCGCCGCGGCCGGGCTCGATCGGCTGGGCCAGCCGGGTATCGGCGCGACGATCCCGATCGAGACGATGCTGCCGGCGCCGGCGCAAGGCGCGGTGGGCATCGAAGCGCGTGCCGACGATGCGGCGACGCGCGCGCTGCTCGCCGCGATCGACGATCGCGACACGCATGATTGCGTGCTGGCCGAACGCGCGTTGCTGGCTGCGCTCGCCGCCGATTGCCGGTCGCCGGTTGGCGCGCTCGCCCGACTGGACGGCGAGTCGATCCTGATCGACGCCGAGATCCTGACCGGCGACGGCAGCGAATCGCGCGCCGGACAGCTTCGCATCGCGCGCGGGGCGCCCGACGACGCTGCGGTTCTGGCGAAGGCGTTGCTCGCGGATGCGCCGCCGGCGCTCGCCGCGCTGTTCGGGGGATGACGGCAAGGCTGCTGATCCTGCGGCCGCAACCCGGCGCCGACGCCACCGCGGCGCGGGCTGCGGCCCTGGGGTTCGGCAGCGTCGTGGCGCCGCTGTTCACGGTCGCGCCGGTCCGTTGGGCGGCGCCCGACCCCGCCGCCTTCGATGCGGTGATGATGACCAGCGCGAACGCGGCACGACTCGGCGGCGCGGCGTTGGCGACCTATCTGGCGCTGCCCCTTTACGCCGTGGGCGCGGCGACCGCGGCGGCGGCGCGCGACGCCGGCTTCGTCGATATCCGGACGGGTGATCGCGATGCGGCGGCGCTGGTCGAACGCGCGGCGCGCGACGGTGTCAGCCGCTTGCTGCACCTCGCCGGTGCCGATCACATCGCGCTCGACGCACCGGGGATCAGCCGCATCATCGTCTATGCCGCGGTCGAACGCGCCGATCCGCTGGCCGGGGTGGTGATCGACGCGGCGACGATCGCGCTGCTCCATTCGCCGCGCGCGGCGGCCGTGCTGGCGGCATTGCTGCCGCCCGAGGCGCGTTCGCGCCTGCGGATCGCTGCGATCAGCGCTGCCACCGCGCGCGCCGCCGGTGACGGTTGGCGCGCGGTCGCCGTCGCCGGGTCGCCCGCCGATCCGGCCTTGCTGGCGGCTGCTGCCGGCTTGTGCGATGTAAACCCCGACAGCGAATGACTTGAGGAACCTTGATGACTGCGGAATCGACGGTGCAGCCGGTGATCGGCCGCCCCCCCGCCGCCCGCCCCTGGCGCAACACGCTGCTCACGGTCGCGATCGCCTTCCTTGCCGGATTGCTGGTGATGGGCTGGGCGATGAGCCATTATGGCGATTCATGGTTCGGACGTGGCGGCGACGCGCCGCAGCGGGATACGTCGCGCGGCGGCGGCGTGCCGGCCGAGGCGGTGGTGCCCGCGCCGGTCTATCCGGCCACGCCGCCATTGACGATCGACACGCGCGTGGCCGATCTCGAATCGCGGCTTTCCAATATCGATGGACATGCGCGCGAGGCTGCCGGCAATGCGACGCGCGCCGAGGGGCTGCTGATCGCCTTTGCCGCGCGGCGCGCGCTCGATCGCGGGATGCAGCTCGGCTATCTCGAAGCGCAGCTGCGCGAACGGTTCGGCCCCACGCAGCCGCGCGCGGTGGCGATGATCGTCGCCGCCTCACGCATGCCGGTGACCCTGGACGATCTGCGTGCCGGGCTCGACGATGCCGCCCCCGAATTGCTGGGCGGAGCAGCGGACGAAGGCTGGTGGGATGGGTTCCGCCGCGAACTCTCGAACCTGGTCGTCGTGCGTCGCAACGATGCGCCATCGCCCGCGCCCGGCGAGCGACTCGCGCGCGCGAAGCGCCGCCTGGAAGGTGGCCGGGTCGATGCGGCGCTTGCCGAGGTCGCGCGCATGCCGGGTCGGGAGAAGGCGCGTGCATGGATCGCCGCCGCGCGCCGCTATGACGAGGCGCGGCAGGCGCTCGATACGATCGAAACCGCTGCGATCACCGAGCCGCGTGCTGCCGCGCTGGCGCCGCCCCCGGTTGCCACGGTGCCACCGGCCGCCGCGGCTGCAGATGCGGCCGTGGCCGACACCGAACGCGCGCCGCCCGCGGGCTGATCGGCGGTCGAAACGAAAAAGCCCGCCGTGCGGCGGGCTTTTTGGCGTCACTTCCGGCAAGGAAGCGTGGAGCGGGCGAAGGGATTCGAACCCTCGACCCCGACCTTGGCAAGGTCGTGCTCTACCCCTGAGCTACGCCCGCCCGGCGCTTGCTTCCCGGTGCGCATCTACGCCCCGGGAGCGGGTGAGGCGGGGCCACTAGCACCGGCTTCGGCAGGTGACAACCCGATGAATCGCTCACGCGGCCACCGATGGCGATTCGGCACGTCCGGAAACGAAAAAGGCCCGCCGGTGGCGAGCCTTTTCGTGTTCCCTTTAAACGCTGGAGCGGGCGAAGGGATTCGAACCCTCGACCCCGACCTTGGCAAGGTCGTGCTCTACCCCTGAGCTACGCCCGCTCGGCGCTTGCTTCCCGGTGTGCCTCAGCACCCCGAGAGCGGGTGAGGCGCGGCCACTAGCATCGGCTCCTGGGGGTGGCAACCCATCAGTTCGATTTTTTCCGGAGAGCGCGCGAATAGGGCGGCCGCCGCGAAAGGGGTTGGCAGCGGGCATCGCCCGCCCCCATATGACTGTGGCAACTCAGTCTGGAGCATGAACTTGGCCACTCTCGGCATGACCGCCGCCGAACGCGAGGCGATCGAGACCTTCAAGCGCGACGTCGTCGAACCCTCGATGACCTCGCTGGTGATCCTCGATTTCTGGGCCGAATGGTGCGGGCCGTGCAAGGCGCTCACCCCGGTTCTGGAAAAGGTCGCTGCGACCTACGCCGACAAGGGCGTCCAGCTCGTCAAGATCAACGTGGATGAGCAGAAGTTCATCGCCGCGCAGTTCCAGATCCGCTCGATTCCCACCGTCTATGCGATCTTCCAGGGCCAGCCGGTCGCTGACCTGACCTCGGCGCGCACCGAATCGCAGCTTTCGCAGATGCTGGACCAGATCCTGCGCCAGCTTCCGATCCAGGGCGAGGCGCAGAGCCTGGCCGCCGACATCGCGCCGCTCATCGAAATGGGTGAGCAGGTGCTGGCCGAGGGCGATGCCGAACGTGCCTTTGCGATCTTCGGCCAGATTGCCGAGATGGCGCCGGAGGATTCGCAGGTGATCTCCGGGCAGGTCCGTGCGCTCGTCGCGCTGGGCAATACCGCCGAGGCGGAGGCGCTGATGGCGACCCTGACGCCCGAACAGGCGAAGGATAGCGCGATCCAGCGCGCGCAGGCTGCGCTGGTGCTCGCCAAGGAAGCGCAGCCGGTCGACGATCTCGCCGGGCTGGTCGCGCGGGTTGCCGCCGATCCCGACGATCATGAGGCGCGCTTCGAGCTTGCCGGCGGCCAGATGGCGGCGGGCGATCGTGAGGGCGCGGCCGATTCGCTGCTGGAGATCATCCGCCGCGACCGCGCATGGAACGACGGCGCCGCGCGCCAGCGGCTGCTCACGCTGTTCGAGGTGGTCGGTCTCGAGGATCCGTGGGTGAGCGCGCAGCGCCGCCGGCTGTCGGCCGTACTGTTCACCTGATGCCGTCCGCCGGCGCCGGCAGCGCGACCGCGCGACTTTCCATCTTTCCGCTCGCCGGCGCGATCCTGTTTCCGCGCATGCAGCTGCCGCTGCACATCTTCGAGCCGCGCTATCGGGCGCTGGTGAGCGATGCGATGGCGCGTGACCGGCGCATCGCGATGATCCAGCCGCGCGCCGCGGGCGATCCCTCGCCCTTGTTCGCGGTCGGCTGCGTCGGCCACATCGCCCATGTCGAGGCGCTCGACGAGGGGCGTTTCAACATCATCCTCTCCGGAGTGGCGCGGTTCCGCCTGATCCGCGAGCTCGACGTGACGACGCCGTTCCGGCAGGTCGAGGCGGTGCTCGAGGACGTCGGCGAACCCGCGGCGCTCGGCATCGCCGCGCGGGCTGCGCTGGAAAGCGAGGCGCGGCGTTTTGCCGATTCGCAGGGCTATGCGGTCGATTGGGAATCGGTCGCGAAGCTCGACGACGAATCGCTGGTCAACGGCATCGCCCAGATCGCGCCGTTCGATGTGGCGGCGAAACAGGCGTTGCTGGAGGCGCCGTTGCTCAACGACCGTGCCGAACTGGTGATGCAGCTCCTGCAGTTCTTCGGCCGCCGGGCGAGCGACGATGACGATGAGGTAACGCTTCAGTGACGGCGGACGGGAACGCGCTCGATCCGACGTTGGTGGCGATTCTCGTCTGTCCGGCGACACGCGCACCGTTGCGCTATGATGCCGAGGCCCGGGAATTGATCTCCGACGCGGCGGGGCTGGCCTATCCGGTACGCGACGGGATCCCGGTGTTGCTGATCGAGGACGCTCGGCCGCTTTCGGACTAAGGGGCGCGATCCGCCCCCTCTTCTCCATGCGGGCGCGTTCAATCCTCGGCGCGACCCAAAACCTGATCGCGATATGCCGACCAGTCGGCGAAGCTCTGCTTCGCTGCCCCGGGATCGTAGAAGGCGCCGGTCTGGCAATCGAGCGCCCTGCCGCCGACCTGCGCGATGATCGCATCGACCGTAGCGATCACCGCGCCGCCGCCTCGCACATGCAGCGCAATGCTCTGGCAGACATCTTCGGCGCCGGTACTCACCTCGATCGACCAGCCTTCCCCTTCGATGATGCCCCATGAAGGATCGGAAAAGTCCGCACCGGGCAAGGCTGCAAGGATGCGATCGATCAACGTCGCGCGGAGGCCGAGCGGCGCGGGCTCGAAATCATCAGGGATGTCTTCGATCGTTGCGACTGGAGGCAGATCCTGAACGGAGATATCCCAGCTCATACCCTGTCCCCGTCGCCCGGATCAGACCGTCATGCCCTGCAGCAGCCGCGGCAGCGCGCCGCTCTCGCCGCGTGCCTCCGCCATGAAGCGGCGCTTCAGCGGCGGGATGCGCTGCACCGCCGACAGGCCGAAGCGGCGGACCGCGCTGGCCGAGCGGCCGGGCATGCCGAACAGGCGGGTCAGCGTGTCGGTGGACGCTGCGACCATCAGCGTGTCGACGCTGCGCCAGCGCTCATAGCGTTCGAGCAGCTGCGCGTCGCCGAGATCGAGCCCCAGCCGCGCGCCATCGACCAGTACCTCGGCGAGTGCAGCGACATCGCGGAAGCCGAGGTTGAGCCCCTGCCCCGCGATCGGATGGATGCCGTGCGCGGCATCGCCGACCAGCGCCAGCCGTTCGCCGGTGATGGTCGTCGCGTGGTGGAAGCCCAGCGGATAGGAGGAACGCGGGGTGATCAGCTTGATCGCGCCCAGGAAGCCGCCCATCCGCTTTTCCAGTTCGGCGGTGTAGGCGCGTTCGGAAAGCGCCAGGAAGCCTTCGGCATCCTTGGTCGCGACCGTCCAGACGATCGCCGAGCGCGTGCCCGGCAGCATCGGCAGGATCGCGAACGGCCCCGCCGGATAGAAGATCTCATAGGCGGTGTTGCCGTGCGGCTTCTCATGATCGATGCCGGCGATCATCGCGACATGATCATATTGCCAGCGCGCGATCTTGATCCCGGCCGCGTCGCGGGTGGGCGAACGGCGCCCCTCGGCGCCGATCAGCAGCGCCGCCTTGAGAACCCGGCCGTCCGCCAATGTCACGCTGACCTCGGTCGCGTTGCGCTCCACCGCCTGCGGCACCGCCGGCATGAGCAATTCGATCAGCGGCTGTTCGAGCACCGCGGCGCGCAGCGCGACGCGCAACTCGCGATTCTCGAACATGTGCCCCAGCGGCTCGTCCTCGGGCGCGGGCTGGAAATCGAGCCCGCCGCCGCCCAGCCCCTCGCTCACCCGGATGCCGGCGATCGCGCAGCCCGGCCCCAGGCGCTCGGCGACGCCGATCGTCTGCAGCATCCGCCAGCTCGAACTCGACACCGCCGAGGCGCGGCCGTCGAACCGTGGGGCGAGCACGCTTGCCGGATCGGCGGGATCGACCACGGCGACGCGCAGGCCCCCGGATGCGAGGGCGAGCGCCAGCGTCTGGCCGACAAGGCCGCCGCCGAGGAGGATCACGTCATAGCGGGTCATGCATCCTCTCTAGCGCGGGATGACGCGGCGGCCAATCCAGCAGACCGATCCCCGATTTACGCACTTGCCCGCACCTGCGCTTGCCGCCAATCATCCCGCCATGTCCGATCTCGATACCTTCATCGCCGGCCTTCCCAAGGCCGAACTGCATATGCACATCGAGGGCAGCCTCGAGCCCGAGCTGATGTTCGCGCTGGCCGAGCGCAACGGCGTCGCGATCCCCTTCGCCTCGGTGGAGGAGGTGCGCGCGGCCTACAGCTTCTCGAACCTGCAGGACTTTCTCGACATCTATTATGCCGGCGCCGGCGTGCTGATCACCGCGCAGGATTTCCATGACCTCGCCGCCGCCTATTTCGCGCGCGCCGCCGCTGACAATGTGCGCCATGCCGAGATCTTCTTCGATCCGCAGACGCACACCGATCGCGGCATCGACCTGGCGACGGTGATGGAGGGGCTGCTCTCCGCGATCGACGAGGCGGCGGAACGCCATGGCGTCACCGCGCGGCTGATCCTCTGCTTCCTGCGCCATCTCGACGAGGATGCCGCCTTCGCGACTCTGGAGGCCGCCGAGCCATGGCTGGACCGCATCACCGGCGTCGGCCTCGATTCGTCCGAGGTCGGCCATCCGCCCGCGAAGTTCGCGCGTGTCTTCGCGGCCGCCCGGGCCAGGGGGCTGCGCATCGTCGCGCATGCCGGCGAGGAGGGACCGCCCGAATATGTCCATGAGGCGCTGGACCTGCTGGAGATCGAGCGGCTCGACCATGGCAATCGCGCGCTGGAGGATCCGGCGCTCGTCGTGCGGCTGGCGCGCAGCGCGATGACCTTCACGGTCTGCCCGCTTTCCAACCTCAAGCTGTGCGTGGTCGACGACATCGCCGACCATCCGCTGCCCAGGATGCTGCGGCAGGGGCTGCGCGTGACGATCAATTCGGACGATCCGGCCTATTTCGGCGGCTATGTGAACGACAATTTCCGCGTGCTTGCCGCGGCCGGCGGGATCGACCGCGACGATGCGGTGACGCTGGCGCGCAACAGCTTCCTCGGTTCTTTCCTTCCCGACGACGTCGTTGCCTTGCACCTCGCCGCGCTCGACGAGTATGTGGCCGCCCATGCCTGACTTCGCACCGATCACCCACGAAACCTTCGTCGCCGATGTGCTGGCGATCGCCGCCACACTGGCCGACGATGACTGGAAGCCGCACTGGCTGGTCGGCGTCGGCCGGGGCGGGCTCGTCCCCGGTGCCTATCTGAGCCAGGCGACGGGCATCCAGCTGCTCAGCGTCGACGTGTCGAGCAGGCATATCAGCTTCGCCGACGAACTGCTGGAGAAGCTGGCGGCGGAGACGCGCGCCGGGCAGCGCCTGCTGATCGTCGACGACATCAATGATTCGGGGAAGACGATCGGCTATCTGCGCCGCGCGATCGGCGAGGCGGGCGGCGTGCCGGATCACGTCCGCGTCGCGGTGCTCATCAACAACATCCGCTCGCAGGCGCATGTCGATTATTGCTCGCGCACGATCGACCGCGCGAGCGACAAGCGCTGGTTCGTGTTTCCATGGGAAGCGCTGGCGCCCGAAACCAGGCTGGTCGAAGACGCCGCCGACGTGCCGGAACGGCTGGCTTGACGCGGAGTCCCGCCTCGGCGATTGTTCGGCGCTGGAACATTTGACGCACAAAAACGGGGAAACGCGATGGCGAGCCGCGCGGCAACACCCGCAAAGGCGGGCGCATCCGGCGCGACGGGGCCGGGCTGGCGCGACGGCGTGAAGCGCCGTGCGGTGCGCAGCGGTGCGCTTGCCGGCGCCCTCCTGCTCATTCTGGCGACGATCCTGCTGGTGCTGGCGCTTGCCAGCTATCATCCGAGCGACCCGGCGCTGAACACCGCCGCGGGCGGCCCCGCGCAGAACCTGCTGGCGCTGCCCGGCGCCTATCTGTCCGATCTGCTGCTGGTGTTGTTCGGCCCCTGCGCCGGCCTTCTGGCGCCGCTGATGCTGGTGATCGCGGTGCGGCTGTGGCGCGGCGTGCCGACCGGCGGCTGGCGCGGCATGCTGGTGCGGGCCGCGATCGGCATCGTGTTGATCGGTGCCGGCGTTTCCCTGATCAAGCCCGGCTCGGTCGCGGGGCTGCCGGCAGGTGCTGGCGGCGTGATCGGCCTTGCGCTCGCGCAGGGGGTGGGCTGGGCGCTCCACTTTATCGGCGATGCGCGAATCATCTGGTGGTCGGCGCTGGCGATCGGCGCGCTCGTCGGCATCGGCGGTGTCGCGCTGTGGGCGCGCAGCCTCGGCCTGGACGACGTCGAGCGCGCCTGGCTGTTCCGTCGCCGCGGCGGCGAATCGCGCCGTACCCGCGCCGAGGCGGACGCGGGGGACGAGGTGATCGACGACGCGGTCGAGGAGCCGCGGCGTCCCGTACCGGCGGCGCGCCGGCCCGAGCGCGTTCGGGACGATGAGGAACTGGTGGCAGACCCGATGCCGCGCGCGCCGGCGCCGACCGAGGAGCGTCCCCGCCCGGTGATCGCCGACCGCCCCGCGCCGCCGTCGCAGGTGGCGCAGCGGCCGCCCCGGCAGACCTCGCTCGACCTGCGCGACAATTACACGCTGCCGCCGCTCGAACTGCTCAAGGCGGCGCCGCCCAGCACCGGCCAGCAGATCGACAAGGCGGGGCTCGAGCGCAACGCCCGGCTGCTCGAATCGGTGCTCGACGACTTCCATGTGAAGGGGTCGATCGTCGAGGTGCGTCCGGGGCCGGTCGTCACCATGTATGAACTGGAACCGGCGGCGGGCATCAAGGCGAGCCGCGTGATCCAGCTGGCCGACGATATTGCGCGCAACATGTCGGCGCTGTCGGCGCGCGTCGCGACGATTCCCGGCCGCAGCGTGATCGGCATCGAGCTGCCCAACCAGAAGCGCGAGATGGTCGTGCTGCACGAACTGATCGCCTCGCAATCGTTCGAGGATATGTCGGCGCAGCTGCCGATCGTGCTCGGCAAGAACATCGCCGGCGATCCGGTGATCGCCGATCTTGCGCCGATGCCGCATCTGCTCGTCGCCGGCACCACCGGCTCGGGCAAGTCGGTCGGCCTCAACTGCATGATCATGTCGCTGCTCTACCGGCTGACTCCGGACCAGTGCCGGATGATCATGATCGATCCGAAGATGCTCGAACTGAGCATCTATGACGGTATCCCCCATCTGCTCTCCCCCGTCGTCACCGAGCCCGCGAAAGCGGTGCGCGCGCTGAAATGGGCGGTGGAGCAGATGGAGGACCGCTATCGCATGATGGCGTCGATCGGCGTGCGCGGGCTCGCCAGCTTCAACGAGAAGGTGCGCGGCGCCAAGTCCAAGGGGCAGGATCTCGGCCGCCGCGTGCAGACCGGCTATGATGCCGAGACCGGCCAGCCGATCTACGAGGAAGAAAAGCTCGAATACGAACCGCTGCCGCAGATCGTCGTCATCGTCGACGAGCTGGCCGACCTGATGATGACCGCCGGCAAGGAGGTCGAATTCCTGATCCAGCGGCTGGCGCAGAAGGCGCGCGCGGCGGGCATCCACCTGATCATGGCGACGCAGCGCCCCTCGGTCGACGTCATCACCGGCGTCATCAAGGCCAATCTGCCGACGCGAATCAGCTTCTCGGTGACCAGCAAGATCGACTCGCGCACGATCCTGGGCGAACAGGGCGCCGAACAGCTGCTGGGCAAGGGCGACATGCTCTACATGCCCGGCGGCAAGCAGATCGCGCGCGTCCACGGCCCCTTCGTCAGCGACGAGGAAGTCCGGCTGGTGACCGACCATTGGCGCGCGCAGGGCGCGCCCGAATATATCACCGCCGTGACCGAGGAGCCCGAAGACGGCGGCTACAGCATCGACGGCGCGCCGGAGGGCGACGACAGCCCCGAAGAGCAGATGTATCGCAAGGCGGTGCAGCTCGTCGCGGAAAGCCAGAAGGCATCGACGAGCTGGCTGCAGCGCCAGTTGCGCGTCGGCTACAACAGCGCCGCGCGCCTCATCGAGCGGATGGAGCGCGAGGGGCTGGTGTCCCGCCCCGACCATGTCGGCCGGCGCGAGGTGCTGGTCGAGCAGGACGGTTCGCCGCGCTGAGCGGCGCCCGACGCGCAACCGAAGGGTTCAGGGCGCGTTCAACGCCATCCGGCCAACCCTGCGCCGCATGAATGGAAAGAACATGACCCGATCCTTCCGCTTCGCGCTTACCCTCGGTTCGGCGAGCGTCGTCCTCGCGCCGCTGGCGCTTTCGACCGGCGCGGTCGCGCAATCGGCACCCGCCGACTCGGGCGTTGCCCAGGTGCAGGCGCACATGAAGGCGGTGCAGACGATGACCGCGGCCTTCTCCCAAACCGACCGTGCCGGCCGCACCGTGACCGGCACGATGACGCTGAAGCGCCCCGGCAAGGTGCGCTTCGCCTATCAGAAGGGCGTCGACACGCTCGTCGTCGCAGATGGCAAGTCGCTCTACTTCATCGACTATTCGGTCCGGCAGCTATCGCGCTGGCCGATCGGCAACTCGCCGCTCGCGGTGCTGCTTAACCCCGACAAGGATCTGGCGCGCGTCGCCAAGGTCGTGCCGGGTATCGATCCGCGGCTGTTGCTCGTCGAGGCGCGCGATCCCAAGCGGCCGGAATTCGGCGCGATCACCCTGGCCTTCGCGCGCACCCCGTCCGCGCCCGCCGGGCTGATGCTGCAGGGCTGGGTGGCGATCGATTCGCAGAACAACCGCACCACGGTTCGCCTGACCGACCAGAAGTTCAACGCGCCCGTGGCGGACAGCGTCTTCAAGTTCAAGGATCCGCGTCCGCAGGGGCCGCGCATGCGGTGACGGCCTGAACCGTCCCCGAACATTACATTTTCGTCATTCATCCCTGTGTAAGCTTCGACTCGCTACATAGGTCATGCGGTCGCGGAGCCGGTGGGATTTTCCCCCTGTTGCCTACCTACGCTTCGCGACCTGCCTGCGTGACGAACGCCAGGTCGGCCCCCGCTCCATGCCCCCGGAGCGGGGGTCTTTCCTTTTGGGGCAGCGCGCAATCCGGCTGCGGAAAAGCGATTTCCCCCGAACGGCGCGTGGTTTAGAGCGCCGCAATGAACGACCGCCTCAAGATCGCGTCCTGGAACATCAATTCGGTCCGCGCCCGAATCGACATCGTCGAGCGGCTGCTGCGCGAGGAAGAACCCGACATCCTGTGCCTGCAGGAAACCAAGGTCGTGAACGATATCTTCCCCACCGCGATGTTCCACCAGCTCGGCTATACCCATCAGGTGCTGCACGGCCAGCCGATGCACCATGGCGTCGCCATCCTCAGCCGCGTGCCGATGCGCGAGGACGACCGGCTGGACTGGCAGGCCAATGGCGAGCCCCGCCACATCGGCGTCCAGCTCGAGAACGGATTCCGCCTCGAGAATGTCTATGTGCCCGCGGGTGGCGACATCCCGGATCGCACGCTCAATCCCAAATTCGGCCAGAAGCTGGATTTCGTCGAGCGGATGACGCGCTGGTCGGAGACGCTGAAGACCCCCACCCTGATCGTCGGGGATTTCAATATCGCACCGCTGGAAAGCGACGTGTGGAGCCACAAGCAGTTGCTCGACGTCGTCAGCCACACCCCGATCGAGGTCGAGGCGCTGGCGGGTATGCAGGCCGCGCATGGCTGGGTCGATCTCGGCCGGACCTTCATTCCCGCACCCGAGCGCTATTACAGCTGGTGGAGCTATCGCGCGAAGGACTGGGCGGCCAGCGACCGCGGCCGCCGGCTCGACCATATGTGGGCAAGCCCGCAGCTCGCGGCGCAGGCCACGACGCACCGCGTGCTCGAACCGTGCCGGAGCTGGACCCGGCCGTCCGACCATGTGCCGCTGATCGTCGAGTTCGAATTTTGAGCGACCCGCGCGCCGCGGCCCGTGCGATCGACGCGCTGCGGCGCGGCTGGCCGGTCACGATCGCGGATGGCGACGATGCGATCGGCCTGCTTGCGATCGAGGCGGCGGACGACCAGCGACTCGCGGCGTTCGATCCGGGCGGGCAGGCCGACGTGCTGATCTCCGCGGCGCGCGCGGCGACGCTCAAGCTCGCCAACCAGCGCGACGCCGCCGAACCCGGGCTGCCGGTGCGCATCGCCCGCACGCCCTGGCTCGACCTGGCGACCGCGACCGCGATCGCCGATCCGGTGCTCGACCTCGCGACCCCGCTCAAGGGCCCCTTCCGCGCGGTCGCCACCGAAGCGCCGGGCGCGTCGGCGGCGGCGCTCGAACTGGCGCGGATCGCCGGATTGATGCCGGCCTTCTTCGTGCGCGGCGGCGACAGCGAAGATTCTTCGCTGATCACGCCGGCGGACATCGCTGCGCATGAGGATGCCACGCGGCTGTGCATCGCGACGCGTGCGCGGCTGCCCGTCACCGCGTCCGAGCAGGCCGAGATCATCGCGTTCCGCAGCCCCGAACATGCCGGTGAGCATGTCGCGCTGGTCATCGGCTCCCCCAACGGCACCACCCCGCTCGTCCGCCTGCACAGCGAGTGCCTGACGGGCGACGTGCTCGGCAGCCTCAAATGCGATTGCGGGCCGCAGCTCGATGCCGCGCTGCACGCGATCGCGGCGGCGGGCTGGGGCATCCTGCTCTATCTGCGGCAGGAAGGGCGCGGCATCGGCCTCGTCAACAAGCTGCGTGCCTATGCGCTGCAGGATCAGGGGTTCGATACGGTCGATGCCAATCTTCGGCTGGGCTTCGCGGTCGACGCGCGCGATTTCGGTGTCGCGGCGCAGATGCTGAAGCTGCTAGGGCAGACGCGGGTGCGGCTGATGACCAACAATCCCGAAAAGGTCGCCGGGCTGGAAGCGGCGGGCATCACCGTTGCGCAACGGGTACCGCACGCGCTGCCCGCCAATCCGCACAATGCGCGCTATCTGGAAACCAAGCGCGACCGCACCGGCCACCAGCTTTAGGCTACCCGCACATGGTCCATCCCCGTCCTCAGCGGACGGGCTTGGGTCCGCCGCGCGCCGCCATCCGCGATCCCGGCAGCGGCCGCGATCCGGTGTCGGGCATGTCGAAGCGCGCCTTCTTGTTGGCGAAGTCCACCGACACGCGGTCGAACAGCGCCAGCGCGTCCATGCCCAGCAGCAGCGCCGGCCGATCGATCAGGTCGAGTATCTTGAAGCTGTGCAGGTCGGCGAAGGCCACCGGCATGTCGGTGAGAATCGCGCCGCCCACGCGGATCTTGCGGATCGCGGTGTAATTCGCGGTGAGCTGCCCGCCGGTCACGCTGGTGATCGTGATCGGCACCGCGGCGCGCGTGGTGCGGCGCCCGGTCAGCCGGCGTTCCAGCGCGAGATTGCCGACCGACACCTGCGTGCCGGTATCGAGGATCACCGCCACCTTCTGGCCATCGACCGCGGCATCGACGAGGATCAGCTGGCCGTAGCGGCGCTTGGCGCGGACGACGATCACGTCGTCGTCCCACTGCTCCACACGCTTGCGCGCGTCGCCGATGGTCATCGTCTGCTTGCGGAAGTCGATCGTCAGCCGCTTGTTCTCGAGGCTGTCGATGCCGAGGATGCCGTCGGCACCCAGGAAGCGGATCGGCAGCGAGGGCGCGCGCACCAGCGGCATCAGCCCCGATCCGTGATCGAGATCGGTGAGCGACACCGTCGGCACCCGGTCTTCGCCGGAGATGCTGTGCAGCCGCACCGTGCCGCTGTCCGCCAACCCGAGGTTGGCGGCGAGCTCCGCGGCGATCACGGTGCGCTCGGCGCCGGTATCGATCAGGAAGCGATAGGGGCCGCGCCCGCCGACGCTGACGGGAACGGTGATGCGATCATCGTCCTCCGTCGTGACGATATCGCGCGTGCTGTCCGTATCGATCGTGGCGACCTGCCGGGGGGCCTGCGCGGGCGGCGGCTGCGGCGGTGGCGCCTGCTGCGCTGCCGCCGGGGTGGCGAGCAGCGCGAGCGCCGCCAGCCGGATCATTCCGATGTCCATGTCCCCTGACCTCTCCCGGGGCGTGTTATCGGCGAAGGCTATGCCTGTTGCGATGCCCGGGCAAGCGCCGTTGGTCGAAGGATCGGGCGATCGAACGAAGACGGATCAATCCGCGCGCATCGCCGCCGCCGCAAGCGACTCGGCCTCGATCAGCAATTCGTCGTCGGCGGTGCCCTGCGCGACGCTCTCGCGCCCGATCATCACCAGCACCGGCACCGCCAGCGGCGTCACCCGGTCGAGGTCGACATGCAGCATCGTGCCCGCGGCACGGTCGAGCAGGTCGGCGAGGCGGCCGACATCGGTCATCCGCGCGCGCGCATCCGCCCAGGCGGCCTGCAGCAGCAGATGGCCGGGCTCATATTTGCGCAGCACGTCATAGATCAGGTCGGTGGAGAAGGTGACCTGCTTGCCGGTCTTGCGCTTGCCGGGGTGCTGGCGCTCGACCAGCCCGCCGATCACAGCCACCTCGCGGAAGGCGCGCTTGAGCAGCGCCGATCCCTGCACCCATTCGACGAATTCATGTTCGAGGATGTCGGCGGAAAACAGGCGCGCCGGATCGGTGATCGGCTTCAGCCCATAGCAGGCGAGCGCATAATCGTTGGAAACGAAGCCGATCGGGCTCAGCCCCAGCGTCTCCATCCGGCGGGTGATGAGCATCCCCAGCGACTGGTGCGCGTTCCACCCCTCGAAGCTGTAGGCGACCATGTAGTGCCGCCCCTCATGCGGGAAGGTCTCGACGAGGAGCTGGCCCGGTGTCGGCATCACCGATCGCCGGTCCTGCATCTCGAGCCATTCGCGGACGTCGTTCGGGAAGCGCGGCCACTGGCTGCGATCGTGAAGAAAACCGCGCACCCGCCGCGCGAGGTTGGTCGAAAGCGGCATGCGCGCGCCGACATAGGTGGGAATGCGTGCCGGCCGCGCGGTGGCACGCACCACGAGGTCGGCGGTGTCGATCCGTTCCACCTCGAGGCTGATGCCGGAGAAGAAGAAGGTGTCGCCCGGCGACAATGTCGAGGCGAAATATTCCTCCACCGTCCCCAGCTTGCGGCCGTTCTTGAACCGCACGTCGAGCGTCGGCGCATCGACGATGATGCCGGCGTTCAGCCGGTGCTGCTTGACGAAATTGGGATGGCTGACGCGCCACATCCCGTCGACGCCATGCGTCAGCCGCTTGAAGCGGTCATAGGCGCGCAGCGCATAGCCGCCCGATTCGATGAACCCGAGCACGCGCATGAAGGTCTCTTCGTCGAGCGCGCTGTAGGGGAGGGCGGAGCGCACCTCCTCCAGCATCGCCTTCGCGTCGAACGGCGCCGCGCAGGCGCAGGCCATCATGTGCTGCGCAAGCACGTCGAGCGCGCCGGGGCGGAAGATGTCGGGATCGAGCTCGTTGGCTTCGACCGCGTCGAGCGCGGCGCGCGCTTCCAGATATTCGAAGCGGTTGCCCGGCACGAGCACGGCTTCCGATGCCTGGTCGAGCCGGTGGTTGGCGCGGCCGATCCGCTGCAGCAGCCGCGACGAGCCCTTGGGCGCGCCCATCTGGACGACGAGATCGACGTCGCCCCAGTCGACACCGAGGTCGAGGCTGGCGGTCGCGACCAGCGCGCGCAGCCTGCCCGCCGCCATCGCCGCCTCCACCTTGCGGCGCGCCTCGCGATCGAGCGAGCCGTGGTGGATGCCGATCGGCAGCTTCTGGTCGTTTTCCTTCCACAATTCCTGGAAGATCAGCTCGGCGAGGCCGCGGGTGTTGCAGAAGACGATGCTGGTCTTGTGCGTCTCGATCTCGGCCATCACCTGCGGCGCGGCATATTTGCCCGAGTGGCCGGACCAGGGCACGCGATCCTCGGGCAGCAGGATGGCGATATCGGCAGGCGCGCCGGGCTCGCCGATCACCTTCGTCACGGTATCGATATCGCCGTCGGGTGCCAGCCAGGCGCGATAGCCGTCGGGATCGGCGACGGTGGCGGAGAGCGCGACTCGACGCATCGCCGGAGCGATCGCCTGCAGCCGGCTGAGCGACAGCGCGAGCAGATCGCCGCGCTTCTGCGTGGCGAAGGCGTGGACCTCATCGATCACCACCGTCCGCACGCCGGCGAGAAGCGTGAAGCTGTCGGGATAGGAGAGCAGCAGGCTGAGCGATTCGGGCGTCGTCAGCAGCATCTGCGGCGGCCGGGCGCGCTGCCGGGCCTTGCGGTCGGACGGGGTGTCGCCGGTCCGCGTCTCGACGCGAATGTCGAGCCCCATCTCGCCGATCGGGGTCAGCAGATTGCGCTGGACGTCCACCGCCAGCGCCTTGAGCGGCGAGATATAGAGCGTGTGGAGATCGCCGGTCGGCTGCTCGATCAGCTCGACCAGGCTGGGCAGGAAGCCCGCCAATGTCTTGCCCGCGCCGGTGGGGGCGACAAGCAGTGCATGCGCGCCGGCCCGCCCTGCTTCGAGCATGTCGATCTGATGTCGCCGCGGCGCCCAGCCCTTGGCGGCGAACCAGTCGGCGAGGACCGGGGGAAAGGGGGGATCAGCGGACATCGGCGATGTGACCGATGGCGCTGGGGTTACGGTCCATGCGCCTTACATCGGAAGGGCGGGGCCTCCTGTCCAGTCCAACACTGGAACCTTCCCGCGCCTGAACCATATCCACTGGATGGCCCGGCTCGGATCCTGGATCGAAGCGCACCCCGAAGGCATTTACGTGCCTGCGGCCGACGTCTGGATCGACCCGTCCCGCCCCAAGCCGCGCGCGCTGGTGACGCATGGTCACGCGGATCACGCCCGTAGCGGGCATGAAGCGGTGTGGGCGACGCCGGAGACGCTGGCGATCATGGCGGCGCGCTATGGACCGCAGGCGGGCAATCCCGTCCGCTACGGCGAGACGTTGACGATGGGCGGCGTGGACATCGGCTTCGTGCCGGCCGGGCATGTCCTCGGTTCCGCGCAGATCATCCTCGACCATGCCGGTGAACGCATCGTCGTCTCCGGCGATTACAAGCGCCGCGAGGACCCCACCTGCGCGCGCTTCCAGCCGGTCGCCTGCGATATCTTCATCACCGAGGCGACCTTCGGGCTGCCGGTGTTCCGCCATCCCGAAACGCATGACGAGATCGACAAGCTGCTCGCCGCGCTCGCCGCCAACCCCGATCGCTGCGTGCTGGTCGGCGCCTATGCGCTGGGCAAGGCGCAGCGGGTGATCGCCGAACTGCGCCGGCTGGGGCATGAGGCGCCGATCTTCATCCATGGCGCGCTCGAGCGGCTGTGCGCGCTCTATCAGGAACAGGGAGTGGATCTCGGCACGCTCCGCCTCGTCAGCGATGCAAGCAAGGACGAGATGCAGGGCGCAATCGTGCTGGCGCCGCCCTCCGCGCTCAACGACCGCTGGTCGCGGCGGCTGCCCGATCCGATCACGGCGATGGCCTCCGGCTGGATGCGCGTGCGCCAGCGCGCGGTGCAGCGCAACGTCGAGCTGCCGCTGATCATCTCCGACCATGCCGACTGGCATGAGCTGACCGAAACGCTGCTGGAGATCGCGCCGAAGGAGGTGTGGGTCACGCACGGGCGCGAGGACGCGCTGGTCCACTGGTGCATGACCCGCCAGATCAGGGCGTGCGCACTCGATCTCGTCGGCTATGATGACGAGGATGATTGATGGCGGGACCGTCCCGAAATTGCCGTCATGGGAAATTAGGACCTGATGGACGAGAACGGCGCATCGCTGAGGACGCTTATGGACGACGCCAAGCTGACGGATGAGCGCGGGAGGCTCGCGGCGCTGAACCGCGCCAACATTCTCGACACGCCGCCGGAAGAACCTTTCGAACGGATCACCAGCCTGCTCAAGTCGGTGCTCGGCGTGCCGATGACCGCGATCACCCTGCTCGACGCCGATCGCCAGTGGATGAAGTCGCGCTGCGGGCTGGACGCCGACCACACGGCGCGCGACATCAGCTTCTGCACCCACACGATCGAGGGTCGCGATCCGTTCGTGGTGCCCGATGCCAGCCGGGATCCCCGCTTCGCCGCGAACCCGCTGGTCACCGACGCGCCGCGCATCGCCGCCTATGCCGGCGTGCCGCTGGAGACGGTGGACGGCTATAATCTCGGTGCGCTCTGCGCGATCGACACCAAGCCGCGTGAATTCGCAGCCCACGAACTCGATCTTCTCAAGAGCTTTGCCCGACTGGTGATCGGCGAGATCCAGCTTCGCCAGATCGCCGATCGCGACCACCTGACCGGCGCATTCTGCCGGCGCGCGGCGCTGGAAGAGATGGAGCGCGCGGTGGCACGCCATGCGCGGCACGGCACCCCGGCGGCGCTGATCATGTTCGACATCGATCATTTCAAGTCGATCAACGATCGGTATGGCCACCCCGGTGGCGATAGCGCGCTGCGCGCCGTTTCCGCGCGGATCGCCGCCATGCTGCGGCCGGACGATGTGCTGGGCCGGCTCGGGGGCGAGGAGTTCGCGATCCTGCTGAACGGCACCGGCCTCGATGACGCGACCGTTGCCGCCGAACGTTTCCGGGCCGCGCTGGCGGCGATGATCGTGCCCAACGATCCGCCGCTGCGGCTGACCGCCAGCTTCGGCATCGCCGTACTGGGGCCGGACATTGCTGACGTCGATGCCTGGCTGGCGGCCGCGGACGGCGCTCTTTATGCCGCCAAGAACAGCGGTCGCAACCGATGCCGTACCGCCCATAGCGGGGGCAGGGACGACGCGGCAGCGGCCTGAACGGCGGGGCGCAGCATTGCTTTCCGGCAGGAAAGTTTTGCCTGCTGGAATTATCTAGTCATTTGATAGAGAAATGACGCGTCACCGAGGGAGGTGCCGACGCCATGGTCGTTTCTGGCCGCTGTCACACTACCGTCCATCGCGTGGTGTAGGCGCCTTGCCCGAGGGCGCAGAAAAACAGACGCAACCTTTTATCGGAACAGCCGTTTGTGCCGGCGAAAGAGCGCCGGGGAGGAGTGTCCATGTCCGCAGAAACCGAAGCCGCCCCCGGCGGCTCAAACCGTCGCGACGCCTATCCGGTTTCGCTGCAGCATGCAGCCGCGGCGCTGTGGGGCGATGGCTTCTGGGGGCGCGAGGCGCCGGCGCGGGATGAACGTGCCGACAACCGGAAGCCTGCGCGGCGTTAGGCTTCAGCGCCGCATCGCTGCCGGCGTTGACAGCGACGCGCCGGCCCGCGAAGGGCCGATGCCATGCGCTTCTTTTCAGACAACGCCGCCTCCGTCTGCCAGCCTGTGCTGGATGCCATGGCAGCGGCGAATCGCGCCGACACGGCCTATGATGGCGACTCGCTGTCGAGGGGGCTCGACGATGCGTTCGGCGGGTTGTTCGGAACGCCGGTCACCGTCCTGTGGGTTGCGACCGGCACTGCGGCGAACAGCCTCGCGCTGGCGGCCCTGTGCCCGCCCTATGGCGGCGTGGTCTGCCACCGCGATGCGCATATCCAGAACGATGAATGCGGCGCGCCCGAATTCTTCACGCATGGCGCCAAGCTCCACCTTGCCGAGGGCGACGGCGCCAAGCTGACACCCGGGAGCGTGACCGCGGTGCTCGATGCGATCGCCAATGACGTCCATCGCGTTCAGCCGCGTGCGCTCTCGATCACCAACGCCACCGAATATGGCCGCGTCTATACGCCGGACGAGGTGGCGGCGCTGGGCAGCCTGGCGCGGGCGCGCGGGCTTGGCTTCCACATGGACGGCGCGCGCTTCGCCAACGCCGTGGCGCATCTCGGCTGCGATCCGGCCGACCTTACCTGGCGCGCCGGCGTCGACGTGCTGAGCTTCGGCTTCACCAAGAATGGCGGCATGTCCGCCGAGGCGCTGGTGTTCTTCGATCGCACCCGCGCCGAGGGCGTGGCGGAGCGCCGCAAGCGCGCGGGCCACCTGCTCTCCAAGGGGCGTTATCTCGCGGCGCAGATCCATGCGCTGCTTGCCGACGATCTGTGGATCGCCAATGGCCATGCCGCCAACCGCGCCGCGACCACGCTCGCCGAAGCCGCCGCGGGCCGGTTGATCCACCCGGTCGAGGCCAATGAACTGTTCCTGCGGATGACGCCGGACGAAGCGGCGGCGCTCCGCGCACAGGGTTTCGAATTCTATGATTGGGCGGCCGGCGAGATCCGGCTGGTGACGAGCTGGGACCAGCCGGACGCCGAGGTGGCGGCGCTCGCCGCCGCGCTCCGGGCGCTCTGAGGGCGCTGGCGCGATGGAAGCGCCGCTGACGCCCGCGCAACAGGCGCGCAGCCTGGTGCCCTTCGTCACCGTCACCCTGATCTGGAGCTCGACCTGGCTGGTCATCACCGGCCAGCTCGGTCATGTGCCGCCGAGTTGGTCGGTGACCTACCGCTTCGTCGTCGCCGGCATCGCGATGGTCGCCTATGCGCTGGTCCGGCGCGAGTCGCTGTGGCTCACGCCGCGCCAGATCGGTCTCGCCGCGCTGGTCGGCGCGTTCCAGTTCGCCATCAATTTCAACATGCTCTACCGGGCTGAGCAATATATTGCATCAGGGCTGGTGGCGTTGCTGTTCGCGCTGCTGATCGTGCCCAACGCGGTGCTGGCGCGGGTCTTCCTCAAGCAGCAGGTGTCGCTGCGCTTCCTGATCGGGTCGGTGATCGCGATCGGCGGCGTCGCCATATTGTTCGCACACGAGGTGGAGGGCCGCGACGTCGACGCGGGGACGGTCTCGATGGGCGTGGGTCTTACGCTGGTCTCCGTGCTGTCGGCCTCGATCGCCAATGTCATGCAGGCCGCGCCGGCGGTGCGCGCGGCGCCGCTCGCGCCGATGCTGAGCTGGGCGATGATGATCGGCGCGGCGGGCTGTGCGGCCTACGCGTGGGCGACGACGGGCGCGCCGGTGTTCGACTGGCGGCCATCCTATGTGCTGGGCGTACTCTACCTCGGCGTCGCCGCCTCCACGCTCACCTTCCCGCTGTATTTCGGGGTGATCCGCGCGATCGGGCCGGCGCGTGCGGCCTATTCCAGCGTGCTGATCCCGATCGTGGCGATGGCGCTGTCGACCCTGTTCGAAGGCTATCGCTGGTCGTTTCAGTCGGGGCTCGGCTGCGTGCTGACGCTCGCCGGGCTGGTCGTCGCGCTGAGGGCGCGCAGCCCAGCCGCATAGTCGGCAAAGCGCGGCGCCCAGCCGAGCACGCGTTTCGCCTTGCCGTTGGCGACGCGCCGGTTCTCGGCATAGAAGCCGCGCGCCATAGGCGAGAGCCCGGCTTCGTCCAGCGTCTGCAGCGCCGGCCAGCGCAGGCCGAGCAGGTCGCATGCCGCCTCGATCACGGCATTCTGGCTGCAGGGATGGTCGTCGGCCAGGTTGTAGGCGCCGGGCGGTGCTTCGAACCCCGCGATCACGCCGCTGACGATGTCATCGACATGGACCCGGCTGAAGACCTGATCGGGCAGGTCGATGCGATGCGCCCGGCCCGCCGCGACCCGATCGAGCGCCGAACGGCCGGGCCCATAGATGCCGGGCAGGCGGAATACGCGCGCGCCGAGCGCGAGCCATTCGGCATCCGCCGCCGCCCGCGCCGATCGTCGTCCGCGCCCCACCGGCGCGCTTTCGTCCACCCACGCCCCGCCGCTGTCGCCATAGACGCCGGTGGAGGAAAGATAGCCGAGCCACGCGCCGCTGCGCACGAGCGCATGGCGGTAGGCGACGAGGACGGGATCCTCATCCCCCGCCGGCGGGATCGAGGACAGGATATGCGTCGCCCGGCCGATCGCGGAGGCGGCCGCATCGAATGGCAAGGTCCCCGCGCGGCCGTCACGGCTGGTGCCGGTGACGGTCCAACCCCGCGCCTCGGCGGCCGCCGCGATCCGCGTGGCGGTATAGCCGAGGCCGAGGATCAGCAGATGGGGCATATATTAGCCCCTCCCCTTCCGGGGAGGGGTTGGGGTGGGGGCGAGCGCAGCGAGCCTCCGCGTGAGCGGAAGTTCAGCGCCAACGGGGACGTTGAGCCCCCGTCGCCGCTTCCCCACCCCTTGCCCCTCCCCTGAAGGGGAGGGGTGAAGACCGGGAATAGCGCTCCTGACCCCCACCTCAGCGTGCGCCGAAGCCGTTGTAGAGCGTGCCGAAGAAGTCGCCCTTGTTCCAGCGCGGCCGTTCCGGCGCATTGGCCAGTTCGCGGGCGATGGCGAGGTTGAGCGATACGAAGCGCGCGCCGGCACCCCAGTCGAACGGCAGGTCGGGCTGGTCGCTCGGCTGGTGATAATTGTTCTTCAGGAAGGCCGCATTGGCTTCACCGCCCGGGCCCTTGCTGCCGGTGACGATGAACACCGAGGGCACGCCCTGCTGGACGAAGCGGTAATGGTCCGATCGGGTGAAGATCGCCTGGTCGGGCGCCGGATCGGGCGACACGCCGATACCGAGTGGCGCCGCCGCCTTGGCGACGGTCGCGCCGATCGACGAGTGATCGGCGCCGAACGCGACGACGTCCTCGAACGCATAGGTGATGATCGGCATGTCGAGATTGACGTCCGCCACCAGCCGGTCCTTCGCCACGGTGGGGTGCCGCGCGAAATAGTCGGCGCCGACCAGCCCCTTCTCCTCGGCGGTGACCGCGAGAAACAGCACCGAGCGGCGCGGTTTTTCGCCGCCCTGGACGAAGCCGCGCGCGACCTCGAGCATCGAGGCGATGCCGACGGCATTGTCCATCGCACCGTTGCAGATCGTGTCGCCCTTCACTTCGGGGCAGATGCCGACATGGTCGAGATGGCCGGACAGCACGACGACCTCGGACTTGAGCGCGGGATCGGAGCCCTCGATCATCCCGGCGACATTGCTGCTTTCCGCCGGCTTGATCGCGGTTTCGAGCTGGACGCTGGCGGTGCTGCCGAGCGCGGCGCCCTTGACGCGGCCCTGCGGCGTCTCTGCCGCGGCCATCACCGCCGCCGCACCGCCCTTGATCCCGGCGAGCAGCTTCTCGGCGCCGGCGAGGCTGACATAGGCGAGCCCCGGCGCGTTGGGCGCGGCGCTGAAGCCGCTGCCGTCGGGCTGGCGCCACACCATACGCTTGTCGTCCCACGTCTTGGCGGCGCGCGCGAACGGCAGCACCTTGGCGCGGGTCGGCGTCTCCAGCGTGATCACGCCGATCGCGCCATGCTTCTCGGCCTCGATCGCCTTGGTCGTGCCGTTGCCGTAATGCGCGCGTTCCTCGCCGGGGATCGCCTTGGGCGCGCCCGACAGCAGCACCACGATCTTCCCCTTCACGTCCAGCCCGGCATAATCGTCGCGTTTGAATGCGGGCGCGACCACGCCGAAGCCGACGAACACCAGCGGCGCGTTCAGGCTCAGCCGCGGCGCCTTGAGCGACTGGCCGGGCAGATAATCCTCGCCGAAGACGAGCGCGGTCTGCTGGCCGCCGCGGGTGACGGCGATCGCGCCATGGCCTGTCGACTGCGCCGAGACCAACGGCACCTTCTGGATATAGCTGCCATCGTCGCCGGCGGGCTTCAGCCCAAGCTCGGCGAAGCGGGTCGCGACATATTGCGCGGCGATGTCATATTCGGGGCTGCCGGCTTCGCGGCCGCGCATCGCGTCGCTCGCGAGGAAATCGACATGCGCCTTCAGGCTCGCCTGCGACGGCTGATAGGCATCCTGCGCAAAGGCGGGCGCGGCCAGCGCCAGAGCGAGGGGAAACAGGGTAAGCTTGGTCATGAAATCATCCGGAAAGATCGATATGCGCCCGGCCTAGGCAGCGCCGGCGCGGGGTGCAACGCCGCTTGTCGAAAATCGCGCGGTCGGATGTGCCTCGCGCAGGATTGCCGATGGCGGAGTTTTGTGGCGCGCCCGCGACAAGCACGATATCTCCGGGGACATGCTCGACGTCCAGACCACGCAGCCGCCCCCCGCACCCACCGTCATCCACCGCACGGATTATCGGGAGCCCGACTGGCTCGTGCCCGACGTGGCACTCGATTTCGCGCTCGACCCCGCGGCGACGCGGATCCGAGCGACGCTCTCGGTCACGCGCAACGGCGAACATGACCGGCCGTTGCGGCTGGACGGCGACGGGCTGGTGGCGATCGCGGTCAGGGTCGATGGCGTCGAACTGGCCGGAGACCAATGGCATATGGAGCGCGACGCGCTGGTCGTGCCGCTCGCCGGGCCCACGCATGTCGTCGAGACCGAGGTCGAGATCGCGCCGGAGCGCAACACCAAGCTCATGGGGCTCTATGCCTCGGGCGGGCTGCTTTGCACGCAATGCGAGGCGGAAGGCTTCCGCCGCATCACCTTCTTCCCCGACCGGCCCGACGTGCTCAGCCGCTATGTCGTGCGGATGGAGGCGGACAAGGCGCGTTTCCCGATCCTGCTCGCCAATGGCGATCGCACCGCCGAAGGCGATGGCGCGGACGGCCGCCACTGGGCGGAATGGCGCGATCCCTTCCCCAAGCCTTCCTATCTGTTCGCGCTGGTCGCTGGCGACCTTGCCGCCAACCGCGACCGCTTCACGACGATGTCCGGCCGCGACGTCGACCTCGCGATCTGGGTACGGGCGGAGGATCTGCCCAAGACCGAGCATGCGATGGCCGCGCTCAAGACCTCGATGGCGTGGGACGAGACCGTTTATGGCCGCGAGTATGACCTCGGCCAGTTCAACATCGTCGCGGTGGCCGATTTCAATTTCGGGGCGATGGAGAACAAGAGCCTCAACATCTTCAACTCGCGCTACATCCTGGCCGATCCCGATACCGCGACCGACGCGGATTATGACGCCGTCGCCGGCGTCGTGGCGCACGAATATTTCCACAACTGGTCGGGCAACCGCGTCACCTGCCGGGACTGGTTCCAGCTCAGCCTGAAGGAAGGCTTCACCGTCTTTCGCGACCAGCAATTCTCCGCCGACCAGGGCTCGGCCGCGGTCAAGCGGATCGAGGATGTGCGGATGCTGCGCGCGGCGCAATTCCCCGAGGACGGCGGGCCGCTGGCGCACCCGATCCGCCCCGATTCCTACCTCGAAATCAGCAACTTCTACACCGCGACGGTCTACAACAAGGGCGCCGAGGTGATCCGCATGCTCCACACCCTGTTGGGGCCGGAGCGCTTCCGTGCCGGCAGCGACCTCTATTTCGACCGGCACGACGGCGAGGCGGCGACCTGCGAGGATTTCGTCCGCGCGATGGAGGATGGTGGCGGCATCGATCTCACCCGCTTCCGCCTGTGGTACCAGCAGGCGGGCACGCCGCGGGTGAAGGCGGTGCTGGCGTGGGACGAGGCGGCGGCGCGCGCGACATTGTCGCTGGAACAGACGGTGCCGACGACGCCCGGCCAGCCGGTGAAGCAGCCCATGCCGCTGCCGCTGCGCGTCGCGCTGTATGGCAGCGTCAGCAACGCCGCATTGGGCGGGGAGCGGCTGGTCGTGCTGGACGCGGCGCAGGGCAGCGAGACGTTCGAGGGCATTGCCGAACGTCCGGTGCTGTCGATCAACCGCGGATTCTCCGCGCCGGTGGTGGTCGAGACCAACCGCACCGCCGCCGACCTCGCCTTCCTTTCCGCGCATGATGAGGATCCGTTCGCCCGTTACGAGGCGATGCAGCAACTGATGATCGACACGCTGGTCGGCGCGGTTTCCACCGGCGGTGCCGACCATGGCCCGGTGATCGAGGCGGTGCGCGAGACATTGGTCAACCCGGCGCTCGATCGCGCCTTCAGCGCCGAGGCGGTGCTGCTGCCGAGCGAGGCCTTTCTCGGCGACCAGATGCTGGTGGTCGACCCCGACGCGATCTTCGCCGCGCGCGAGGCGCTGCGCCGCGATCTCGGTGCGGCGATGCAGTCCGAATGGCGGCACGCCTATGACGGCGCGCGCACCAACCGCTTCGAATACAGCCCGGCAGCGAAGGGCGCGCGGCGGCTGCGGACGGTGGCGCTGGGCTATCTCGCCGCGGCTGGCGCGCCCGATGCCGCGGCGCTGGCGTTCCGTCAATTCGGCGAGGCGGACAATATGACCGACCGGCAGGGCGCGCTCGGTGTGCTTGCCAACGGCACCGCGGCGGAACGCGATACGGCGCTGGCGGCGTTCTACGACCGTTATCGCAGCAACCCCCTGGTGCTCGACAAATGGTTTTCGACGCAGGCGCTGTCCGCGCGCGACGACACGGTGGACGCGGTGGCGGCGCTCTATCGCCACCCGGACTTCACCCTGGGCAACCCCAACCGTGTCCGCGCGCTGTTCGGCGCCTTCTCGGCCAACCAGCGGGCGTTCCATTCGCCGGACGGTCGTGGCTACACGCTGCTTGCCGACATGCTGCTCGCGCTCGACCCGATGAACCCGCAGACCGCCGCCAAGCTGGTCCCGCCGCTGGGCCGCTGGCGCCGCTTCGGCCAGGCGCGCGCTGCGCTGATGAAGGCGGAACTGACGCGCATCGTCGCCACGCCGGGATTGTCGAAGGACGTGTTCGAGCAGGTATCCAAGAGCCTCGCCGGCTGATGGCGTTCGAACATGGCATCGTCGCGTCGGCGCAGGACATCGACGAGCTCGGCCATGTCAACAATGCGGTGTGGGTGCGCTGGATCCAGGATGTCGCCGTGGCGCACTGGATGGCGGCGGCGACGCCGGCGGAGGTCGATGCCTATGTCTGGGTCGTGATCCGGCACGAGATCGACTATGTGGGCAACCTGCGCGCCGGCGATGCGGTGACCGTGCGGACCTGGGTGCCCGATCCGCCGCGCGGCGCGAAGTTCGACCGGCATATGCTCTTCACCGGCGCAGATGGTCGCGAGAAGGTGCGCGCGATTTCGACCTGGGTGATGATGGACAAGGCGACGGGGCGGCCGATGCGCGTGCCGGCGGCGCTGGCGACGCGGTTCTTGGAGACATAGCGCGAGCCCTCTCCCCTTGGGGGAGAGCGGGACAGTCAGGCTGCGCAGGCCTGAAGCAATTCCGGTTCCTCTCGCTCTTCGCGATGCTCCAGCGCGCGGAAGACCGCTTCCAGGGCGCGGGCGTCGCTGGTGAAGCCGAGGTGGCGGCAGCTGACTTCGATGGCATGGTCGCGTTCGCCGGCCTGACCGCAGGCGCTGGCGGGTGCGATGACGCCGTCATGGCTTGACCAGAGTGCGAAGGTGGGGACGGGCGGCTTCTCGGTCAGCACGCAGCGCAAAGGCGGTCGGTCGACCGGATGGCGGGCGATCAGCTCGTAGAGCATCCACGCATGGTTGGCGCGCATGTCGCCCGAAAAGGGTGTGCCCAGCGTGATGACGCGATCGATCCGGTCGGGCGCGAACTTGGCATATTCGCGGGCGTAGAGGCCGCCGAGGCTCCAGCCGATCAGGCTGACCTTGCCGGGGGCGATGCGCGATATCTCGTCGAGCCGGCGGTCGAGCCGGTCGAGCATATCGGCCCTCACGCCGAAATTGCGCCCCGCCCCCCAGCCGAATGCGTGATAGTTCGCCGCGGTCAGCGTGCGGCGCAGCGCGCGCGTCGATCCGTCCGACGCCAGAAAACCCGGCAGGACGAGCACTGGCGCACCACCGCCGTCACGACCCGTGGCGCAGGGATGCGCGATCGAACGATTGCGCGCCAGCTGCGCGAAGCTGCGCGCCTCCGCCAACAAGAGCGAGAGCGAAGGTGGCCGGTTCCCAACATGACCGATTGGCGACAGATTCACGACAGATTCCATGACACTTTCATGACACGGATCAACGCGCGATGCTATCGCCAGGTTGCGTAGCACGTCGCAAACGCAAAAAAGCACCGAACGGAAAAGGCCGACGGACCCGGGGGCAATCCGTCGGCCTTTCCGGCGCCTGGGAGAGGCGAGAGAATTCAGTTCACGAGCACGGCTTCCACGCGGCGATTGGCGCCGGCGCTGGCGCGCTGGCCGGCGAGCGGCCGATCGAAGCCATAGCCTGCCGCATCGATCCGGTCGGCGGCGATGCCTTCGGCGATCAGCGTCTGGCGCACCGCATAAGCGCGCTCACGCGAAAGGGTAAGGTTGCTTTCGCGCGAGCCGACCGAATCGGTATGGCCTTCGATGCGAACGCGGCGGCCGGCGAGCCGGGGCGTCTTGAGGGCGGTGGCGAAGCTCTTCACTTCCATCAGCTCGCGGCCGACCAGCATCGACGATCCGGTCGAAAAGCCGAGGCGCAGGTCGACGCGGGGCTGGGCGACACCGACGCCGGGGGCGGGCGCCGGCTTTGGGCGGTTGGGGGTCACGACGCGGATGGGGGCGGGCCGGGGGTCCGGGCGCTTGGCCGCGTTCGGATCGACGGGCTTGGCGAGAACGAAGCCGCGCGACTCGCCGGCGACCCGCGCGGCGCGGCCGCCGGTGGCCGACGCGGTTGGGGCTGCCGGCGACTCAGGCCCCGCGGCCGGTTCGGCGGGGCATTCCTCACCGGTGAGTTCGCAAACGAAATCGGAGGGCGACCGCGTCGCCTGCTCCTGCGCCTGGATGGCGGTGACGGGCACGGCGACCAGTGCGATCGCCGACGCCAACAGGGTGAAACGCATGTCCAGCTCCAATGCAACGCTTCTCAATCGATGATCCGCTTCTACGCCATATCGGGCGAGTCGCGGGTGATCATCGTCACAAAGCGCCGGTTTTATTGGGCCGCCGGCCGCCGGGTCAGCGCGGCGACGCAGCTTGCGCGGTCGATGTCGCGGCCATCGGGCTGGCGCGCATCGACATAGGTGACGACGGGTTCCCGGCCCCTGGCCGGCGGATAGAGATAGGCATCGAGGATGCAGATCGGCCCGGCGAACTGCAGCCGCCGCGCGCCGGGTTCGCGCGTATCCTGATCGGGCTGGCCGAACAGCGCCACGAGGTTGCGCGCATCCTTGCCGATCACGCGTTCCAGCCCGATCGGCGCAGGCGCCGCGGGCCGCGCCACCGGCGGCGGCGGGGTGACGGCAGGGCGCGGGGCGCCGGTGGTGCAGCCGGCGAGCAGCAGCGCTGCCGGGGCGCCGGCGATCAGAAGACGGGTCACGCGGTCTCGCTTTCCTTGGTCAGGGTCACCGATCCTGGCGCGGCGGCGCGGCCCCTGTGAAACAGGTGCGTCGCCATCGCGGCGCCGAGGATCGGTGCCAGCAGGTTGATCCCGGGAACCATGAAAAGCCCGGTGGCGACAAGCCCCAGCGCCAGCCGCCTGCCGCGCGTGGCCCTCAGCCAGCCGCGCAGCTCCGCACGCTCCATGTGGCGGATGGCGACCATCTCGCCGAGATCGCGCCCGAGCAATGGCGCGTTGACCGCGATCACCGCGACGACGGTGCCGATGCCCGTGACGAGCAGGATGACGTAGACCGGCAACGCCAGCAGGTTGAAGAAGATCGCCCGGCCGGCGGAGGAGAGTGCCATCCGCAGCGACAGGCCCCAGCCGGGCGGCGTGCAGGCGGCGAGAGCCTGCGGGTAATGCCGCCGCTCCACCGCCTCGACGACGCCGTCGGCGAAGATGCTCATGATCGCGACCGCGGTGGCACGGAACAGCAGCCAGCCGAGGATGAAGGCCAGCACCACCGCGATCAGCGCGTCGGCCCGCTCGATCCAGACCGCGTCGGCGCCCGGCCACCACGTCCGCACCACCCAGTCGGACAGCGCGTCGATGCCAAACCACAGGCCGACGAAGGTGAGCGCGAAGATCAGCGCGGTCAGCGCCAGCGTTCCGCCAAGCACCTTGAGCACGGCACGGTCGGGCAATTGCTCGACGCTCAACCAGAAGGCGCGGATCATGGCCGCAAGAGTCGCGCGAAGCGGCGGCCGCGTCAACATGTGCCGCAGCCCCGGCCGTTCTTGCCTTTATGCACGGCTCGCCTAAAGGCGCAGCCTATGGCCGTCGAAACCCCCAACCGCATCCGTGGCACGCAGGACATGCTGGGCGAGGTGCAGGCGCGCTTTGCGCATGTCGTCGCCACGTTCGAACGCGTGCGCAGCCTCTATGGATTCCAACAGGTTCAGGTGCCGGTGTTCGAGGCGACCGCGGTGTTCGCGCGCTCGCTTGGCGAGACCACCGATGTCGTCTCCAAGGAGATGTACAGTTTCGAGGATCGCGGCGGCGACAGCCTGACCTTGCGCCCCGAATTCACCGCCGGCATCTCCCGTGCCTATCTGACCGAAGGCTGGCGCCAGTTTGTGCCGCTCAAGCTGACCACCTGGGGGCCGCTGTTCCGCTATGAGCGCCCGCAGAAGGGGCGCTTCCGCCAGTTTCACCAGCTCGATGCCGAGATACTGGGCGCTGGCGAGCCCGCTGCAGACGTCGAGCTGCTATGCTTCGCCGACCAGTTGCTGCGCGAACTCGGCGTGTCCGATGGCGTGACCTTGCAACTGAACACGCTCGGAGACGCGGCGACGCGGGATGCCTGGCGACAGGCGCTGGTCGATCATTTCGAATCGCACCGTGGCAGCCTGTCCGAAGAGAGCGTCGAGCGGCTGGCGAAGAACCCGCTTCGCATCCTCGATAGCAAGGATCCGCGCGACCGGCCTATCGCCGACGCCGCGCCCGAGATCGACGCTTTCCTGACGCCCGAGGCGGCCGACTTCTTCGCGGCAGTCACCTCGGGGCTCGACGCGGCCGGCGTCAACTGGACGCGCAACGCGCGGCTGGTGCGCGGGCTCGATTATTATCGCCACACCGCGTTCGAGTTCGTCACCGACCGGCTCGGCGCGCAGGGCACCGTGCTGGGCGGCGGCCGCTATGACGGGCTGATCGAGGCGCTGGGCGGCCCCGAGACGCCGGCGGTCGGCTGGGCGGCGGGTATCGAGCGGCTCGCGATGCTGATCGATGCGCCGAGCGATGCCCGTGTGGATGCTGCTGTGGTGCCGTTGGGAGATGCCGCAGACCGTGTCGCTCAGGGAATCGCAGCCGAATTGCGACGGTCAGGTGTCAGCGTCGACATGCCTTATCGCGGCAATATGAAGAAGCGGATGGCCAAAGCGAACGCCGTACGCGCACGCTATGCGATCATCATCGGCGACGAAGAAGTCGCGAGCCAGTTGGCGACGATCAAGGCGCTCGATACCGGCGAACAGGGCAAGGTGCGGTTAGACCTGCTGCCGCAGACGCTCTTCGATCTCGTCTTCGCCGCAACGGGATGCGAAGCTCGTGGTGAGCCGGTTCCACCGATGGCCGATGAGTTGCCGTTGATACGCGAGAAGCGTTCGAGCGCTCCATGACCCGGATCTCGCCGGATCGCATCGCCGCCATCGAGGCCCGCCGCGACGAGTTGCAGGCGGAGATGTCGCGCGGGGATCTCTCTGCCGACCGCTTCGTCGCGCTCTCCAAGGAGTTTGCCGAGATCGAGCCCGTCGCCCGCGCGGCGGGTGACGTGCGGCGGCTGCGCGCCGAGATCGAGCAGCTCGCCGACATGGAGAAGGACGACGATGCCGAGCTGCGCGCGCTCGCGGTCGAGGAGCTGGCCGGCGCCAACGCCCGGCTGCCCGAGGTCGAGCGCGCGCTCGCGCTCAGCCTGCTGCCGCGCGATGCGGCGGACGCGCGCGCGGCGATGCTCGAGATCCGCGCCGGTACCGGCGGCGACGAGGCGGCGCTGTTCGCGGGCGATCTGCTGCGCATGTACCAGCGCTATGCCGAAGGGCAGGGCTGGCGCGTCGAGATCATCTCGGCGAGCGCGGCGGAGCTTGGCGGCTACAAGGAAGTCGTCGCTTCGGTAACGGGGCAGGGCGTGTTCGCCAGGCTCAAGTTCGAAAGCGGCGTCCACCGTGTCCAGCGCGTGCCGGTGACGGAGAGCGGCGGACGCATCCACACCTCGGCGGCGACGGTGGCGGTGCTGCCCGAGGCGGAAGAGGTCGACGTCCAGATCGACGACAAGGATCTTCGGATCGACGTCTATCGCTCGTCCGGGCCCGGCGGCCAGTCGGTCAACACCACCGACAGCGCCGTGCGCATCACCCATCTGCCGACCGGATTGGTGGTGATCCAGCAGGACGAGAAGTCGCAGCACAAGAACAAGGCCAAGGCGCTCAAGGTGCTGCGGACCCGGTTGTACGAGCTGGAGCGCGACCGGCTGGACAGCGAACGCGCCGGGGCGCGGCGCTCGATGGTCGGCTCGGGCGACCGGTCGGAACGGATCCGGACCTATAATTTCCCGCAGGGGCGGGTAACCGACCACCGCATCAACCTGACCCTGCACCGGCTGCCGGAGATCCTGGAAGGCCAGCTCGACGAACTGATCGGCGCGCTGATCGCCGAGGATGAGGCGGCTCGGCTGGCGAATCTGGATGGGTGACCTCTTGTTTCCTCCCCGCGCGTGCTCGGGGAGGAAGGGGTGAATTCCGACGCGGCTTCGGCCCTCACCGCCGCCAGCAAGCGCCTCGCCGCCATCTCCGAGACCCCGCGGCTCGATGCGGAACTGCTCCTCGCCCACGCGCTCGGCATCAGCCGCGAGGATGTATTGCTCGGCCGCCACACCGGCCCGGTGCCGACCGCTTTCGACGCGCTCGTCGCGCGGCGCGCGGCCGGGGAGCCGATCGCCTATATCACCGGCACGCGCGCCTTCTGGACGATCGAGCTCATGGTCGCGCCCGGCGTGCTGATCCCGCGGCCCGATACCGAGACGCTGATCGATGCCGCGGTCGCGCATTTCCGGGGCAGGCCGCCGCGGCGCGTGCTCGATCTGGGAACGGGCTCCGGCGCGCTGCTGCTCGCCGCGCTCGACGAATGGCCTGCAGCGACCGGGCTCGGCATCGACCGCAGCCGCGATGCGCTGGCCATCGCCGGCGCCAATGCCGAGCGGCTGGGGCTGGCGGCGCGTGCTGCGTTTCGCCTGGGCGACTGGGCGGACGGGGTTTCGGAACGTTTCGATCTGGTGCTGTGCAACCCGCCCTATGTCGAGGCGGATGCGGCGCTCCCGCGCGACGTGGCGGAACATGAACCGCATTCGGCGCTGTTCGCCGGCCGCGATGGGCTCGACGATTATCGCCGCCTCGCCCCCGGGTTCGCGCGGCTGCTGCAGCCCGGCGGGATCGCAGCGATCGAGCTGGGCGCGGGACAGTTTTCGCGCGTTGCACCCTTGTTCGATGGGCAAGGGCTCACCATATCTATGGCGCAGGACTTGGCAGGGCGTGAGCGCTGCCTTCTGCTTGCAGCGGGACTCGAAAGCGAAACATAAAAGCGCTTGGTTTCTCGCTGTGGAGCCGCTAGGAGGCGGCCGGGGACAGGCGCTTTTTCAACGACCCGCGTTTGGCGACGCGCCTCTCACCGAACTCCTTTAGTCATGTCCGCTGTGGTCCGGCGGCACGGCAGTCGATGCTCGATCGCTGAAGGGCGGTCTGCATCCGGGAGTCTGGCTATATCCGTTCGATCGGGAGCTGGTGACGTTTCGAAGACGAGGACAGCAAGAAGTTGATCAACAATCGTCAGGCCGGCCGCCGTCGCGGCCGTGGCGGCCAGCGGCCGCAGGGGAGTAACCCCAATCGCGGTCCCGAAAGCGGCAACCGCATCGACAATCGTGCGCGCGGCAATGCTGCGCAGCTGCACGAGAAATACAAGACCCTGGCGCGCGACGCGCAGACCCAGGGCGATCGCGTGATGTTCGAATATTACTCGCAGTTTGCGGATCATTATTTCCGCGTGCTCAACGAGAACCGTTCGCGCTTCGAAGAGAATCGCCGCCAGCGCGACGATTACTCCGATGGTGAGGAGGGTGACGACGATGGTGCGTCGTTCGAGGCCGAGGGCGAAGAGTTCGTCCGCCGCGAGCAGCCCGAGCGTCGCGAACAGCGCCAGCCCTATAACGGCCAGCAGCAGCGCGGCGACCGTGATTCACGTGGCGAGCGTGAGCCGCGCGCGGACCGGGAGCCGCGCGCGGAGCGCGAACCCCGTCCAGACCGTGAACCTCGTGCCGAACGGGAACCTCGCGGCGACCGCGAACCGCGCTTCCAGCGCGAAGAGCGTCGCCCGGAGCCGGCGGTCGCGCCGGAACCCGTCTCGGCTGCGCCTGCCCCGGCCGAGGAAGAAGAGCGGCCCCGTCCGCGCCGTGGCCGTCCGCCGCGTCGTCGCGATGCGGAAGAGAGCCATGCGATCGACGCCGCGGTGCTGCCGCCGGCCTTCGCAGCGCCCGAACCCCAACCGGCTGCGGCGCCCGCCCCGGCGGCTGCCGAGCTGCCGCTGAACGGGGGCAACGGCACGCACGCCGAAGCCGACACCACCGAGGCTCCGGCCGAAACGCCGAAGCGTCGTCGCGGCCGTCCGCGGAAGACCGAGGGCGACGCGCCGGTCGTCTGAGTCGAAGCCCGAAATAGGGCTTCGCAAAACGCATCAAAGCGGGCATCACCCTCGGATAATCGAGGGGGTGCCCGTTGATGCGTAAGTCGTCGTTCGTCGTTGCCGCACTGATGTTTTCCGCGGCAGGTCAGGCATTTGCCCAGACGGCGGTGACTCCGCCCCCCGCCCCCGACGTGGTCGGCAGCGCGCAGGGTGACGTGTCCGTCACGATCTACCAGAACGGCCAGGCGCTGGTGCAGGATGTGCGGGAACTCAGCCTTCCCGCCGGCCGCACGCGCCAGGAATTTCCCGACGTCTCAGCGCAGATCCGCGCCGAGACGGTGTCGCTCGCCGGCCCCGGCCTCGGCATCGTCGAGCAGAATTTCGACTTCGACCTGCTCTCGCCCGACAAGCTGATGGAAAAGGCGGTGGGGTCGGTCGTCACGATCGTCCGCACCAACCCGGCGACCGGCGCTGAGACGCGCGAACAGGCCAGGGTGCTCGCCGCAAATGGCGGCATCGTCCTCCAGATCGGCAACCGCATCGAGGTGCTGCGTGACGATGGGCTGCCCGTCCGCGTGGTGTTCGACAAGGTGCCCGAAAATCTGCGCGCGCGCCCGACCCTGTCGGTGACCCTGCAGGTCGCGCAGGCCGGCCGGATCCCTGCTGCGCTCAGCTATCTGACCCCGGGCCTCGGCTGGACCAGCGACTATGTGATGCTGTTCGACGAGGCCAAGGGCGCGATCGACATGCAGGGCTGGGTCACGCTCTCCAACAACACCGGCACCAGCTATCGCAACGCCGATGTGCTGCTGGTCGCGGCGAACCCCAACGCCGGCGGCGGTCGCCGCGGGCTCGGCCAGCTCGGCGATGCGACGATCGAGGAGGCCGGCACCGAGACCGGCGCGCGCGAGCGGCTGGGCGATTTCTATCTCTATCCGCTCGCCGAACGCACCACGATCGCCAACGCGCAGCAGAAGCAGGTGAGCTTCCTCGACGTGAAGGGCGCGCCGGCCCGCAAGGCCTATGAGTGGAACAATCGCTGGATGGGCAGCGATACCGACTTCCGCAGCGCTGCGACCGTGCTCAAATTCTCGACCTCGAAGCAGGGCGGCCTGGGCGACCAGCTGCCGCAGGGCACGATTCGCGTCTATATGCGCGACGCGCGCGGCGATCCGCAGTTCATCGGCGAGAGCCGCGTCGATGCCGCGCCGATGGGCTCGCAGATGGCGATCCGTACCGGCGAGGCGTTCGACGTGAAGGGCACCGCCACGGTGGTGAAGCGCGAACGGCTGTCGTCGAAGCGTTGGCGCACCGAGATGCGCTATGAGTTCAGCAATGCCCGCGCCGATCAGGTCACCGTCGAAGCCGGGCAGGACGGGCTGTGGGGCGATGTCCGCATCGTTTCCGCCACGCTCGAAGGGCAGCGCGTCTCCGCCGACCGGATGGAATGGAAGGTGCCGGTGCCCGCCAATGGCAAGGCCGGCTACACGGTGGTGTTCGACACCCGGTACTGACGCGATGGCCCGCGGCCTTGCTGTTCTGGCGGTCTCGATGGTCGTGGCGGCGCCTGCCGCCGCGCAGACTGTCGTCACGTCCGACCGCATCGATGCGGTTTCGGTGACGGTCTATCGCGCGCCGCAGCCGAAGCCGCGATTCCGGCGCGATGCGCCGATGGAGCGTCGCGCCGACCAGGGCTGGCCCGGCGGCTACGCCTTGATCACCGAGACGCGGACGATCCGGCTGCCGGCGGGCCGCTCGGTGATCCGTTTCGAGGGCGTGTCGCAGGGGATGCTGCCCGAATCGGCGATCGTCACCGGATTGCCGCGGCAGGTCGTCGAGAAGAATCGCGATGCGCGGCTGCTGTCGCCGGCAGCGTTGGTCGATGCGTATCTCAAGCGGCGCGTGACGGTGCGCCGCACCAACCGCGCGACCGGTGCGGTGCGCGAACAGGATGCGGTGATCCAGTCGGGGCCTGGGGGAGGGGTGCTGCTGACGACGGCCGAGGGCGTCGAGGCGCTTGGCTGCTCGGGGCTGGCGGAAACATTGGCCTATCCCGGCGTGCCCGCCGATCTTTCCGCGCGCCCGACCCTGTCGGTGGTCGCCGACAGTACCGGTGCGGCGACCGCGACGATCCAGCTTTCCTATCTCGCCGAAGGGCTCGACTGGTCGGCGAGCTATGTTGCGCGCGTCGCACCGGATGGCGAGACGCTGGATCTGTTCGCCTGGGCGACGATCGTCAACGGCGGCAGCGAGGGGTTCGCGGACGCGCGCACGCAGACCGTGGCGGGGCTGCCCAATCGCGAGGGCAGGGCGCCGCAGCCGCGGAGCCCGGCGCCCGATCTGCGCCTGCAATGCTGGCCGATGGATATCACCAGCACGCATCCGCGATGGGGAGACCCCGTCCCGCCACCGCCGCCTCCTCCGGCGCCGATGGCGATGGACGAACGCGCGGAAGAGATCGTCGTCACCGCGCAACGCCTGCAACGGGGCATGCTCGCCGCGCCGGTGGCGGTGATGGTCGCCGAGCAGGAGGAACTGGGTGACCTCAAGCTCTATCGCATTCCCGAGCCGGTGACGGTCGCCGCGCAAAGCCGCAAGCAGGTGGCGATGATCGACCGCAAGCGCGTTCGCTTCGAGCGCATCTATGGCGCCGCGTTCGAGTCGTTCGAGCTGCCGGCGTATGCGGACGAGAACCAGCCCGGCCCGGAGAGCGCGTCGCTTGTGCTGCGTACCGAGAACAAGACGGGCCAGGGGCTCGGCCTGCCGCTGCCGGCTGGCGCGGTGTCGATCTTCGAGGATGACGGCACCCAATCGCTGCTGGTCGGCGAGGCGCGGCTCGACGACCGCGCGATCGGCGACGAGGTGGAACTCGCGATCGGCGACAGCCCCGAGGTGCAGTATCGGATCACCGCGCACCCGCGGCGCGGCAAGCGCCAGAACTATGAGGCGCGGGTCACCAATGCCAAGCCGGTGCCGGTGACCTTCGAACTGGCCATTCCCTATCGGCTCGCGTCCGCGAGCGAGACGCTCGGGCAGCGCAAGGGGCAGCCGCTGTGGCGCACCACCGTGCCCGCCAATGGCGCGGCGACATTGCGCTTCACCCTGAAGCTGGAGCGCGAATGACGCGCGGCGCATGCCTCTGGCTGATGCCGGCGGCGGCGCTGTTCGTCGCGGCCCCGGTGGCGGCCCAAACCGTGGTCGACTCGGACCGGATCGATAAGGTCGCGGTCACGCTCTATCGTGACCCCCAGCCGGCGCCGAATGCCGACGCCGGCTGGCCGACCGGCTATGCGCTGGTCACCGAGACGCGGACGATCCGCGTGCCCGCCGGCCGCGCGGTGATCCGCTTCGAGGGCGTTTCGCAGGGCATGATGCCCGAAACCGCGATCGTCACCGGCCTGCCGCGCGACGTGAACGAGAAGAATCGCGACGCATTGCTGCTCTCCCCCGCGGCGCTGATCGACGCCCATCTCAAGCGCCGCGTGGTGCTGCGGCGGACCGACCCGGTGACGGGGCAGCGCCGCGCCGAACCGGCGGTGGTCGAATCGGGGCCGGATGGCGGCGTGGTGCTGACCACGCCCGCTGGCGTCGAGGCGCTGCGCTGCTCGGGACTGCCGGAATCGACCGTCTATGCGCGCGTGCCCGAGGGGCTGTCGGCCAAGCCGACCTTGTCGGTGGTGACCGAAAGCCCGAAGGCGGCGACGGTCACGGTGCAACTCTCCTACCTCGCGCAGGGCTTCGACTGGTCCGCGACCTATGTTGCGCGGATCGGGGGGGATGGCACCAGCCTCGACCTGTTCGCCTGGCTTACGGTGAAGAATGGCGGCAGCACCGGATTCGCCGCGGCGCAGACGCAGGCGGTGGCGGGGCGGCTCAACAAGGAGGCCGCGGCGGCGCTGCCGGCAAGCCCCGATCCGGCGCTGCGGATCGACTGCTGGCCGATGGACGTCACCAGCAGCTTCCCCGCCTGGACGATCGAGCGGCTGCAACTGCCCGAGGCGCCGGCCTATTGGTATGGTGATCGCTACGG